>NZ_NMOJ01000024.1 GCF_002251635.1 Pseudomonas mandelii
CGATCTACCTGCCACCTCATCTGTTAAATGTGCGACCGTCATCGCGAGCAAGCTCACTCTCACAGGGTTTAGTGGCGATCAAAAAAACCGGGGATGACACCCATCCACTGTGGGAGCGAGCTTGCTCGCGATAGCAATTGTTCATTCAACATGGATGTCGACTGATCCGCCGCCATCGCGAGCAGGCTCACTCCTACAGGTGATCTCCAGCGAACTCAAAATCTGAGTAAGACAAAAATCCACTGTGGGAGCGGGCTTGAACTGGTCAAGTAATTCTGGACACCAGTTAAGGTTTCACGNTCCACCGCCATCGCGAGCAGGCTCACTCCTACAGGGGGCAGCGGCGATAACANNGCCCCCGTTGGAGTGCGGAGCGCTCCCAAAAATCTTCAATAGGTGCCGAGATTTTGGGGCTGCTACGCAACCCAACGGGGGCAAGCCCCCTAGCCACATAGCCCCCTCGCCACAGGGGATGGTGATTTACGCCTTCGGCTCGACGTTATCCAGCGCCTGGTTCACGGCCAATTCTCCCAACATGACCACTTGCGTGATCCCCAGCAGGGTCTTGCGGTGTGAGTTATCCAGTAACGCGGCGAAGTTGCTGAGCATGGTGGTGGCCGAGCCCAGTGATTCGCTGGCGTTGGCCAGCAGGGATTCGGTGTCGTACTTGGGGTTGGCGAGGAACATGGGTTCGGGTTCGTGGGGGCTTGCCATAATGTGGGCCCCCGGGTTGAGGTAGTGGTCGAGGGCGCGCTCGGCGGCTTCGTGGAGTTTTTTTGAATCGAGGGATTCGTAGGGGGATGCCGGATCGGTCTCCGGTGGGTTTGGCGTTGGTTTGATCATAGATGGAACTCCTGGATAACTAATGAGGAGCCATCACCCTTCGCTACCAAACGTAGGGTGGCGGCCATACACAGGTTGGTAGACCGGTCCAGGAACCCGGCGCCCCCGAAGGAGCCCTGCGCATGGCCACCATAAAAACAGAGATAAAAACGACCTCTGCAAAAGGTGGTGCTATGCGCCTGGACATACCGGGCTACCAAACCCGATCACTGTTTTTCAGTGACCCAGGAACGATAAAACCCATGCCCCAGACGCACAAGCCGGCGGATTCTGTCTTACGTGTAGGGAGTGGCGCAAGGCGTTGTAGCCTCCATGCGGTAACAGCAAGCTTCATTTAAACGTGTCTGATTTTTTGTTTAAACGGGCTGCGGGCAACCCTCACTCGGTCGTCACTTCAACAACCACCGCGCCATCAACCGCGTCGTCAACGGCATCAACCAATACACCATGTTGAACGACACCAACCCTGCAACCGTTACCTTGAATACCCAGACCGGCCATCGCAGATCAGCCAGTTCAAGCAGCATCGCCAACCCCCACGGCAAGAACACCGTCAACGGCAAAACGATCAACCACGACAGCACCCATTGCTTCCATCGCGCAACAGTCACCCGACCTTGCACTGGTTCAAACCAGAATTTCGAATCATCGTCAGTACGGTGATAATCCTGCCGCAACCAAGGCAAGGACTCGCGCAACAACGCATGACGAACCTGGGATTCCAGCCACGCCACAACGTGCCCCTTACTCACGAACCGCAAAATGATCGCGTAACGCAGGTGCGAGCCAACAGGCATGACCACGTCCGTCGCCAGGTAACCCGGAAACTGCCGATGCGCGTCGATGGCCTTGTTCATCCATTGCTCATACAACGCCTGATGCTGTGGATTGACCTCATGCACAATCACGCTGACGCCAATCTCGGCGTCAATGCTCATGCCTGCTGCCGCCTGAGCAGCGCCCGCTGGTAAATGCGTTCGCGCGCCAGAATCATCGGGTCGTCACTCGGTGCAATGCCGTCGGTCAAGCGCCCGGGATTGAAGTCGAGGCGCTGCTGGGCGGATTGTTGCTGTGCGGCAGGAACAAGCGCATCCAGGGTCAGAATCCCCAGTTCAACTTCATCGTGGCTGCGCGGCCATGGGATCGAACCGTCCTCGATGGCATCCCCAGGCGCCGACAATTGCACCACCAGACGCAACTTCACAGCGCCCCTGCCCAACCGAGCGCTGATTTCGTCCTGTAAATAATCCGCAGGCATCGCGGCGGCTTGCTGCTCATTCAATGCCGGTTCTGCCCGCAACGGTTCAATCCGGTAGCGACCGACATGCGCTTCACCCTGACGGTTGGTGAACACCAGGGCGTTGATGCCGAAGTACTCGATACCGGCGTAACTGCTCGGCGCGGGCTTGGGCGTTTGAAGGAAATGTTCGGCGCGGGGATGACTGGCCAGAAAGGTTTGCAGCGGCAGCGGGTCCGGCGGCGTAGCGAAGTTGGCGGCGATGCCTTGCAGAAAACTCAGGAAGTCTTCGGGTGTGGCCACCGGGAAGCCGTCGAACGAGTGGGTCACGATATCGGTGAATTCACCGTCCGGCAGGGTAAAACGAATGGCCAGGCCATGAGGGCTGGCCATCGGGTCGCCGTCCTCGGTGGCGGGTACGCCGCTGAAATTGGAGAACCGCAGCAACACCGGCACCGGTTGCCCCTGCAAATGGGCCGCCCGGCTCAGTACCGGAGCGGGCGGCGACGCCATGAAGGTTCCGCTGAGCAACACACCCTTGGCATGGGTCGCGCGAAAGCCCGGGTGATGGCCGAACGTCGCGGTCAGCGCGTCAAGTAACGCGTCGTAAAGTCTGTCCTTGGACATGGGGGCACTTCTCATGGGTGACACATCATGCTCGTGGGCGGCAAAAGCGGAGGGCGCGGTCAGCGTCCCCGCCAGCAGCGCGCCGATCAATAATCGGGTGGGCCGCATTAGATTCAGCCCTTGCGCAGGCCGGGATTGAGGGCGATGTGTTTGTACTCGACAAAATCATCCATGGCCGCCACGCCGTTCAGGCGCCCCTGCCCCGACTGTTTGAAACCGCCCTCCTCAAACTCGTCATAGACCACGGCCCAGTCATTGACCCACACCGTGCCCGCCTCCAGTTCGCGAGCCACCCGCAGCGCGCGGTCGACATCGCGGGTCCAGACACTGGCGGCCAGGCCGAACTCGCTGTTGTTGGCCAGTTCGATGCCTTCGGCTTCTCTGTCGAACACTTGCAATGTCAGCACCGGGCCGAAGGTCTCGCGCTGGACGATGGCCATGTCGGGATCGCTGACCCGCAGCAGCGTCGGGCGATAGAACGCGCCCTTGGCCAACGGCCCATCGGTCACCGGACCACCGCGAACGATGACTTGGGCGCCGGCGGTGATCGCCTCTTTCACGATTTGATTGACCCGTTGTACGTTGGGCTTATCGATCAACGGCCCCATCTCGCTGGCCGAATCGGCCGCAGGCCCGACGCGCACCGCTTCCAGCCGCGCGGCCAGTCGCTCGGTCAACGCCGTGGCGATATCCCGTTGCACCAACAGCCGCGAACCGGTCATGCAGAACTGGCCGGCGAATACCGTCAGGGCTTTCACCAGAGTCGGCACGGCGGCGTCGAGGTCGGCGTCGTTGAACACCAGCATCGGCGTTTTCCCACCCAACTCCAGGCCAAAACGCTTGAGGTGCTGGGCACCCGCGGCTGAAATCGCCCGGCCGGTGCTGGTGCTGCCGGTGAAGCTGATCACCGGAACACGCGGTGATTCCACCAGATGGATCGAGCCCGCCGCGCCCTGCTCGCTGAACAGATTGATCACGCCACGCGGCAGCGACAGCGCCTCGCTCATGATCCGGGCCACCAGGCAGTTGGTCTGGGCGGTTTGCCCGGGCATCTTGATGACCGTGGTGCAACCGGCCGCCAGCGCCGGAGCCAGCGAGCGAATCATCAAGACCACCGGCGAGTTCCACGGCACGATGATGCCCGCCACGCCCACCGCCTGACGAATCACCAGGGAAATCTTGCCGGGTTTTGGCTCGGCCGCACGCCCGTATTCGGCACGCGCCAGCGCCGCGTAATAGCGCAGCTTGGAGGGCACCATACCGACTTCAAACGCGGCTTCTGGCCGAATCTTGCCGTTCTCCAGTGCGAGGGTGTCGATCAGCTCATCGGCGTTGCGTTCGAAGGCATCCGCCAATTCCAGCAATACCTGTGCGCGCAACTGGCGGTCGTCTTTCCAGGGCGTTTTGGCAAATGCCCGTTGCGCGGCCTTGATGCCGGCTTGCGCTTCGTTCAAGCCGCCTTCTGCGTATCGGCCAATCAGCTCGTAGGTCGCAGGGTCGATGGAGTCTTTGTAAACACCGGAGTCCAGCCATTGGCCGTCGATCCAGTTCAATACCGGGGTGCTGTTCATAGAGGCAGGTTCCTGAAAATTAAGCGTAGAGACGGGCAATGTGCTCGGCGGTGGCAATCACGGTGATGTTGGTGGCGACCGAGGGCACGTCGGGGAAGATCGACGCGTCCACGACGCGCAGCCCCTGCACACCGATGACCCGCGCTTGCAGGTCGACCACCGCCCGCGCATCCCCCGGCCGGCCCATTGGTGCCGTCGAGGTCGGGTGGTGATAGGTGTCGAGACTGGCTTTGACGCTGGCCAGCAACGCCTCGTCCGAGTCGTTGCCTTGGCCGGGGTTGAGCTCGGAATGGATCAATGCATTCAGCGGCCCCGTGTTGCCGATTTTGCGGGCCAGGCGGATGCCATCCAGCAGGCGCTGGCGGTCCTTGGGCTCGGCGAGAAAATTCAGGTCGATGGTCGGTGCCACGAACGGATCACGACTGGCCAGCGTCACCTTGCCCCGGGACAGTGGCCGCGTCAGGGCGACGGCGAGCACGAAGCCGACACCGGTCGGGCTCTGATCATGAGGAAACAAGTGGGTGGCGGTGATGTGCAGGTCCAGCTCGCCATTTTCGGCGGAACGGCTGTGGGTCCAGAGCTTGGCACCGATGGTGGGCGACTGGCTGCCGATCACGTCAGGCTTGGCGGCATAGGCGTTGTAATAGAACGGGTGATCCACCAGGTTCTGCCCGACCGGTAGTTCAGCGACGGGTGGAATCTGCAAGGCACGCAGGTCTTCGCCAGGCCCAACCCCGGAACGCAAGAGAATCGCGGCGCTGCCGTAGCTGCCGGCGGAAAGGATCACTTCAGCGGCCAACAATTTTTCACCGTTGGCCAGTTGCACGCCGATCGCACGTTTGCCGTCGAACAGCACTTTGTCCACCAGGCTGTCGGTCTGGATCTGCAGGTTGTCGCGGGCGCGCACCTCGTCGGTGAGGTACGCCATGCCGGTGTTGACCCGCACGCCGTTGACGATGTTCATCGGGTACGGGCCCACGCCATGGGCGTCAGCGCCGTCGAAGTCCTCGATCACCCGGTAGCCATTGGCGAAGGTCGCGTAGATGAACGCGCGCTGCATGGGGGTGACATCGGCCTTGCCGAGTTGATGCACCGGCAGCGGTCCTTCATGGCCGTGCAACGCGCTGGCACCGCCGCTGTGGGTTTCCAGTTTTTTGAACGACGGCAGCAGTTCTTCGTAGCTCCAGCCTGGCAAATCCCAACGCTTGAAATCGGTGGCGCGGGCACGGATGGCCACCGCGCCGTTGATCGCCGAACTCCCTCCCAACACCTTGCCACGCAAGGCGCCGATGGGGTGGTCGATGTAGCCCGCTCGGGTCTTGTAACCCCACTCGAATTCAGGATTGGCGTTAGCGCCGACGATGTCGCTGCTGGCCACGATCTCGGGGTAATTGTGCGGGCCGTAGCCATGGCCGGCTTCAAGCAATAACACCTGGCGCGCGGTGTTTTCGCTCAAACGACGGGCCAGCACCGCGCCCGCCGAACCACCGCCAACGATGATCACATCTACTGCCGCGCGATCAGCGCCACGCTTGCCAGCCATACCGCTGGACTCCAACGCTTGCGCCAAACCACTGCCCGCCGCCAACGTCGCAGCGGCCACAACTCCGCCGGCCAGAACCGCCCGGCGAGCAGGATTGTCAAGGGTACTCTTCATCCGTTTTCTTCCCTGTCAGACGTCAGAATGCGTCTGTTAGGGAAAAGCATATGGGACGGTGCGCAGGCTCATAAGCCGGCAAAAGACGATTCCCGGTTTCGTTTTTCCAGAACGATTGAACGCGTGTGAGCCGCAAGCATTTGCTCCCACACCGGCGGGTTGCCGATCTGTTCGATGAGGAAGCTGGTCAGCGCATGAAGCTTGGGCGACGCTCGCTGGGATTGCCGGTAGACCGCCGAAATGTTGCCGCCACGCGGGGCATAAGGCGCCAGCACTTCCTTGAGCTCACCGGCCACAATCGCCGGCGCTGCCAGGAAGGTCGGCAGAATCGCCAGGCCCATGCCGGCCTTGGCGCCTTCCATGAGTTGATGGCCATTGTTGGTGCGCATCCGGCAGCGCACACGGAACGATTCCAGGGTGTTGTTCACCGGCAGCGTCCACATACCGTGAGGTTCGCGATTCACATAGAGCATGGCGAAATGCTGGGACAGCTCTTGCGGGGTTTGCGGTGTGCCGTGTGCGGCCAGGTATTCCGGGCTCGCGCAGATGATGTGGCGGTTGGGCGTGATGGTCTTGGCGACCAGCGAGGAGTCCGGCAACTCGCCGATGCGGATGGCCGCGTCATAGCGTTCTTCGTGCAGATTGACGTGGCGATCATCGAACTCGATATCCAGCCGCAACTCCGGGTAACGCACCGCGAAGGACGACAGGATCGGCGTCAGGTAACGAATGCTGAAGGCCATCGGCGCGGCAAGTCGCAGCACACCGCGCAAGCTCGATTGAAACGCCTGCACCGCGTCTTCGGCGTCTTCCACATCAGCGAGAATACGCACGCAATAACGGTAAAACACTTCGCCCGACTCCGTCAGCCGGGCCTGACGCCCCCGCTCCAGCAAAATACTGCCCAGGCGCTTTTCCAGTTGCTGGATCCGCAGGCTGACCATGGATTTTGCGATACCCAAACGCCGAGCGGCTTCGGAAATACTGCCGGTGTCCACCACCATGACAAAAGAATGCATCTCGGACAGCTTGTTCAAGTTTTAATAATCCAGAGAAAATCGGGGGCATGCCCNGCGAGAATCGTCCTGCGTAACATCTGAAGCTCCTTTAATGAACCAACCGAACGGCGGCAATCTAGGCGCTTTGCTGTCTTGTGAACCAGTCCCGAAAAACGGGTTTGTCTTTCCCATCCATTGGACGATCGTTCTTGTATAGTTGGCCTCTTTTGGCCGAATGGATGCCGCCCGGTGCTCGACCTCAATGACCTTCAGTACTTTGTGATGGTGGTGGACCACGGCGGCTTCGCGCCGACCGCACGGGCGCTGGGCATTCCAAAATCCAACCTCAGTCGCCGCATTGCGCTGCTCGAAGAACGCCTGGGCGTGCGCCTGATCATCCGTAACACCCGCAACTTCAAGGTGACGGAACTGGGCCAGACGTATTACGCCCATTGCCGTTCCATGCTCAAAGGCGCGGAAGCCGCCGAAGCCGCCGTCGCCATGACGCGCACAGAACCCGGCGGCTTGTTGCGCGTCACCTGCCCGACGGTGTTACTGGAGGAGTGCGTCGGCGGCATCATCACCCGATTCATGGCCATGCACCCGCGTGTCGAAGTGCATCTGGAAGCCAGCGACCGTCAGGTCGACGTGGTCGCCGAAGGCGTTGACCTGGCACTGAGAGTCCGCCCGCCTCCCCTTCAGGATTCGGACCTGGTCAACCGCGTCATGTCCCAGCGGCCGCAATGCCTGGTGGCCAGTCCCGCGCTGTTGAACCGCCTCGGTGTACCCCACGAGCCGGGAGAACTGGCACGATTCCCCAGCGTCCATCACGGCAGCCCGCAACGTGATTACAGTTGGACGTTGTTCCATCAAGATGGCGCGGAATTTACGATCCAGCATCGTCCGCAACTGATTACCAAGGGACTGCCGATGCTGCGCTGCGCGGCGATAGACAGCGTTGGCATTGCGCAGATGCCGATGTCGCTGGTGCATGACTTTATCGAGCGCGGGCAACTGGTGGTGGTGGTGCCTGACTGGGCGCCGCGGACTGAGATGATCTATGCGGTGTTTGCGAGCCGGCACGGGATGCTGCCGTCGATGCGGATGTTGATTGATTTCATGGTGGAGCAATTCAGGTTGCTGGATGATCCGGCGCGGGGGATGCGCGGGAGTCCGTTGGTTTGATAAGGCCAAATGCTGGACCTTGCAGGTGAGGTGCCAGACGGCCGCTATTCCACTGCTATGCTGATAGCATCTGTTTCTGCGGTCGAGACGAGTAGCATGGCAGCACAAGGCAAGCAATCCTCGTTCACGCTTAAGGCCATGGCCTACCTGGCTGGGATTTTCGTTGTCGCTTGGGTTGCCATAAATTCGCTCGAAACTTATTTCGAACTGACATTGTTGGCAGATACCACGAGCTGGCTGCTACGTTTGGGGGATTGGCTTTTGCTGGAAACGCCAATGCCGAATTGGTCGCTGCTGATGATTATCGCGATTTTCATCAGCACGCTGTCTGTAGCGATTTACTACGTCCGCATCCCTGATGGAACTGACGGCGAGTTACACGAGATAGAGCGAAAGGTTTACAAAAAGAACAATCCTCAGTTTCCAAAATTGACCGATAACCAAACGCTACTGATGGAAGTTTTGGCCTATCATGCGAACTTCAGAAAAGTTGCAAACTTGAACTCGGTTTGCAAACTGGTCTCACTCAGCACGTTAGAAGTTGAAACCGGTCTTAAGCAACTCCAGGCTAAACGTCTCGTGACGCAAAAAGTGACCCGAGGTACGTTTGGCGCCACCATTTTTGAACTTACTTTGGCAGGTAAGGATTATGCGTTGGAGCGATTTGACCTTACGTAGCAGTGATGCCTAAGGCGGCGAAAGAAACGGCGAAATGTTCGCCATCGCTCGCGTTATGTAAATGTCTTTCTCCCCCACTGGGGCAACGTAATGAAGCGCACTGCGTGCAGCCTCTACACCCGCCAGACGGCNATTTACTGTGTGGCGCGTTGAAACAGCCGCACTGATGGACGTGCAATCATCAAAAAAATTCTTAATCGCTAGGCGGCCAGCTCGACGTAACTCGACTCCCCTCCTCCAGTCTCACCCGGCAACTGATGCAAGATAAGACAAGCAGTGCCATAGAAATCAAGCCCCGAAAAATTCGGGGCTTGATGGGGTCAGACGACATCAGGATTTACGTCCTCCACCTCCGCTCATCCCATCATCATTGCGCCCTGTTCCAGACGACTTGTCGCGGTCATCGGCGAAATTGCCACCGCGTCCGCTTCCTTGCCCGCCGCTGGACGATTGATCAGCCTTGTTAGACTGCTGTCCGCCGGAAGCCTGGCCGCCTTTTTGGCCTGGCTTGGACATGTTTTCCTTATCGTCGGTAAATTCCCCTCCGCGATTGGTACCCTGCCCACCTCCAGACATGCTGCCTTTATCACGCGAGGGCTGTCCGCCAGAAGCTTGACCTCCTTTTTGACCGGCTTCAGACGCGCGTTGTGGATCGTTGGCAAAATTTCCGCCAGACGCTTCTCCGCCTTTCTTGCCGGCTTCAGAAGCCTTGTCCCGGTCATTGGAAAAATTGCCTGGATTGTTGTTTCCTGTATTGGCCATTTTGGTTCACCTCTACATCATTGGCACGAGCATGGGCCCGTACAATTCGGAGGACACGCAAAAGGGAAAGTTTGAACGGAAATACGGGGCTCACGACGAGCGGATTTGGACGTTTGGTTCCATTAAAATGTCGCTCATTCGACTGACGGCTGTCCCATTCGTCGATGCCACCTTACGATGGCTTTTCACACCAAATAATCGATGTTTACTAGACTGAATAGCGCTTGCAAGCCCTCCCTGCATCGCACTCAGGAGGTCAATCAATGACTGAACACATCGTGCATTTTCATTGCCAGATCGACCAGGCGACGACCGAACGGTTCAGGGATTGCTGCCTTGAGGCCATCGATCAAGGTGCCACCTCCCTTCTGTTGAACCTGTCCACTTGCGGGGGCAGCACCAATTTTGGCTTCACTCTCTACACGTTCCTGAAGTCCCTGCCGGTNCCGCTTTGCGCGATTAACGCGGGCAATATCGAATCCATGGGCATCATCATGTTCCTGGCGGCGAACCGTCGCATCACNTCTCCTCACGCACGCTTTCTGATTCACCCGATGAACTGGTACTTCAGCCAAAAATCCGTCGACCACCAACGACTGCGGGAATACCTGTCCAGCCTCGACAATGACCTCGCACGCTACGTGCAAATCTTCATGCTCGAAACCGCTGATGCAGCGACCAAACTCGACATTTTTCATTGCTTGTCTGCGGAGGAAAAAGTTATCGCCGCACATGAATCGCTGGCCTATGGTATTGCTCATGAGATGAAGCAGATGGTGTTTGCGGATGACGTGAAACATTGGAAGGTTAGTGGTGGGTAATTGATCGGACAACCGGATACAAAAAGCCCACTGACCGTCACCGGGTCAGTGGGCTTTTTTTTACTGCGTGACGCGTTGGAACAACGCCCTCCCAGTCCGTTGCTGAGTGATCAGTATTGGGCTGGAGCGATCTGATTGCCTTTGACCGCCCGTTCCTTGCCAATCCGGACCTGCACGCGCATATCGCCAACAACTCGCCTCTCAATCCGGTCGACCCGCGGTTCACGTTCTTCCATTGAGGAAGATGATTATGTATCGGCCAAGCACGGTTCCTTATCAGGAGCATCGAGGGTTCAGGCGAACGTTCACTCCGGGTCATTTGAGCCTGGGATTGTTCTTTCCTTTGGAGGCCTTCGATGGGGACACTCCGAGCATGCTCAACCAGGTCGAATTGGCCAAGCGAGCAGAGGCACTGGGCTTCTCCGCGCTCTGGTTTCGCGACGTGCCTCTTCGGGACCCTGGTTTCGGCGATGTTGGCCAAGTCTTCGACCCATGGGTTTACCTGGGCTATATGGCCGCTCATACGTCGGAGATAGCGCTAGGCACCGCATCCATCGCCATCCCTTTACACCATCCTCTGCACACGGCCAAGGCATCAGCCAGCGTCGATCAGTTGAGCGCAGGTCGATTGATTCTTGGGGTAGCCTCCGGCGATCGCCCAGTGGAGTTTTCGGCCTTTGACGTCGATCCCGAAAGGCGCGGAGAAATCTTTCGAGAGCACTACGAAGTGATTCGCCGAGCCCACAGCACAAGCTTTGAACCCATCCGCTGGAGCGGTGGTGAGCTGCAGGGCGCAGACCTCATTCCGAAACCCACAACCCAGGTCATTCCAATGCTCGTGACCGGGCATAGCCGCCAGTCACTGGATTGGATCGCGCGCGAAAGCGTCGGATGGATCAACTATCCGCGCGCGCCGAAAATGCAGCGACTGATCGTGGAAGATTGGCGACTGGAAGTCATGAAGCAATGTGGTTCCATCTATAAGCCCTTCACTCAGTCGCTTTACATCGACCTCAGTGAGAACCCGTCCACGCCACCCACTCACATTCATTTGGGGTTCAGGCTTGGACGCGTCCACCTCCGGGCTTTGCTGGAGGCGCTTGAGGAAATCGGGGTGGACCACGTTATCCTGAATCTCAAGTACGGAAAGCGCCCTGCTGCGCAAGTCATTGAGGAGCTGGGCGCTCACCTCGTTGCGCAAAATCTTTCACAGCAGAGCCCTCGATACATAGGACTGACCATCAGACGCACCGGGTGCGTCTGGCCGATTGAACAGGCGGATGCGGCACTGACTCACTCTAAGTCGAAACTTGCTCAAGGAATATAAGTTGCAAAGGCTCGGCCAGAAGGTCGTCGCTGGCCGCGGCAAAGCGCTGAAAGTACGGCGTGGCAAAATGCGCATCGAGTGCAGCCTGATCCGTGAAGGCTTCGCGCATGAAGAACGTGCCGGGCTCATCCTGTCGTTCAAACAACACGTAATCCAGGTTTCCCGGCTCCGCTCGTGTCGGTTCGACCAAGGCCAGGAGTGCTGCTTTCAAGGCCTCTTGCTGACCCGCTTTGGCCTTGAGTACCGCAATCGATACCCGTGCTTTTTCAATCTCAACCATGACCCNGGCAACCACTTTCTTTTATGCATAGTGCGCTCCTGATGGATCAGCCAGGCTGTCCATCTGTCATTGCCGGTGGGTGATCAGAAACCTTCGAGAACGATCTTGCCCTTGGCCTTGCCACTCTCCACCAACGCATGGGCGCGGCGCATATTGGCGGCGTTGATGGTGCCGAAATGCTCGCCGAGCGTTGTTTGAATCAACCCTTCATCGATCAGGCTGGCGACACGATTGAGCAGGTGATGCTGGTTAATCATGTCCGGAGTTTCGAAGAGCGATCGGGTAAACATCAGCTCCCAATGCAGGGACAGCGACTTGGTTTTGAGCGGCATCACATCCAGGCTTTGCGGGTCGTCAATCACCCCCAGACGCCCTTGCGGACGCAGCATTTCAACCAGTTGCTGAAAATGGATTTCAGTGTGGGTAAGGCTCGCGATGTAACTGACAGACTCCAGGCCCAGTGCCTGCAATTGCGCCGGCATCGGTTGATGGTGGTCAATCACATGGTGAGCGCCGAGTTGCCTGACCCAGTCGGCTGTTTCCGGGCGCGATGCAGTCGCGATGACCGTAAGGCCGGTGAGCTGGCGGGCCAGCTGAACCAGCATCGAACCGACTCCACCGGACGCCCCGACGATGAGAAGGCACTTGCCCTCCCCCGAACCCTCGACGACACCGAGCCGGTCAAACAACAATTCCCAGGCAGTGATTGAGGTCAACGGCAACGCGGCCGCATCGGCTGCACTCAATGAACGAGGCTTGTGCCCGACGATCCGCTCATCGACCAGATGGAATTCGCTGTAGCTGCCGGTGCGGGCAATCGAGCCTGCATAGAACACTTCATCACCCGGCTGAAACAGCGTCACCTCAGAGCCGACCTCGCGGACGATACCTGCCGCGTCCCACCCCAGTATTTTCGGTTCCTTGGCGAAAGTGCCGGCGCGAACCTTGGTATCGACGGGGTTGACTGAAACGGCCCGCACTTCCACCAGCAGATCCTGGGGGCCGGGCGCAGGTTTAGGGACC
The DNA here is from genome assembly GCF_002251635.1 of Pseudomonas mandelii. Taxonomy (GTDB): domain Bacteria; phylum Pseudomonadota; class Gammaproteobacteria; order Pseudomonadales; family Pseudomonadaceae; genus Aquipseudomonas; species Aquipseudomonas mandelii_B. The sequence goes on from NZ_NMOJ01000024.1 coordinate 13,010, forward strand.
TCGGCGTCCTGCAGGGATTGAGGATCTTCAATCGGTAAGCCGTGTTGGGTAAACGTAATCGCTTTCATGGACACTCGCTGACTAAGGGGTTGATGCCTGACGTTGCGAGTAGTTTTGTCTTCCCCACGGCAAAGAAAAACCGGCAGAATGCGCCAACACTTTCACTGCTGGAGTGAAAATGATCCGTATTGATGACCTCGGTCTGTTTCTTCGCAGTGCGGCCTTGGGGAGTTTTACCGCCGCAGCGCATGAGGCCGACCTGCTGCCGGGCCAGGTCGCTGCCGCGATCAAGCGTCTGGAGCGAGAATTGAACGTGCGTCTGTTCGCACGGACAACCCGAAGCCTCCGTCTGACGGCCGAAGGCGAGCAATATTTGCCCACCGCGCTGTCAGTGCTTGAGGCCTTGAAGCAAGGACGCGAAAACCTGCGCGGTGAAAACGCCCGCCTGCAAGGGGTGCTTCAAGTCTCCGCGCCGTCGGATCTGGGACGTAATGTGCTGTTGCCTTGGCTTTCGGCATTCCGACGCGAACACCCAGCGCTCAGCCTGCGCTTTTTCCTTTCCGACCAGGTGGCCGACCTCTTTCGCGATCCGGTGGATGTCGCCATTCGCTATGGCCTGAACGAAGACGCTAACTACATCGCGTTGCCGTTGGCGCCGTGGAATCGGCGCGTGCTGGTCGCATCGCCTGACTATGTGGCGCGAAACGGCAGTCCACAGGCACCGGAGGATTTGCTGGATCACGCTTGCTTGCTGTATCTGCAAAACGGCCGAATCTACGACAAATGGAACCTGGGCCACCGCACCGTGCAGGTGTCCGGGCCGCTGTTCAGTGACGACGCCGACATCGCCCGGCGCTGGGCCATCGAAGGCGAAGGCATCGCCTACAAATCCTGGCTGGATGTGAGTGCGGATGTCATGGCAGGACGGCTCGTGGTGTTGATGGAGAATCATCAGGGTGAGGGTTTACCGCTGAGTCTGGTGTGCGCGCACCGCAAACAGGTGTCCCCGGCAGTTTCCCGGCTCCATGCATGGTTGACGAGCCAGTTCGTTACGCTGAAGCCTGTTTGACGTGGTCAGGGCTGCAGCATTCGCGTTCTCCCGCGCCTCAGGGTTCGGCGGCTCGATGCGCTCAATATTTCCCAGCACCAACGCTCGCCCGGCAAACAGCCCGCCCGATGTTTCCAAGGCAAAACGTTCGGCATCGCGTTTGCGCACTTCGTCGATCACCGCGTCGGCTTCGTGCTCCGACGCCCCCAGAGTCACCACGGCCTGACGGCCGAGCAGCAGGGCGGCCTCAAAGGTTTCCCGCACTATGTAGTCGGCGTCGTGTTTGACCAATTCCAGCGCATGTTCGCGGTCAAAAGCGCGTACCACCAATTTCACCTGCGGGCAGAAGTGCCGCGTACTTTCGACAATGCGAGTCGCGGCTTTTTTATCGTCCACACAAACAATGATGGCGCGAGCGTGATGGGCGCCAGCGGCGTGCAATATTTCATGGCGGGCGCCATCGCCGTAATAGACCTTGAAACCATAGGGTGTCACGGCGCGGATGACCTCTGGATTTATATCGATGATGGAAATTTTCGCTCCCTGAGCGAGCGGCGCTTGGCAGGCAATCTGCCCCACACGGCCAAAACCGATGATGAGTACATTGCAGCGCAGATTCTGTGCGGCTTCCACACCGTCCAGGGAAACGGTCCGCGCGCGAGCAAACCGTTTGTACAGCAATAAAGTCACCGGCGTTATGACCATGGAGAGCACCACAATAGCCGTCATATTGGCGTTGACTTCAGGACTGATGGCCCTGAGTTTGAGCGCTTCGGCAAACAGCACAAAAGCAAATTCGCCACCCTGCGCCATCAGCAAGGCGCGATCCAGCGCGTCGTCATGACCGCTTTTCGCGAGGCGCGCGACCGCATAAATACACAGCGCCTTGACCACCATCAGCGCCAGCACGCCGGAGATGATGAGCTTCCAGGCCTCGGCCACCAATTGCAGATCCAGCGACATGCCGACGCCGAGGAAAAACAGCCCCAGCAGCAGGCCGCGAAACGGCTCGATGTCGGCCTCCAACTGGTGGCGGAAAGTGGATTCGGACAGCAACACACCGGCCGCGAAAGCCCCCATCGCCATTGAAAGACCGCCGAGTTCCATCAGCAACGCTGCGCCCAACACAACCAGCAGCGCAGCGGCAGTCATTACCTCGCGCGCTTTGACTTGGGCCAATACCCGAAACAGGGGATTGAGCAGCCACAACCCGATGGCCACCAATGCACCCAAGGACAGCGCTGCGATACCTATGCGTTGCCAAAGTGGAGACGTGGGTCCATTCGCCAACTCCGTGGGCGCCAGAAATGCCACCACCGCCAGCAAAGGGGCTATCAACAGGTCTTCAAACAGCAAAATGGACACGACGTGCTGCCCTCTCGGCTCGGTAATGTCACCGCGTTCCGAGAGAACTTGCATAACCAGAGCCGTGGAGGTGAGTACAAAACCCGCTGCGCAGACAAATGACACCTGCCAAGAGAATCCGAAAGCCATGCCGACAAAAGTGAGCAGACATGCACTGACCACCACCTGCAGGCTGCCCAACCCAAAGATCTGCCTACGCAGGTCCCATAGGTGAGAGGGTTTCATCTCCAGGCCAATCACAAAAAGAAACATGACCACGCCCAACTCGGCCACCTCAAGGATGGTGTGGGGGTCATTGAAAAGTTGCAGTCCGAAGGGGCCAATGATCAGGCCCGCCGCCAGGTAACCGACCACTGAGCCGAGCCCGATGCGTTTGAACAGCGGCACTACCAGCACGGCGGCGGCAAGCAAAATGACGACGCCCAATAATTGTCCTGCATTGCCTTCAACGGCCATAGCATTGACCCTCATCCCACATCAGGACCGGTAATGCTTCCACGGCCAGGCGTGTTGAGCAGAGCTTTCAAGCTGAGCGCTCAGTTCTGCAAATTCTTCTGGACTAAGCACCAGATCCGGAGCGTTCACCAAGAATTGTAGCTATTCATCCTTATCACTTTCTCGTAAGTCATCCTTATCACGCTCTCGTAAGAGCCAGCAGACGATGCCGAGTACCAGGGTGGCAAATCCTAGTGCGGCAATGGTGAGCGCAGGAGTAGCGGCAGAATCGAGAATAACGAACTTCCGGCTGAGCGCCAGCAGGGCGATCAACAGCACTGTGCGAACCTGAACGATGCTGTTGCGTCTTAAGGCGGGGCGCACAATCGAATGCTTGAACTCCAGGGCTATCAGCACGGTGAAGATTGAGCCAAAGAGGGCCTGGAAAACATCGTGGTCCAGAGGATCAATCGCACCACTGATCAACAACGGCACGACCCTGCGACAGAGCTGCAGTAGCGCCATCATAATCACAGACGCGATGATGAGACTGAGCGCAAGAACAACCAATTGTTCGAAACGTTCGTAAGCACTCATCAGCGCCCACTGAAGTCTGAAATTTTTCAGCGTCGAGTTGCGCTCACGCCTTTCAGAATCAGGCTTTGACACGATAACCCTCCACACTTGCGTCTTCAGTCTGCCGGGCCCGTCCAAGCATGAGGCTAAGTCCCAGTCTCCGCGGCAGGTGTCAGATCATCCGATTGGCCAGGTGGACTACCCTTTTCGGAAGTCTTTGACGCATCCACCTCGACCTTTTTGAAGACCACTTCGCCACGCTCTTTGTCGTAACCCAACTCGACACTGTCGCCGGCTTTCAGCTTGCCAGCGAGCATTTCCTTCGCAAGCCGCGTTTCGACGGTCTGGCGAATCTGACGTTTCAACTCGCGCGCGCCAAACTCTGGCTGATAACCAACGTCCGCCAGATGATCAATGAGTGAGCCATCAACTTTCACTGTAATGTTCTGTGCAGCTGCGGTTCGAATGACCCGATCAAGCTGAATGTTCACAATCGATCGGATGTTGTCACGGGTAAGGGCATGAAACACGATGATGTCATCAATACGGTTCAGGAATTCGGGACGAAAATGCCCTTTCAAGACTCCCATCAATTCATTACGTAACGCTTTTTCCGTAAGGCGTTCATCTTCAGGGCGCTCGAGATTCTCCATGATGATGGGAGAGCCCAGGTTACTGGTGGCAATGATGATCGTATTGCTGAAGTCCACAACACGTCCCTTGCCGTCCGTGAGACGCCCATCGTCGAATACCTGAAGCAATACGTTGCTCACATCGGGATGCGCCTTCTCGATCTCGTCGAGCAGAATCACACTGTAGGGCTTGCGGCGGACACGCTCTGTCAACTGACCGCCCTCGTCGTATCCCACATAACCGGGTGGCGCACCGATCAACCGAGCAACTGCATGACGCTCCATGTACTCCGACATATCAATACGAATGATCGATTGCTCGTCACCAAACACCGTTTCCGCCAACGCTTTGGCAAGTTCAGTTTTGCCGACGCCCGTAGGGCCAAGAAAGAGAAACGTGGCAATAGGTCTGTTGGCTTGGCCAAGACCGGCCCTAGACAACCGAACGGCATCGCTGACTGCGAGCACAGCATCTTCCTGCCCCACCAGCCGATCACGCAAAGTGTCTTCCATATTCAAAAGCTTTTGACGCTCTTCCTGCGTAAGTTCGGTCACAGGAATACCGGTGAGACGGGACAACACCTCGGCAATTGACTCCAGGGTCACCTCAAGGGTTTCGGAACCTGTCTTGCGCTGCCAAGCTTCTGTTTCCTCTCCCAGTTGCGCTTGTTTTTGACCAATGCGTTCTTCAAAGCCTTTGGATTCATCAAAACGTTTACGGGAGGATGCATAATCCTGTTCACGTTTAAGTTGCGTAATCTCGGCTTCAAGCTCCTGGATGCTGGCCGGCCTTGACGAGGAACTGATTCGAACGCGGGCCGCGGCCTGATCGATTAGGTCTATGGCTTTATCCGGCAAATAGCGCGAGGTGATGTAACGATCCGACAGCTCTGCTGCCGCCACAAATGCTTCATCGGCGAATGTGACTTGATGGTGAGCCTCAAGCTTGTCGCGCAGCCCACGCAGGATAATGATGGTCTGCTCTACGGTGGGTTCGGCTATCAGCACAGGCTGAAAACGTCGTTCAAGCGCTGCGTCTTTTTCGATGTGCTTTTGATACTCATTGAGTGTCGTCGCACCGATCAAGCTAAGCTCTCCGCGTGCCAATGCGGGTTTGAGTACGTTGGCAATATCGAGGCCGCCCTCCTCACCACCCTGCCCCGCGCCAACGATCGTATGTAACTCGTCGATGAACAGAATAAGCTCCGAGCTTTTTGCGGCGACTTCATCAAGCAGTTGCTTGGCTCGCTCCTCAAATTCACCACGATATTTAGAGCCCGCAACCATTGAGTTCAGATTGACTTCAACAAGCCGCCTGCCACGCAGAATCTCAGGGACATCGCCCTTTACTATTCGTTGTGCAAGCCCTTCAACGATGGCTGTTTTACCGACGCCAGGTTCGCCGATAAGAACCGGATTGTTCTTTCTGCGCCGCGCCAGCACCTCGATGGTATTTTCGATTTCCTGCGCGCGCCCCAGTACGGGATCGAGTTTGCCCTCACGAGCCAGTGACGTCAGGTCGCGACCGAACTTGTCGAGTGTCGGTGTTCCCGTCGGGGTGTCGACTCGCCCATCCTCAGCCCCCTTACCCACCACCTTGACCACCTTCTGCCGCAAGGCTTCAGGCGTTACGCCGTATTTTTTAAGCAATGTCCCGGCGATACTTTCTGGTACAGAGGCAAGCCCGATCAACAAATGCTCTGGGCCAACGTACGAATGTCCTAAATCACGAGATGCCTGGAACGCAAAATTGAAAACTTTCTTTAACCGTGGCGAAATGCTCATCTGGTCCACCGGGGCCTGGGCCTCCGCTGTGCCCCTCTGAGCATGTTGATCGATGTAGCCTTTGATCTCGTCCGGAGAAAGCTTCAGCTCCTTAAGCAACGCCGTACCCACATCGGTATCCGCAAGCACATACAACAAATGCTCAGTATCGAGCTCGCTACGGTTGAGCTCATGGGCTTTCTCACCCGCGCGTTGCAGGATTTCCAGCGTCTGGGAACTGAATGCATCGGTTGCATCGACAGATTCTCGAGGCACTTGCGCAGAGAGCCTGAAGTCATCACCCGCTTGATCCTTTGCTCCGCCCATGCTGTCGAAAAAGCGGGACACACCCCCGCCCAGTAGAGAGTCGAATGGATTCAACATGCTTTGATGGCGTAAGAGTTGACGGTAATCGTGGTCGCAAATGGACATTGTCCTGGCTTGGCCATTTTGCGATACGGTCACTCGCGCTACAGCGGGTCTCGCATTACATATTTCACAGAGAGTAGCCATGATGAGTTGTCTCCAAAGATGGATAACACGGACTCATTCGGATGGATCTACGTCCCCGTAAACGATGCTCAAGACATAGGGGCATGAGATCCGCAATACGCTGAGATTGCTCAGGAAGACGATTACGTTGGAGGGAATGGTAGTCTCGGCAGACGACGCCATCCAATAACGATAGTCGGATCTCATCCAAACACGCTATGGGCGACCCAGGATACCGACGAACGACGTCTGATAAATTCGTGCTCAAAAATACCGCCAGTCGTAAACCACCAACTCATCAGCAAATGAGGCTATGGAATCACCAGCGTGATCGAGCAACGATTCGATGTCGGAATTCGCAGGGGCGAATCGATCAGCAAGGACATGATTGCGGTTCGCACCAAAACCATCGGATAAAAAAACCGCCGAAAATGACAGCAAAAGAACGAGCGCGCGAGATCTTGCCTGCACTGGAGGAAACGGAGAACGCGTTCAGCGATTACGGCAAGCGCCAACAACGACTATAGTCAATGGTGCGCCAGAGCGAATCCAGCCTTTCCGCTACCAACCTGGCCTCAATCCAATACCGCGAAGGCACGGCTGATCTCCTCGTGCTTCTTGATGCGGATCGTGAACGTCTCGCAACCGAAGACACTTAGGCTCAGGCCTCGAACGAGGTGTATCGAGGCATCGTCGCCATTTATAAATCACTTGGCGGTGGATGGAGTTATCCCCCCGGGCAAGTCGTATCCCGCTGAGCAGACCCCAACCGCCCATCTATAAGGGCTCAAGCCATGCACACTTCAGAATTGGATGATGCGAAAGAAACGAATGGCGACCTGGTTCAGGGGCCGCTGCCGGCCGGCACTGTCGCGCCCGACTTCACTCTGTACGCAACCCCTGATCAGCAGTTGTCCCTGCGCGGGCTAAAGGGAAATCCCGTGATACTGGCGTTTTATCCCGCAGACTGGACTTCGGTTTGTGGCGACCAACTGACCTTGTACAACCAATTGCTACCCACATTCAGAGAATACGGTGCGACGCTACTGGGTATCTCGGTTGACAGCGCTTGGTGTCATCAGGCCTTTTCCAAAGATCGGAATTTTCACTTCAGCCTGCTCGCCGATTTCGAGCCCAAAGGGGCTGTGGCGCGACAGTATGGAGCGTACGACTCCCACCTGGGAGTTTGTAAGCGGGCGTTGTTCGTGATTGACAAGGAGGGAGTGATCGCCTGGAGCTACATCTCACCAATGGCAATCAATCCGGGGGCGGACGGCATTCTGGATGCGCTGGATGCTCTGGCGAATTCATCACAATGCACGCCAACCTAAAATTAACAGGTGATCCCATGGCCACTCTCAAAGTCCCGGTAAGTGCCAGCGACCATCGCCAGGGAAGTGCGCATGCCAAGGTCACACTGGTGGAATTTGGCGACTATCAATGTCCCTATTGCGCTGAAGCGTATTGGATAGTCAAGAATCTGCAACAGCATTTTCGCGATGATTTGCTGTTCGTGTTCCGTAATTTTCCACTGACCACTGCTCACCCGCATGCGATGGCTGCAGCTGTCACCGCTGAGTTTGCCGGGAGTCGAGGATTCTTCTGGGAGGCGCACGACGAATTGTATGAAAATCAGGATCGATTGGGCCTGCCGCTGTTTCGGGCCATCGCTCTAAAACATGGCCTCTCCGACGAAGAACTCTATCTTGCCATGCAAGACGGTACCTACGTACCCAAAATAAAATCCGATTTTAATGGCGGCGTACGGAGCGGCGTGAATGGCACCCCAGCGTTTTACATTGACGGGCTTCGCTATGACGGGGCTCCAGAGTTCACCGAGATGAGTCAGATGATTGAGCTTTCGTTAGTGAGTTGACGAAATCGCTAGATAGTGAAATCGCTTGGCATCACCCACACCGTAGCCGAGGGCGAACGTGCCCCATTGCGCACGCGCACCAGGTGTGCATTCGATAATATTTCAATACGGGAGATTGAGGAATCCACGGTGCTGCCAACGATAAGCATCGCTCGTAAAGCAGCGGCACGAAAATATCAGCCCAGCGAACCGAGGACATAAAAAATGGCGATGTTAATTTTTGACAGCTCGGAAGATTCCATAGTCGAGGCGCGTGTCCTGGTCGAGGCGCTGAATGAATGGTTGGCGGAACAGCAGCCCAGTTGCCCGCTAAGGTCCGCCCGTGCGCAATGTTGCTATCGGCCCGATGGCACGCTGGATTCTGTATTGACCGTACTAACAGACGTGGTGGTGGACTAGGTCAGGTGTTGCACTCAGTTTTTGCGACCGTCCCCAAGGTTGACGCCTATACCCGTCCACCCGTTCGCTTATCCGTTAGTTTCCTTCTACATTAAAGAGGTGCACACGGAGCCAGCAGCGAATGAAATCTTTGAAGTATTATGAAAAAAATCGACACGCCACATGGTTAGAGTTGTTTTTTGACCTGATTTTTGTTGTTGCAATTGGCAAGGTTACGCATACTCTTGGACATCTTCATCACGGCCACTTTGAACAGGAGCAATTATGGACATTTTTACTGCTTTTTGTTCCATTATGGTGGATCTGGTCCAGCCACACGATTTACTCAAATAGGTTTGATACAGACAGTAACCTTCACCGCTTGGCAACATTATTTTTAATGTTGCTGCTCATTGTGCTGTCTGCACGGATTGGGGAAGAATTGGAAGTAAACTATGCGCTTGTCATTGCCTGCTATTTTGGTATACGTGCCATCATCAGTATTATGTACATTTCGTCCATAAATAAATTCGATCACCGTAGCGAATTCTCCTCCAGGCTTGGCTTCGCCCTGTTAGTTAGCGCAGTTGTTAGTCTTTCATCCATTCTTTTTGACCCACCTATGCGTTACTTTGTCGCTTACATTGGGATTTTACTTGACATTCTGCTCCCTCTATTTTCTTGGGGTAAGCTAAAGCCATTGCCCGCACATACAGAACACTTGGTTGAACGACTAGGTTTACTCACCCTCATCTTATTGGGCGAGTCGGTAATTAGCCTTTCTGGAGGGTTATCTGACATTCAATGGGATCGTTATAATGTGATGGCGGCAATCACCGGATTTATCATGATTTGCAGTATCTGGTGGATCTATTTTGATAGCTTTTACCTACTGAGCAAAAATGAAAGTAGTATGAGTGGACACTCCTTAATCTACTCGCACCTTTTTCTATTTATGGGGCTAGCACTTCTCGCAAATTTGATCAGGCATGCGATCTTGAATGACATTGCGATGCGCGATTTCCAGATTACGTCAATCATCGGCATGGCTTTATTTTTCTTAGGCAAGCAATATGGCTACTTCATAGCGGTACCTAAAATAAGGAAATACATACTACAAAACACCTTGATCGTGTTTTCTCTAGGTGGGTTGGTTATATTCCTACCCCGCGTCGAGTACATATTGGTCGGCCTGACAGCAACCATGATCTGCTATGTTTTCCTAAATTTCAGGTATCGTTGAATCTTTATAATTAAGCCATATCACGGGTGGATCAGCTATCCGCGCGCACCAAAGACTCAGCAGCTGATTGTCGAGGACTGGCGCACTGCGGATCGTGCCGAATGTGGTTAGCTGTTCAAGCCCTTCACCCAGTCGCTATACATCCCTACCAACGAGAAGCGGGTGGTCGCCTGGTAAAGCACGGGGGGGGAACACCGCGCGGCGGGAGGCCCGCGCCAAGCGGCAAAAACCTAATCAAAGAAGGCCAGGGTGCGAACTTCGATACTCTCGCGCGGCGGGGCTCCCGGCGGCGTATTGGGGTCTTTGAAGGCGGTATGGGGCGTGAAGCGGGCACGGCCGTCGTGACGTGAGTCATACCCCTTGATCAGCAAGACTTCGTCACGGGGCATGTCCGGAAAATAGTACCAGCGCTGTTGCGGATTGTAGGCCAGGTGGTAGATCTCACCGATACGATCCGGATAGACCAAGTCGGTGGCCAGCAGGTCATTGGAGTCAAGCGTCGAGGCGTCCAGCACGGCCAGCGGCGAGCGCTTGACGGGCCCGCTCATCGGGCGCCAGAGGTTAATCTGGGCCACCGACACCAGTGCGGCGGCCTGATCCAGGCCCAGCACGTCGCGAATACGCTCAGGACCCGAGCGCTCGGTGTAGTCATTATGCACACGGCTGGCTGGGCCGCGAATATCCCGCCCCTCGGCGTCGCTGCGCCTGGTGTGGTCGAAGATGACGACCCGGCTCGCGCCCGTCAGCTCCTTGATCAAGGCCTTGACCTCGTCATAGTAGACGCTTTTCACCAAGGCATCGTCGTAGAGGTCGTCGACCACCGTATCCCGCCGATGGAGCTCAAACCCCTGCTTGTCCAGAGACAGGCTGCCTGCCAACGGACGACCGTTGTGTATCGTGACCTCGCGCTCCTCCTGCTCGGCAAAGTAGTGCGGTTCACTGTCACCGGTCAGAGCCTCGGTATGCACATAGGGCTTCGCATCGTGCTTGACTAGGTAGGTAAGTGTCGTGATGACGCTAGCGGGCGTATCAGTTGTGTGCTTCAAGTAACACCTCCCGGTCTGCTGACCGCTTCCGGCGTGGTGTCACCGTGGCGGATCTGTAACTTGTACGTAGTCACCTTCCCGCTCAATCGTATGCCTTCGAATGGACACTATCAAATGCAGCCCGAGGTGCATGGCACCCGACCGGTAGAAAAGGACCACTCTTACCTCGGCATCGACGACCAGCTTGACCATGACTGGCGTGTCGCACTCCGGGTCTGCGCCGATCATGAGCATCCGATATCCCGGCCCGCCCGTTACAATCGTTTGTCTGCCATAACGGGTTCGGACGTTGGTTAAATCAAACTTCCCGTACCACTATCTAGAGAAGCGGAATGCTATAACTCACAAAAATACGATTCTGATCTACGTTACGAGATGCTTCGCTGTTGGACTTGCCGTTACGCCAGCCGAACCCGACGCCTTTTAGCGCTCCCGACTGAAGGACGTAGTCCAGGCTAATGTCTCTTTCCCATTCCTTTTGGTTGGTGCCTGACGTCGTTTTAATGTTACCGCCAGAGAGGTACATGACCGAGCCTTTTAGGCCAGGGACACCCAGAGCGGCGAAGTCGTAAGCATACTGACCGAAAGCTGTGCGCTCGCCTGCGCGGGTGAAGGTTTGGATCAGGCGGTCTGTATACAGATACAGGCTTGCTCCACCGGCGCCCTTGTCTACCAGGCTACCCTGACTGAGTTGAGTGAAGTTGCTGCCATCCGACACACTTTGGTACCCCGCAGTAATCGCGTGGCCACCCAGTGTGTAAATCAACGCGGCACTCCAGGTACGGTTGTCGATTTCTCCATCACCGTTTTTGGTGTAGCCACTAACTCTGTAGCCTGACGTACCGGAGCTATTTGCACCTGACGAGTCAGTTTTGAAGTAGCGCAGGTCGGTTTTTAGGGACTGATTGTCCGAGATGGCAAGGGTGTGAATCAATCCCAAAAAATGCTGCGTATAGTAGTTATCGAGGCCGGCGTAGTAGTACTGAGCTGTCAGATCCTTGGTGACTTTCCAATCGCCCCCGGCGAAGTCAAACTGATTGCTTTCACGCGTACCACCAGTAACGGCCAGCCCCGTCTGATCGCTCGAACCACGTCCTATTGCATGTTCGATCCGACCTCCAGTCAAGGTCAGGCTATTGAGCTCGCTCGAGGTGATTTGAACGCCCTCGAAGGTTTGCGGAAGCACGCGCCCATCGTTGGCGACCAGAATTGGGAGTTTCGGAATCAAGGTGCCGTAGCGAAGTTCAGTTTTCGACATTTTGACTTTTCCGGTCAGCCCCAGCCTGCTCCACCAGCTGTCCGCCGCTTTGCCGTCATCGTTGGGGATCATCGAGCTGCCCACGTGGCGGCCGGCACCGCTGTCGAGGGTCACGCCGAGCATGCCGACGGCGTCAAGGCCAAAGCCGACGGTGCCTTCGGTAAAGCCCGACTGGTAGTTGAGGATAAACGCCTGGCCCCACTCTTCGGTCTTCGACGGGGCGGCGGCGCCGTCACGGTTGTCGTTATTGAAGTAGAAGTTGCGCATGCTCAAGTTGGCTTTACTGTCGCTCAGGAAATCAGCGCTCGCCAAAGGGCTCAGGGCAATGCCCAGACCGCCGGTCAATACGCTTAATACATTCAACGTGGCTTTCATCAGGACGAACTCCGGCGCGGAAAGTAATAGAAGCAACGCAAGATTTTCAGGTGCGCGTTTTTTTATTATTCTTAACATCCTGCTGAAAACGAGAAATCGACGATGCCTCGCCCCTCCTGCATCAAGTTAATATTGTTAATGCAAGTTCCAAAGTCGCTCATCGCACCTGTTTCTGTTATGCAACGCGATAGCGATAGAGCGGATTGTGTGAGAAAGGCGCAGGGAGTGCCTTGCCTAGGGAAATGGAGTTCTGCGTTGCAGTCTGAAAATTTATCTTATCGTCTGAATTTCAGGATTGGGGCCGGACCCAATTGTCGGTCGAGTACCCAAAGGCTCAGCGGGCTGACCTGACGACTGTCCTCTATAGCAACCCGCGGCGCGCCGATCACGACGCCCAAGGCCCAGACTGCGGTGTAATCATCTGCGACAGGTACCGAGACGGACGACGAACATGGCGGTTCCCCCGCAATGCCGCCTACGCTTGTTGGATGGTCCCCATGCTTTTGCTCAGGCGATGTATCGGGTTGGAACGATCTGATTTATTTTGACCGCCCGCTCAATGCCAATCCGGACCTGCCCGCGCGTATCGCCAGCAACTGGCCCCTCACTCCGGTCGACCCGACCAGCATGTACGGCGCAACGGGCAAAGATTGCACCCACTACCCCACCTGTCGTTCCCAAGCGACCGATGCCGCAGCACCTCTGGAAACAGGGGCGCTGTTCACGTTCTCCCCATTGAGGAAGATTAGTATGTATCGGCCGAGCACGATTCCTTATCAGGAGCATCGAGGGTTCAGCCGAACCTTCACTCCGGGTCATTTGAGCCTGGGATTGTTCTTTCCTTTGGAGGCCTTCGATGGGGACACTCCGAGCATGCTCAACCAGGTCGCATTGGCCAAACGAGCCGAGGAGCTGGGCTTTTGCGCGCTCTGGTTTCGCGATGTGCCTCTTCGCGACCCTGGCTTCGGCGATGTCGGCCAAGTCTTCGACCCTTGGGTTTACCTGGGCTATATAGCCGCTCATACGTCAGAGATAACGCTTGGCACCGCATCCATTGCCATCCCTTTACACCATCCACTGCACACGGCCAAGGCGTCAGCCAGCATCGATCAGTTGAGCGCAGGTCGCTTGATTCTGGGGGTAGCTTCCGGCGATCGCCCTGTGGAATTTTCGGCTTTTGGCGTCGATGCCGAAAGGCGCGGAGACATCTTTCGAGAGTACTACGAGGTGATTCGCAGAGCCCACAGCACCAGCTTTGAACCCATCCGCTGGAGCGGTGGTGAGCTGCGGGGCGCAGACCTCATTCCGAAACCCACAACCCAAGTGATTCCAATGCTCGTAACCGGGCATAGCCGCCAGTCACTGGATTGGATAGCGCGCGAAAGCACCGGATGGATCAACTATCCACGCCAACCGAACATGCAGCGACTGATCGTGGAAGATTGGCGGCTGGAGGTCATGAAGCAATGTGGTTCCGTCTATAAGCCCTTCGCTCAGTCGCTATACATCGACCTCGCTGAGAACCCGTCAACGCCGCCCACTCGTATTCATTTGGGGTTCAGGCTTGGACGCGACCACCTCCGGGGTTTGCTGGAGGTGCTTCAGGAAATCGGGGTGGACCACGTTATCCTGAATCTCAAATACAGTAAGCGCCCTGCTGCGCAAGTTATTGAGGAGCTGGGCACTCACATCGTTCCGCAATTCGGAGTACAGCCTCGTTCCGAAGCGAACTGAAACCAATACGTTACTGGACGGATTCATCGTCAACTCTGCGACATAAAAAATGGCAGTGATGCCGCAGGCGGTTCAGAGGCCCGCAAGCGAGCCCGCCCGAGGAGTGAAGTCAGAAACCTTCTAGAACGATCTTGCCCCGGGCCTTGCCGCTCTCGACCAGCGCATGGGCACGACGCATGTTGGCCGCATTAATCGCACCGAAGTGCTCGCCCACAGTGGTCTGCAGAACACCTTGGTCAATCAGAGCGCTGACGTGCTGCCCTCTCGGCTCGGTAATGTCACCGCGTTCCGAGAGAACTTGCATAACCAGGGCCGTGGAGGTGAGTACAAAACCCGCTGCGCAGACAAATGACACCTGCCAAGGGAATCCAAAAGCCATGCCGACAAAAGTGAGCAGAACAGCACAGACCACCACCTGCAGGCTGCCCAGCCCAAAGATCTGCCGACGCAGATCCCATAGGTGCGAGGGTTTCATCTCCAGTCCAATCACAAAAAGAAACATCGCCACACCCAGCTCGGCCACCTCAATGATGGTGTGGGGGTTATTGATCAGTTGCAGTCCGAAGGGGCCAATGATCAGCCCCGCCGCCAGGTAACCGACCACTGAGCCGAGCCCGATGCGTTTGAGCAGCGGCACTGCCACCACGGCGGCGGCAAGCAAAGTGACGACAGCAAATAATTGTCCGACGTTGCCTTCAGCGGCCATAGCATTGACCCTCATCCCACATCAGGACCGGTAATGCTTCCACGGCCAGGCGTGTTGAGCAGAGCTTTCAAGCTGAGCGCTCAGTTCCGCAAACTCTTCAGGACTAAGCACAGCATCTGGAGCGTTCTCCAAGAACTCTCTGCGGTAGGAATGGCACCTGAAGTGTAGTGCAGCACACCGGCATCGTTTGAAAGGGTGACAAAAAATTCAGTTGCTTCTCCCCGTCCGTACCGTAAAGGGCCGGCTAACAATCCTTTCATTTATACCGAGCGCGCAGGCTTGGCTTGAATCTTTGGCCAGGTACTTTGGCCACGATATTAACCTTAAATATAAGTGTTTTAATTGGCCCTCATCAAATCCATCTGATACGGCTTTTTTTTGATCACCTGAGCCTTTTTCGTCAACCAACAGTCTATAAAGTGCATGCCCGATGTTCTTTAAAACAACAAAAAGCAGCCAACTCGTTTTGGCGCTTGGGCACACTGACGCGCTCAAGAATCTAGACCATCCCAGGATCAAAAATAGAACCCTGTTTTATCAGAACAAACGGGACAAATAATAATTCATTTGATTTGGAGATGGTGTCGTGCGAAAGCTTGGCTTGGGCTTCCTGGTAACTGGCGTTTTTGGGCAACTATCAGCACTACTATGGACCTACACGTCCACAGGACAAACTTGTCAAAATAACGTCGACAATTCACACATCCAGCAAAAAGTGACAAAGTTCGAACAACTATTCGATGACACCGCAAATAAAGTTGCGGCAGAGCTCAGTGCAAAAGATTCCGACGGGCTCGCGCACCTTGCGAGAAACGAATCCCGCATACCCGACTCAACGGAGGCTGAGGCCGTACAGTTTTTGATGGAAAAGCCAGATGAAACTACAGTACTTACGCTGCCTTCATTGCCCACACAGGCACACAAATGGACAATTATTCTAAGCGGTCTGATTGCTTTCACCGGCCTGCTCTTGGCACTCTTCGCTCGTAAAAAAACCATTCATACGCAATGGCATGTCTTTCGTACCATTCCAGGCTCGCTAATCACGCTGGAACGCCCGTGCTTGACATGCGGCGGCTATATTCTCCACCCTAAAAAAGAAGCTTCAACCACGCCTTCATCCGGCGTTTGGGTGGTCGAAATTGCATTGAACACACCCAGTCGCCATCGCGCAGTAAAAGCCATTCAACAGTTGGAGTTGCCGGTAGCGCGTAAAGAAAACAACTTTGTCGTCATCGGCCCGTATAAACAAAAGCAGGACGCGGCTCGCGTCGTGAAAGAGTTGAGTGAACGTCATGGCGTTCGAGGATGGATGATGGCAGGAAATTGACACAGTCCGATTTATCGCTGGGCCGACCTCGAACAACCAGCTACTTATTGCATTCCACAAGAGAGCATTCATGATCGCAAAAGAACTTAGAGCCGAACTCGCCCTGAAAAAGTTTCTGGACGCCAACTTATGGATCCAACTTGAACTCAGCGAGCTGAACTACAGCCTCGCTGAAAACTGTGGGCTCTCGCCGGAAGAATATCGCCTTAAATTTCTGAAAGAAGCATTTGAAGCAGAAGCCGACGCGCACGGCTGCGATTGCTGGGACTTCATCCTGCAGTGGGTGGCCGAAACCAAGGAAGAACTTGAGTTGATGCGCGAAGAACGCATGAAAGAGATTTATGACTTTCTGGACAATTAACAAGTGTTACAGCTTACGTAGTCTATAAAAGCCGTCAGCTTCAAGATGAAAGACTAACTTCATCGGCGGGAGTATTGCCCAACACCCCCGCCTTCGTCTCTATTTAAACCGTCGCATAACAATCCACTACACGCCGATACTGGCTGGGAGAAGCTCCGATGTGCTGGCGGAAAAACCGTGTGAAATGACCTTGCTCGGAGAACCCGAGGTTCTCCGACAACAGGCCCAACGTTCCACTGCGCTCACGCTCCAGCCAGGTAAAAGCCCGGCGCATGCGCGCGTCGTTCAGCAGCAAGGTCGGGGTCATGCCGGTATCTTTCTTGAACAGCGCAAAGAAGTGCGCCCGAGACAGTCCACAAGCCCGCGCGGCGTTGTCGATCGGGGTCGGATCATCGAGGTGCTCAAGCAACCAGGCGGTGCCACGGCGCACGCGCGCGTCCCGGAACTCACCTGAGTTCGGCGCACCCAGCATCGACAAATGCCGCCAACTGGAAAAGTCCTCGATCAGTTCGATCAGGAAGTCGAACAGCATGAATTCCATGCGTTCTTTCGGCACGATCCCGCAGCCATGCGCTTCGGCGACCAGGATGTCGGCCAAGGTGCGATTACGACTCGACAGCTCGATGCACGACCGGGCAAAAAAGTCCGGCCGACCGCTGAGCGCCAGCGACTGCTGGGCAGTGGCCAGCCAGGCGGGCTCGATGTAGAGCGCAAGGATCAGGGTGGCACCGGCGCCCGGCTGCGGATCGTAGAAATGCGGCTCCCAGGCGTTGACCAGCACCGCCGTGCGATCGCTGAGCGGAACCCGCCGACCGTTGACGTTGAAGTAAGTGTCTTCACCGGACACTTTAACCAGGACATGGCATTCGGAATGGGTGTGGGTGACCAGCGAACGATCCATATTCAGCAAGGCGACCCGTCCAAACCTGCCGTGGAAAACCCGTTGGGCAATCGACATCAGATTCCTCCGCTCGCTAGAAGCGATATTGTTACCGACCACAATGCATATCATCGGGGCGTCTATCTATTTCTCAACCCCGACGGTCACTCAATGGTTCAGCAACACGTGGCTGGCCACTATCGCGCGCGAATGACCGAGCGTCTACCTCGACTTTCGCAGCCCCCACACTCGTCGGAAAAACCGCCTTACAAGGCATGGCGTTCTTTCCCGTGATAAACGCGCAGGATATCGGCCACCACCGCCAGAGCGATTTCCGCCGGGGCCTTGCTGCCCAGATCCAGGCCGATGGGCATGTGCAAACGGGCAATCTGTTCATCCGTCAGACCACCGATGCGTTTGAGCCGCTCGGCGCGCTTGGCCGAGGTTGCCTGAGAACCCATGGCACCGATGTAAAACGCCGGGGTGTGGACCGCTTCCATCAGCGCCAGATCATCGATTCGCGGATCGTGAGTCAGCGCCACCACCGCGGTCGCCGCATGGCAACCTCCGGCGGCAATGAACATTGAGGGCAGCACACGTTGCATCTCCACACCTTCGAGATGTATATGCAGCATCTCTTCCCGGGGATCGCAGGCGATGACTTCGCAGCCGATGGCACGGGCAAAACCGGCGCAGACTTCAGCGACCGGCGAGAGCCCTGCCAGAATCAGTCGTAACGCCGGGCCAACGCTGATACGCACCTTTTCGTCGACGACTTGCACCCGCTCGCTGCCGTGTCCGGTGTCCGGGTCCAGGCGCAAGGCACCGCTGCTCAGCTCGACGTGACGCATCAGACGGCGCTGGCCGAGCAACGCCGCTTGCAGACTCTCCAGGTGGGCGATCCATTCGAGACTGGCAGCGCGGTGCTCAACCAGCACGATCAGCACGCCACCACAGGGCAATCGCAGACGGTGGCGTTGCTCGACGCTGTCGCCATAACTGACGATCTGCGCCGGTTCGCGTAACTCACCGCGCGTCAGGCTTTCGAGAAACTCCTCCTCGACGCAGCCACCCGACAGCGAGCCGACGTGTTCGCCTGTGCCATTGGTCACCAGCATCGCACCCGGCGCACGCGGCGCCGAGCCATAGGTGGAGAGCACTGTGCACAGCCACTGGGCCTGCCCGGCGCGAGCCCATTGCAGTGCCTGGTCGATCACCTGAACATCGAGATGACGCATGTTTTCTATACCTCAAGCAAAGCGTGGTACTGCATGCTGGGTTACGTTTACGGTAACCTGCGAGCAACCTTGTTCAATCGTTGATTCAACATGTCGCCACAACAATTTTTGCAACTTGGGCCGCTGCGCCTGGAATATCGCCAACTGCCTGCGGCTGACCCGTCGCGACCAACGTTTGTGCTGTTGCACGAAGGCCTCGGCAGCGCCGAACAATGGAAAGACTTCCCCCTGCGCCTGGCCCAGGTCAGCGGCTGCGGTGTGGTCACTTACAGCCGTCAGGGTTATGGGCAATCGAGCCCGGTAACCCTGCCGCGTCCGCTGAACTACCTGACCAGCGACGGCCCTCGGGAACTGCGGCAATTACTTGATGCCTTGCAACTGCCGCAAGTGGTCTTGCTCGGTCACAGTGACGGCGCATCCATCGTCCTTGCCTATGCCGCCACCAACGATCCACGCGTGTTGGGCAGCATCGCACTGGCGCCTCACGTGATTGTCGAGACCGAGAGCCTCGATGGCATTCGCCATACCACCGAGGCTTGGCATCTGGGCGAATTGCGCGAGCGCCTGGCACGC
Source organism: Pseudomonas mandelii (assembly GCF_002251635.1). Lineage (GTDB taxonomy): Bacteria > Pseudomonadota > Gammaproteobacteria > Pseudomonadales > Pseudomonadaceae > Aquipseudomonas > Aquipseudomonas mandelii_B. The sequence continues at coordinate 32,320 of NZ_NMOJ01000024.1, forward strand.
CACCATGGGACAAATGTCGATGGCGCTTTTCACGGTTGGAGCGACAGTTGGTTGCACCCGGACTTTTCCTTGGATGATCTCGAAGCGCAGTTGGCTTATATCGAAAAGCCGTTGCTGGTCATTCAGGGTCGCGACGACCACTACGCCACGCCCGAGCAACTGGTGGTCATCCAGCGACAGGTGCCTGGACCGTGCCGCTGTGTGTTGCTGGATAACTGTCGGCACTTTCCCCAGACCGAAGCGACCGAGCAGACCTTGCAGCTGATCTGCGATTTCCTGAAGCGCCTCCCCGCCTTTACTTGAAATTGCCTTGGGTTTCTGGAATCACCACGCTGCCAATCAGGTAGATCACCGACAGACCGGCAGCGAAAATCGCCAGCACCATGGGGATCTGCGCCGGGCTGCTGCTGACCAGGGACACAAAGGTTGGCATGGTTCCGCCGAGGGCGAAACCGATGTTCCAGGACAATCCGGTGCCGCTGGCTCGCAGCTCGGTGGCAAAGCGTTCGTTGAGAAAGATCAGAATCGGCGCGATGATCGCCCCACCTATGAAGCCTATGCCCACGCAATACAGCGCAGTACGGGTCAGCGAACCCGATTCGGCGACACCCAGAAACATCATCGGCAGGCTCACTAGGTTGATCACACCCAGCAGCATGAAGGTCTTCTTGCGACCGATCAGGTCGCTCAGGTAACCGAAGGCCAATGCTCCGACAATGGTTGCCACCGACCCGTACATGAGCAGCTGCGAAGTCTGCGCATGGGGCACTTTGGCGACCACGTTGAGCAACGTCGGCAGATAACCGCAGGCCAGGTAATACGTGGCACCGCCTCCGAACGTAATCAGCAGATTGACCAGCATCACGCCGCGGTACTCGCGACCGAACAGACGCTTGAGCGGCGACACGACAACTACTGCCGGCCCCTTGGTTTTACGCGCTTGTTGCAGTTGCTGCCAGACCGGGGTCTCTTCCAGGTAACGGAACATCACCAGACCGAACAATGTGCTGAGCAGGCCGCAGAAGAACATGAAGCGCCAGCCCCAGACGTCAAATTCCTCCCCGGGAAAGATCTCTGACAACACCAGATAGGTGAATGACGCCAACAGCGCGCCCATGCCGGCACCGGCGCCACCGATCAACCCGGACATCAAGCCGCGATAGCGCGGCGAGATGGATTCGGTGCCGATGGTGTGAGTGGAGGCAACGATGCCGCCCACGAAAATGCCCTGAATCACCCGCAAGACCAAAAACAGTATCGGGGCCAATATGCCGACCTGATGAATGGTCGGCAACGCGCCAAACAGTGCCGTTGAAATACCGACGCCGACCATCGACACCATCAACGCACGCTTGCGGCCGTGTTTGTCGGCATACGCGCCGAAGATCGCCGAGCCCAGCGGACGCACCAGCAACGCCACGGCGAACGAGGCATATACCGCGGCCAGCGACAATGTCGGGGTGTCCGAGGGGAAGAACAGGCGGCCGATAATCGGTGCCACATAAAGCAGAATGAACAGGTCAAACAAATCCAGCGCCCAGCCGAATGTCGAGGCAAATGCCGCGAGCAAGGCCTTGCCCGGTGGAATCTGTGGTGTATCGCTAGCGGCGCTGGAGGGTGATGCAGTTATTGTTGTTGTCGTAGTCATGGTTGCCTCACACAAACGGTGATCGAACGTTCTGCATCCCGGTGCACGGGTTGCGAGTAATCAGCAGGTCAGCGGTGAAAGCTTGATGTGCCCTTTCAGTTGCATTGAAGGGGCGGCAGGCCCTGCTCCGTAAGGCGTACGCTGTTATCAACATACTCCCGGGCCCGCTCGCCAGTACGATTTACTCGCCGATAAATACGGCCGTACGCTTGCTGTGAAACGCTTCAACGCCTTCCTTGAAGTCTTTGGAGCTACGCAGACGGCTGTAGCAGTGACCTTCCATTTCAATCGCGACGGTCAGCGGCGCATCTTCGTTGTCGTTGATCAGTTTTTTCGCCGTGCGCTGAGCCAGCGGCGAGAAGCGGCGCAGTTCATCGACCAACGCGTCGACGGTGCTTTCCAGTTCGGTATCCGGCACGACCTCGGTCGCGATACCCCAGGCGTAGGCCTGGTCACCGGTGATGCGTTTGGCGCGCATCACCATGTGTTTGGTGCGGGTGATGCCGATGATTTTCTGCAGGCGCGCGGAGCCACCCGAGCCCGGGATCTGACCGAGGTTCTGCTCAGGCAAGGCGTAGCGAGTGGTTTGCGAAGCAATGCGGAAATCGCAGGCCAGGGACAGTTCGAAACCGACGCCGAAGGTGTAACCCCGGTTGGCCACGATCACCGGTTTTTCGCAACGTGCCGGTGCCGCGACGTTCCAGGCCAGTTTCGAAACGTGCTCTGGCGACGCTTCGAGGAAGCCCTTGATGTCGCCACCGCTGGAGAAGTGTTCGCCCACCGAGCGCAGCACGATGACGCGCACGCCTTTGTGTGCATCGAGGGCTTCGAAGACCTGGCGCAGTTCATCACGCTGCCCCATGGAAATGACGTTCAACGGTGCGCGGTTGAGGATGATGTCGGCGCGCTCGCGGGACACATCGACTTCAACCTGGAAGCCATCGAACTGAGTGTCGAGAAATTGCTGGATCGCTTGCTGTTGCATGAGAGTGTCCTCTGGATGATTAGCTGATGGCCTTCAAGGCCTGTTCCTGAAATTGAGCCAGCAGCACGCGCCGCAGCACCTTGCCCACTGGAGATTTGGGAATCTGATCGATGAACTGATAACGCCGTGGCCGCTTGAATTTGGCCAGGCCCGAAGCAATGCAATGGGCATCGAGGTCGCTTTCCGATACCTCGGCGCGCAGCTTGATAAACGCGGCAATGATCTTGCCCCACTGCTCGTCGGGCAGACCGACCACCACCACTTCTTCCACTGCTGGGTGCAGAGAGAGCATGTTTTCGATTTCTGCCGGGCTGACGTTTTCGCCGCCGGTGATGATCAAGTCATCGACACGACCGGTGACGAACAGATCGCCCTCCAGATCGAAGTAGCCGATGTCACCCGTGAAATACCATCCATCACGCAACGCCTTGGCGGTCGCTTCGGGGCGGTTCAGGTAGCCTTCGAACGCCTCGTCACTCGCCAGGTCGGCGATGATCTGGCCCTCCTCCAATGGGTTGACCTGTACGTCCACCGTTTCGGCATCGATCGGCACCACGCGCACGCGCTGGTTCATTGCACTGCGCCCTGACGAACCGGGTTTGCGGCTGGCTTGCTGGTCGATGGTGAAGGTGTAGATCTCCGAGCTGCCGTAATGATTGACGAACAATTGCGGCTGGAACGCCTGCTCGACGCGACGCATCAAACCGTCGCTCATCGGTGCACCGGCAAAGCCGATTTTCTCCACACTGGCGACTCGCTCGCGGGCAAAGGCTGGGTGTTCGATGAGCATGTGGTAGAGCGTCGGCACCAGGTACAGGTTGCTGACCTTTTCCCGCTCGATGGCCTGCAGCGTGGCCTCCACATCGAACTTCGGCACACAGACGAAATGCCCGTCGATCAGCGCCATGGACAGCAACGAACGCACGCCCATGGTGTGGTAAAGCGGCATGACACCCAGCGTGCACTCGCCCTGGCGGTAGAGGTTTTGCGCTACGTGGGCAACCGCCGCGGCGCGTTCACTACGGTGCCGACGCGGCACGCCTTTGGGCTTGCTGGTGGTTCCGGAGGTGTACAGCAGCAGTGAAAAGTCTTCGGCGTCGGCCTGCAAAATGATGCCGGAGGGGGTCTGCGAACAGAGTTCCTCGAAACTCAGGTCGGTGTTGGCGGCACGGAGTCCGGTGGCGATCCGTGGCAACCTTGTGGCGGCGCTGCAACCGGCCACAGCGGTCACGGTTGCGTCGTCGTAAGCCACTGCACGGATTTGCGCATCTTCGATGCAGTAGCCCAGTTCCTCGGCAGTCGAACGCCAGTTCAACGGGGTCATGACGATGCCCGCGAACTGACAGGCCCAATGCAGGGTTGCCATCTGCCATCGGTTTTGCATCACTACCAGCAGTCGGTCACCGCGTTGCAGCCCAAGGCATTGCAAGCCCCAGGCGGCGCTCTGGATATCGACGAACCAGTCTTCATAGGTTTTCTTCAACGCACCGTCACTGACCGCCACGGCATGCGGTCGGCGTTCAACGGCAGCGAGGAAACTGCGTCCGAGATCGAACATTATTGTTTTACCCCTTTGTTCGTTTGGCGCTGGGCAGCGACTTCAAGCACGGCCTGGACGATGCCGGTGTACCCCGTGCAGCGACATAGATGCCCTGAAAGCATGTCGCGTACCTGGGTCTCGTCCGGGTTGGGTACCCGCTCGAGAAAATCCACGCAGGACATGAGAATGCCCGCAGTGCAAAAGCCGCACTGCAAGGCGTGATGACGGCGAAAGGCTTGTTGCAGGTCGCTCAGAGTGTCGTCGTCAGCCAGGGACTCGACGGTCTCGATTCGCCGCTCGTGCCCCTGTACCGCGAGCATCAGGCAGGAACGCATGGCGACTCCGTCCACCAGCACCGTGCAGGCACCGCAGACACCGTGTTCGCATCCGACATGGACACCGGTGGCACCGAGGTCGTGGCGCAGGAAGTCACAGAGTTGGGTCCGCGGCTCAGCCAGCGCTTCGCGGGAGCGGCCGTTGAGTTCCAGGCGGATCGGAAAGGTTTGGTCGGCAGTTACACGCATGTTCAGACTCCTTCGATCAGCTGATGACCCAGCTCGCGAATCAGTTGGCGGCGATAGGCAGCGCTGGCCTGCACATCGTCTTGTGCGTCGAGCGACCAGGCGGTTTGATTGAGCGCGTCCGGCAGCCCCGCACCGCGAGGCAGACTGCGACGTTGCGGACGGTCGGCGACCCCGCCGATGCCGAGTTCGACCTGGTCCGCGCCGATGGCTGCGGCCAGGGAGACAATTGCAAAGTCGCCGTGGCGCATGGCGATCTCGCGGAAGCGATAGGTGATGCCTTCACGTTTGAGCGGAAAACGCACCTCGACGACCAGTTCGTCTGCACGCTTGTCGGTGGTGAGAATGCCTTGGAAGAAGTCAGCAGCCTTGACAATGCGCTTGCCTTTTTTCGACTCCAGAACGATCTCGCCACCCAGCGTCACCAGGCACAGCGGCAACTCGGCGCTCGGGTCGGCATGAGCCACCGAACCGCAGACTGTGCCGCGATTACGCGTCTGGAAGTGACCGATCCAAGGCATTGCCAGCGCCAATAAAGGCACCTCGTCCATCAGGGTCGAACGCGCCAGCAACTGCGCCTGTCGTACCCCGGCACCTACCGCCAGACAATCCTTGCGCAGTTCGATATAGGCCAGGTCAGCCACATGATTGATATCGATCAACAACTTGGGCTGAGCCAGGCGCATGTTCAGCACCGCCATCAGCGATTGGCCACCGGCGATGATGCGAGCTTCCTGGCCGTACTCGGCGAGCAACTCAACCACCTGACGACGGGTATCAGCCCGAACGTAATCGAAAGCAGCCGGTTTCATTGCGCACCTCCCTTGCCAAACAGCGCGCCAAGCGAGGCCCGCAATCGCGCCCACCAGCCGGTGGAGATGGCTTGGCCGCTAACCCGTTGTGACAGGCGAGTAAATATTTGTCCGATGATCACTTTCGAGGCCCCTTGCAGCATTCGGCCGCCGACCGCGGCGACTTTGCCGCTGACCGCCACCTGGTATTGGTATTCCAGGCGCGTGTGGCCGTTTTCCAGTTCAACGAAACGCACCTTGGCCTGCCCCTGGGCCGACCCCATCGAGCTGCTGCCGGAACCGGACAGACGCAATGAATGCGGCGGGTCCAGATCACTCAGGGCAACCTTGGCCTCGAAGCGCGCGCGGATCATGCCGACGCCGACAGTGACGTCTGCGCGGTAACGGTTTTCGCCTTCAAGCACGAGGTCGTGACAACCGGGAATGATCGCAGCCAGCGTCTGCGGGTCGAGCAAGGTGTCGAAGACCTGTTGCGGCGAAGCAGGAATCACCACCGAGTCGTTGGCCCGCAGTGCCGGTCCACCGGCAGGTACTGCGTCGAGGTTTTCATCGGGCTCCATACCGGCGGGCCGTGGCGGCTCGTCGATCCCGATCAGCGTGCGTACTTTCGATGGCGTCAGTGGCAGACGGATGTCCGAGCGGCCGAGGGCGTCGGCCACCGCGTTGGCGACGCACACCGGCGTGCTCATATTGTTGCCCTCGCCCACACCCTTGGCGCCCAGTGGGGTGAAGGGCGATGGCGTTTCCATGTGCAGGATCATCGGTTCGATCACTTCCGGTGCGGTCGGCACCAGATAATCAGCGAAGGTCCCGGAGAGGAAGCTGCCGTCCTCGCCATAGGCGAACTCTTCCATCAGCGCCGCGCCGAGGCCTTGGGTGAAGCCGCCACGAATCTGGCCATCGACCAGTGCCGGGTTGAGCAGGCGGCCGGCGTCATGGCAGGTGACGTAGCGATCGATGTGGATCTCGCCGGTCATGCGGTCGATTTCCAGACCGCAGATGTCGAAGACAAAGCCGTAGCACAGCGAGCTGTTGACCTGATCCTTGTCGTCCGGTGCCTCCAATTGCGGCGGGCTCCAGAAGGCGGTTTCACGCAGACCGCCGTTTTCCCCTTCCGGCAGCAGGCCCGGCGACCAGTGGGTCGCACCGGCAATCCGATGAAATGGCGCTACCGCCCCGCCATTGACCACGAATATCTTGCCGCCGGCGAAACGAATATCTTCGGGACTGGCCTGCAATTGCTCGGCGGCAATCGCGGCGAGGCGATCGCGGATCTTCAGCGCGGCTTTGTAAACGGCACCGGCCACAGCGCCGGCGAAGCGGCTGGAATAGTTGCCCGAGGCAATCGACCAGGCGTCCTTCTGGGTGTCCAGCTCGACGTTGACCACGATGGATTCCAGCGCAACCCCAAGCACTTCGGCGACGACTTGAGCGACGGTGGTTTGATGGCCCTGCCCTTGCGGTGCCGAGGACACATGCACACTGACGTCACCCAACGGGCCGACGTTGATGGTTGCGGTGGCGACAGCGCCGTTTTTCGGACCGGCCTTGCGCCGCTCTTCGGGTGTCATCGCAGTGGTGATGTAGCCCATGTTGGAAATCGACGGTTCGATGACAGCGGCATAACCAATGCCATAGATCCGGCCTTCGGCACGCGCCTGATCACGACGTTTGAGCAACTCGTCGAGACCGCCATCAGCCGCCGCCAAGGCAATGCCAGCCTGGTAGTTGCCGGAATCGAGCAACGCACCGGCGGCCGCGCGATACGGGAAGGCATCGGCCGGCACCAGGTTGCGGCGGATCACGTCCAATGGATCAAGCTTTAACTGCACGGCGATGTGTTGCAGCAGCCGTTCAAGGGCGAAATACACCTGTGGGCCACCGAAACCACGGTTCAGGCCGGAAGGGGTTTTGTTGGTCAGCACCACTCGGTTGCGCACTTGCAAATTGCGGATCGCGTAGGCACCCGTCAGGTTGCCGTGCATGCGGTAAAAAGTCGCCGGTTCAGGCGCTCTCAGGTAGGCACCACAATCGTCGATCTGGTCATAACGCAAAGCGGTGATACGGCCATCCGCTTCTACCGCTGCTTCAATTTCGGTCACCCGATTGGTCGCCGAAGAAGCCCCCTGAAGATGTTCCAGACGGTCCTCGACCCACTTCACCGGTGCACCGACCTTGCGTGACGCCAGCCCCATCATCACCACGTAAGGGAAAACCCCTTGCTTGATGCCAAAGCTGCCGCCGGAATCTTTCGGTGTACGCAAACGGAGGCGGTTGCCGGGTACATTCAGTGCCCGGGCCATGACCGTGTGCAACGCATAGGGACCCTGAAAATTGGCCAGCACGTCATAAATGCCGGTGGCGCGCTCGTACTGAGCCAGCACCACATAGCATTCGATGGGCGTGCAGGAACTGCGCGGAAACTTTACTTTGAGCGAGACCTTGTGCGGCGCCTGCTCAAAGGCCTGCTCCGGCTCGCCATAACGAAAGTGCCGCTCATTGACCACGTTGCTGCCGACTGCTTCGTGCAGGACCGGCGCCTGTTCGGCAGTGGCCAGTTCAGGATCGATGATCGGTGGCAGCGGCTCGTATTCAACGCGCACCCCTTCGATGGCGTCCTCGGCCAGATAGCGGCTCTCGGCGATCACCACGGCCACCGGCTCCCCGACGTAACGCACCTTGTCGACGGCGACGCACCAGTGCTCCATCGGCTGACGCACACCCACCGGGAACGGCAGCGCCCAGCGTTTGACGTCTTCGCCGACCAGCACGCCATGCACGCCTTTCATCAGCAGCGCACGGGAAAAGTCCACCGAGGTGATACGTGCATGAGCGTGGGGTGAGCGGATGATCGCCGCGTGTAGCGTTCCCGGAGGGATCGCAGCGTCATCGGCATAGCAGCCGAGGCCGCGCAACAATGCGGCGTCCTCGACACGGGTCTGACGGGCGCCGATGTGGCTGGTCGGGCTTTCGGTAGCAGGCTGGAAAGTAGTCATTTTTTTCGCGGCTCTTGTTGTTGTGCAGCGCGATAGCGTTAGAGCCGAGTGTGTGAGAAAGGCGCGGGGAGCGCCTTGCCTGAGGAGAGGGAGTTCTGCGCTGGAGTCTGAAAATTTGCCTTAGCGTCTGATTTTCAGGACTGAGACCCGACATAATGGCCGGTCAGGGATGGGACGCGGGATGGCTCAGGAAAGCTTCGATTTCTGCACAAGGCATCGGTTTGGCGAAGTAATACCCCTGAAAAATATCGCAACGACTGCCCTTCAGGAAATCCACCTGGGACGCCGTTTCCACGCCCTCGGCGACCACCGTCAGACTGAGGTGATGGGCCATGGAAATAATGCCTTGGGTGATCGCTGCATCGTGAGGGTCGGTAGCGATTTCCTGAATGAACGAGCGGTCAATCTTGATCTTGTCGATGGGCAAACGCTTGAGATAGCTGAGGCTGGAAAAACCGGTGCCGAAATCATCGAGCGCAATGCGCACCCCCAGCGCCTTGAGCCGGTGCAACGTGTCGATTGCCTGTTCCGCGTTATGCAACAGCAGCGACTCGGTGATCTCCAGCTCCAACTGCTCACCACGCAGACCATGTTTCTCCAGGGTGGCCTGGACACACTGGACGAACTGGCCACGCTGAAAATGCATCGGCGAAATATTCACGGCCATTGAGATGCTCGTAATGCCCTGCTCGCCTAGCTGGCGCAGTTGCGCGCAGGCCGTATCGAGTACCCAAAGGCTTAGCGGGATGATCTGACCACTGTCCTCTGCCACCGGCACAAACACCGCGGGTGAGATAAAGCCTTTTTCCGGATGCTCCCAGCGCAACAACGCTTCGATCCCGACCACCCGACCCGTGCGCGCTTCTATCTGCGGTTGATAATGCAGCTTGAGCGACTGGGTCTCGATAGCCTTTTGCAGGTCATTGCGCAGGCTCGCGTGCTCGCAAACGCGCTGATTTAGATCGCTGGTGTACCACTGAAAGTTGTTGCGCCCTTGCTGCTTGGCTTTGTACATGGCCATGTCAGCCTGCTGAATCAGCTGCATCGGCTGCTCGATGTGACCATCGTTCAGGGTGATGCCGACACTTGCGCTCAGGTGCAGGTCAATGCCCTGGATGCAGTAGGGCCTGGCAATGCTGGCCATCAATCGCTCGGCTACCGGTACAACGTCCTCATCACGAAGCAAGTCCGGCAGCAGAACGATAAATTCATCACCGCCCATGCGCACGATGGTATCGCCGGGACGAATCTGCTGGGTCATACGCTGCGCCACCTCAATCAGCACCTGATCGCCGAAGTAGTGTCCGATCGAATCGTTGATGGATTTGAATCCATCCAGATCAATGCACATCACCGCCAGACGACGCCTGCGCCGACGACTGATGTGACAATCCAGAACAAGCCGTTCTTCAAGCGAAACACGGTTGAGCAAGCCGGTCAGCCGGTCATGGCTGGCGTTGAAGCTCAACTGGCGCTCGTAATGCTTCTGCTCGCTGATGTCCCGGGCAATGCCGAATACCCCGACGATTTCTCCGTTGACCATGATCGGCAGGTTAGAGATGTCCATGGTCAGCAGATTGTCACTCTCGTCGAGAACCCGTGCCTCGAAGCGCTGAGGTTCTCCGGCGCGGGCTGCGGAAAAATGCTGACTGACCCGCTCCAGGTCCTCTTCGAGTACCAGATGGGAAAAGTGATGACCAATGAAATCGGTTGCGGTGTACGGTTTCAGCTTCAGGCCTGCTGCGTTCACACTTTGGATATTGCCGAACAGATCGAGGGAGAACACGGGGTGGGGGTTGTAGGTGAACAATGAACGAAAACGTTGTTCGCTTTCCTCCAGTCGTTGGCCATCACGCTCATGACGAATCGCAATGACTGCCAGTTGGGCCGCGCGGTCCAGTCGTTGAATCTGCGCCTCGTCCGGCGCATGGACGCGGTTCTGGTACAGGGCAAATGTACCCAACACGCGTCCCTGATGGGAGAGCAAAGGCACCGACCAGCAGGAACGCAGGTTATGCCCCAGCGCCAGGCTGCGGAAACGCTCCCAGTTGGGGTCCCGGGCGATGTCTTCGGTGACTACAAGCTCGCGCCGGAACGCAGCGGTGCCGCAGGTTCCTTCCTGTGGACCAATGGCCATTCCATGAATCGCGTCACTGTATTCGACCGGAAGGCTGGGCGCCGCGCCACTCAGCAAGCGTTTGCCCTCGGCATCAGTGAGCAGTATCGAACAGAAGGTTTCGGGGGCCTGTGCGTCGTGCATCTGGCAGATGGCGCAGAGTATGTCGCCCAGATGATGATCGGTCGCGATCATACCGAGAATGTCACGTTGCGATTCGGGGAGTGTCTTGCTGCGAAAACCAGGACGAGTATTCATGGTGGTTCCTGAAGACTCTCGAGGTCGTCCGGTCTTCAGAGAGCCAGAAATAGTAGGCGGCCGATCACTGTCCACTAGTGCGTCGGACGCGCACTCTATAGAGCACCGACGCACTAAAAAAAGACTCAGATCCAACATAAAAAACAGTATCAGATTTATGAAACTGTCATCTCTGTCCATTGCTCCGATGCGGCCCAAAGACGCTCGGCATACTCAAGATCGACTGCCCATCTGGCCACGCCCTTGCGTCCCGTCTCCGATTCGTTGATAGAGGCGATATTGCAATCTTCGCAGTAAACACCGCCCAAGGTTGCAAGCGCGGCGCTGGTCGCACACCACAAGCCGGTTGCAGCGCCCTGCTCCAGTGTCTTGAGTCCGATCTCCGGGTTCAGGCGCTGCCGACCGTGCTCATCCAGCACGTCGAATGCGGCTATTTCGGCGCTGCTCAGATGGCGTCCGAGGCTGGTCAGGACTTGCCCCGGGTGCAGCGAAAATGCCCGCACGCCGCGATGACGTCCGCGTTTGTCGAGCGCCAACGCAAACAGTGCGTTGGCGGTTTTCGACTGACCGTACGCCACCCACTTGTCGTATGGCCGGCGCAAAAAATCGATGTCGTCAAAATCCACCCCGGCGATCTGATGCCCTCGTGACGAGACCGAAACCACGCGCGCCGCGCCCGCAGCAATCAGCGCCGGCCACAGCCCGCAAGTCAGACGGTAATGACCGAGATGGTTCGTAGCGAACTGACTTTCGTGCCCATCGCCGTCTCGCGTCAGTGGCGAGGCCATGACCCCGGCGCAGTTGATCAGCAGCGAGATCGGACGGCCACTGTTGAGCATGCGTCGGCTGAAGGCTTCAACCGATGCGGGTTGCATCAAGTCCATCTCCAGTACTTCGACCCGCTTGACCTCTGCCAGGGCAGCCAGGGCCCGGACCGAATCTCGGGCGGGAACGATAACGTGTGCGCCCGCCGCGGCCAGGCTTTTCGTGGTGACCAGTCCGATTCCCGAATAACCGCCGGTGACGATCGCAATTTTGCCGGTCAGGTCAACACCTGCCATGACCTCGGCGGCGGTACTGGCGGCATTGAAGTCGGAGTGAATAGGGTTTTGAAGCGTCGGCATGAGAAATCTCCCTCGCAGGTATCGAAGTGCTCGATTCTTCACTAAGCTCGCTGGACGAAACAGCTCAAGAAACCCGGTTTTCTATCGTGATCATCCAAAATTCAGTTTCTGATCCATTGTCCGAAGTCCTGGCGCTGTCAGGACTGCGTGCCGCCTGCTCCGTGCGATTGCAGGCAGGCGGCACTTGGGCATTACAGTTCCGGCCCATCGAATTGAAATTCAATGTCGTGCGACGAGGCGAGTGCTGGTTGCGCATGGACGGCATGGCGCCTTGTCATCTAAGGGCCGGCGACTGTTTTGTCGTTGCTCGTACGCCGTTCGTTCTGGCCAGCGGGCCGGATGTGGAGGCGATAAATGCCTCCGATGTGTTTTCCCATGCGGGGGCGTCGGCAATGTTCGGCGTGGGTGACGATGTCGAGTTGCTGGGCGGCAGCGTTTCACTTGTCGGTCCTGCGGCGATGGAGTTGCTCGATGCGTTGCCGCCTGCACTCATCATCCGCGCCGGGTCCGGAGGCGCATCGTCGTTTGGCTGGCTGCTGGATGAACTGGATCGTGAGTGGCAATCGAATCAAGCTGGCGCGCATGCAATGTGCAACGATCTACTGCGGCTGATCTTCATTCACGTGCTTCGCCATCGCATCACCGCCGCCGACGCTACTGATTTGAATTGGCTGGGAGGACTTCGAGATCCGGTCATCGCCAAGGTGTTGCGTGCCATTCATGGCGCACCCGAAAAATCTTTGAGGCTGGCTGAAATGGCGGATATGGCTTGCATGTCCCGCTCTGGCTTTACTGCATTATTCAAGACGCGCGTGGGGCAGTCGCCCGGCGAATATGTCACGCGATGGCGCATGCAAGTGGCAGCGTCGAGGTTGCGCGATGGCACGGACAACGTCGCTACCGTTGCCGCTTCGCTGGGTTATCTGTCGGACGCTGCCTTTGGAGTCGCGTTCCGCCGTGTGGGTAATTGATCGGACAACCGGATACAAAAAGCCCACTGACCGTCACCGGGTCAGTGGGCTTTTTTTTACTGCGTGACGCGTTGGAACAACGCCCTCGACTACCCCTAGCAGATAGCAGATGTCACTTTTTCTTTTTCGCCGGCTTTTCTGCCTTGTCTGATTTCTTAACCTTGTCTGGCTTGCTATCAGCTTTTTTTGCAGATTTCTTCGGTTCGGCGTCTTTTTTCTTGTCTTTCTTTTCGGAAGATTTCGAAAGCGCCGAGGCCGCCGCTGATTTCTTTGCCTTGGATGACTTCTTGTCTTTCAAATCCTTGCTGGCGTTCGAAGCATCACCTTTGCTTTTCTTCTCGTCTTTAGCCACGTTGACCACCTCTCGAAAAATGCCGGTATTGGCACATTGCCTGTGCGATTCGTCCACAAGCTAATCATTAGGCGAGCGCGTCCAAAGGCGGTTCAAAGTTTTTTGATGCGTTCAGACAGGCTTTGGATGAAGCACCGAGATGTGGGCCCAGATGAATCTACCCCCTCGAAAACCACTCCCCACAAAAAAGCCCACTGACCGTCCCCGATCAGTGGGCTTTCTCTGATTACGCTCCTACTTACAAAGCCATATCACTGGCAGCATTAGCCTTCGGCGCCTTTGCCTTATCAGCATCAGCCGGAGCGGCAGCCGGAGCCGCGACCTGACCAATCGCCGGCGGCGGAGTCAGTTGCAGCACCTTGGCGGTGTAAGCCCACTCCTGCGCAACCTTCTCAGGACTGCCGTTCAGCTGAGTGCCATAGCTTGGCACGATCTGATGCAGCTTTTCCTGCCAGGCAGGCGAAGCTACTTTGTCCTTGAACACTTTCTGTAGGTGCCAGTCTTCGGCTTTGGCGTTCGGGAAGTATTGGTCGTGAATGGGCTAAAAAGGGTGGCCATGGTTGTCAGCGGATTCTTTGTGTAACAATCCTCCACTTCACATTTTACAAGGACGTTCAAAATGGCTGGAAAACCTGCTGCCCGAGTCACGGATCCCACAAGCTGTCCGCTACCCGGCCACGGAGTAAACCCCATCGCCGCTGGCTCTCCCGACGTATTCTTTGACGGGTTGGCTGCTGCTCGCCAAGACGACAAAAGTACGTGCGGCAGCCGCATTGTAGGAGAGGTCGCTTCTACCGTTCTTATAAACGGTAAACCCGCCGCAACGGTCGGCAGTGTTGGTGCCCACGGCAACAACGTGGTGAGTGGCTCCGGAACGGTGATCATTGGCAACGTCCACTCGCCTGCGGACTTCGTCCCGCCCTTACCTATGCCGTTGTGGTTGCAGCCATTCAATGAGCAGTTTCGTATTCTCGGGAGCGACGGCCAGCCTCTTGCCTATGTGCCGTATCACATCAAAGATGAAGCAGGCCGGGTTTACACCGGCTTTTCTGACGAGTCAGGACATACGCCACGAATCACAACCAAAAAACAGGAAACGCTGGAAATCACCACAGGTGTTGCCGCGCTCGAAAAGTGGGGCGATGCATGACTGAGTTTTCTTGTAAAGTCCCTACAAATCAACAGGCCGGGTCGGTTAGCAATGTGCCTGGCTATTCAATGCCTGCCAACATTCACTTGTTCGTTGTCGTCGATGAAATAGGTAAAGATGGCTTTCTAGTTCGCAAAATCTACTCCTCACCAGATAATCCTCACCTTGTCGCAAAGAACCTCCCCGCGTTTCAAATCAAGCACGAGGTATGGCCGGAAAAATTTGGCATGATACCTATAGACCCGAAATCCAACGCCACGGTAGCGGAGCACGTATTTAGCAGCAGAAAATATCCGTCCAGCTATCTATCTACCAGCTCTGAATTTCCAAACGGGTCGCCGCGATTCGAGGGCAAGACCGTTTACATTGATATAGAAAAAGCAAAAGCAGCAGGTGCAAAGCTTGTATCCACCGAAGAGATATTAAAGTCACTCGACGAATACAAAAAAGTCGCCCCAAAGAAAGTCGTCCAGATAGACCAAATCGCAGATTGGGTTAAGAATATAGACAAAGAAGTACTGGTTCAGGCTGAAAAAGTACCGGCCAAAGCAGTCTTTAGCCCAAGTTCCTACAAAGCAACAAACATGTTGATTAAGGGAGCGAGAGTTGTAAGGGTTTTTGCCATCGGTTTTACCGCCTATGACTTGAAGTTGGCTACAGATGAGTCAATCAAGCAAAATAGCGTCAAACCGATCTCGGTCGAAGTAGTCAAGCAAGCTGGAGGTTGGGGGTCCGCAATCGCGGGAGGACGGATTGGCCTGGCGGTAGGTGCTGCTGTTGGTATAGAAACGGGCCCAGGAGCAATTGTCAGTGCTGCTGTTGGTGGAATTATCTTCGGTACGGCGGGTTATTTGGGTGCAACCTGGCTTACTGATTACGTACAAGACTGAGGTCTGGTGATGAGTTTTTTTAGTCGTTTCAAATCCTTCATGAAGCAAGAACCAGAAGAGCAAATTGCTGGATATTCCATTTCAGAGCTAAAAACCATTTTCGCTGATCCTTCAACAAGCGAAATTAGTCGGCTGCCCTACTACCCCAAAACATCATCTTTAGAAGGACTGGGTATTCCAGCCTTTTATTCTTCATTTTTAATTGAGCACGCAGACACTCATAAATTTCTGGCGTTCGTCGAAGCAAATTTTAAATACACATCTGAAAAAACATTTAATGAGCTACCTGCAAAGCACTATGTTAACGATGAAAAAAACGAGCAATTAGTATTTTTTACTTCCACAAGGGAGTTCAACTCAACAACTGTTCGAATGGTTACGAACAGCATCGATTTCATGAATGTTATTTTGCGCGAGAATTTTGCCCCTCCTCCCCCATGGATAGCGTTTGAAGGGTACAACCCTTCCTGGTGGGGTGGAGAGATGCAAGGTGCTCAAGGGTACTACAACGACAATTACTTCATTCCCTTCCTCACTCAATTGAGTGACCTGGAAAGAATGAAGTATTACGCAAGATTTGGCGCTACAAACGAGTGGATAGAACGCTTGGAATTGATGTACCGCTCTGAATGAGCATGGCCTGAACGGGTCTGCTCCGCAGCCCACCGGGAGCAAGCTCCCTCGCCACAGAGGCGGTGTCAGTCTTGGATATTACGGGCCAGCAAGTGCTGAGTTTGAAGCACAAAAAAGCCCACTGACCGTCCCCGATCAGTGGGCTTTCTCTGATTACGCTCCTACTTACAAAGCCATATCACTGGCAGCATTAGCCTTCGGCGCCTTTGCCTTATCAGCATCAGCCGGAGCGGCAGCCGGAGCCGCGACCTGACCAATCGCCGGCGGCGGCGTCAGTTGCAGCACCTTGGCGGTGTAAGCCCACTCCTGCGCAACCTTCTCAGGACTGCCGTTCAGCTGAGTGCCATAGCTTGGCACGATCTGATGCAGCTTTTCCTGCCAGGCAGGCGAAGCCACCTTGTCCTTGAAGATTTTCTGCAGCACGGTCAGCATGATCGGTGCAGCGGTCGATGCGCCCGGCGATGCGCCCAGCAGGCCGGCGATCGAGCCGTCAGCGGAAGCAACGATTTCAGTACCCAACTTCAGCACGCCACCCGCCGCTTCATCACGCTTGATGATTTGCACGCGTTGGCCGGCTTGCCACAGGCGCCAGTCTTCGGCTTTGGCGTTCGGGAAGTATTCTTTCAGGGCGTTGAGGCGGTCTTCGTCAGACAGCATCAGCTGGCCGGCGAGGTACTCGACCAGCGGGTATTCCTTGATGCCGACTTTGGTCATTGGCCAGATGTTGTGGGTAGTGGTGCTGGTCAGCAGGTCCAGGTACGAGCCTTCTTTCAGGAACTTGGTCGAGAAGGTCGCGAATGGGCCAAACAGAATCACGCGCTTGCCNTCCAGGACACGGGTGTCCAAGTGCGGAACCGACATTGGCGGTGCGCCAACGGAGGCTTTGCCGTAGGCCTTGGCCAGGTGTTGCTCGGCGATGGTCGGGTTTTCGGTGACCAGGAACGAACCGCCGACCGGGAAGGCAGCGTAGTCCTTGGCTTCAGGAATGCCCGACTTTTGCAGCAGGTGCAGTGCACCGCCGCCCGCGCCGATGAACACGAACTTGGCGTCGGTTTCGGTCTTGGTGCCGTCTTTCAGGTTTTTGTAGCTCACACGCCAGGTGCCGTCGTCGTTCTTGGTGATGTCTTGCACTTCGCTAGACAGTTTCAAGTCGAACTTCGGTGTGGTTTGCAGGTGCGCGACGAACTGGCGGGTGATCTCGCCGAAGTTCACGTCGGTGCCGATCGGGGTCCAGGTGGCCGCGATTTTCTGGTTCGGGTCACGCCCTTCCATCATCAGCGGAACCCATTTGGCGATCTGCGCCGGGTCTTCGGAGTACTGCATACCGGCGAACAGCGGGCTCGCTTGCAGGGCTTCGTAGCGTTTTTTGAGGAACTTGATGTTGTCATCGCCCCACACGAAGCTCATGTGCGGTGTGGAGTTGATGAACGAACGCGGGTTCTTCAGCACGCCCTGCTGGACCTGCCAGGACCAGAATTGACGGGAGATTTGGAACGCTTCGTTGATCTCGACCGCTTTCGGGATCTCAACGTTGCCGTTCTTGTCTTCCGGGGTGTAGTTCAGCTCA
This sequence comes from Pseudomonas mandelii, assembly GCF_002251635.1. Classification (GTDB taxonomy): domain Bacteria; phylum Pseudomonadota; class Gammaproteobacteria; order Pseudomonadales; family Pseudomonadaceae; genus Aquipseudomonas; species Aquipseudomonas mandelii_B. Next base: position 49,883 of record NZ_NMOJ01000024.1, read on the forward strand.
GCCAGGGCCGAGTGACCGGTACCGGCGTTGTTCCAGCCGTTGGAGCTTTCTTCGGCCACGCCATCGAGGCGCTCGACCATCTCCATCGACCAGTCCGGCTGCAGCTCATTGAGCCATACACCCAGGGTCGCACTCATGATGCCGCCGCCGATCAGCAGCACATCGACTTTCTTTGCCTCTTCCGCGTGAACGGAGGTGATCCCCATCGACAAAGCCAGCCCCAGCAGGGCAGTGTTTACTTTTTTAAACATCAGTAGCACCTATGATAAAACGCCATCCGCCCTTCCATCTTCAGTTACGGAGCCCCTGTTCACGGCATTCAGGCAGGATGTCGTGGGTGCTCGTACATGAAGATTGGAGGGTGGGCACACAAGGCCGACTGTCTGCATCGACCTCAGTTTATATGTCCCTACTGAACTGACTTTTTATCATTATTGGCTTCAGCTACTTGAGCGACATTGATCCTGTCGGCACGTCTCAGGGACGTGCAAACTGAATAGGTCAAACCAAGTTGGCGCGCAGAATATCATGGCTCGACGACCGCGCGCTCTCAAAAGGACTTATGAGTCTAGTCCAGACGAGGCTCGTTCGCCGCGTCCCGGCCCAAACGATTCAGCACAAACACCTTGGCGTTGTGGGTCATTTGGTCCAGGTGCCGGTCGCGTTGCTTTTCGGCATCGACCATCGCGCGCTTTCCGTGTTTTTGCAGCAAGTAGGTATGTATCTGCCGGACCTCTAGAGAACTGTAGATAAATGTGACGTCCAACAGCCCCATCAAGCCTTCGCTGCTGCGGTCGCGGGTGTTCATCAGCACCTGCGTGCCGCGCACGCCCAGCACCTGAAAACCCATTGACTCGAACCACGGCACCTTGGCCACGGTGCAGGTCAGTTCGGCGTGGGGGTAGCGGCTGATCATGTCTTGCAACATGGACCGCGCGACGCCGCGGCGACGATGACCCGCGTCGACGGCCATGTAGGCGACGCCGCACGCTTCGGGATCGTCCTTGACCGGCAGGTACAACAGAAAGCCGATGACCTTTTCAGGGTCTTCATCGTCGGTGGCGACGATCAACTCGACCGCAATGCCCTTGGACCCGCCGAGGGCTTCCAGGTACAGATGCACTTCGTAGCCGACCGCGTACTGATACACGTTGTACAGCGGGTTGCTCGGCGCGATGCCGACCATGCTGATGTCGGTCAGGTTGTCGACAACCATCTGCAGGATCTGGCTGTTGATGTGCTCCGGGCACGGGGTTTCAAAGTGGCTGAGTTGGGGCATTGCGTGACTGACTCCGAGGTTTAAGGCGCGCCAGAAATGGCTGCATCGCCACCAATTGATCGCCACGCCGCTTGCGCCAGCAGTTCTCTGTAAGCCTTCGGACTGCCCGCCACCCTCCCCGACAACCATGCCCGGCAGTAACTGTCCGCCTGGCCGATGATCAGCGACGGCAACAATTCGGCAGGAAACGCTCGCAATTCATCGCGTCGGCCGGGCTCTGCCAGCCATTGGCCGAGTTTTTGGTTACGGGTTTTGTTTCGGGTGGCCAGTTCTTCCTTGAACGGCCCTTTGGTGACGGCAAATCGCGCGTGGTACTGGAACCGTGCCCACTCGGGTTGGCTGTCGACCCAATCGACGTAGCTGTAGACCAGCGCGTGCACGCCCTCTTCGCTCGTCTGTGCCTCGGCGAGGTAGCTGTCGCGAAGCAGTGCCTGATCGTCCAGCGCGGTAAAAAACAGCGCGGCTACCAGGCCTTCCTTGTTGCCGAAGTGATGGTAGATCGCGCCGACGCTGGTATCGCATTCGGCGCGGATCATTTCGATGGTCGTGGCTTCGAGTCCTTGTTCGTTGAACAGGGCCAAGGCTTTTCTGAAGATGTCGCGCTTGAGTTCGGCTCTTCTGCCGGGGTAGCTGCGCTCGAGTAAATCTGCGGTTTCCATGCGGGATACAGGCCAGAAAATTCATGACAAGGCAGCCGGCTGCCCGTGAGAAAGCTGCGCTAGGTTGACAGATTTCCTCGCGACAGAATACTGTTCCGTCACAGAATATTATTCTGTTACGGAACATGATTCTGTAAAACCACACCCTCAGCGAGGCTTCAAAATGAGTCAGTTTCTCAGCATGTTCAACAGCGCCGGTCCGGAAGCGTTCAGCAAAATGGCCTGCCAGGTGGCACCTTATTTCAGCACCATCAAGCCGCTGATCTCGGCGTTGCGCCCCGGTCACGCCACGGTGCAGGTGCCATTCAGCAAGGAGATCACCAACCACTTGGGCTCGGTTCATGCGATTGCGATGTGCAACGCCGCCGAACTGGCGGCCGGGACGATGACCGACGTGTCCATTGCGGCCGGTGCGCGCTGGATTCCGAAAGGGATGACGGTTGAGTATCTGGCCAAGGCCAAGAGCGATGTGACGGCGGTGGCCGATGGCGAGGCGGTGGATTGGCAGACGGAGGGCGACAAGATCGTGCCGGTGGATATTCATGATGCCGAAGGCAAGAAGGTGTTCACGGCGCGGATCACCATGAATGTGAAGCTCGCTTAAACAACGAACACAAAACCTGTTGCGAGGGGGTTCACCGGGCTCGGGCTCTGAGTGTTAGCGAAGGCCCTCGGNGGACGGGCAGCGGGTAATCGCCATTTGATCCGACTCGACTAAAGTTGTCCCTCCGCTCGCCGACTCCTTCCTCTGAACCCACAGACGAAGGACCGTGAGATGTATTACCCCCGAGAAGCTGAAAAAGATCACCTGTTCAACCGCGTGATCCTGCTCACCGTGGCCTGCTGCGTGGTGCTGATCCTCGCCGGCATGGCCCGGCACGAGGGCATTGCCTACGCCGCCATCCGCTTGAGCCCCGTCGAGACCACCGGCACGGTGACGCAGCTGGACGACATCCTGATGAATAGCGACGGTAAAGTGATCCATTACCGCTACACCGATGACAACGGCCAGGCGCACGACGATCAATACGTTGACGAGCGCTATGCACAGAAAACCGCGTATGAAACCGGCGGCAGCATTGACCTGCTTTACTCGCGCTGGCTACCGGGGCAAAACAGCATTGCCCGAGAGCTAAACGGCAATCGTCCGGGGTTTTACATCATGCTGGGTGGGGTGTTGCTGGCGTTGTTGTTCCTGGGGATATCGGCCAGGACGCTGGTGCGGATTTATGCGATGAAGGAAGAGGACCGGTTTTATTGAGTCATGCTGTTCACTTAAGACAATCTTCAGTCGAGCAAGAACCTGTGGCGAGGGGGTTTAGCGAAACGTCGCACCGCCCCGCTCGGCTATGAAGCAGTCGTAAATTCGGACGAATTGGTTTCGATGGAGGAGAATAATTTTGACTGGTCGAGCTGGGAAGATGCCGCTGCGGCAGAAGCGGAGCTGCTCGGGCTGGTCAACCTTCTGAAAGCCGGCACACTACCCGAGCGACTGAAAGTAGCGGTCCTGTTTGCAGTGACAGGCCCGCTGCAGGAAGTCAGTCTGAGCAGTGGGTGGGCAAATACCTTTCTGAGGTTAGCTGGCACGTTTGACGAAGTTGAAGCGTTGCTGTGGGATACCGCCGATTTTTCTTGAGCCGTTTACGGATAAGGCCTGAGGTCGAAAATCCGCTATTCGTTGACACCCCATCCGCCTCTCCCGCCGCTTCGCAGCCCAGCGGTAGCAAGCTCCCTCGCCACAGGTTGTCCAGCGCTCGTTGTATCGCGTGAATGCTTTCAAGCAGGGCCGAAAAACCTCTCCACATCCCTACTCCGAAACAGCCACCTGATTACGCCCACGCGCCTTCGCTCGATAGAGCGCTTTATCCGCGTTATTCAGCAAACTTTGAAAATCGTTGTCGCCGATATCCATCGCTGCCACACCGAGACTGGCCGAAATGCGGTGAACCGGCCCGGTCATCAATCCACCGATCGACTGGATCAGTTGCTCGGCGATGTTAAGGGCAACTTCAATGGAGGTGTCCGGGAGCAGGATCGCGAACTCTTCACCGCCGAGCCTGCCGAAGACATCGGTGTCGCGGAAGGACCGATTGATGATCACGCCCATCTGCCGCAACACCTGATCCCCGACCTGATGACCGTATGTGTCATTGATGTGCTTGAAGTGATCCATATCCAGCATCACCGCGCACAACGGTAACCGGTTGTGTTTGCAGTCATGGAACAATTGCTGGGCATGCTCGAAAAAAGCGCGGCGATTTTTCAGGCCGGTGAGTTCATCGGTCTGTGCGGCGTAGGTGGCAATGCGATGGGCGCGTTCCATTTCGCGGGTTAGCTGGAAGGCGGTTTCCAGGGCTTCGGACAGTTTGCGTGTCGCGCTGGCCACGAATGAGGCGAACACAATCACGGCCAGCGCCATGCCGACCTGGATCGCAGACGGTTGAAACAGCAGCCAGAACGTACACGGCAACAACACAAGGCCGATGGACGCCAACGTCATGTATCGATACGCCGAATAACACGACACCGCGCTGACCGACATGCCCACGGCAAAAAGCATGACCAGTGCCTGGGCCAACAGGTCGTTTGCCGGCATGACCGCAAACGCACCCGCCCCCCAGATACCGGCGGACAACATCAGCGTGAACCCGTATCTCTTCTCCCAGCGTTGCGGGGTGCGCTCACTGTCAGGGCAGCGAAACCAGGCCACGAACATCAGGATGCGCAGCAACGACGACGCTGTCAGCAGCCCAATCCACGTAAAAATGACGGCGTGATCAAAACGCTCCCAGCACAGCCCGCACAGCATGATCGCGGCCAGAAAGCTGCCGAAGATTGCAGGGAATGACTGGTGGAATAACTGATGCAATCGATCACTGCGCACCTGCGCTGCGATGACAAAATCCTGGTCGTGCCGAAATCCTGGGCCACCCATTTGATCCGCCTGATCATGATGCTGCGACAAAAAAAGCGATTGTGGCACCCTGCCACTCAGGCAAACAAACAATTACAACTTGTGGGTACTCGCACATTCGCTCTAATGCGCCCCTGAAGGCCTCAGTGACAATCGTCAGAAAAGTAATAGCACACAAGTGCGCTCCTCACGTCCCGTAGTTATCAAGTCCGATGACATGCATCGTCAACGTGCAATGCGTTCGCCCTGCTACGCTTTTGAGGCCTCCAATGGAATCGGGTGATAATCACAAATACGGGGGGAGCCCCTTGACTGTTGAGGTTGCGCAATGTGAGAGCCCAATTTATCAGCGCCGTCATTACCCTGACCATGATAGGTGTGACGACTTATGGATTTATCGAATGGAACGCTGGCGAGCGCGCGCGCCGGGATGCCGTGTGCAAGACAGCTCAACAGCACAAGGAAGAGGTGGAAATTCGAGCGCGAGCGATGGCTGCCGGGCTGTCTGTCGATGCTTACGCCGAAGCCGAGAAAGCCGAAGTCGGCAAACTGGTCAGTTCCCTGGATACCGCGAAGAATGATGCCGAGGTTGAGGCCGTCATAGACGCGCACGCCGCCGAGTTGCAGGCGCAGGACGCCGCCACCGACGCGGAGCTGAAAAACCAGGGCAGCCAGCAATTCCTCGAACAGAAGTTTAAGGAACAGCGGATCACCACGGACATCAAGCAGGAAATTGAACGGGCCGAGAAGGCGGTGGCGGATGCTTGCCGTTAGACCCCACTGACCGCTAACGCTGCGGCGCAACCATCCGAAACCGGATAGAGATGTCGTCGGAAACAACCGTGTCGCCCCATTCACCCTCGCCGACCTTGAAGTCGCTACGCTTGAGCGTTAGCTGGCCATCGAAGATCCCGATGGCGTTCTCCTCTTTCAGGAGGACCGGAACGGTCACCTCACGGGTGACGCCTCTGAGCGTGAGTTCGCCGGTGATCGAATAGCGGTGGTCACCCAGCGTTTTCACGCCTGTCGATTCAAACGTCGCCTCGGGATACTTCTGCGTGTCGAACCAGGCGGACTTTCGCAGTTCGGTGTTGGCGTCCTCGCTGCCGGCATCGATGCTGTCTAGTTTTATGGTCAGCGCAGCATGGCCCGCTGCGGGGTTTGCCGTGTCGAAATCCAGCGTGGCCTTGAACGTGCCAAACGTGCCGTACACCCGCGAGCTGAACTGGTTGTACGTAAAGGAGATCGTGCTGGCGGTTTCATTTACTTGCGTATATTCGGCGGCTTCGGCACAGGAAAAAACGCCAAAGGCCAACGCAACAGCCAGTACGGAAAACGACGGGAATAGAGAACTCATGGGATGCTCCGGTCGTGGCATACGCTGGCCAGACAGGTGGACTAAAGCAAAGAACCGCCGTTTATGCCACTTGGCATCGAGACTTCCGACCACCTGTCGGCAACGTGCATCCGCGCCCGATACGGCCGCCCGGGCAGGTGTTTAATGTCTCAAGCACTCACCGCTTCGGGAGACAGGACATGAAAATCGTCGTCATCGGTGGCACCGGGCTGATCGGCAGCAAGCTCTGCCAGAACCTGCAGGATCTGGGGCACGATGCTTTGGCGGCGTCGCCAAGCACCGGCGTCAATGTCATCAGCGGCGAGGGGCTGACGCAGGCGTTGAAAGGTGCGGACGTGGTGGTCGACGTCTCGAACTCGCCTTCGTTCGAAGACCACGCGGCGTTGCACTTCTTCGAAACCGCCGGGCACAAGCTGATCGCGGCGGAGAAGATCGACGGCGTCAAACACCATGTTGCGCTGTCGGTGGTCGGCACCGAGCGCATGCTCGACAGTGGTTATTTCCGGGCGAAAATGGCCCAGGAAAAACTCATCAAAAAGTCAGGGATTCCGTACACCATTCTGCGGGCTACGCAGTTCTTCGAGTTTATCCATGCCATTGCCCACTCCGGGCGCGAGGAAGGCGACACCATTCACTTGACGTCCGCCGCGCTGCAACCGGTGGCCTCGGCCGATGTAGCGGCGGCACTGACGAACATCGCGTTGAAAGCACCGACCAATCAGACCGTCGAAGTGGCCGGCCCTGAAAACCGCCCCCTCATCGAGTTCGCGAGCGACTACTTGAAGCACACCCGGGACCCGCGCCAGACCGTCGCGGACGACACGGTTCCTTACTTTGGTGCGCCGATCAATGACCAGTCGCTGACACCGGGCGCCAATCCCATGATCGGCGCAACCCGGTTTCAGGACTGGCTTGAGACTCACTAGATGACAAAGCCCAATCAAATCTGAGGCGATGCGCTATGCCACCGCCTCGATCAACTGCATCGGCGTCATCTTCGTGACCATCATCATCACGATCACAAACATCCCCGCAAAACCCGCCACGCCCATCCAGAACCACTTCTGGTAGACCGACCGGTATTGCGCATCGAGCCCCTCGCCCGTCTCCACCGCGCTCAACGCCATCCCGTGCAGCCGCTTTTGCAGCACCAAGACCGGCAGCCACAACGACCCCACGCACAGGAAAATGATCAACGAGGTCAGAATCCATTCCGTGCTCATGGGCAGCCCGGACACTTTCATCAGCAGGTAACCGGTGACGATCTGAATGAAGCCTGCCGGGGTGGTAATCCAGGTGTCAAAACGCACCACCATTCTGGCGACGTGCGCGATCACTTGCGGGTTGCCCGTGCGACTGGCAGCGATCAGATAGAGGTAGGAGCCCATGCCGAACCCGAACAGGAAAATCGCGGCAATGACGTGCAGGTACTTCAGGCACAGATAGAGCATGCTCAGCCCTGCTCGTCAGAAAAGCGCACGGACAGCTGCAGATTGGCCGGATCGTTGATCGCGGCCATGTACTCGTCGACGCTGATTTCGCCCACACAAGGACGGGCACCGGGGGCCGGCGCGTAACCCGCAACCCGTTTTGCCACCAACGCCACGGCCGCGCAGCTCGGGATTTCAGGGCCCTTGTCGTTGTGCGCCGTCAATTGCACGGTCATGGACAGCGGTTGCCCATCAACGCCCTGCCCTTCGACATCGATGTACATCGCACTCAAGCCATCACCAAATCGCTCAAACCACGTCCCCCAGCGGTGCAGCCTTGCCGCCCACGCCGCAGAGTCCCGCACCAGCCCGATTCTCAGCGCCTCGGCGAGCACGTAGTTGGCCACGCCACCGAGCTTCAGGCCCGAGCCTGCCTTGAAACTCAAGGTATGGGCGCCGTAGCGGCCGGCGAAAATATCCATGTCCGGCACATCGACATTGGACAGAACACGGGCCCCCAATTGCGGCATCTTGCGCAGGGTCAGGTCCTGCCAGCCCAGCACCTCGTTTACCTGGCCATTCTTGAGCTGCTTGATGGGTTTGCCCGCGTAGGCCAGCACGCCTTCGACGGTCGAGAGGCCGGGCATCTTCGCCGAGGAAGAAATGCCATGCTCGATCGAGTCGATGCGTTTGAAGCGATAACGATAGTGGTCGATGAGCGCCGACGACAGCGTCGGCACCGAACTGCACCCGCTGAGAATGGCCACGCCGGCGTGCTTTGCGCTCGCGTCGAGTACATCAATGCCATTGACGAAGGTGCGGCAGTCAGCCAGATCGCAGTAGTTGATGCCCGCGTCGATGCAGCTTTGCGCGACCGCATAGGATTGCCCCTGAAACGGGCCGCCGGTGTGCACGACCCACTGGATGCCCATTGCGCTCAGCGTGGAGCAGAACGCGCTGCCCATGGCGTCACCGCACCAACTTTCACAGACACGGCCGGACAGGGTTTTCAGCTCATCGACCTTGCGCTGCAACTTGTGTGAATCGCGGCCCGAGATCACCAGCTCAACGCCCGGCATCGCGACCAAATGCCTGCAAACGATGCTACCGAAATTTCCGTAGCCACCGACCACCATCACCCTGAGTGCCATTCAACGCTTTCCTTAACCATTGGATCATGTCGCCAACCTGCCCGGGACCGGGCGCGGCAAAGCTTTACTGATATCTAACGGACAGGCAAGCAGCGAAGCACTGCAGGTCATTAGCGAACATCAATACACCGTGCCCGCTTAAAGTTACGCACTGAGGGGACGACAAAAAAAGCGACCTCCCGAGTACAGGCCTGTATGGCCTCTGCACTCAGTAGGTCGCCCCTGTCAGTCTTAAAGACTTACGCGCTGAACGGGCCTAGCATTGGCTCGCAACGGTCCGCGCAGAGATAACGGCGTAGTCCTGTTGTCTGACTCGCTGAGTCAACACCAGCATGGTCAGGAAACCTAGTGCAATCAGCACCGGATACGCCAACAACAGTTCGGAAAGCGAGTATTTCCAGGCCAATGGGCGACCGACGCCCAGCATGGCCGCGTACATCCACGACACCGCCGACAGCGAGCCGCAAAACAGCGCCAGCATCCGTGCGCTGAATCCGAGATCGAGCAAAGAGCCGGCCTTTTGCAACGCGGGCAATACCAGGCGATGCAACAACATGCCGTTATAAGTCAGCAAGATGACAATAATGACTTTGGCGTGAAGTTTGGGGTTCATGAAGTAGTTCATACCTTTATCGAGGTAATCAATACCGATGACGGCGATACCGGTTACCCACAACGCGATTAACGCAACTACCACCGACTTCTGCAGACTTTCCATGTGAGCATGATCATGCCCAGTGGACGTTTTCCGTTTCAACAAATCTTTAACCATTGCAATATCACTGGTCAACACCAGACCAATAGCCACACAACACGACACCAAATGAACGTAAATAACGCCCAGTCGCAAAAACTCCATACATTCTTTGTTTTCCTGCAGGCTCATAATTGTATTTATCGCCACGGTAAGTTCTCCACCTTATTCGATAGTACAGATCAGTTCTTCAACAGGGCATTTCGCTATTCAAACCCTGTGCGATCTTACTTTTTATAAGATATGCCAAATCGTCGACCTGACACTGCTTAGCCCATTGAATTACCTGGCAATTCAATGACCGGCTTAGTTGTTACCTCCTGATTTTCAGATAAAAAAATCCTCATTTTCATTCACTGCACATGAGGTTGTTTTTCCACTTCTTTTTTTGCGAGAGCAATAGCATGTCATGGTGACATGCTGAAACATCAGAGGGCACAGAGGCTAGAATGTTCATTTTTTGAGCAGGCTACCGACAAACGGTTACTTCAGTCAAAGCAACTCATCCCGAGGGTAAGTCGGCAACTTCCCGGAAAGCCGCATGATAACTGGCCCGCTTAAATTAGAGGAGCGTCAGATTATTCTATTGGATCCATTAGTTGTTGCGCTACTTACGAAAAGTGCAAGAGAGAGCCGCTCTCATTTACTACCCTCACCGTTGAAACAGTCGGACTTTTTCACTTAAGCGAATTTACGACAACGACCAGGCCGACGTCAGTCTTCAATCGCCGACGCGAGCGGTAACCCGATGCATACTTCGAAACCCTCTTGTCGACCGGTTGCAGGAGAGACCAATTTCATACTCGCATTGACCCCCTGCGCAATGGTTTTGGCAATCGCCAGGCCCAGTCCTGAACCGCTCATTTCACTGTGACCTCGCACAAAACGCTCGGTCAGGTGCTGCAACACCGAGTCCGGCACCGCCGGGCCGCCATTGACTACCCGCAGTTGTGCCTGTTCGGTGAGGCTGACTTCGATCGATTGATCGATTGCGCCGTACTTCCGCGCATTCTCGATCAGGTTGCGCAACAAAATGCCAAAGGCATCCGGGTCGATGTTCGAGTACACGCTGGCCTGGCCTGGCAGATGCAACTCAATACGTTGGCCGCTGCGTTGGTTCCACTCGTCGACCCCATGAGCCAGCAACGGAATCAGGTCCTGAGGCGTTTCGGACAACAGCCCACCGCCCTCGGCCTTGGCCAGTTGCATGAGCTTTTCCGAAAGCCGCGCCAGGTCGCGCAAGGNGTTTTCGATTTTCGCCGCGCGCACGCGTAAAGGGCCTTCTGGTGCTTCTTGCCGNAAGCGCTGAATTTGCGCCAATGTCGCGGCCAGCGGCGTGCGCAGTTCATGGGCGCTGTTTGCAGTAAAGCTGCGCTCGGCCTCCAGCGTTTTGCGCAAGCGCTCAAGCAAGTGGTTGACCGCGTCGGCCAACGGATCGATTTCTGCCGGCAGGCGGGCCACCTTGATCGGCGACAGGTCACCCACGCCACGCGCCTCGACCGCACGACGATACGCCAACACACTGCGCAGGCTGATCCGCACGAATAACCAGGTGCCCAACAGGCTGATAGGGATCAGCGCCAACAACGGCAGCAACAAGGCAAACAAGGCTTCCCGCGCGGCTTCGCGGCGATGATCCAGCGGTTCGGCGATCTCAATGAACAACGTTTCGCGCAACGCGCTGGCGCCATACAAGCGGTACTTTTCAGAGGTGGAAAATCCCTCGGTCGGCCGCTTACTGAAGATCTTCGGGTTGGCGTCGTGGGACTGCATCAGGATCTTGCCGCTGGCATCGCGCACCAGGTACGTCAGGTATTCCTTGTGCATTTTCAACGTCGCAACGTGCTGCGCTTCACGGGGTTCCTCGCGGTTGCTGATCTCCAGCACGGCCAAGGGCAGGATGCGTTGCGCGGTCTCTTCCAGGGCGCTGTCGAACGCCTCGTTCAGTTCATGTTGCACCACCAACCAGGCACCGACGGTCGCTCCCAGCCAGAGCAAGGTCATACCCATGGTCAATCCCAGGCCGAGGCGTTTTTGCAGGCTTATCGGCGACTTCATACTGGCGTCAACCGATAACCCATGCCGCGCACGGTTTCAATCAGCTCACGCCCCAGTTTTTTACGCAGCCGACTGATGTACACCTCGATGGTATTGCTCTCGATTTCGGCACCGAACGCATACAGCCGCTCTTCGAGCTGCGACTTGGACAACAACGCGCTGGGGCGCTGCACGAACGCTTCGAACAGCGCCCATTCGCGGGCCGTCAGGTCCACGGTGGTGCCGGCACGCTGCACAGTGCGGGCGCTCATGTCGACCTGCAAATCACCGAGTNTGATCTGCGGGTTGGGGTTACCGCTGTAACGTCGGGCCACGGCTGCCACCCGGGCCGAGAGTTCAAACAGGTCGAACGGTTTGACCAAGTAGTCGTCAGCGCCGGCATTGAGGCCGGCAATGCGATCGGATATTTGGTCCTGGGCGGTGAGGATAATCACCGGGGTCACGTTGCCTGCTGAGCGCTGCTCGCGCAAAAAGTCCAACCCGCGACCGTCCGGCAACATCAGGTCCAGCAGGATCAAGTCATAAGGCGTGGTGCGCACGCTATTGCTCGCGTGGTTCAGGCGCTGCACCCAATCAACCGCATGGCCGTCGTCGGCGATCTGCTCGCGCACTGCCTCCCCCAACCCGGGGGCATCCTCAACCAATAAAACCCGCATCTGCTACCTCTCCTGATGAGTGTCGTGCAGCACCTTAACCGCCAGACCTGAGGTGAATCTGAAGATTCAGCTGGTTGTCAGGAATGCCCCTTAGGGTAGGCCACAGAGGCCTATC
>NZ_NMOJ01000240.1 GCF_002251635.1 Pseudomonas mandelii
CTCTTNCCGNCGGCCAAAACGCCTCAGTAAGCTGTGTTCAGTCAAGATTCATTAAGTAGGGGTTGCGTCGCATGTGTGGCATCGTCGGTATCGTCGGTAAGTCGAACGTCAATCAGGCGCTGTATGACGCGCTAACCGTCCTCCAGCACCGCGGCCAGGACGCTGCCGGTATTGTGACCAGCCACGACGGCCGGTTATTCCTGCGCAAGGACAATGGCCTGGTGCGTGACGTGTTCCATCAGCGTCACATGCAACGCCTCGTCGGGCACATGGGCATTGGCCATGTGCGTTACCCGACTGCCGGTAGCTCGACTTCGGCCGAAGCTCAACCGTTTTACGTCAACTCGCCTTACGGCATCACCCTGGCGCACAACGGTAATCTGACCAACGTTGAACAGCTGGCCAAAGAGATTTACGAATCTGACCTGCGCCACGTCAACACCAACTCCGACTCGGAAGTGTTGCTTAACGTGTTCGCTCACGAGCTGGCCCAGCGTGGCAAGTTGCAGCCCACCGAAGAAGACGTGTTCGCCGCCGTCACTGATGTGCACAACCGTTGCGTCGGCGGCTACGCGGTGGTGGCCATGATCACCGGTTATGGCATCGTCGGTTTCCGCGACCCCCACGGCATCCGCCCGATCGTGTTCGGCCAGCGTCACACTGACGAAGGCGTCGAGTACATGATTGCTTCCGAAAGTGTGTCCCTGGACGTGCTGGGCTTCACCCTGATCCGTGACCTGGCCCCGGGCGAAGCGGTGTACATCACCGAAGATGGCAAGCTGCACACCCGTCAGTGTGCTGTGGCGCCGAAACTCACCCCGTGCATCTTCGAACACGTCTACCTGGCGCGTCCGGATTCGATCATTGATGGCGTTTCGGTCTACAAGGCGCGTCTGCGCATGGGCGAGAAGCTGGCCGAGAAGATCCTGCGCGAGCGTCCAGAGCACGATATCGACGTGGTGATCCCGATTCCGGACACCAGCCGTACCGCTGCGCTGGAGCTGGCCAACCATCTAGGCGTCAAGTTCCGCGAAGGTTTCGTCAAGAACCGCTACATCGGCCGTACCTTCATCATGCCGGGCCAGGCAGCGCGCAAGAAGTCGGTCCGCCAGAAGCTCAACGCCATCGAGCTGGAATTTCGTGGCAAGAACGTGATGCTGGTGGACGACTCCATCGTGCGTGGCACCACGTGCAAGCAGATTATCCAGATGGCCCGCGAAGCCGGTGCGAAGAACGTGTACTTCTGTTCCGCCGCGCCTGCCGTGCGTTACCCGAACGTGTACGGTATCGACATGCCGAGCGCCCACGAACTGATCGCCCACAACCGTTCGACCCAGGACGTGGCCGACCTGATCGGCGCCGACTGGCTGATCTATCAGGACCTGCCGGACCTGATCGAAGCGGTCGGCGGTGGCAAGATCAAGATCGAACAGTTCGACTGCGCCGTGTTCGACGGCAAGTATGTGACCGGAGATGTCGATGAGGCTTACCTGAACAAAATCGAGCAGGCGCGTAACGACTCGTCGAAGATCAAGACCCAGGCGGTCAGCGCGATCATCGATCTGTACAACAACTGAGTAAACACCGGCCCTGAGGGGCCGGTTTTGTATCTTAAATAAAGAATTGAGTGAGGAGTGACAGCATGAGTCAGGATTGGGATGCCGGTCGGCTGGACAGCGACCTCGAAGGCGTAGCGTTCGATACCCTGGCCGTTCGCGCCGGTCAGCACCGCACGCCGGAAGGCGAACACGGTGATCCGATGTTCTTCACTTCAAGCTATGTATTCCGTACCGCCGCCGATGCGGCCGCACGCTTTGCCGGTGAAGTGCCGGGCAACGTTTATTCGCGCTACACCAACCCGACCGTGCGCGCGTTCGAAGAGCGCATTGCCGCGCTGGAAAGCGCCGAGCAAGCGGTCGCCACGGCCACCGGCATGGCGNCNATTCTGGCCGTGGTGATGAGCCTGTGCAGCGCGGGTGACCACGTGCTGGTGTCGCGCAGCGTATTCGGTTCGACCATCAGCCTGTTCGAGAAGTACTTCAAGCGCTTCGGTGTTGAAGTGGACTACGTGCCTCTGGCCGAACTTTCCGGCTGGGAGGCGGGAATCAAGGCCAACACCAAATTGCTGTTCGTCGAGTCGCCGTCCAATCCATTGGCAGAGTTGGTGGACATCGCCGNCTTGTCCGAAATAGCTCATGCCAAAGGCGCGATGCTGGTGGTCGATAACTGCTTCTGCACGCCTGCCTTGCAGCAGCCGTTGAAGCTTGGCGCAGACATCGTTGTGCACTCGGCCACCAAGTTCATCGATGGCCAGGGCCGTTGCATGGGCGGCGTGGTTGCTGGCCGCAGCGAACAGATGAAGGAAGTGGTGGGCTTCTTGCGTACCGCTGGCCCGAGCCTGAGCCCGTTCAACGCCTGGATCTTCCTCAAGAGTCTGGAGACCCTCAGCCTGCGCATGAAAGCCCATTGCGCCAATGCGCAGGCTTTGGCCGAGTGGCTGGAGCAGCAGGACGGTATCGAGAAGGTCCATTACGCTGGCCTCAAGAGCCATCCGCAGCACGAACTGGCCCTGCGTCAGCAGAAAGGTTTCGGTGCCGTGGTGAGTTTCGAGGTNAAGGGTGGCAAAGAAGGCGCCTGGCGCTTTATCGATGCGACGCGCTTGATCTCCATCACCGCCAACCTGGGTGACAGCAAAACCACTATTACTCACCCAGGCACCACTTCCCACGGTCGTCTGACCCCGCAAGAGCGTGAAGCGGCGGGCATCCGTGACAGCCTGATTCGCATCGCCGTGGGCCTGGAAGATGTCGCTGACCTGCAAGCCGATCTGGCACGCGGGTTGGCGGCCTTGTGATCGAGTTGGCGACGCCGGGTACCGGCACCCATGGCCGCGTTGCACTGGTCACCGGTGCCGCACGCGGCATCGGGTTGGGGATCGCGGCCTGGCTGATCAGCGAAGGCTGGCAGGTGGTGCTGACCGACCTTGATCGAGAGCGTGGTTCGAAAGTGACTAAAGTGCTGGGCGCAAACGCCTGGTTCATCGCCATGGACGTCTCGAACGAGAAACAAGTCGCCCAGGGCGTCGCCGAAGTGCTGGGCCAGTTCGGGCGCCTGGATGCGTTGGTGTGCAACGCGGCAGTGGCCGACCCGCGCAATATCACCCTGGAGAGCCTTGACCTGGCTTACTGGAACCGGGTGCTGGCGGTGAACCTCAGTGGGCCGATGCTGTTGGCCAAGCACTGTGCGCCGTATCTGCGCGCCCACGGCGGTGCCATCGTCAACCTGGCGTCGACCCGCGCCCGCCAGTCAGAGCCCGACACCGAAGCCTACGCGGCGAGCAAGGGCGGCCTGCTGGCCCTGACTCACGCCTTGGCCATGAGTCTNGGGCCAGANATGCGGGTTAACGCCGTGAGCCCTGGTTGGATCGATGCGCGTGATCCTGCCGCTCGGCGTGCCGAGCCATTGACCGATGCCGATCACGCCCAGCATCCGGCGGGCAGGGTGGGTACGGTTGAAGACGTGGCGGCGATGGTGGCGTGGTTGCTGTCGCGTCAGGCGGGGTTTGTCACCGGGCAGGAGTTTGTGGTCGATGGCGGCATGACCAAGAAGATGATTTACAGCGAGTAATCCAGCGGCGACCGGGCCAGCATTTGTGTTGGATGTGCCGCCGCCTTCGCGAGCAAGCCCGCTCCCANAGTAGNNNGTCTAGCCGTCTTGAAGCAATTTTGTCTTTTTCAGAAAAACTTCAAGCGGGCTATTGACTTAGGTCCGCTACCTGCGTAAATTTCGCGGCCTCAACGAAGCAAAGGGTGATTAGCTCAGCTGGGAGAGCATCTGCCTTACAAGCAGAGGGTCGGCGGTTCGATCCCGTCATCACCCACCACTTCTTGAGAGTTTTGCGNNAGCAAGANGGAAGCCNTTAAAAG
>NZ_NMOJ01000241.1 GCF_002251635.1 Pseudomonas mandelii
TGCACCGACGCGCAGCGGTAGTTCAGTCGGTTAGAATACCGGCCTGTCACGCCGGGGGTCGCGGGTTCGAGTCCCGTCCGCTGCGCCATATTTTCCGAGTCAGGCTTGCCCTGATTCGAGATTGAAAGAGAGATTGAAAAGTCTCGGAGCTTTCAGTCAGACGAGTTACTTGGACGCAAGTCCAAAGCGATACGCAGCGGTAGTTCAGTCGGTTAGAATACCGGCCTGTCACGCCGGGGGTCGCGGGTTCGAGTCCCGTCCGCTGCGCCATATCTGCCTCAAGGCCCACTGAACGCCTTGAAGCACAAAGCAAGCNGTTNGCAATCTTCGAGTCGATAGCAAAGACCCTGGTCGAAAGACCGGGGTTTTTTGTGTCTGCGATTTGGCTTTTCCTCTCCTCAATACCCTCCTCATTGAACCTTTCTGCTCAGTCGATGCATAAAGGGCTTCCTTCATACGCCCGACATTAATTAGAATCACTCTCATTTACGATAACTCCTTGGCACAGGGCTTCTTGAAATGAGCGATGCAGCGATGCCGGAGGAGCAAACCTTCCATGACTTGTACCGCGACCATCGCGGCTGGCTCGAAAGCTGGTTGAGACGACGCATGAGCAATGGTCATGATGCGGCGGACCTGAGCCAGGATACGTTCGTGCGCGTGCTTGCCAGCTCCCAGCACATTGCTGACCTGCAAGAGCCCCGCGCTTACCTGGCGACCGTGGGCAAACGGCTGCTGACCAACTTCTACAAGCGCCGCAGCCTCGAACAGGCTTACCTCAATGCACTGGCGCTGCTGCCTGAAGACTGCGTGCCATCCCCCGAGCAGCGCTGGATCCTGCTGGAAACCCTGCAAGCCCTCGACGAATTGCTCGATGGATTGCCGCCCCCGGTACGACGGGCATTTCTCTGGAGCCAACTGGAAGGCCTGGGTTACCAGGAAATCGCCGAGCGCCTGCAAGTCTCCGAACGCACGATCAAGCGCTACATGGCCCAAGCCTACGAACACTGCCTGCTGGTGGACCTGTGATCGGTTCAGCCCCTTCGGCAGACGCCCGCCAAGTCATACGGGCTGCCGCGCAGTGGCTGGCGCTCATGGAATCGGGCACTGCTAATGAGCGAGACCGAGCCGAGTTACAGAGCTGGCGCGACAGCCATTCCAGCCACGAGCAGGCCTGGCAGAAAGCGCAACGCTTGCGTCAACGTTTTGCTGACGTGCCGTCAGCCTTGGCGATGGCCAGTCTGGATCGGCCGCAGCCGAGCCGGCGTGCGGTACTCAAGCGCGCCATCGGAGCGGTGGCGTTGGTGCCGACCGCTTGGCTGATCAGTCGGCAGTTGCCTCTGGATGTCTGGAGCGCGGACTTCAGGACAGCGACCGGGGAGGGCAAGAAAGTCCGGTTGGCCGATGGCAGCTCGCTGCAATTGAACACTGCGAGCGCCGTCGATATCGATCTGAACAATCGGCTACTGAAGCTTGTGGAGGGCGAGATAGCCTTGAAAGTCCCCGGTTCGTCGCCGCTGACGATACAGACTCACTTCGGTCAGGTAGTCGTCAGTCAAAGCGAAGTGTGTGTTCGCCAGTGGCAGACGGGTTGCCGGGTGTCGGTGCTCAACGGCACGGTGCAGCTGCAGCCTTTGCGCGGATCGGTCTTTTCATTGCGCGCAGGCCAGCAAGTCAGCCTTCAGGCGGCAGGTGCCGGCGCTGTGGAACCCTTCGACGTGCTTGCTCCGGGCTGGCGAGACGGTGTGTTGATGGCACAGAACCAACCGCTGGGGGATTTTTTGCGCGAACTCAGCACCTATCGCCCGGGTGTGCTGCGCTGGGAGCCGGAACTGGAATCCCTGCGTGTCACCGGCAGTTTTCGCCTCGAAGACACCGATCGTATCCTGGCGCTGCTGGCGGCCAGCTTGCCGCTGGAGGTGCATTCGCGTACGCGTTATTGGGTCACGCTGCTGCCGCGCAAAAATAGTGTTTGAAGTGTGTCCCCTTTTTTCGCGTCGCTTGTCATTCAAGGCAAGTGAACGAATCAAGAGAGCTTCTTCAATGCCCGCAGTGTTCCCGTCGAGTCCGCGTCTGGCTTCATCCCGCCTGCGCCCGTTAATGCACTTGAGCCTGTTGCTGAGCCTCAGCGCCTGTCCTTTGTTTATCACCGCCGGTTGGGCCGAAGACGCGCCTCGACGCAGTTATCAGGTGCCGGCAGGCAGCCTCAGCGCAGCACTGACCCGTTTTGCCGGTCTGGCGGGCGTCAACCTTTCGGTTGACCCGGCGCTGGTGAGCGGGCGTAACAGCCCCGGTCTGTCCGGCGAATTCGCCGTGGAGGAGGGCTTTGCCCGGCTGCTGCAGGGTTCCGGCCTGCAATTGCAGCCAGTGGGCGAACAGGCCTACATCCTGACCCCGACTCCCGAAGGCAGCGGTCTGCAACTCGGCGCGACCTCGATTCTCGGCTCCATCGATCCGGTGGACGGCGATCCGTATGCTGGCGGCCAAGTCGCGCGTCGCGGTTCGCAAGGCTTGCTGGGCTCCAACGACTTTATGGAAACGCCGTTCAGCATGACCACCTACACCGCTGATGCGGTGAAGAACCAGCAGGCGCGCACACTGGGAGACCTGGTTGCCAGCGATCCGTCGGTGCGCGCCACCAACCCGGCGGGTGGGCGCTATGAGCAATTCACGATTCGCGGGTTCAGCCTGTTCAACAGTGATGTGGCCTACAACGGCCTCTATGGCGTGCTGCCGACCTACACCATCGACATGGAGATGGCCGAGCGGGTCGACGTCCTTAAAGGCCCGAGCCAGCTGATCAACGGTATCTCGCCACGCGGTAGCGTCGGCGGCGGGATCAACGTGGTGCCCAAGCGCGCCACCGACAAGGACATCACCTCGTTGACCGGTATGTACGCTTCCGACAGCCAGGTCGGCGGTGCCGTGGATGTTGGCCGGCGCTTTGGTGAAGACAACAAGTTCGGCATCCGTTTCAACGGCGTGAAGCAGTCCGGCGATACCGAATGGGATCACCAGAGTGTCGACCGTGAAATGGCCGTGTTGGGCCTGGATTTTCGCGGCGAGCGTTTGCGCCTCTCCACGGACATCGGGCGTACCGAGCGTGACACCGACGCGCCGCAGGAGCGCGTGCAGGTCAACGCCAACGCACAGGTTCCACATGCCAGCGATGTGCGTCACAACTATGCGCAACCCTGGAGCAAGGCGAGTACCAACGACACCTTCGGCACGGTGAACGCCGAATTCGACGTCAACGATTCCGTCATGCTCTACGGCGGCGTGGGCGCGCGTAAAAGCAACCATGACTTCCTCCGGCATGCCGTGGCGGTCACCAACGACAAGGGCGATTTCAGCGTTCAACCCCGTGATTTCACCCGCGATGAAAACGTCCGGACGGCCACGGCTGGGGTGCGCAANTGGTTGCATACCGGACCCGTTAGCCATGAGATCAACCTGGCGGCCAGCTACTTCTACATGGACTTCGAAAATGGCGGCGCACGTTACGCGGCGGCCCCCAGCAACCTCTACAACCCTGTGGAAACACCTACGCCGGTGCGGCCGACGCGACAGGATCCGAAGGTCTATACCGAAAACCGCTTCAGCGGCGTGGCGTTGTCCGACACCCTGGGGTTCTTTGATGACCGGCTGTTACTGACCCTCGGTGCNCGCTGGCAGCGGGTGAAGGTCGATGACTGGACNGATAACGTCAAAGGCGACACNGCGTANGACGAGGAAAAAGTCTCGCCATCGGGCGGCATCCTCTTCAAAGCCACCGACAAACTGTCGCTATATGCCAACTACATGGAAGGCTTGAGCCAGGGCAAAATCGCGCCTTCGACCTCGATCAACGAAGATGAAATCTTCCCGCCATTCATCAGCCGCCAGGTCGAGGTCGGCGCCAAGTATGACGCTGGCGCGTTTGCCCTGACCGCTGCGGTGTTCCGGATCAAGCAGCCGGCCTATGAGACCAACGCCACAACGCGGGTCTTCGGCCCGAACGGCAAGCGTGAAAATACGGGTGTGGAACTGAGTGTGTTCGGCGAGCCGCTCAAAGGCTTTCGTCTGCTCGGCGGCGTGATGTATATCGACAGCGAACTGACGAACACCACCCACGGCACCTTTGACGGCAATCGCGCACCGGCCACGCCCAAATACAACGTCAACCTGGGCGCAGAATGGGATGTGCCGACGGTTGAGGGCCTGACCCTCACCAGTCGCGGCATCTATTCCAGTTCGCAGTATCTGGACCAGTCCAACAACAAGGAGATCGATTCGTGGGAGCGTTTCGACGTGGGCGCGCGCTACGCGTTCAAGGTCGAGGAAAAGAACATCACATTGCGCGCCAACATCGAGAACGTGGCAGACAAGCGCTACTGGAGTTCGGCCGGGGCGTCGGATGACAGCGAGCCGGGTCTGACGCTGTCGACGCCGCGGACCTACCTGCTTTCTGCGACCGTGGATTTCTGACGGATAGCTTTGACTGACATGACGCCATCGCGGGCAAGCCCGCTCCCACAATGATCTGTGTTGTTCCACACATTGAGTGAACTCCAAGAACCCTGTGGGAGCGGGCTTGCCCGCGATGGCGGCGTCAGCAACACCGCCAGGCTCAGCCTTGCAAGTAAACCGCATGGGTATGGGTGTACTCATACAACCCATGCTTGCCATCCGCGCCGCCAATCCCGGATTTACGCACCCCGGCATGGAAGCCCTGCATAGCCTCGAAGTTCTCCCGGTTGACGTAAGTCTCGCCAAAATCCAGCTCACGCATCGCGTGCATGGTTTTACTCAGGTCGCGGGTGTAGATCGACGAGGTCAGGCCATAGTCGCAGTCGTTGGCCAGGGCGATGGCTTCGTCGAGGTCGTCGATAATCTGGATCGGCAGCACCGGGCCGAAAATCTCTTCGCGCATGATTTCCATGTCGGCGCTGCACCCGGCCAATACCGTGGGCTGGAAGTGAAAGCCGTTCGGTAGATCGGCAATCTGCCCACCGCTGACCAGACTCGCGCCCTGGCTCAAGGCCGTGCGCACTTTGCGGTTGACGCTGTCCAGGCCCTGACGGTTGATCAGCGGACCCATTTCCACCTCAGGCTGAGCAATCGGATCGCCATAACGGGTCGCGCTCATCGCCGCTGCGATGCGTTCGATAAACGGGTCGGCGACCTTGCGTTCGACGTACACCCGCTCGGCGCAATTGCACACCTGGCCGCTGTTGATGATCCGCGAATCGCGAATGGCTTTTACTGCCAGATCGAGGTCGGCATCCGCCAGCACAATGGCCGGCGCCTTGCCGCCCAGTTCCAGGTTGAGTTTGGTGATGTTCGGTGCGGCGGCGGCCATGATTCGTGAGCCGGTGTCGACGCTACCGGTGAAGCTGATCATGTCCACGCCCTTATGCGCACTGAGCGCCGCGCCCACTCGACCGTCGCCGCAGACCACGTTGAACACGCCGGGCGGCAGGTCGGTTTCGGCCACCAGTCGGGCGAATTCGAATCAGTTGTTCGGGGTTTCTTCACTGGGTTTGATCACGAGGGTATTGCCAGTCAGCAGGGCCGGCGCCATCTTGCGGGCGATCAGGAAGAACGGGAAATTCCACGGCAGAATCCCGGCGACCACGCCCAGTGGTTTGCGAAACAGAAAGATGTTTTCGTTCTGCCGGTCGCTGGTGATGATTTCACCTTCGATGCGCCGGGCCCACTCGGCCATGTAGTCGAGGTAATCGGCGGTGAAATTGACTTCCACCTCCGCCAAACCGCTGACCTTGCCTTGTTCCAGGGTGATGGTGCGTGCCAAGTGCTGGACGTTCTCCCGCAGCTTGGCGGCGATCCGGCGAAGATGCCCGGCGCGCTCAATCGCCGGTTTGCGCGACCAGTCCTTTTGCGCGGCGCGCGCGGCGGCAAGGGCGCGGTCGACGTCTTCGGCCGTCGAGGCCGGGACTTTCGACAGCACGACACCCGTGGCCGGGTTGATCACATCGAGATGGGTAGCGCTGGCCACGAACTGGCCGTTGATGAAGTTTTCGTACACAGGCACGGACGACATTGGGGCGACTCCTTGGCTGATCAGTAAGTGCGCGACGGCGCGTGTTCGGTGGCCGGTGCGCGGTAACGGGCGAGGGTGGTCATGGCGCTTTGGCGCAGCAGGCTGATGTCGATGGCCACGGCAATGAACTGGCAGCCCCAGCTTTGATAGCGGCGCGCGTCTTCTTCGTTTGGCGCGAGGATGCCGCAGGCCTTGCCGGCGGCGAGCGTTGCTTTCACCGCGTGCTGGATACGTTCCTGAACTTCAGGATGGCCAGGGTTGCCAGCATGGCCGAGGCCGATGGACAAATCCGCCGGGCCGATAAACACCGCGTCGACGCCTTCGACGGCGGCGATCGCTTCGACGTTTTCCACGCCAATCCGCGATTCCACCTGAACGATCAGGCACAACTGTTCATGGGCAGTGTTGAGGTAATCAGGCACGCCGTCCCAGCGCGTGGCGCGGGTCAAGCCGCCGCCGACGCCGCGAACGCCGTGGGGCGGGTAACGCATGGCGCGCACCAGGGCGGCCGCTTGCTCGGCGGTTTCGACCATCGGGATCATCAGCGTCTGCGCACCGATATCCAGCAGTTGCTTGATCAGGTTGGCGTCGCCCGTGACCGCGCGCACCACTGGCGCGGTGGAGTAGGGCGCCACCGCCTGCAATTGCGCGAGTACGCCGGGCACAGTATTTGGCGCGTGTTCACCGTCGATCAGCATCCAGTCGTAGCCGGTGGTGGCGACGATTTCGGCGGCGTAGCCGGTGGCGAAACCGGCCCAGATTCCGTATTGGGTCGCCGGATTATTCAGCGCGGCCTTGAAAGCGTTGTGAGGCATGTTCATGGCGGGGTCCTTTCTCAGCGGTTATACGGCCGATGCAGTTGGCATTCCGGGTTGAGGGTCACGCCGAAACCTGGCTGGTCGAGTGCCGACAGGCGCATGCGGCCATTCACCGGCACCGGCTCGCCGAGCAATTGCGGGTGGAACATCGGCACTACTTCGTCCGCCTTCGGCGCCATCATTAGAAACTCGGCGAACGGGCTGTTATGCCGGGTGGCGACGAAGTGGTAGCTGTAAACCGAAGAACCGTGGGGAATGACCAGCGCGTTATGGGCGTCTGCCAGCGCCGAGATTTTCACCAGCTCGGTGATGCCGCCGCACCAGCCAACGTCCGGCTGGATGATGTCGCAGCAGCCCATTTCCAGAAGCATGCGGAAACCCCAACGGGTCGCTTCGTGTTCGCCGGTGGTCACCAGCATGCCTTTGGGCACGTTGCTGCGCAGGGCCGCGTAGCCCCAGTAATCGTCCGGCGGCAGGGCTTCTTCGATCCACTTCAAGCCGTACTCGTGGGCGCCGACCGCCAGTTTGGTGGCGTAGTTGAGGTCCAGGCTCATCCAGCAATCAAGCATCAGCCAGAAGTCCGGGCCGACCCGTTCGCGCATGGTCGCCAGTTCTTCGAGGTTCTTGCGCAGGCCTTCCTCGCCTTCGGCCGGGCCGTGGTGCAACGGCATCTTGCCGCCGATGAAACCCATTTTCTGCGCCAGGTCCGGACGGGCGCCGGTGGCGTAGAACTGCAATTCGTCGCGCACCGCACCGCCGAGCAACTGATGCACCGGCTCTTTGCGGATCTTGCCGAGCAAGTCCCACAACGCCAGATCAACCCCGGAGATCGTGTTGATGACGATGCCTTTGCGACCGTAATACAGGGTCGATTGGTACATCTGGTCCCAGATTTTTTCGATGTCGGTGACCCGTGCGCCTTCGAGGAAACGCGCCAGGTGTTTTTCGACAATGTACGCGGCAGGCTCGCCGCCGGTGGTGACGGCGAAACCAACCGTGCCGTCGCTGGCTTCGATCTCGACCACCAGGGTCCCGAGCACGTTGATGCCGAAGGTGCGGCGGCTCTGGCGGTACTCGGGGTATTTGCTCATCGGCGTGGCAATGTGATCGTCGATCCAGTGACCGTCCGCCTGATCGTGATAATCCGCGCCGCCGCCTCTCAACGTGAAGGCGCGGACGTGTTTGATGGTTGGAATGCCCATGGTGTGACTCCTCAGGTTAAGCGGTGGCCGGTGTGTTGGAAGGCTTCTGGACGGGTGAGCGGATGCCCAGGACCAGCAACGCGGCGATGACAGTGGTGCCAGCCAGCACGTACAAGCCTGCGGCCGGTGAATGGAAGGCGCCTTCGGCCCAGTTCTTCAGGACCGGGGCGATGAAGCCGCCGAGGGCACCGAACGAATTGATCAAAGCGATCCCGGCTGCAGCGGCGCTGCCGGCGAGATAGCTGGAAGGGAAGGTCCAGAACACCGGTTGCACAGCGATGAAACCGGAAGCGGCGAAGCACAGGGCGACGATGCCGAGGAACGGGCTGGCAAAGGTGACCGAGCAGGCGATCCCGGCTGCGGACATCAGCAACGTCAGGCAGGCGGTGCGGCGACGTTCGCCGGTGCGGTCGCTGTAGCCGGGGATCAGGTACGCCGCGACGATCGCGCAGATCCATGGAATTGCCGTGACCAACCCGACCATCAGCCCGACCTTGGTGCCCAACAGCCCGCCGACCTGGGTCGGCAGATAGAACACCACGCCGTAGACGCTGGCCTGAATCAGCAGATAAATCAGGCACAAGTACAGGATTGAGGGTTGGCACAGAACGTTGAGCAAGCTGCGGCCGTGATTCTGTTTGTGGCTGTCTTCTTGATCCAGGATGCCTTGCACTTGCTGGCGTTCTTCAACCGTCAGCCACTTCGCGTCGGCCGGGCGATTGTCCAGATACCAATAGGCCCAGACGCCCACCGCCGTGGCCATCAAGCCTTCAACCGCGAACAGCCATTGCCAGCCGTGGACGCCGGCAAATCCGTCCAGCTCCAGCAGCAAGCCAGACAACGGGCTGCCAAAGATGAACGCCAGCGGTGCACCGAAGTAGAAAAAGCCCATGGCTTTGCCACGCGCGGCGCTGGGGAACCAGTAGGTGAGGTAAAGAATGACACCAGGGAAGAAACCGGCCTCGGCCACGCCCAGCAAAAAGCGCAGGACGTAGAAGCTGGTTTCGGTGTGAGCGAAGACCATGGCGGCGGAGACCAGGCCCCAGGTGACCATGATCCGGCACATCCACAGACGGGCGCCGACGCGGTGCAGGATCAGATTGCTCGGCACTTCGAGCAGCGCGTAACCGACGAAGAACACCCCGGCGCCGAAGGCGAAAGCGGCGTCGCTGATATTGGTGTCGGCTTGAAAGGCTTGCTTGGCGAACCCGACGTTGGCGCGGTCGAGGAAGGCCATGATGTACATCAGTAGCAGGAAGGGGAGCAGCCGCCAGGAAATTTTGGCGAGCAGAGGCGCGGGTAGAGTCTTCATCGCAGTTTTCCTTTGGTAGGGCATTTGTTCTTATGGGAAAGACTGTACGGCCGTGGATCGATGCGTTACAAATCGAATCTAGCTCACAACTGATACCTTGAAGGTATCGATAACAAAGGCCCGCCATGACCACGCCGATCATCTCCCGCAGCCTGCTCAACCGCCTGCGCTACAAGCATTTGCACATGCTGGTGACGCTCAGCAGCAGTCAGAACCTGCATCGCGCCTCGCAAAGCCTGAACATGTCGCAACCGGCGGCGACCCGAATGCTCCATGAGATTGAAGACATGTTCGGCTGCGATCTGTTCGAGCGACTGCCCCGCGGAATGCGGCCGACGGCGCTGGGCAGTGAGTTGATTCGTTTCGCCGAATCCGCCATCAGCGGCCTCGACCGCTGCGCCGAAGACCTAATCGCGCGGCAGCAGGGCGGTTACGGTTATCTGTCCATCGGCACCATCATGGGCGCTGCGCCGGACCTGGTGATGGATTCGATTGCCGAAATCAAGGCGCTCAATCCGCAGTTGCGCATTCGCATCATGGGCGACACCAGCGACCAGGTGATCCAGTTACTGGAGCAGGGCCGCATCGACCTCGCCATTGCCCGGCGCAACGCTGCCACCGACAGCGAACATTACGAGTTCGAACAGCTGGGCAACGAACGGTTGCTGGTTGTCGTTCACGCCGGTCATCCCTTGGCGCAACGGGAAACACTCGAACTCTCGGAACTGGTCAGCGGCTGGCCGTGGATCCTGCAACCGGAAACCAGCCCGGCGCGCATCGGGCTGGATCAGGCCTTGCAGCGCCTGGCCTTGCCGACACCCGCCGACATCATCGAATGCAGCTCGGTGTACTCGATGCAGCAACTGATTCAACTGACCGACGCCATCATGGTGCTCTCGGAAACCGCGTTGCGCGACTACCTGAAAATGGGTCTGGTGGTGGCGCTGCCTGTTGCGCTGGATGTGCAACTGGCGCCGTTCGGATTGCTGCTGCGCAAGGGCGAACACATCAGCCGGGAGTTGGGTTTGTTCATCGATTTGCTCCGCCGAAAAGCGGCGGTTTTTTGATTCTTTGGTCAGATTTTTGTTACCAGTTGTTTTCTAAAAGCCCATAAATCTATAAAGTTAACCTTTCGGTCAGCTTTGCACTGCCAACACAGCCCTTTGCCTCGTCAAAAAGGGCTTCTGCAAGACTCGAGATCCCCAGAACATAACCAGAAGGGCGGACCCATAACCGCCCAGAGGATGATCCATGTCCAACCGTGAAATATCCCGGCGCTCGTTCCTTCAGGGCGGGCTGGTGGCGGGTGTGAGCGTGACGCTCACGCCACTCAGCAGTCAGGCGCTGGCGGCCTTGATGGAAAACAGCGTGACCGTGCCGTCCGAGCAATGGCTTGGCAACAACGGCAAGGCGCGCTCGCGTAACGATGCCTTGTCCAAGGTCTGCGGCAGCAAAGTGTTTGCCCGCGACATCCGCGCCAAGGACATGCCGGGCTGGCCGCAGCAGCAAGGCCACGCCATGCTGCTGAAAACCACCAAGGCTGATCGCATTTATGCCGGTTACGACCTGACGTGGCTCGGCACCGACGTGCAGCCGGACCGCATCGTCACCGCCGCCGACCTGGACAAGGACGGCATCGCTTTCCCGGAGGAACACGCACCGGATCCTCTGCTGCCGGAGGGCAAGGTGCCGATGTTCATCGGTCACCCGGTGGCGATCCTGATCTGGAACGACTTCGAGCGTTTCCGTCAGGCCAAGGCCAAGCTCAAATTCAATGACAAAGCGATTCGTTACGGCGACAAAGTGCCGTTCTACGAAGGCGATCCCTACGGCAGTTTCCGCTACGTGCGCGTCGGCGGGGCGACCTCGGCGGACGAAGACGAATTCGCCAGCCTCAAGGATTCGATCCTGTTCCCGATGTTGAAAAACCGTCGCCCGGTGTGGAATTCCCAGCCGGACCTGCACGGCAACCTGACCGAGCGCGGTTTGTTCTACGCCGAGCGCATGAAGCAACAGATCGACACGCCACCCGACAACTGGCTGGTGTTCGACGAGCGCTACAAAACCCCTTCGATCGAACCGGCCGCGATGGAGCCGGACAACGGAAACGGCTGGTACGACCCCGCGACCAAGACCCTGCATTTCGTCGTTGCCACCCAGTGCCCGCTGGAAACCGCGACCGAGACCGCGAAGATGATCGCGCCGTCGCGTTTCGGCCTGGCCAACCTGAACATGCACCCGGGCTACACCGTCGGTTATGGCTCCAAAGACCACAACATTTTCGTGTACTACGCAGCGCTTGCGGCGTTGTACGGCGCCGGCGTGCCGGTGCGTCTGGCCAACGATCGTTATGAGCAGTTCCAGAGCGGCATCAAGCGTCACCCGTTCGATATCCGCTACCAACTGGCGGTGGACAAGACCGATCACAGCTTCAAGATTTTCCGCGCCGAGATGAACGTCGACGGCGGTGGACGGATCAACTACAGCCCATCGGTGGCGGCGGTTGGTGCCACGTCGGCGCAATCGATCTATTACATGCCGCAGAACGATTTGCAGGTCACCGCCTACCATTCCCGCGCCGTTGAAGCCGGGTCGATGCGCGGTTACGGCACGCTGCAAAGCATGGCTTCCACCGAGATGATGGTCGATGAAATTGCCGATCGCCTCGGCATCGACGCCATTGATCTGCGCAAGAAAAACGCCATGGTCTCGGGCATGAAAAACACCCAGGGCGCGGTGCCGGCAGGTGCGTTGCGCCTGCACGAGATTCTCGACAAAGCAGCCGTGCACGAAGTCTGGAAAAACCGCGACGCGATCAAAAAGCAGCGCGAATCCCAGGACCCGGACAACTGGTACGGCGTCGGTTTTGCCATCTGCCAGAAAGACTTCGGCACCGGTTCTGAAGCGCCGATGGCCAGCATCGAATTCACCGCTGATGGGCACATCAGCCTGCGCCACATCGGTATCGAAATCGGTACCGGCATGTCCACCTCGCAAGCCTTGGTCGTGGCGGATTTCCTTGGCGTCCCGGCGACTGAAGTGAAGACCGGCGAGACCGAATGGAAAGAGTTGCAGCTGATCACCGGCGGCAACCCGTACCTCATGAGCCAGGCCGAGCAGGACAATGTGCTGCGCAATCCGCGCTGGGTCGGCAAGCTCGCCTCGGCCTCATCGGCGACCAATTCCGCCTACTACTTCAGCCACGCCACCCGTGAAGCGGCGCGCGTGTTGTTCAACCACGGTTTGTGGCCGGCGGCGTTGCAGATCTGGGGCCAGGGCCCTTACGGCGGCCAGGCCAACCCGTATGTGGTGCGCCGTGAAGATGCGCATTGGGTCGATGGCCGACTCACCGCCAACGGCATGCAGCCGCTGAGCTTCGAACAACTGGCCAAACACGCCCACGAAAAAGGCTTGGTGACTGGCGCGACCGTGCACGGTTTTAACCGCTGGAGCTGGGCCGAGGCCGAGTTCAGCATCGACGGCGTGCGCGAACGTCTGCCGCTGGACGGCTTGGCGGTGAAGTACGGCGACGGTGCGCCGAGCGTGAAAAAAGCGCAGATGAACAGTGCCGGTTTCCACTTGCTGGATCGCCAGAACGTGCATTACCCGGACACGCAGTTGAACAACGCGGCGGTGACTTATTACAGCCCGGTCGCGACGCTGGTGGAGCTGAAAGTGAACAAGGGCTCCGCCGACGTGCAAGTGTTCAACCATCACTCGTGGGTCGAGTGCGGTCGGGTGCTGGTGGAAGAACTGGTCAAGGGCCAGCTCGAAGGCGGGATCGCGATGGGTATCGGCCATGCGCTGATGGAAGAGATGCCGCTGTACGAAGGCGGGCCGGGGGAGGGCGACTGGAATTTCAACCGCTACCGCTTGCCAATGGCGCGCCACGTGGCGGTCTGGAAGCAGACGGCCGAGATCCTGCCGCCGCTGTCGCCGAGCGATCCATCCAAGGGCATCGCCGAAGTGGTGATGATCCCGGTGGTCGGTGCCATCGGTAACGCCGTGGCGCATGCCATCGGCAAACGGGTCCGCGACCTGCCCATCACTTCTGCACGCATCAAGGAGGCCCTCAATGGCTAACCGTCCGCTTCAACTGACCCTCAACGGTCAATCCGTCGGCCCGGTGGACATCCCTGATGACCTGCCGATGATCGACTACCTGCACGAATACAAAAACCTCACCGGCTCGCGCCTTGGCTGCGGCCAGGGCATTTGTCACGCCTGCGTCGTAATCGTCGACAACCCGGACGGCACCAGCGAAGAAGTGCGCACCTGCATCACCGGTGCGCATTATTTCGAAGGCAAAAAGGTGCGGACCATTGAAGGCCACGCGACCCGCGATGAGCAGGGCCAGGTCGTCGAACTCAATCCGATCCAGCAACGCTTCGTCGATGAGTTCGCTTTCCAGTGCAGCTACTGCGCGCCGGGTTTTGTGAACGCCGCGACGGTTTTGGTAGAGAAGCTGCAGCGTCAGCCCATCGTCAAAAGCCAGCTGGAAAAAGTCATCGAGGACAGCCTCGGTCACCACATCTGCCGCTGCACCGGCTACGTGCGGTATTACAGCGCGACGCGCAACGTGCTGACCGATCTCGGCCTGGTCAAGGAGGGTTGAGCATGAAGCATTTACTGTCCCGCCTGGCGTTGGCGGTGGGTCTGGCAGCGCCTGTCTTGCTGGCTCATGCGGATGAGCAAGTCGATCGCGGCGCCTATCTTGCCCGTGCCGCCGATTGCATGGCCTGCCACACCGCGCCGGGTGGCGCGCCGTATGCGGGTGGTCTACCGATCGTCTCGCCGTTCGGCACGATTTACGGCACCAACATCACCCCGAGCAAAGAGCACGGCATCGGTTTGTACAACGATGACGAATTCTTCGCCGCGCTCACCGAGGGCAAGCGTCGCGATGGCGCGAACCTGTACCCGGCGATGCCATACACCTCGTATCACTTGATGCCGCGCGCAGATTCCGATGCGATTCACGCGTACCTGAAAACCGTCGAGCCGATCGAACGGGCAGCGCCGGTCACGAGCCTGAGCTTTCCGTTCAACGTGCGCCTGGGCTTGACGGGCTGGAACATGCTCTACGGCAAGGACGTGAAGCTGGCGCCGGCCGACGGCAAAAGCGAAGCTTTCAAGCGCGGTCAATACATGGTCGATGTGCTCGGCCACTGCGGCGAATGCCACACGCCACGTGGATTGCCCGGTTCGATGCAGCAGGACAAACGCATGACCGGCGGCGTGCTCAACGGCTATCTGGCGCCTAGCCTGCTGGCCAACGACCTGGCCGCTCGCGGCTGGAATCATCAGGACCTGAGCTCGTTCCTCAAACACGGCATGAGCGCCCAAGGCACGATGTTCAACGAGATGTTCCCGGTGTTTCACAACAGCACCCAAGGCCTCAATGACCCGGACCTGGCGGCGATGGCGACCTTCCTGCTCGGCGATCAACCGCCGGCCGCGAAGGTACTGACCGACGTGCCGCTGGACAAACTCAGTGCCAGCGCCCAGCGCGGTCGTCAGGATTACCTGAACGTTTGCGCCGGTTGCCACGCGGTCGGCGGCGAGGGCAAGCCGCACATCGCCGTGGCCATGCGCGGCAACACCACGCTGCGCCTGGAAGATCCGCGCAACCTGGTGCGGGTGATCGACGACGGCATTGGTGAGCAGAAATTCGCCGGGTTCGAACACATGCAACCGATGCCGGGGTTCGCCGAGAAGCTCAGCCACGAGCAACTCACCGATCTGCTGAACTACCTGCGTCAAGGGTGGGGTGGTCAGTCGGGTGATCTGGCCGTGAGCGACGTGCAGACGTTGCGGGCCGATGCGCCGCCACTCGAGCACAAGGCGCACTGACATGCAGCATCTCGATCTGCAAGTCGTGCGCCGGGCGCTGCAATGGTCGATGGCCGGGCAGCGCATCTGGCTGTGCACGGTGCTCGCCACTTATGGCTCGGCGCCGCGTGCGCCGGGCTCGTTGCTGGCGGTGAACAGCGACGGGCATTGGATCGGTTCGCTGTCCGGCGGCTGCGTCGAGGAAGACTTTCTCGAACGCGTCGCCGAGGGGGCGTTTGTTGATGCAGTCAGCATCGTTCGTTATGGCGAAGGCGATGATCCGCGTTCGCGCGTGAGTCTGCCCTGCGGCGGCGTGCTCGATGTGCTGGTGGAGAAGCTTGAGCCCGAGTGCGAGGTGCAGGCTCATCTGCGGGAGCTGGAGTCGGCGTTGCTCGGCCAGCGGCGGCTGATCCGCGAGGTTGATCTCGCCAGCGGTGCACGCAGTCTGTTCACTGATCGTGAGCAGGGCGTGCGCATCGAACGTGAG
This sequence comes from Pseudomonas mandelii, assembly GCF_002251635.1. Classification (GTDB taxonomy): domain Bacteria; phylum Pseudomonadota; class Gammaproteobacteria; order Pseudomonadales; family Pseudomonadaceae; genus Aquipseudomonas; species Aquipseudomonas mandelii_B. The sequence continues at coordinate 15,695 of NZ_NMOJ01000241.1, forward strand.
ATTGACCGGGTGCGCGTGCGGATCGGCGCAGCTCAGCGCTTGCTGTTGGCGGGGTATTCCAGCGTCGCCCAGGCGTGCGCGGAGTTTGCGGTTGGCCTCGGGTTCGAGGTGATTCTCTGTGATCCGCGCGACGAGGTGCTGGAAGGCGTCGTGCTGGAAAACGTCGAGATTCGCCGTCAATTGCCGTCGGTGTTCATTGCTGACGGCGGCTGCCACAGCGACACCGCCGTGGTGGCCTTGACTCACGATCCACGCATCGACGATTTGGCGATGATGGAAGCCGTGCGCACCGAGGCGTTTTACATCGGTGTGATGGGTTCCCGGCAGACCTCGCAGAAGCGCTTCGAGCGATTGCGCAGGATCGGTGGTTTGGGAGACGCGGAGCTGGCGCGTATTCATGCGCCCATCGGGCTGAACCTGGGCAGCAAAACCCCTGCGGAAATTGCCCTCGCCGTACTCGCCGACATCCTGCGAATCCGCAGCGGCATCGCACGGGATCGGCTCTAAAGCCATGCGCTGATCCCTGTGGGAGCCGGGCTTGCCCGCGATGAGGCCATCACATTCGATATCTGTGTTGACTGACCCTCCGCGATCGCGAGCACCCGCAGTGGTTTTGCAGTGTCAGTCAGTACCCGAACTTGTCCCGCAGCCCGTAGTACCACGCGCCCAGCGCAGCAAACGGCGTGCGCAACAGTTGCCCACCCGGGAACGGGTAGTGCGGCAGGTCGGCAAACGCATCAAAACGCTCTGCCTGGCCACGCAGCGCTTCGGCCAGCACCTTGCCCGCCAGGTGCGTGTACGTGACGCCGTGGCCGCTGCAACCCTGGGAATAGTAGATGTTGTCGCCCAGGCGACCAACCTGCGGCAGGCGCGACAGGGTCAGCAGGAAATTACCGGTCCAGGCGTAATCAATCTTCACGTCCTTGAGTTGCGGAAACGCCTTGAGCATCTTCGGCCGAATGATGGCTTCGATGTTTGCCGGATCCCGCGCGCCATAGACAACACCGCCCCCGAAGACCAGGCGCTTGTCGCCGGTCAGACGGTAGTAATCGAGCAGATAATTGCAGTCCTCGACGCAGTAATCCTGCGGCAGCAACGTCCTGGCCAGCTCATCGCCCAGCGGTGCGGTGGTGATGACCTGTGTGCCGCATGGCATCGATTTGGCCGCCAGCTCCGGCACCAGGTTCCCGAGGTAGGCNTTGCCCGCGACGATGATGAACTTGGCCCTGACCTTGCCCTGTGGCGTATGCACCACCGGATTTGCGCCGCGCTCAATGCGGACCGCTGGCGACTGCTCATAAATAGTGCCGCCCAGCGACTCGACCGCGGCCGCTTCGCCCAACGCCAGGTTCAGCGGATGAATGTGACCGCCGCTCATGTCGAGCATGCCGCCGACGTATTGCTCGCAGGCCACCATCTCACGGATGCGCTTTTGATCCAGCAACTCAAGCTGCGTATGACCAAACCGTTCCCAAAGACGTTTCTGCGCTTCCAGATGGCCCATCTGCTTGGCAGTGAGNGCNGCGAACACGCCGCCGTCCTTCAAGTCGCACTGGATTTGGTACTTTGCCACGCGTTCACGGATGATCCTGCCGCCTTCAAACGCCATCTGCCCGAGCAGTTGCGCCTGCTTGGGGCCGACGCTGCGTTCGATCACGTCGATGTCGCGGCTATAACTGTTAACGATCTGCCCGCCGTTACGGCCAGAAGCGCCAAAACCCACCTTGGCGGCTTCCAGCACCGTGACCTTGAAACCGTTCTCCAGCAAAAACAGGGCAGAGGACAGACCGGTGTAACCGGCACCGATCACGCAGACATCAGTCTCTACGTCATCCTGTAAGNCCGGGCGCGGCGGAACCGCATTCGCGGATGCGGCGTAATATGACTGGGGGTAGGGGGTGTTCGCCATCCTGGAACCTCTGTTTAATATATTTTACGAGTGCATCGATCCTACCCGAGTTAAAAATCGACCGCCAGCCACCGGAAAATCTTCTTAACCACCGCGAAATTAAATAATTCGCATATTCATAGGGTTAGCTGCAAAAAAGATGTTGACACCCCTCCGGAATTCCGTAGAATGCCGCCTCACAGCAGGCACGTAGCTCAGTTGGTTAGAGCACCACCTTGACATGGTGGGGGTCGTTGGTTCGAGTCCAATCGCGCCTACCAAACAAAATCCGCTCTGCTGGGCGGTCTAGAAGGGCTCACCGAAAGGTGGGCCCTTTTTTGTTGTCCGCGATTTGACTAGGCATCCAATTTGAGCGCCTTCGTGCAGTGCTGAATAGCGTTGAATTCAAGCCGGCATGAGGGCAATCAGCGCAGGTGTTGTGAGGGATCGACAAAATAGCCTATACCCGTACGGGAGCTCCGGCCACATGCTTCTCTCGGGGAAGGGCTCGCAAAGTATGCAACACTAGTGGGTAAGGGATGATCTTGGCGCTATGCTAGATCGGAAATTTTGAAAGGGATATCAATGAGAATCCTATCGTCAATCTTACTAGCTTCAATCTGGTCGACCGGTTACGCCGCTGATGATTGCACCGGTATTAATGAAGATAGCAAACGTCTTGCATGCTACGACATGAAATACCGCCCGGTCTCCACTGTGGAGCAAGCTTCTAGCTGGGAAGTTAGCGAGACAGTCTCAAAAATTGATGATAGTAAAACTATCGTATTGCACGCGACCTCCAAAGAAGTAGTGGAGAAGCAGTACGGCGGTCGCGATACAGCTGACCTTTATATTCGCTGTGCCGAAGGGGCAACGTCGTTGTATTTCGTCTTGGCCGGGAATTTTCTAGCTGATTCAGAGGAGTACGGACAAGTGACCTACCGAGTTGATAATCAAAAAGCCCGGACGTACAGTTTTTCGTCCTCCACGGACAACAAGGCTCTTGGTCAATGGGGCGGTCAATACGCTATTCCCGTTGTTAAGCACCTATTCGACGCTCAGCAGGTAGTTGTCCGTATCACGCCCTACAACGAATCACCGGTAATGGTGACCTTCCCTATTTCTGGCCTGCGGCAAGCCATTGCCCCCTTGCAACTGGCATGTAAGTGGAAGTGATGTCCGAAATCACTGCGGCGCTGGGCACGGTTACCGTCCCTATGCTCCGCCATACATTGCGATGCAGGCGATCAAGTTTGCTTGGCTGATTAGGTCTGCCTCCTGAATGACAGCCTGGTCGTCCTCACATCCAAATATGTGGCCCGCAAACTTTATCCCGTGTGGATCGTTCTCAGCGTTGAATGCGGCGAAAGCGTCGCAATTCGATAGCGCCGAAAAAGTGAACGTGATAGCCGTGTTTGGATCACCTCAAGATCAGGCAGTATGGGCCAATCACTGTGAGGTAGAGGATAGCGACTCTAGGTATTTGAAATTTCAAGAGTCGCTTAAATCTGAATGGACCTACTAACAATAGGAAGTCACAACTAAACCGCTTGGAAGTCTTCGCTGCTGCGTTAGCTTTTCGTAGCAACCATGAGAAGAGAGCCGCCAACAGGAAGCCTTATACCTGTCTTCAATAGGATCAATTCCAGACTCATAACCAGTTCAAGTATTTTATTGAGCCAGCGCGGGATTTTGTATTCCGTCATGGGATCATATTCGCCGTCCTGTGGTTTCGCCCGAGAGAGCCACATTAGAGGAACAAGCAGGCTCACGAACGAAGTGGTGTATTTCACTTCAAGGCCTGCTGCTTTCACTTTTTGTATAAGTTCTGTTCGCGTGTAACGACGGACGTGACAAGCGAATTCGTCAACATGTGACCACAGCCAACGATGTTGAGGCACTGAAATAATAAGAGAACCACCTTGCTTTAAGGCTCGTGCCAAGTTGTCTAAAACTAATTGGTCTTGCTCAATATGCTCGATAACATCGAATGCCCCAATGACGTCATAGCGAGCTTCATCTGACATTGCAGTTGCATCAAGTTTAACGAAAGTCGCCGATGGAATTCGCTCTTTAGCATGGATCAAACCTTCTTCAAAATACTCAGATCCATACAGGTCTGCATTTGGATAGCTGTTTCTAACCCCCTCAAGAACGAAAGCCGTACCACAGCCTATTTCAAGAAAATTGTTGAAGTTGCCTATCTTGTTTTTTAAAGCCCATAGAAGAACTCGATTTCTAGCGCGGAACCACCAGTGTTTGGCTTCCTCGGCAGCGAGAAGCCTGAAGGAGTCGGAGGGAAATGGTGCGCGTGTCGAGGTCATCCGTGAGCATTCCTAAATTCGTGGCTGGGATTTGCATTTTTACACCAAAAGTCAGACGGCGCCCGCCATTGAGCGGGTATTTTTTTTGCCTGGAGAAAAATGAATGACTGCAAACGAAAAAGACCGTGACCTCCTCGCACGGACACTGTGGGGTGAGGCTCGTGGCGAAACCTTGGCTGGGCAAATCGCAGTGGCCTGGACAATCCGCAACCGTGTGAACGACGGCAAGGCCAAGTCATGGTGGGGCGAGGGCTATGCCGGCGTGTGCCAGAAGCTGTATCAGTTCAGTTGCTGGAACAAGAACGACCCGAACTTCGCCTATTTTGAGCGGCGCGAAGCAGATCCCGTTCCGCGAACTGGCCCAAGCATGGATCGCCGCTGACCAGGTGATTGACGGCAAGGTGCAGGATCCGACCGTTGGCGCGACACACTACTACGCGACCGCCATGAAGAAGACGCCGGCTTGGGCGACTAAGGCCAAGCAGACCGTAGTTATTGGTGGTCACGTCTTCTTCAAGGATATGCCGTGATGCCACTGGCGCAGCAGATGATCGGTGTGCTGGCGCTGGCCGTGATGCTGATGGCCGGCAGCGCAGCAGTCCCTGGCAGGTTCAAGACTGGCGCTAAGGCAAGCAGCTCGCCGAGCAGGCCGGCCTTCACCAGGATGACCTGAGCGCCATCAGCAACGCGGCCGCCGCGTAGGTGCGCACCGATCAGGACAAGTGCCTGGCGCTCGAGCAGCGGTTGGCGGCCAACGACCAAACTCACCACAAGGAACTGACCGATGCTCAAACCAACCAGGCTCGCCTGCGCGATCGCCTTGCCACTTCTGATCTGCGGCTGTCAGTCCTCGTCGACGCTGCGGATTCAGCCAGCGGCGTGGTTCATGGAGGAGCGCGCGCCCGACTTGACCCAGCGTATGCTCAACGAATTGTCGCCATCACCGATGCCGGGGACCAGGGACTGATCGCGCTGGCGCGTGCCAAGCATATGTTCGGGAGTTAATTCACTAAAGCAGTTGGCATAGGGCTGAATTAAGTTTCGACCGAGTCCAATCGCGCCTACCAAACAAAATCCGCTCTGCTGGGCGGTCTAGAAGGGCTCACCGAAAGGTGGGCCCTTTTTTGTTGTCTGCGTTTTGCAATTCCAGCCGCTCACCGACAGACGGTATAGTTCAGTCAGCGAAATTGTTAAGGAGATCTTTGCTATGGATAAGGCATTTCGAAATCCGATGTTTCTAACCGGCATCCCGCTGGCAATCTGCGGATTCAGCTTTGGCTTGAGCGGTCTATTAAACGAAGCTACGTTCGGTTACATGGCGCCTGGGTTGCTCATTCCGGGCCTCGCTTTTATGTTGATCGGCTGGATGCAGAGGAATAAGAGAGCTTCGGCCGNATACACCACAGCCAATCTTGAGCATCGAGCAGATAACTGACTTAAACAGCAGGATTGATCATCCTGCTTTTTCTATTTCGATCCCCGATCAGTAAGAGCAGGGCTTATCGGTTAAAGCGCTCAACCAGCGAATACTGAGTTTTAGCCGTCTGTGTTAATTCCTTAGTCACCTCGGCGGAATGCCTGGCCTGCTCAGACGTCTGATCGGCGAGGGTTGCGATGGTGGTGATGTTGCGACTGATTTCCTCTGCGACGGCTGATTGCTCTTCAGTCGCGGCCGCTATCTGGGTTGTCATATCGGTGATGTTGGCGACGGCTTCGCTGATGCCGATCAGGGCTTTATCGGCCTCCAGCACCCACGCAACGCCTTCTTCGGCCTGGCGCTGGCCGCTTTCCATAGTCTTCACGGCATTGTTTGAAGAGACCTGTAGCTTGGAAATCAAGCCGTGAATCTGGGTCGTCGACTCGGTTGTTCGTTGAGCCAATTGGCGCACTTCGTCCGCGACGACCGCGAAACCTCGACCCATTTCTCCCGCGCGTGCAGCTTCGATGGCGGCATTGAGTGCCAACAAGTTGGTTTGATCGGCGATGCCTTTGATCACATCGACGACCGTCCCGATTTCGTTACTGTCTTTGGCCAGTTGCGCGACGGTTTGGCCTGTCTCGCCGACCACATTGGAGAGCCGCTGAATGGCGTCACGCGTGTCACGGGCGACGTCGCGTCCACGGCCTGTCAGCACGTTGGCTTCCTGGGTGGCGTCGGCGGTGCGCTGGACGTGGCTCGCGACCTCTTGTGTGGTGGCTGCCATCTGATTGACGGCGGCCGATACCTGCTCGGTTTCGATTCGTTGGCGATCAAGTCCACGGGAACTGTCGGAGGCGAGGACGTCAGATCTCCCGGCCAGACCGGTGAGCTGCTCTGCGGTGTCTTGTAACCGCGTCAGGCAAGTCTTGAGACGTGATGCCTGGCTCACGAAGGCCGTTTCAAGACGCGCCTGATGACCTCGCTCGTCGCTGTACATTTGCGCAATCAATTGGTCGGAAGTGGAAGCCTCTGCCATTTCCAGCAGATGCAGTGCACCGCGCTTCTGCCGGCGCGAAGCAATCAGCCCCATCGGAGCCGATACACCTACGGCTACCAATGCTGCCAAGGGAGGGCTGAGGAAAACACCGCCCAAAGTCCCCGCTAAACCCATGGCCAGGAACGGCAGCCAGTCCATCAAGACGGGTTGCCATTTGTCGCTGCCAGGAACTGCTGACTTGCCCCGGCTGATTCGTTTATAGAGGGCCTCGGCGCGGCGGATTTGATCGATGCTCGGTTTCACCCGGACCGACTCATAACCAACGACTTGGCTCCCTTCAAAAATGGGCGTGACGTAGGCGTTGACCCAGTAGTGGTCGCCGTTCCTGGAGCGATTCTTGACGATACCCATCCAAGGGTTGCCTTGTTTGAGGGCACTCCACATATGGGCGAATATGGCGGATGGCACGTCAGGATGACGAACGATGTTTTGAGGGGCGCCTATCAGATCTGACTTGTTGAAACCGCTGATTTCTACAAAGGCGTCGTTACAGTAAGTAATGACCCCTCGTGAGTCCGTTGTCGAGATGAGTTTCTGTTGAGGTCCAAGGGCAACCTCACGTTGTGTAACGGGTTGATTATTTCTCATCTGTGTTGCTCCTATGCCCTGAGCTAGAGACATCGGCAAGAATTTGCAAAAGGTTAACGAGTCCTTGGAAATGAACCTGTCGTGCGTCGGAAAGTTTATGTGCCGGCGCGTTTGCGTTGGTCTCCAGCGACTGAGGTTGTCTGCGATTCAGGCGTAAGATACCGGTGCTACCTCACCAAAAGGAGCCGCATATGATCGCCGACCAAATGAACAAACAGGCGTCCGAGGATAAGGCTGTTTGGGATCAATACTTCTGCGCTGCGTTGATTGCGGAAAGCAATCTGACGGCCCCGGTTGTCGGGGGGGCTACTCACGAAGACAGGCAAAACCTGTTGATTGAAAGGGCCAAGGCGCTCGCTGACAAGATGATGGAAAACCGAAAATGATCAGAGCCCAGCCACGCGCTGGGCTCTTCACAACGGGCGTCTCAGTAACAGGTATGCGCCTGTCGGATCAGGCGATCAG
>NZ_NMOJ01000242.1 GCF_002251635.1 Pseudomonas mandelii
GTCTAGGAACCATAAAAATAGTGTGGGTATTTAATGAGTTACGATTATTATTAACCAGATAGTGATCTAAAATATATTGTTACAGATGAGCCGTTGAGCTATTATCGCCCCGCGTTCACCACCACGGTTTATGCATTTTTAAGTCCCAAGCGTCCATCAGCTGCTTGGGATTTTTTTTTGCCTGAGATTTGTCCTGGTTCGCTCGAACATCACAAAGACACATCAGCCGCTGCCTTCGCTCTGAATAATTCGCCTGTATGCCGTGCCGCTTCTATGGAGAAGCGCGGAACGCCTCCTGTGCAAACCCGGGCGAATCCCGGTTTTTTGGACTACTACTGACTGGCCAAACTCAAACTCAGTCTGATGGGAGTCTTTAGATGCTGGTTCACTGGTCGCTTGCGGCAATTCACCTGCTGGCTTTCGCCTTGGGGTTCTGGGCTGTACTGACGCGGGGAACCGCATTCAGCCGTCTGGCGGCCGGGGCGGGAGAGGCTCGCCGTGTGTTGATGGCCGATAATCTGTGGGGGATCTCTGCCGTCATCCTCCTGGTCTCCGGTGGGATGCGGGCCTTCGGTGGGTATGAAAAAGGTACGGATTACTACCTTCACCAACCTTTGTTCCATCTCAAAATGACGCTCTTCGTTTTGATCCTGCTGCTTGAGGTCGCGCCAATGATCACGCTGATCAAATGGCGGATCGCGCTGAGCCGTGGCGCGGCGATCGATACCGGGCGCGCGAAGCTGTTTGCACGGATCAGTCATGTCGAGGGGCTGCTGGTGTTGTTGATGGTCGTGGCGGCCACGGGCATGGCGCGCGGCGTGACGTTTGGTTAGCCGAGTCTGATCACGTTCTTCCTCGGGGATAATCCGAAACGTCTGACAGTCAGGGCAGGGGGCGTGCCGTTAATATCGGCTTCACGTTTTAGGCAGGAAGGGGCGAACGGATGGCGATACGACGCTTGAATCTTTAGCCAGCCGTTGTCCGGGACTGAACGGGCTGGCTACTGACTGCAACAGGATTCAGGGAGTTTGCGGCTTGTCTGGAGCGGTCAGGCCAGCCTGAATGCGTTGGTAGATTTCTTCGCGATGCACTGCGACGTCTTTCGGCGCGTTGATGCCGATGCGAACTTGCTGGCCGCTTACGCCCAGAATGGTGATCGTAATGTCGTCACCGATATTTATGCTTTCACCNACTTTGCGGGTGAGTATCAGCATGGACTTCTCCTTGATTGCTTTGTAGGGCACCTGATTCGAACAGTGCAGAGGTCGGTGGTATGTATAGATTAGTGCGAAGTCTCACGGTTTGGGTGCCTCTTTCTGACGCGCAGATGCTGCATTAATTCCCAAGGCGTAACTATACAGAGGCCGCAACCATCATTCTCGTTGTTTTGCGCCCATTTTGCGGCACTCGGGAAGTATTCATGAATGCTAAAATCGCCGCTTTCAGCATTCAGAGGGACACGTTGTGCGCAAAATGGTCTTGGTAATCGCAGTACTGGCACTGGTTGGATGCGATCAAGGTAAGGGCGTTGATGCTCAAAAGCCGAAACCGGCAGTCGTTTCCGCACCTGCGGCAGTCACCGGGCCGCAATGGGATGTTGAAGTGCGAGGCGAAACGCCCCAGGCTGTCAGCGACTTGAGCGGCTGGCTGATCGAACACAGCTTTGTGTCCAGCATCGTCAAGGAAAACGGCAAGACCCGGATTCTGCTCGGACCATTCAATTCGAAAGCCGAGGCCGAAGCCAAGCAGGCCGAGGTGGCTGCGGCGCTTACCCGGGCCAAGAAACAGAACATCGAAGTGCTGGTGCTTGAGCGTCCCGCAGCCCAGTAACAGCCGTTTTCGCGCAAGCCTTCTGTCGAAGCCCCTTAAAGGGGATCCACATTGACTCGTCTCTAAGCGTGTCACTGTCGATTCCCAGAAGGAGCTCTCCATGGCCTCCGCCACCCCTTACAAAATATTCGACGCAGTCCTGGCGCACAAAAAGACCCTCAGCCCGCATTTAATGCGCGTGACCCTGGCCGGTCCGATGGTCACCGAAATGGCCACCTGGGCGCCGGATCAGCGCGTCAAACTGTTCTTTCCAGCCGAAGACGGGTCGCCTGCCAGCCTGGCCCATGACCAGTATTGGTATGCGCGCTACCGTTCAATGCCGGCCAACCAGCGTCCGGCAATGCGCACTTACACCATCCGGCATCTGCGGGCCGAGCAAGGCGAAGTGGACATCGACTTCGTATTGCACGGTGAAACCGGTCCGGCCTCCCGTTGGGCAATCCGGTCGGTAGCGGGCGAGCCAATCCAGATTGTGGCACCTGATCGTCAGTTTTCAGCGCAAGACGCGGGAGGTTTCGAATGGAAGCCGCCTCACACGCTCAAGCATCTGTTGCTGGTGGCCGATGCCACGGCATTGCCCGCCGCGCTCGGCATTCTGGACGAGATGGCTGCCTTGGCCGAGCCGCCAACGACTCAGGCATTTTTCGAGGTGGACAGTGCAGAAGAGGCATTGCCGGTTCCTGAATGGCCAGGGCTGTCAGTGCGGTGGCTGGTCCGGGATCATTCCAGCGGTAAGGCGGCAGGTGCGCTGATAGTCGAAGCGGTCCGTCGGGCGGAGCTGCCGGTGACTTCTTCACAGGCTCACGAAACAGTGGAGCTGGCCGAGGTTGACGTCGACAAAGAGACTCTCTGGGAAACCTCCGACTCGACCGGTAACGGTTTCTACGGCTGGATCGCCGGGGAAACGGTGGCCGTGATGAGCCTGCGCAAGTACTTGATCAAGGAGCGCGGCATCGCGCGCGAGTCACTCAATCTGATGGGTTACTGGCGCTGCAACAAAAGCGGCGGATAGAAACGTAAAAAGGCCTCGGGCATAAATACCCGAAGCCTTTTTGGTTTTCTGCGGTCGATCAGCCGCAGGCTTTCATGTCCACAGGCCCGACAAACTCGTTGCCGCGACCCATCACGCACGCCACGCTCTGGTTGCGCTGACGTTCCCAGGCTTCAACCGGATAGGTCTTGTTCCACGCTTCATACAGCTGGCGGTCCTGTTTTGACAGGCGCAAGCCGTATTGTTTGCTCATATAGAAATACGTTCGGGCGATCATCCCGCGAATGGACGGGCGGGGCATGACCTTCTTGGCCTTGAAATCCACTTGGGTCAGGCATGAACCGTATTGCCCGCGTTGCGCCGGCAGCCATCCAAAACTGAAGTTGTTACGGTCGCCATTGACCTCGCCGATGCTCGGCACCAGGTTGTGCAAATCAGCCTCGGCCTTTTGATAGACCGGATCGTAGCGCGTGCAGTTCTTGCGCCCGCCTTCTTGCCAGCACTGACGCTGATGGCCGATCTGCCAGGCGGGAACGATGTGCTCCCACTCAATGCGGGCAGCGCGCTTGGCATTCTTGCGGGGTACATACCCACAGGCTGCGAGGTTGACCTTGTTGCCGGTGTATTTGCAGCCGCAATAGAACTCGGTGGATTGCGGCGCGTACAGCTTCCAGGCAACTTTCTTGGCTTCGTTGAAGGTGCGGGGGGCGCCAGCCTGGGCGCCTAGGGTGATGAACAGAAACAGCAGAGCAAACCAGCGGACACTCATTGACTCAATCTTCCTTCGGCACAACCCAGAAAATCTGCACGCCGCCATCATCCCGATAGGCGAGGGTGACGTTGTCGTTCTCCGCGATTTCTTCGAGCAATTGCTCCCACTCATCCACAGGTTCGTCCGGTAAACGGAAGATCAGTGCGGCTTTGGCTTTCTGAGCGGTGGGGGAATTGATGATTTTCTGAACACGTATGCCCATGCGTTGATAGGCATCAGGAGAAGCAGAGGTGGAGGCCACGGAATTATCCTTATTAAGCTGTACGTGCATACAGTATTTAACTGTAGGCATTTTCGCAACTGCTTAAAATTCAAGAAAATCCTCTGACAGCAGTTTTTTCCGTTTGGTGTAGGAAGAAGGGAAAATTTTTATCGGAGTATCGGACAGGGTATGAACCACTCGCCCAGGCTGGCGAGTGGAGAATGCAGTGCCCGACCGGAATCGGTCGGGCGAGGGCGAATCAGTATTCCCAGAACATCCGTTGCAGCTCTTTGCTGTCGTTGGTCTTGGTCAGGGCAACCATTGCCAGAATTCGGGCTTTCTGTGGGTTGAGGTCATGTGCGGCAACCCAGTCGTACTTGTCGTCAGGCTGTTCGGCGTTACGCAGAACGAACCCGCCGGCATTCACGTGGGAAGAACGAATGATTTGCACGCCTTGCTTGCGCAGTTCCTGCAGGGCAGGGACTACACGCGAAGAGACCGAACCGTTGCCAGTGCCCGCATGGATGATCGCTTTGGCGCCGGATTGAGCCAGTGCCTTGTAAGCGGTGTCGCTGACGTTGCCGTAGGAATAAGCGATTTCGACGTCAGGCAGGCTCTTGATGGTTCTGATGTCGAATTCCGAATCCATGGTGTGACGCTTGGCTGGCAGGCGGAACCAGTAGGATTTGCCTTCAACCACCATGCCCAACGGGCCCCACGGGCTTTTGAACGCTTCGGTCTTGATGTTGATCATTTTGCTGACATCGCGACCCGACTGGATTTCGTCGTTCATGGTGACCAGTACGCCCTTGCCGCGAGCGTCTTTGCTGCCGGCGACAGCCACGGCGTTGTACAGGTTGAGCATGCCGTCAGCCGACATGGCGGTACCTGGACGCATTGAGCCGACGACTACGATTGGCTTGTCGGTCTTTTCCACCAGGTTCAGGAAGTAAGCGGTTTCTTCGAGGGTGTCGGTACCGTGGGTGATCACGATGCCATCGACGTCTTTACTGTCGGCCAGTTCGGCGACGCGACGACCCAGTTGCAGCAGGTTGTCGTTGGTGATGCTTTCCGAGGCGATCTGCATGACCTGTTCGCCGCGAACGTTGGCCAACTGGCTGAGCTCTGGAACNCCGGCGATCAATTGCTCGATACCGACTTTGGCCGCCTGGTAGGTCGCGCTGTTAGCAGCGCTCGCACCGGCGCCGGCAATGGTGCCGCCGGTGGCGAGGATCACCACGTTGGCCAGTTTCTGTTGGGTTTCGACTTCTTTTGCCTGAAGAGCGGTAGGCAGGAGCAGCAGGAGGGCCAAAGCGCCCGGAATAAAGGTGTTGAAGGCAGATTTCATTATTTTCTCTCTAGTAGTGAGACGGTGCTGATGCAAGTTCATCTAGATACGCCCCAGGCAGATCTGAACGCTTGGGGTCTAGGTGAAGAGCAGGATCTGTACCAGCCCTACGTTGAATGAGAAAAACTTTTAACTGGATGATTTATATCAATATTTACCCAATGGGTTACCCGCGTTAAACAGTCTCGTGTCCGGGTTTCCGAATAAGTTGAGGTTTCGCGTTCGGCTCTCCGAAAAGGACTACGACCTCTGGTGAACTCATCGCCTTGCCAGATAGAAAATCAGTGCTAAAGAAACCCGCGCACAGGTCGATGCCTCTTCAAGGGATTTTTTTTTCGGGAGTGCACATGTCTTTTTCTGTCGGTTTTCCAAATGCGGGCGCAATCACCATTGGTGGCAAGACACCGTCGACGATCAATGCCTTGAGCGAAGCGACGGAAGAGGCGTCGACACCGCTGACTGGAAAAGAAGAAAACCAGGTCAGAACCGGAGGGGCTGCTCAGGACGAAAGCAAATCCGAGAGCAAAAGCAGCCAGAGTATTGTGGTTCAGGTGTTGCTCAAGCGTATGCAGGAACTGCAACAGCAGCTGCGCGAACAACAGCAGCAACTGGCGGCCGCTCAGGCAGCGTCCTATCCAACCGAGGAGGCCAAAGCCACAGCCGTCATGTCGATCCAGGGGCAGATCGCCGCCACTAGTGGCGCGCTGGCGCAAGTCTCCGGGAATCTGGTGAAAGAACTGGCCAAGGGCTCCAGTACGGGTGGTCTGGTCAGCACGACTGCGTGATGGGGTGGGTTGGTTTTTGCCAGCCGAGACACAAAACAGGTCGTTGACAAATCACAGCAGGGTTCGCATAGTTCGGTCTACGCAAACGTTTGCGCGCTATTCTTGATGGCTCGGTCCCTCGACGGACGCCATGAAGCTTACGCCAGCGCAAGCGTTGCTCACAATAATCATAAGATCGGAGTGAACCCATGAAGCTGCCATTTGCTGGACGTCTTCTTGCTGTCGCTGTGCTTGCTGCCGCATCCGCTGCTCTACCTCTCTGTTCGGCATTCGCCGAAACCCCTGAAAAACCCAAAGTCGCGCTGGTCATGAAGTCCTTGGCCAACGAGTTCTTCCTGACCATGGAAGACGGTGCCAAGGCGTATCAGAAAGACCATTCCGGCGATTTCGAACTGATCTCCAACGGCATCAAGGACGAAACCGATACTGCGGGCCAGACACGCATCGTCGAGCAAATGATTCTGGCCAAGGTCAATGCGCTGGTCATCGCGCCGGCTGACTCCAAGGCCATGGTTCCCGTGATCAAGAAAGCCATCGATGCCGGTATCACCGTGATCAACATCGATAACCAGCTCGATCCGGCTGTGGTCAAAAGCAAGAACATCACCGTCCCGTTCGTAGGCCCGGATAACCGCAAAGGCGCACGTCTGGTCGGCGAGTATCTGGCCAAGCAGCTGAAGGCCGGTGACGAAGTCGGCATCATCGAAGGTGTGTCCACCACCACCAACGCCCAGGCCCGCACCGCAGGCTTCAAAGACGCGATGGAAGCGGCGCAGATCAAGGTTGTTTCGTTGCAGTCCGGTGACTGGGAGATCGACAAGGGCAACAAGGTTGCCGCCTCGATCCTCAGCGAATACCCGGACCTCAAGGCGCTGCTGGCCGGTAACGACAACATGGCACTGGGCGCAGTCTCCGCGGTACGTGCGGCAGGCAAGGCCGGCAAAGTGCTGGTGGTCGGTTACGACAACATCAACGCCATCAAGCCAATGTTGAAAGACGGCCGGGTCCTGGCGACCGCTGACCAGTTTGCCGCCAGGCAAGCCGTGTTCGGTATCGAGACTGCGCTGAAAATCATCAAGGGCGAGAAGGTCGACAGCGGCGCCAACGGCGTGATCGAAACGCCGGTAGAACTGGTCACCAAGTAACCCTTCTGGCGACACAATGGTGCTCGCCCGACCGGGCGAGCGCATGGAGAGTTTTATGTCAGTTTCCGCCCCGAACGCTGTCCTCTCGGTCAGCGGCATCGGCAAGACCTACGCCCAACCCGTCCTGACCGGCATTGACCTGACGCTGATGCGCGGTGAGGTGCTGGCGCTGACCGGCGAGAACGGCGCCGGCAAAAGCACACTGTCGAAAATCATTGGCGGGCTGGTCACGCCGACCACCGGNCACATGCAATTCCAGGGGCAGGAATACCGCCCAGGCAGCCGCACCCAGGCCGAAGACCTGGGCATCCGCATGGTCATGCAAGAACTCAATCTGTTGCCGACCCTGTCGGTGGCGGAAAACCTGTTTCTCGACAATCTGCCCAGCAATGGCGGCTGGATTAGCCGCAAACAACTGCGCAAAGCCGCGATCGAGGCCATGGCCCAGGTCGGGCTCGATGCGATCGACCCGGACACCCTGGTCGGCGAACTCGGCATCGGCCATCAACAAATGGTCGAAATCGCCCGCAACCTGATCGGCGACTGCCATGTACTGATCCTTGACGAACCCACGGCCATGCTCACCGCCCGTGAAGTCGAGATGCTGTTCGAGCAAATCACCCGCCTGCAAGCGCGTGGGGTGTCGATCATCTATATCTCCCACCGGCTCGAAGAACTGGCNCGTGTCGCGCAGCGTATTGCGGTTTTACGCGACGGCAAGCTGGTCTGCGTCGAGCCGATGGCCAATTACAACAGTGAGCAACTGGTCACCTTGATGGTCGGCCGTGAACTCGGCGAACACATCGACCTGGGGCCGCGCAACATTGGCGCTCCCGCCTTGACGGTCAAAGGGCTGAGCCGCTCGGACAAGGTCCGCGATGTGTCCTTTGAAGTGCGTGCCGGGGAGATCTATGGCATCTCCGGATTGATCGGGGCAGGGCGCACCGAGTTGCTGCGTCTGATCTTCGGTGCCGACACGGCGGACAGTGGCACGGTGGCCCTGGGGTCGCCAGCGCAGGTGGTGAGTATCCGTTCGCCGGTGGACGCGGTGGCTCATGGCATTGCTCTGATTACCGAAGACCGCAAGGGTGAAGGCCTGCTGCTGACCCAATCCATCAGCGCCAATATCGCTCTGGGCAACATGCCGGTGATCTCCAGTGGCGGCATCGTCAATAACGCTGACGAAATGTCCCTGGCCCAACGTCAGATTGACGCCATGCGCATCCGCAGCTCAAGCCCCGCACAGTTGGTGTCCGAGCTGTCGGGCGGCAACCAGCAGAAGGTCGTGATCGGCCGTTGGCTGGAGCGCGATTGCGCGGTGATGCTCTTTGACGAGCCAACCCGCGGTATCGACGTCGGCGCCAAGTTCGACATTTATGCGTTGCTCGGCGAATTGACGCGCCAGGGCAAAGCGCTGGTAGTGGTGTCCAGCGACCTGCGGGAGCTGATGCTGATCTGCGACCGCATCGGTGTGCTGTCCGCCGGGCGCCTGATCGAGACCTTCGAGCGCGACAGCTGGACCCAGGACGAGTTGCTCGCCGCCGCCTTTGCCGGCTACCAAAAACGTGATGCGTTGCTCAACGAAGCAGCGCCTAGGGAACTTCCATGAAAACTGCATCTTCTGCCGGCAAACGTAGTGGCAATTTCTACGGCCTGGGCACCTATCTGGGCCTGGCCGGTGCCTTGCTGGCGATGGTTGCGCTGTTCTCGGTATTGAGCAGCCACTTCCTGTCCTATGACACCTTCAGCACCCTGGCCAACCAGATTCCGGACCTGATGGTGCTGGCGGTCGGCATGACGTTCATCCTGATCATCGGCGGTATCGACCTGTCGGTGGGCTCGGTGCTGGCGCTCGCGGCGTCGGCCGTCAGCGTGGCGATTCTCGGCTGGGGCTGGAGCGTCTTGCCTGCAGCGCTGCTCGGGATGGCGATTGCGGCATTGGCCGGGACCATCACTGGATCGATCACCGTGGCGTGGCGCATTCCGTCATTTATCGTATCCCTCGGCGTGCTGGAAATGGCCCGTGGCGTGGCTTACCAGATGACCGGTTCGCGCACCGCCTATATCGGTGATTCGTTTGCCTGGCTGTCCAATCCGATTGCCTTTGGCATCTCGCCGTCGTTCATCATTGCCTTGCTGATCATCATCATCGCCCAAGCCGTGCTGACCCGTACCGTGTTCGGTCGCTACCTGATCGGCATCGGCACCAACGAAGAAGCGGTGCGTCTGGCAGGGATCAATCCCAAGCCCTACAAGATCCTGGTGTTCAGCCTGATGGGGCTGTTGGCCGGCGTGGCGGCACTGTTCCAGATTTCGCGCCTGGAAGCGGCGGACCCGAATGCCGGCTCCGGCCTTGAGTTGCAGGTGATCGCGGCGGTGGTGATCGGCGGTACCAGCCTGATGGGTGGGCGCGGCTCGGTCATCAGTACGTTCTTCGGTGTGTTGATTATTTCGGTGCTGGCGGCCGGCCTTGCGCAGATCGGTGCTACAGAGCCCACCAAACGCATCATCACCGGTGCCGTGATCGTGATTGCCGTGGTCCTCGACACCTATCGCAGCCAGCGCGCCAGTCGGCGGGGCTGAACCATGGCAACGATCAAGGATGTGGCGGCGCTCGCAGGTATTTCCTACACCACCGTGTCCCATGTGGTGAACAAGACGCGGCCGGTCAGCGAGCCTGTGCGGATCAAGGTTGAAGCGGCGATCAAGACCCTGGACTACGTGCCGAGCGCTGTGGCCCGTTCTTTGAAAGCCAAGACCACGGCGACCATCGGTTTGCTGGTGCCCAACAGCCTCAACCCGTACTTCGCCGAGCTGGCCCGGGGCATCGAGGATTACTGTGAGCGTAATGGTTATTGCGTGATCCTCTGCAACTCCGACGATAACGCTGAGAAGCAGCGCAGCTACTTGCGCGTGCTGCTGGAGAAACGCATCGACGGGCTGATCGTGGCCTCGGCCGGTGGCGACGCGGGGCTGGCAGAAGGTCTCGCCGGCGTGCGCACGCCGATGGTCATCGTAGACCGCGGGCTGGAAGGTGTGAACGCGGACCTGGTGCGTATCGACCACGAGGAGGGCGCTTACCTGGCGACCCGGCACTTGCTNGAACTGGGTCACCGGGACATCGCCACCATCGGTGGCCCGGCAGGTACCAGCGTGGCGCAGATGCGTCTGGCCGGTTATTGCCGAGCCTTGCAGGAGGCGGGGGTGGAAGTGCATCCCGAACGCATGCTGGAAAGTGACTTCACCAGCACGGGCGGTTACAACGCCGCCGCGATTCTGCTGGAAAAGAACCCGCCCAGCGCGATCTTCGCCGGCAACGACATGATCGGCATCGGCGTGTTGCGAGCGGCTGCCGAGCGCAATGTGCGTGTACCGACCGAGCTGTCAGTGATCGGCTTCGACGATATCCAGATGAGCCGTTATGTCTACCCGGCGCTGACCACTGTGGGCCAGTCGATCCTGCAGCTCGGTGAGATGGCAGCCGAGGTTCTGTTACGACGAATCGCAACACCCGACATGGCCACCGATCAACGGATCGTGACCCCCAGTATTGTCCTGCGAGAATCGACTGCGCCGCTTGCCGGTGTGTTCGACNAATACCGCTGAACCGAATTGATGAGTACTGATGTATGCCAGCAAAAGTAGTGGTAATAGGCAGCTTGAACATGGATTTGGTCACCCGCGCCAGTCGCTTGCCGCGCGCCGGTGAAACNCTGATCGGGCAGTCGTTTGCCACGGTTTCCGGCGGCAAGGGCGCGAACCAGGCGGTCGCGGCGGCGCGGCTGGGGGCCCAGGTGTCGATGGTCGGTTGCGTCGGCAGCGATGCTTACGGTGAAGAACTGCGCGGGGCGCTGTTGGCCGAGCAGATCGACTGCCAGGCCGTCAGCTCGGTCGACGGCTCAAGCGGCGTGGCATTGATTGTGGTGGATGACAGCAGCCAGAACGCGATTGTGATCGTCGCCGGTGCCAATGGTGCGCTGACGCCACAGGTGATCGACCGGTTCGATGCCGTGTTGCAGGCGGCGGACGTGATTATTTGTCAGCTGGAGGTGCCGGATGCCACGGTGGGTCATGCCCTCAAGCGCGGCCGTGAGCTGGGCAAAATCGTGATCCTCAACCCGGCGCCGGCCAGTCGTCCGCTGCCAGCGGATTGGTATGCGTCCATCGATTACCTGATTCCCAATGAAAGTGAGGCCTCGGCTCTGAGCGGTTTGTCGGTTGACTCCCTTTCGTCCGCCGAAACCGCCGCAACCCGGTTGATCGCGCTGGGCGCCGGTAAGGTCATCATCACCCTGGGTGCTCAAGGGTCAATGTTCGCCAACGGCACAGGCTTCGAACATTTCCCGGCACCGAAGGTGAAGGCTGTCGATACCACGGCGGCCGGCGATACCTTCGTCGGCGGTTTTGCTGCCGCGCTGGCGTCCGGCAAAACCGAAGCTGAAGCGATCCGTTTCGGCCAGGTCGCTGCGGCGCTTTCAGTTACCCGTGCCGGCGCGCAACCCTCTATTCCCACCTTGTCCGATGTACAGGCGTTCAAAGCACCATGAAAAAGACACCTTTGCTCAACGTCGCGCTGTCTCGGCTGATCGCTTCCCTGGGGCACGGCGACATGGTCGTGATCGGCGATGCCGGCCTGCCCGTACCGCCGGGCGTCGAACTGATCGACCTGGCCCTGACCCAGGGTATTCCGGATTTCGTCAGCACCTTGAACGTCGTGCTCAGCGAAATGCAGGTTGAGCGCCATGTGCTGGCCCAGGAAATTCTGGACAAGCAACCACCCGCCTTGAGCTCGCTGGATGAGCTGAACGCCAAAGGCGCGCTGGGCCAGCGTGAGCTGCTCAGCCATGACCAATTCAAAGTCCTCAGCCGTCAGGCGCGAGCGATTGTTCGTACAGGCGAATGCGCGCCGTACTGCAACATCGTGCTGGTCTCGGGGGTGACGTTCTAACGCGCTGTACTCAAATTTGTTCCCCACGCACAAGGAGTGCGATATGCACCGCTATGCTCAGAAACTGCACCACCTGCTTCGGAGTCTGCTGCTTTTGTCCCTGATTACTGCAACGAGCGCCCAGGCGGCGGAAAAGATCGACTTGATCATCGACACCGATCCGGGTGCCGACGATGTCGTCGCCTTGCTGTTTGCGTTGGCGTCGCCGGAAGAACTGAATATCCGAGCGCTGACGACCGTCGCTGGCAACGTGCGTCTGGACAAGACTTCGCGCAATGCGCGACTGGCCCGTGAGTGGGCAGGGCGCGAGGAGGTGCCGGTCTACGCGGGCGCACCGAAACCGTTGATGCGCACGCCGATTTATGCCGAGAACATCCATGGCAAGGAGGGTCTGTCGGGCGTCACCGTACACGAGCCAAAAAACGGCCTGGCTGAAGGCAATGCTGTCGACTACCTGATCAAAACGCTCAGCACTGCCAAGCCGCACAGCATCACCATCGCCATGCTCGGCCCACAAACCAACCTGGCGCTGGCGTTGACCCAGGCCCCGGAAATCACCCAAGGCATCAAGGAAGTGGTGGTGATGGGCGGTGCGCACTTCAATGGCGGCAATATCACACCGGTGGCCGAATTCAATTTGTTCGCCGACCCTATCGCCGCTGAAATCGTGCTCAAAAGTGGCGTCAAGCTGACCTACCTGCCACTGGACGTGACCCACAAGGTGCTGACCAGCGAAGCGCGACTGAAGAAAATCGCGGCGATTAACAACAACGCGAGCAAAGTGGTTGGCGACATTCTCAATGAATACGTCAAAGGCGACATGGAGCACTACGGCATCCCGGGCGGNCCGGTGCACGACGCTACCGTCATTGCCTATCTGCTCAAGCCTGCACTGTTCAGTGGGCGTGAGGTTAACGTGGTGGTAGACAGTCGCGAAGGCCCGACCTTCGGCCAGACCATCGTCGATTGGTATGACGGCTTGAAGCAGCCGAAGAACGCGTTCTGGGTTGAGAACGGCGACGCCCAAGGCTTCTTCGATCTGCTGACCCAGCGTCTGGCTCGTCTGAAGTAAACCATGCACCCGCAGGTGCCAGCCTGCGGGTTTTAAGCCCGCTCGTTCTCTGTCAGGCCCATATAGTCGGCGGGGTATTTTTCGAATATCTGCGCGATGAATTTCCTGGCGGCTTCAGTTCCCAGTTCCTTGACCAATAGATCGATGCCAATGATTGCGAACTCTTCCGGGCTGCCCGGGCTGTAAGAGCTGTGACCCTGCGGCCACTTGACGGTGATGTTGGCGTCGATGCTTATGGTGGACATGATGGCGCTCGTGAAGTCGGGAAAGTCTGAGTGTCGAGTTAACCATTTTGCGCGGCGTTTGGCTCTCCGACTTAGGCATGAGAAGAGGGCTATGCGACACTTGGTCTTTGACGAATTTTCAAGGACAGCGCTGTGCAGATCGATTTGAACACACCCGACGGCTTGACCCTTGAGGCGGTGCGCCAACTGCTGGCCTCTGCCAGTGATGATGAACACACGCAGCTGCGGGTGACCAAGGGCGGAATGGCCTACATTTCATCAGGTGTTGTAGGCGGCACCGATATCAGCGGGCTACTGTTTCGTCTGGAGACGTGGGCCAAGGGTTCCGGTTATGTAGGATTGGTCGCGGCCAGCGACGAGGTCTGGGTCATGCAGATCTTCAATGCGCTGAAAGAGAATTGGCCGAATCCGCCGTTCGATTACATCGACGTCTATTGAGGGCTGTTCATATTCAGTCACGATTGAGTGATGAACGACTGGGCGCGGCTCAGGCAAACTCGCCGCTCGCGCGGTTCGAGGGCAGGGTGGTGGCACTCACCTTGAAACCAAATGCCGGATTGGCGGTCGCAAGATCTCAGCTTAACTATTGGAAATAAGGAGGCTTCATGCCTTGGAAGCTCGCGTCATTGGGTACTTTGTTCTCCGTCACTCTGTTGGCTGGTTGCAGCAGCACGCCTTCCGAGTCGGCAGCAGGCCCTGAAGCGACGACTGACACAGGTCACAGCCGTTGTGAGGCAAAGGCAGCCGAATTCGCCATCGGCAAAGCGGCTTCGCCCGCGCTGCTGGAGCAGGCACGTACCCGCGCAGGTGCACAGAACGCACGGTTCCTGTCGCCTAACGATATGGTGACGCTGGAATACCGCTCCGACCGCTTGAACCTGAACACCGACGACAACCTGGTGATTACGCGGGTCAACTGCGGCTGANCGCTTCAGTCTTTTGCTTCGCCCATAAAAAACCCCGTCACATGGACGGGGTTTTTTTAGCTCAGCGGAGAATTACTCGCCGCGAACCTGTGCAGCTTGCATACCCTTTTGGCCTTTCTCAGCCACGAAGGAAACGGTTTGGCCTTCTTTCAGGCTTTTGAAACCGTCGCTTTCGATAGCTTTGAAGTGTACGAACAGGTCGTCACCGCCACCTTGAGGAGTGATGAAGCCGAAGCCTTTTTCATCGTTGAACCATTTAACGGTGCCGGTTTGGCGATTAGACATGGTGTATCTCCAAGAAACATATATTTTCAGTAGTGCTGTGCTGCTCAGGCCAACTGGGCACACTTGGCTATCATAGTCGAAATGTTCGCTTTGGGAGCCCCCCGGACGTGCTGTTTGCCCTGCAGTCGCGTTCCGTTTGCTGCTTGATGTAGCTGAAAGCCCCGTTTTACAAGGCTTCCAGCCGAAAGTAAAGACGATAAAAAAACCTGTAAAACCTGCATAAATTGTACGAAAAGGCTCAAATGCAGCGCTTTTTATCAGTGATAAGTCGAGTCAAAAGGACTTTTTTGTCACTTTTTCGCCGGTACATTGGCCTTGCATTTGGCTATCTGACCCAGAGCTTTCTGCTGCAATTCCGGGCTGGCCTTATTGTCCATCAATGCCTGGATGTCAGCCGCCGGATAAGACTTGATCGAATCAGCGCCGCAAGCACAGTGAGCCTTCGCTGCTGCAGCACCGATCTGCGGAGTGGCCGCTTCTGTGCACTGAGCCATGTATTTTTCGCGCTCGCCCTTTGGCCAGTCGGCATGGGCGGCCAGTGGCAGCAGCAAAACAATGGGGGCGACTACTGCGAACAAACGATTCAGACGCATGCTGGGATGCTCCTTGTGGGTCAATGTCTTGTTATCTGAGGGGTAAAGCGGTGTTCAAGTTCAGCACTCTGGCATAAATTGCATGATTAGCCCCAGCACAAAGCCTCGTTGCATCGACGACCGTTCATCTGTGCTAGCATGCCTCGCTCGGGCTTTTGCAGGCTCCGGATGACCTTCAGTCCCGGTGGCGGCAACGGCGCGAATAACCCTGATTTGAATCCCAGTCACTCTGGTTCGGTTTTCCGGTTGGCCGCAAGGCTCCTGCCGCTGTAAGGCAGGCGTTCATCACTGAACGGCCTGGTGTTGGATCTTGTACTGGCTCATCCCAACCCACGTGACCTTTGGTAGGGGTCACCACTAGGAGAGGAGGCGCCATGCCAACTATTACTCTTCCCGATGGCAGTCAACGTTCATTCGATCATTCGGTTTCCGTAGCCGAGGTCGCCGCATCCATTGGTGCCGGTCTGGCCAAGGCCACCGTGGCCGGCAAGGTCAATGGCAAGCTGGTCGACGCCAGCGATATCATCGACAGCGATTCCACGCTGCAAATCATTACGCCAAAGGATGAAGAGGGGCTGGAGATCATTCGCCACTCTTGTGCGCACCTGATTGGCCACGCGGTCAAGCAGCTGTACCCGACCGCGAAGATGGTAATCGGCCCGGTCATTGACGAAGGCTTCTATTACGATATCGCCTACGAGCGTCCATTCACTCCGGACGACCTGGCTGCTATCGAGGCGCGCATGCACGCTCTGATCGAAAAAGATTACGACGTCATCAAGAAAGTCACGCCGCGCGCCGAAGTGATCGACGTATTTACTGCTCGTGGTGAAGACTACAAGCTGCGTCTGGTGGAAGACATGCCGGACGAACAGGCCATGGGCCTGTATTACCACGAAGAATACGTCGACATGTGCCGTGGCCCGCACGTGCCGAACACGCGCTTCCTCAAGTCGTTTAAGCTGACCAAGCTGTCCGGTGCCTACTGGCGCGGTGATGCGAAGAACGAGCAGTTGCAGCGGATCTATGGCACTGCCTGGGCTGACAAGAAGCAGCTGGCAGCCTACATCCAGCGCATCGAAGAAGCCGAAAAACGCGACCACCGCAAGATCGGCAAGCGCCTGAACCTGTTCCACCTCCAGGAAGAAGCGCCGGGCATGGTGTTCTGGCACCCGAACGGCTGGACCCTGTATCAGGTGCTCGAGCAGTACATGCGCAAGGTTCAGCGCGATAACGGCTACCTGGAAATCAAGACTCCGCAGGTCGTTGATCGCGGCCTGTGGGAGAAATCCGGGCACTGGGCCAACTACGCTGACAACATGTTCACCACCCAGTCGGAAAACCGCGACTACGCCATCAAGCCGATGAACTGCCCGTGCCACGTGCAGGTGTTCAACCAAGGCCTGAAGAGCTACCGCGAGTTGCCGATGCGTCTGGCCGAATTCGGTGCCTGCCACCGTAATGAGCCGTCGGGTGCGCTGCACGGCATCATGCGTGTGCGTGGCTTCACTCAGGATGACGCCCACATCTTCTGCACCGAAGAGCAGATGCAGTCTGAATCCGCGGCGTTCATCAAGCTGACCATGGACGTTTATCGCGATTTCGGCTTCACCGAA
The DNA here is from genome assembly GCF_002251635.1 of Pseudomonas mandelii. Lineage (GTDB taxonomy): Bacteria > Pseudomonadota > Gammaproteobacteria > Pseudomonadales > Pseudomonadaceae > Aquipseudomonas > Aquipseudomonas mandelii_B. The sequence continues at coordinate 16,759 of NZ_NMOJ01000242.1, forward strand.
GTCGAAATGAAGCTGTCCACTCGTCCGGAAAAACGCGTCGGGTCTGACGAGCTGTGGGATCGCGCCGAAGCTGCACTGGCCGCCGCGCTAGACAATGCGGGCCTTGCGTACGATTTGCAGCCGGGTGAGGGCGCCTTCTACGGTCCGAAAATCGAGTTCTCGCTGAAAGATTGTCTTGGTCGTGTGTGGCAATGTGGTACTTTGCAGCTCGATTTTAACCTGCCGATCCGTTTGGGGGCTGAATACGTCTCCGAAGACAACAGCCGTAAACACCCGGTTATGCTGCACCGGGCGATCCTCGGCTCGTTCGAACGGTTTGTCGGGATCCTGATCGAGCACTACGAGGGTGCGTTCCCCGCGTGGCTGGCTCCGACTCAGGCAGTGATCATGAATATCACTGATAAACAGGCCGATTTTGCCGCTGAAGTTGAAAAAACTCTCAACGAAAGCGGATTTCGTGCCAAGTCCGACTTGAGAAATGAAAAGATCGGCTTTAAAATCCGCGAGCATACTTTGCTCAAGGTTCCCTATCTTTTGGTTATCGGAGATCGGGAAGTCGAGATGCAGACTGTCGCTGTGCGTACTCGTGAAGGTGCTGACCTGGGCTCGATGCCCGTCGCCCAGTTCGCTGAGTTCCTCGCGCAAGCGGTTTCCCGGCGTGGTCGCCCAGATTCGGAGTAATTATTATTAAGCGTGAACCGAGACAAGATAAACGAGCTGCACCGAAAGCGCCGATCAATGAGAATATCTCGGCACGCGAGGTTCGGTTAATTGGCGCTGATGGCGAGCAGATTGGCATNGTNTCTATTGATGAAGCGCTTCGTANGGCTGAAGAGTCCAAATTGGACCTGGTGGAAATTTCCGCCGACGCAATCCCACCTGTTTGTCGGGTGATGGACTACGGCAAATCGATCTTCGAGAAGAAGAAGCAGGTTGCCGCAGCGAAGAAGAACCAGAAGCAGATTCAAGTAAAAGAAATCAAGTTTCGTCCAGGGACGGAGGAAGGGGATTACCAGGTAAAACTGCGCAACCTGGTACGTTTCCTGAGTGATGGGGACAGGGCCAAGGTATCCTTGCGATTCCGCGGCCGTGAGATGGCCCACCAGGAGCTGGGGATGGAACTCCTCAAGCGGGTTGAAGCTGACCTGTTGGAGTACGGTTCTGTCGAGCAGCATCCTAAGATGGAAGGACGCCAGCTGATTATGGTCATCGCCCCGAAAAAGAAGAAGTAATCAACAGGGCACGGCAGGCCTTCTGATTATGTTTATCAACTGAATGCGGAGTATCCGAACATGCCAAAAATGAAAACTAAAAGTGGTGCTGCTAAGCGGTTTCTGAAAACTGCTAACGGTATCAAGCACAAGCACGCTTTCAAGAGCCACATCCTGACTAAAATGTCGACCAAGCGTAAGCGTCAACTGCGCGGTAGCAGCTTGCTGGCACCGTGTGACGTGGCAAAAGTCGAGCGCATGCTGCGCCTTCGTTAATTTAGTCAAGAATAGAGGAAGTAACTCATGGCTCGTGTAAAGCGTGGCGTCATTGCCCGTAAGCGTCACAAAAAAATTCTGAAACTTGCTAAAGGCTACTACGGCGCGCGTTCACGCGTATTCCGTGTTGCCAAGCAAGCGGTAATCAAGGCAGGCCAATACGCCTACCGTGACCGTCGTCAGAAAAAACGTCAGTTCCGCGCTCTGTGGATCGCTCGTATCAATGCTGGTGCACGTGTTAACGGTCTGTCCTACAGCCGTTTCATCGCTGGCCTGAAAAAAGCGTCCATCGAAATCGACCGTAAGGTTCTGGCTGAACTGGCCGTGAACGATAAAGCGGTGTTTGCTGCGATTGTCGAGAAAGCTAAAGCCACTTTGGCTTAAGTACCCCCGACAGTCACCCTGGGTTGCTCCTGCAGCCCAAGGTGGTAAACGTCATAAATAGGGGAAGAGCCTTCAAGCTCTTCCCCTATTTTGTATCTGGAGTCTGTACATGGAAAACCTGGACGCGCTCGTCGCTCAAGCTCTTGAGGCTGTGCAAAGCGCTGAAGATATCAATGCCCTGGAGCAAATCCGGGTTCACTACCTTGGCAAAAAGGGTGAATTGACTCAGGTGATGAAGACCCTGGGGAATTTGCCGGCTGAAGAGCGTCCGCAAGTCGGTGCGCTGATCAACGTCGCCAAGGAGCGTGTCACAGAGGTTCTCAATGCGCGCAAGGCGTCGCTCGAGGAGGCCGATCTTGCNGCCAAACTGTCTGCCGAGTCCATTGACGTGACCCTGCCTGGCCGCGGCCAGACCTCGGGTGGTCTGCATCCGGTTACTCGTACTCTGGAACGTATCGAACAGTTCTTCACCCACATCGGCTACGGCATTGCCGAAGGCCCTGAGGTCGAAGACGACTATCACAACTTCGAGGCGCTCAACATCCCAGGCCATCACCCGGCCCGGTCGATGCACGACACCTTCTATTTCAACGCGAACATGCTGTTGCGCACCCATACCTCGCCGGTACAGGTCCGCACCATGGAAGCGAACAAGCCGCCGATCCGCATCGTCTGCCCAGGCCGTGTGTACCGTAGCGACTCGGATATCACCCACTCGCCGATGTTCCATCAGGTCGAAGGCCTGCTGGTTGATCGCGACATCAACTTCGCCGACCTCAAAGGGACCATCGAAGAGTTCCTGCGCGTGTTCTTCGAGAAGGAGCTGGCGGTGCGTTTCCGTCCTTCGTTCTTCCCGTTCACCGAGCCATCCGCCGAAGTTGATATGGAGTGCGTGATGTGCAGCGGTAAAGGCTGCCGCGTCTGCAAACAGACGGGCTGGCTGGAAGTGATGGGCTGCGGCATGGTGCACCCCAACGTGCTGCGCATGTCCGGGATCGACCCGGAAGAGTTCTCGGGCTTTGCCTTCGGCATGGGCGTTGAGCGTCTGGCCATGCTGCGTTACGGCGTGAACGACTTACGTCTGTTCTTCGACAACGACTTGCGGTTCCTCGCGCAATTTCGCTAGTCGTAACGAATCTTTAGGAGAGCAGGATGAAATTCAGTGAACAATGGCTGCGTGGCTGGGTAAGCCCGCAGGTAGATCGCGACGAGCTGGTTGCTCGTCTGTCGATGGCCGGCCTTGAGGTCGATAGCGTAACGCCGGCCGCCGGTGTTTTCAGCGGCGTGGTCGTGGGCGAGGTGCTGAGCACCGAGCAGCACCCTGATGCTGATAAATTGCGCGTGTGTCAGGTCAGCAATGGCTCCGAAACCTTCCAGGTCGTATGCGGAGCGCCAAACGTGCGCCCGGGCCTGAAGATTCCGTTTGCCATGATCGGCGCCGAACTGCCAGGCGACTTCAAGATCAAGAAAGCCAAGCTGCGTGGCGTTGAGTCCAACGGCATGCTCTGCTCCCAGGCTGAACTGCAAGTGGGCGAGGGCAACGATGGCCTGATGGAGTTGCCGGCGGATGCGCCAGTGGGTCTGGACATTCGTGAGTACCTGAGCCTGGAAGACGCCAGCATCGAGGTTGATCTGACCCCGAACCGCGGCGATTGCCTGTCCCTCGCTGGCCTGGCCCGCGAAGTAGGCGCGCTGTACAACGCGCCAGTCACTCGTCCCGTGGTTGCCGCAGTAGCTGCCGTGCACGANGAAGTACGCCCGATCGAAGTGCTGGCGCCAAACGCTTGCCCACGCTACCTCGGCCGCGTGATCCGTAACGTCGACCTTTCCAGGCCAACCCCGCTGTGGATGGTTGAGCGCCTGCGTCGCGCCGATGTGCGCAGCATCGACGCTGCCGTCGACATCACCAACTACGTGATGCTGGAGCTGGGTCAACCGTTGCACGCTTTCGATCTCGCCGAAATCAATGGCGGCATCCGCGTACGCATGGCCGAAGAAGGCGAGAAGCTGGTATTGCTCGACGGCCAGGGAGTCAGCCTGCGCGCTGATACCCTGGTCATCGCCGACCACACCCGCGCCTTGGCCATCGCCGGCGTCATGGGGGGCGAGCACAGTGGCGTCAACACCACGACCACTCGTGATGTATTCCTGGAAAGCGCNTTCTTTGATCAGATCGCCATCGCCGGCAAGGCCCGCTCCTACGGCCTGCACACCGATGCCTCGCATCGCTACGAGCGTGGCGTGGACTGGAAGCTGGCCCGTGAAGCCATGGAGCGCGCCACTGGCCTGCTGCTGGAAATCACGGGTGGCGAAGCTGGCCCGATCACCGAAACCGTCAGCGAACAGCACCTGCCCAAGATCGCACCGGTCACCCTGCGTGCGCAGCGCATTACCCAGATGCTGGGCATGGAAATGGAGTCGGCCGAAGTCGAGCGTCTGCTCAGCGGCCTGGGCCTGAAGATTTCCGCCGACGGGGCAGGGCAGTGGCGTGTTGAAGTGCCAAGCCACCGCTTCGACATCAGNCTGGAAGTTGATCTGATCGAAGAGCTGGCCCGTCTGTACGGCTACAACCGTCTGCCGGTTCGTTACCCGCAAGCTCGCCTGGCGCCGCAAGCCAAAGCCGAAGCGCGTAGCGATCTGCCTGAACTGCGTCGCCTGCTGGTGGCGCGTGGTTATCAGGAAGCAATCACCTACAGTTTCATCGATCCGAAACAATTCGAGTTGTTTAATCCGGGGGTCGAGCCACTGCTACTGGCCAACCCGATCTCGAACGACATGGCGGCCATGCGCTCGTCCTTGTGGCCCGGTCTGGTCAAGGCACTTCAGCACAACCTGAACCGTCAGCAAGATCGCGTACGCATGTTCGAAAGCGGCCTGCGTTTCGTCGGCCAACTCGACGGCCTGAAGCAAGAGCCGATGTTGGCCGGTGTGGTTTGCGGTAGCCGTCTGCCGGAAGGCTGGGCGCAGGGTCGCGATGTCGTGGATTTCTTCGACGTCAAAGCCGACGTGGAAGCGGTGTTGGGCTTTGCTGGTGCACTGGACTCGTTCACGTTCGTGCCGGGCAAACACCCTGCGTTGCACCCGGGTCAAACCGCGCGCATCGAACGTGAAGGTCGCCTGGTCGGCTTCGTCGGCGCTATCCACCCTGAATTGTCGAAAACCCTNGGTCTCGACCGCCCGGTTTTCGTCTTCGAGCTGGTTCTGGCCGAAGTGGCATTGGGAAAAATGCCAAAATTCCAGGAGTTATCACGCTTTCCTGAAGTGCGTCGTGACCTGGCACTGATTGCGTCCACGGACGTTGCGGCCAGTGCCGTACTGGATGTAATCCGTGAAAATGCAGGGGAATGGCTGACAGACCTCAGGCTATTTGACGTCTATCAGGGTAAAGGCATTGATCCGCATAGAAAAAGCCTTGCAGTTGGCTTGACCTGGCAGCATCCATCGCGCACTCTTAATGACGATGAGGTGAATACCACGACACAAAATATCCTCACCTCGCTCGAACAAAGGTTGAACGCCACGTTAAGGAAGTGACGTATGGGGGCTTTGACGAAAGCTGAGATGGCGGAACGTCTGTACGAAGAGTTGGGTCTGAACAAGCGCGAGGCCAAGGAATTGGTCGAGCTGTTTTTTGAAGAAATCAGGCACGCTCTGGAAGACAACGAACAGGTCAAATTGTCCGGTTTCGGCAATTTTGACCTGCGGGACAAACGCCAGCGGCCTGGCCGCAATCCAAAAACGGGAGAAGAAATCCCGATCACGGCTCGCCGTGTGGTCACCTTTCGTCCAGGGCAGAAGTTGAAGGCCCGAGTTGAGGCTTATGCTGGAACCAAGTCATAACGACGAGCTACCCGTCATCCCAGGCAAACGCTACTTCACCATTGGTGAAGTCAGCGAGCTCTGTGCGGTCAAACCGCACGTGTTGCGCTATTGGGAGCAGGAGTTTCCTCAACTCAACCCCGTCAAACGCACCGGGAACCGTCGGTATTATCAGCGCCAGGATGTGCTGATGATCCGGCAGATCCGTGCGTTGCTGTACGATCAGGGGTTCACCATCAGCGGCGCGCGCCAGCGTATGTCCGGTGATGAAGCCAAAGACGACACCACCCAATACAAACAGATGATTCGGCAGATGATTGCTGAGTTGGAAGATGTGTTGGTTGCCCTCAAGAAATAATTTCCTGCATTTGAATACTTCCAGTTTTCAAAAGCTTGCGATATATTCTTGAGCGTTCTTCGAGGAGAGGAACNNGTAACACGCCTAGTCGGGGCGTAGCGCAGTCCGGTAGCGCACTAGCATGGGGTGCTAGGGGTCGAGTGTTCGAATCACTCCGTCCCGACCATTATTCCTGAGTAAAATCAGACACTTGAGCCGATCAGATGGATCGGCTTTTTTGTGGCTGCGCAAAACTACCCGATGATTTCGCTGATATTCAGGTCCGGTATTGCCTCGGACCAGATGATTTCCTCGGGNTTGTGAGTTCACTCAGAAGCATGATAAGCGGTTCGAAAAGCACTTCTCTTCGCAAATGGATGACATAACGCTCATCCTAAAATGTCATTTGATGCTTGAAGAAATGCTTCGTGATTTCTGTTCAGAGATGGTTCCTCAACCACAATTTCTGAAAGACTCGCGATTTACTTTCGCTCAGATCCTAGACTTATCTAGGGCTCTATATCCGATCGGGATCAAAATCGGTGGAATGGTAGAGCTGTGGTCACTTTGCGAGAAAATCAATCGCATTCGAAACATCATGGCGCATGCACTTGATCCGGACTCGACCAAATTAGACGGCCATAAAGCCGCGATCATGGACGCCGTCAGATCTAGGGGAGAGGGAAATACCTCCTCATTGGGTTTTGTGGGTTGCCTCACGTATGTCTTAGGAGCGTTTAGCCTAATACTGCAGGTTGGTGTAACCCATAAAAATGGTGAAGACTTTCGGGATATCCCACGAAAATAGTCACGTCCCGGTAAACTCGCTGATATCCAGATCCGGTATTGCCTTGGACCAGACGATTTCCTCGTGGTCCCGCAGGTGGTTTTTGGTCATGCTCTCGCTCGCATGGCCAGCAATTTTCTGACCATCCTTTCCGGCTTTCTTGTACAGGTGCAGCGACAGCGCTCGCACTTCGTGGAAGCCCGGCATCTCTTCTTCCTTCCATCCCGCGTAGCAGTTCGCCGCCTCCCTGGCCTCCTTGAATGCTCGCGTCAAATACCTCTCCTCAACCTTTGTCCAGTGATCCTTGGTCTGCGCCTGTTTCTATTTCCAGCGTTCGGGCTTCTGGTGTACCAGGTAGGGCGATACGACATCGTCACGGCATCGGCTGATGACCGCCTGCAACTCCGGCGTTATCAGAAATCGTATCCACGCCGCGTCACTGACCTTGGCCGTCTTCTTCTGCACCACGTACAGGTAACCCTCCCGACTGCCATCAAAACGCATATCGAGGATGTCTGTCCGGCGCTGGGCGGTGATCAATGCCAGGTCGATTGCGTTCTGCAGCCAAGCCGGGGACTTCTCCCGGATGGCTTTCAGTCCTTCAACCGTGTGGCGTTTGCGCTGCTTCTTCTCGATCCGGTTGATGGTGCTGGCCGCCGGGTTGTCCGGGCACAGTCCTTTGGACGCAGCGTGATTGAAGATGTCGATCAGTAGCGCCCGGCACTGGTTCGCCGTGCGCGGAGTGAGCGCGTCCAGCATCTCCGCAACCATGCGAATGGTTATTTGATCGACGGTCTTGCCCTCGAATTGCTTGCGGAAGCGCCGGAAGTGCACGGCGTAAAGGCCCAACGTTCCTTTGGCCAGCTCGCGTGGCGGCAGAACGTCACGTTCGTAGGTATTGAGGAAGCCGGCAAATGACTCTGATGAGTTGCCCATAACAGCGCCGATCAGGTCAGCGCCGCGCATGAACTCCAGGTTCAACTGCTTCGCGGCATCAATCGCCTTGATTCGGTCGTTGCCAAACGGGAACCACTTACCGTCGGTTGGCCGCCGGTAGCGATAAGTCGAGCGCCGCGAATCGAAATACAGGTTCTGCGGGAGGCTCTTGTTCGCCTTGTTGCGCGGCCGTGGGACCATCATGCAGCTCCTTTCAATACCATCGCCACCAGGTCGTTGCCGTCCGAGCGATTGAATGCCGTCCAGTAAACGTACCAGAGTTTCCCGATTTGCTCTCCGGGCACCACGCCGTTACGGATGTGGTTGCGGATGGCCTGCGTGCATTGCGGGGTTCCGTTCTCGCCCCAGCGCCGGCGCTGGAACTCACTGATCTTGATCAGCTCTCGTTTCATTGGGTGCTCCATGCCGCGCGTGGCGGCAGAAGGTGGTTAATGGGCGAACTTGGCGAGCGCGGCATCTGCGATCTTCATCGCTGCCTGGGCGTCGTTCACGTAGGCCAGGTCGAACCCGCCGCACAGATGGATGGTTGCTTGGCAGGCGCGCAGGTTCTCCCTGGTGAGTTTCAGCGCGACGACCAGCTCTGCTCTTCGCGTGCCTCGGCTTCGCCTCGGGCAATGCCCCAGAAGCGTTGCTGCCATTGGCCGGGTGGCGGCGGGTTGCTGTTTTGCGCGCCGAACACCATCGCCCCGACAATCGAATCGCACAGATCGCGCTTTTAGGCGTTGTCGCCGTCGATGCTCAGGCCGCGTCGGCGCAACGCGCTGACCACCTCGTCGTCAATCAAGCCTTGATCCCGGAGCACGATGTCTTCCTCGGGCTTGTCGGGGGTGTAGATAACCAGAGCAATCTTGGCGCCCGGACAAAGTTGTTCGCCGATCTTCACCAGCGCGTCGTTCGCGACCTGGTGGAAACGCTGAAGAATTGCGGACATAGAGATTCCTCGCCCGCCGTACACCGGCAGGCTGGTAGGTGGAAGAGGGGTTAGGTGTTGTCGGCGATGTCGGCTTCGGCCATCTCGCAGAAGAATGAGCAGGACGGTATTTTCTCGTTGCGCCGCACTGGGCCGTCGCCAAGGTCGCGCAAGGAGAAGCACACGTTGGTGGTGCGGTCGCGAAACAGGTATGAACCTTCGCCTAAGTCGTCTTGTACCAGGCACAGCTCTTCAAACTTGGCTGGGAAGTCTTCGCGGATCGCTCGAAAATAGCCTTCGCCGCCTTTAACGCAGCCAATGCAGTTGGCATTGTCGTAGCCCAAGCGGTACATCAGCGGCAATTCGATGCCTGCGCGCTCGACCATTGCCTTGCAGTCGTCTTTACCCAGGCCTGCGTCAATCAATGGGGCGATCACCGGGCGATCAGGGTTCCGATCGTGGAAGTCCTCCAAGCGGTCTACCTCTTCGGCGGTGTACCCGAACACCATCACGTCGCCTGGTTGCTTCCAGGCATCGAGTAGGCGGCGCTTAAGCAACTTGGTGCAGGGGGCGCCGTTGCGGCCTTTCATGAACCGTTCCCGGCGGAACACTTGGATAATGTCAGCGCCGTACTTTTCATCGCGAAGCTGCACTACCTCCTGGCCGAACCACTTTTGGCAGTCCTGTAAAAAGCGCCGGTTATCCTCGTGCTCATTGGCCAAAAATGCATTGATGATTTGGACGTCATGCGTGGCGCTGTACTGGGCCAGCGCAAGTTTGGTGGCCACCGCCGAGGCGGCACCGCAGCTGAATTGGCAGACGATCCTATTGTTCATCACCGCGGCCCCTTGTAGCAGTACACGTAGGCGAACCAGGCGAGGGCGATCATGGCGTCACCTGCGGACTTTCTTCTCCTATCTTGCACGATCCGCAACCATCACCGCAGGCGGGCGGAGTTGGCTCCCAAGCCGAGCAATTTGCAATCCCGCTGGCGAACCAGGCCGCTTGCAGTTCCTCCGGGGCGTCACCCTTGAAATTTCGCTCACGAACCTCCAGGCCCCGCTCGGTGAACCATGCGTAAGGGATCAGCTCGTCATCGGCGGATGGCCAAGCCGGGTGAGTCCAGCACCCAGTACCGTCTCGATGAACCGGCAGCGGCTGGATCAAAACAGTTTCTTCAGGCATGACTTCGTCCTTGCCGCTATAGCGGCTGATTTCGAATGGAAATGGATGTATCTGATCAGGCTAGCGAAAAGCGTGGTCTGGCAGCTATTGTTAGCTTGTTGGGGAAAATTTCGTTGATTACTGGGAGATGATCTTTATGACGGTTGCGGTGGTCTGGTTTAACGAGGCGCAAAGGCAAATATGGTGTGCGGCAGATTCTAGGCTGTCAAAAGGCGCTGGTGTGTTAATGGATGGCGGCGTAAAGGTATTTGAAGTTCCTGTTGTTTGCCGCAAGGAGGCTGGTGAATTCAATTGGGTTGTTACGGGTGACTATAGTTTTGGATTTGTTTTTTCTGGATCGTCCATTTCTGCTTTAAGTACGCACGCTATTGTCGTTGCAATGTCGAAAAATTTGGTAGAGCGTCAAGGCGAAGAGTCAAGTATTTGTTTGGAAGATATAGCGAAGCTATTTCAATTTGTTGGTGAGCGGCAAATTAAAGAAATTGGTGAGCGTCTTGGCGCTACTGAGCATCCAAGTAGCTGTCTTTTTGACTGCGTGGTTTTCGGCATTTGCCCCAAAAAAAGAGCTCTACTGGCTTTTGAAGTTAAGACAAGTATTGCTGAAGGCGTAATGTCGGAAATCATTGTGCATGAAGTAGGTCCCGGATTTTGTCTTGCAATTGGGAGCGGAGCGGAAACCTTTAATTCTATGATGAAGGCTGGAGGTAAGCGCGTACCGCCTTTGACTGTTTTAACTAAAATGCTGTCAGAGGAGGTTCGCCCAGACGTTGGTGGTTATTTGCAGGCAGGTGTTGTAGGGGAGGGTGGGTTTAGGGTCTGCCCAATAATAGAAAAAAATAGCGAAAACACTTTGGTGGCTAGCTTTTTAGGAATAGAGGCAGAATCAGTTCCTATTAAAGGGTATGTCATTGGTTACTTGGCGGTAGGGGCGTAGATGTAACCAGAAGCTTTGGAACCGAATGTATCCGCATGCCAGTTTTCTATGGGCATGGGGCGTCCTATGCCGGGTCATGCCCGGGCGGTGGCGGGGTTGGGTGTGTGGTGATGGCGTCGTCCAAGGAGTTAACTATCCGCAAGGTGCGACTAGCTGACGGGGGAACAGGTCTCTGCGGTCATGCTTTAGCTATCGCATTGGAGCGCTAACCCGTGAAACGACTGACCGAGTGGATAAACCTAATCGCCGCTGTAATACGCCTGATCAGCGTAATCATCCGCACTGGTTGGCTATGAATTGTCGTCGCTGGCGTGATTCGTTGAAGTGGGGTATTTGTGTTCGGACCGGCATGAGGCCGGAACAAGGAGATATCTGTGGATGCTGCAATAGCAGGTCTTATCGGTGCTGCGATTGGCGCTAGCAGTTCATTGGTGACCGTATGGATTCAGGCGCACTACCTAGCTAAAAGAGAGCGTTCGAAAGCTGTGCTGGACTTCGCTATTCGGCATCGAAGTGAGGCGTTTGAATATGCGGACAAGATCGCGGGTCCCGTTGCGGTCACACCTCTGGCAGCTCATGTGCACTATCAACAGGGGCTGTTGAAGCTGATTGAGACGAACACCCTTACAGCCGAATCGCTGGAAAAGCTGCATAGCGACAACGATGATATTTCCCAGTCCATTCAGGATGCGAAACAAGCCAGAGTGGTGGCTAAAGTCATGGCGAATCAAAATCGCAGCTAATTGAGGGGCGTCACCGCATAGGGAAGCTGGGTCAGATCGGTTACAGACCAGCGTATATCCGGTCGAGGTCGTGATGTTTTTTTGCGGGGCGCTGCATTCTTGAGCGCATTTTTGTAGCTGGCCTTGGCTTCTTTCTGGGTTGTGCACCACTCACCGCTGGTGCGGCTGGTGCTGAATCTGAACTTCCGATCTTTGCCCCACCAACTGCTCCCGCTGAACTACAGATTCGGCTTCTCGATGCCCAGCCACTCGGCGAACGTGCAGTTGATATCGGCATCCAGAAACTGCTCGTAGCGGGTCAGCTTCGGCAGGGGCGGCAGCTTACCCCGCGCAGCCCGTTCACCGTCTCGCGTTGCGCGATAGACAACCTCTGATTGGCCACAGAAGGCGGGTGGCTTGCCGCATGCCATCAGGCCGGCAGAGACCAGAACATCCAGGTTATTCGCGTCGTCGTAGCCGGGACTGGTCAGAAAGTTGTTGCGGGTCACCGTGCGGCGGTTGCGATCTTCCGGCTGTATGCCCAGGGTGTGCCAAAGCAGACCAAGCTGGACCGCGCTGATTTCTGCAGAGCATTGGTTATCTCCAGTCAGGCGCCGCCCTCCGTGACCGGTGGTGGTAATTTGGTTTGGGTTGGGGTATTACGGGTGACCGGCATGGAGCCGGATCAAGGAGAGCGTTCGATGGCTGGTCCAAGCAATAGAGAAATCGCAATTGAGCAAGCAGCAGTTGCAATGCTCTTTGAAGCCGAGAAGCTCGGAATAGACATTTCTGCTTTAGCTGAAAAAGCTAAGGTGGGCATTCTGGGTAATGCTTCCTACACGTGGGTATCCGATCACGGCCTAAAATTAGAGTCTGCAGAAGCAGCCCTTTATCTCGTATCTGCTGTTAGGAACGAACCGGCGGAATAACTTCGTCCCCAGGCTCTGGCGGATCGTCGGCGAGCGATTTCATGCCGGCGGCCTGAATGATGCGCGACACCTTTTCGGTTACAACAAAAGGTGTCGTGACAAAGCGAAGCATCTTGGCTTGGGTTTCGTAATCGGCGGCGATCAGGTTCCGCAGCAGGTTCTGATACACCTCCTGCTCAATGTTGAAGCCGTGTTCTTTCATCAGGCGCTTGAGGTCTGACATGAACACGCCGGCCACCTCAACCTTGAAATGCCCGACTCCCTTCGCGGCATCGTCCGCCGCTTTCTTCTCGCGCTTCTTGCGCTGCTTGATGGCTTCCGCCGTCGGCTCCTGCTGTTCCTCGGCCATGGCCTGCCTCTTCAATTCCGTGGGCCGGTAGATCCAGCCATGTCTGTCGTCGGCGCTGGCGCACTCCAGTTAGGCGCCGCCCTCCGTGACCGGATGCGACAGTGGTTGTATGTTTTCGGGTGTGGCAGAGTGATGGCCAGCTTCCCTACTCCACAAGGAATGTTGCCGATGCGGCTTTTATTGGTTTCAACGATCACCGTACTTATCGCTGGTTGCTCTGTGCCGGGCATCGTGCCGATGGGGCGCGACACATACATAGTCGCGAAGGATGGCAGCTTCACCACCTTCGGCGGCGGAGCCGTCAAGGCTGAGCTGTACCAGCAAGCCAATGTCTTTTGTGAAAACAAAGGGAAGCAGCTTATGCCTGTGAAAGAAGCATCCCGAGATTCCGGCTACGGTCGCTATGCCAATGCCGAACTGCAATTCCGTTGCCTTGATGCAAACGATCCAGAGTTGCGTCGCCCAACGATGTCGTCAGAGCCAAGCGTGAAGATCAAAGTCGAGTAGGCGCCGCCCTCCGTGACCGGATGCGGCTTTGGTTGAAGGACTATATTGATGGTTGCGCCAATGAACTCGGACTGCGTACTCTCGATGCTCATCAAACGAGGCGTTAAACATGAGCAACCGTCAACTTGAAGAAGCGCAAGAAAATCGCCATAACGAGATCATCGGCGAGCACATCGGCCTTTCTGCCGATGAGGTTGCAGAGTACGTGACGGACATCCAAGACCAGGATAATGGCACCGGTCATGTCATATATTTCTCTATCGCGATTCCGAAAAGCGTCCGTGATAAAGTTGATGGGCTTGGCGATGAGCTTTACCTGAACACAGGCCCTATCGACTTTGATGAAGAGGGCGAGCAGTAACCCGACTCAAGCCGCCTCGATGCCGGTCTTGGCGAATTGCTTAAGCTGTCGCGACTGCTTTTCCGTAACGACGATTTCAGGTCGCGACATGGTGGAGAAGCGGGCGGATTCTTCGGCGGGTGCCAGCTTCGGTGACCGAACGTTGGCAATTTAAGCTTGGATGATGTCTGATGGCGCTTCAAATTAAGCAATGGAGGCTTTATGTCTTTTTTCAGAGCAGCTCAGTGTTTTTCAACTGCAATTGACACCCTGATGATTCCTCACCCCCACGGCGTGACACCTCACATTACCAGGGCGCTGATTGAATGCAACGAGGCGGTTGACAGCATTCCAGTGAATAAGCTAGACGCCGAAGCCGCTGGTTGGATTGAGCAGCTAAATGTGTTGTTGGACTATCGACATTTGACAGTTCCGCAAGGCAAAGGCGGCCTAGAAGTAAAGGCAGAAACACTCGGAGAAACTGATCAAATTCAGCTTTCCCAATTGGTCAAAGATCTTTATGACTGGTGCAGTGAGGCAAACCGACAGGGTTTATAACTTCGTCGCCCGGGTCGCCAGGGTCGCGCCGTAGCTCGGCCAAGCTCTCTTCACGAAACATCAACGCCACGTTTTCGCTTATCTGCAATTTGTGGGGCGGGCTTTCAATCGCTTGGTAGGACAGGGTCGACCCGAGCCCATGAGCGTTCAGGATGAGGTTCTGCACTGCCTCGTTGATTTCCTCAATACCGTTCCAGGCCATCAACTCATCAAGCTTCTGACGGGTGCCGAGCCTGACCCGGTGCCGCAGTTCCTTCTCGTCGTACTCGATCCTCTTCTCGGCGGCCTTCGCCGATCGCTCTTGTCCACTCGGGAAATAATTGGCTTACGGATGCACCATGTACTGAATCTGGACAAATGAACTGCTACATCGCTTTGATATGGGCTATGCGGCGCATGAATCGACCTTCACCTGGCGCCAAGCGCCGACAGCTTCGAAGATCCGCGCGGCGTGCGCCTCGTCCAGGGACATCGCTTCGGGAATGGCGATCCAGCCCGAAGCCACCATCTGGCTTTGATTGGCCTCGTCGCGCAGCTTCTTGTAGCAATGCTCGATCACGTCTTCCAGGTGGTCGGAGAGGTAGACGCCATCGGGCGCCACCTCCACCGACTTGCTGTAGCGGTCGCCGCGGGCGTCGATGCAGAGGGCGCTGAGGTAGATCGTCCACCGGTGGGGAATGCCGCAGACGGCCTGGCCGATCTTCCCCGGTGCGATGTTCTTGAGCGACTTGCAATTGATCATGCCCTGGCGGCCGCTGGGGTCGATGTTCACCACCGCGACGTGGTTGGAGGCCAGCAGCGACCGGCAGGACCGGTCAATGCGGGCTTTGAGGTTGTGCGGCTTGCGCTTGCTCATAATGCCTCCGCGAGTTTGCGCAGCGCTTCACGCTCGGCCCGAGTAATGGGCGGCTTGCGGCGCTTGAGGATGGTTTCGGGATCGATCTTGGTGGAGCGGGGCGGTGGCAGCGGTTTGCGTGGCGGGCTTGGCAACTGCGCGACTGTCCCGCCTGCGGCCAAGAACTCCGCAATCCGGTTGGAGATTGATTCAGCGTTCTCCCGCTGCTGCTCGACTAAGTTGAGGTGGTTGCTAATCATGATCAGGCTCCTAAACGATAGGCTTGCGCCCTGGCTTTGTCCGCGACCTCATCAACCATGCGATTCAGTTCCAGGTTGAACTGGACCAGCTCTTTGTGCAGGTTGGCGATGTAGTCTTCGTTTCGGTGGATCGTCTCGATGTACAGCTGACACTCCTCATCTTGGCGAGAGTCGAACGACAGGAAGTCCCACCATTTCCGGCCGGTAACGAACATGCAGCCCTGTACCTGAGTCATGTGTTCCTCGTGCATGCCTTCGAGCCGGGTCCTGACGTGTATCGCCTCATTGAAAGGGCACTTCGACTCGGTGCCCCCGTCGTCGTTTATCAGTCCGTCTGGCGAACAGCCGAGCCAGTCGTACTTCGGGTGAACGATGAATTCTGACGGCATGACGATGTTGCCGGTCAGCATCTCGTAGGCGTCCTGAGCCTTCTGTTCTTCGGTGTGACCCCACTTCATGGAAGCGCTGCTGACGTTGTGCTTCGACTTCTTTGCCAGCCGTTCGAAACACAGTTCACGCATGTACGAGGTGCGCGCGCCCATAGGTTCGCGCTTGCCATTTTTGTCGGGCTTACCCCAGGCCACCACGTCTTTAAACCGGCTGGCGGTTACTCGGCCAGATCGGTCTGCATTCCACTTCTCAGTGCCTTGAAGTTCCGCTCTCACTACGCCGCTTCCTCGGCCTGAGACAGGCCATCGCTGGTGCCAGTCATCTCGGTGAAGTCGCCATCAACTGTTGCCGCCATACTCTTGAGCGCTTCGTGGCATTCGAGGCCGATAGCCGCACGCTGCTTGGGCTTGAGACCTGCCCAGGCTGCCGCATAGGCTTCGATGTCCTGCCGCTTCGCGACGAGCAAAAGGTCTGCGAATACTCCGTCGATTTCCGGCGACGGGGATTTCAGGCCGAACGACACACCCGCAGCGGCAGCGGTGTTTGAAGCCTGCTAAGAGTCGCGCCCATTTTTTGGTCACCAGGTAAGCAATCTGCTGCTTGGGGTCTTCCGTCCAAAGCGTAGAGTTTCGCGTGTGGACCTGGGTGAGCAGAAGATCCAGGACGCGTGGCTCGTCTTCGCCTTGGAGCCAATCCCACACTTCTGGAGCTGGGGCCGAGCGAATGCCGAAGCTGGAGAGCTCAGATAACTCAAGCAGTGACGCGGGAGGCTGTGGTCTGCTCACGTTTTTGTTCTCATACACTCTCGGCAGCCAGCCTAAAAATCAGGATGAACAATCTGCCCGCCCTGACTTGCAGGGGCAGATCATCGCGGTATAGGGTTTCTCGTTTATGTCACAGGATAAAATGTGAACAACACTACAAAATGGATCATAAGTACCGGCGTTGCCATTGTGATTGGATGCGGAAGTGGTGCATTCGCATACCTTCAATACTCGTCGCAACAATCCAGAGAGATGGGTCGCATTGAGGCCGAGAACAGTTATTTAACGATTCAAATCGTTCAGCTCAAGCAAGACAAAGAAAAGCTTATTGGCGATTTGAAAGCGTGGGATTTGGCATACCGCCAAAATGACACAGAATTATCGACTGCTCGATCCAGGCTTGCATCTGTACAAAACGACGAGTGTGAATCGATCTGGTTTGAAGTCCTTCGCCTAGAAACTGACGCAAGCTGGGCCGGAGCACACGACTACAGTTTGGACCGAAGACAAGAGCTACAGACCCAGATTGCAGAACACAAAAAAACCCATCAAGTTTGCCTTTCTTCCCGGAAGTAACTTTGAAACTCTCATCATCCAGGTGCCTTGGCGCTCAGCGATGGTTCGGATGGAAGCAACCCCGCCTGGTAGGCACGTTCGATCGCCTCCCAGTCGGGTTGCATGGTTGTCATTAAAAACATGCGCAAAACCCATTGAAGAAATGTCGTCTGGGCGATTCGGGGTAGTTCTCTTGAGCGCATTCTGGGTGGTGGTGCGAATGATCAATTGGAAGAGCGCGGAAAGCTCGGTCTGAAGACTCGCCAATTGCTGAATGGCGGCGTGATCGAGCTGTTTAAAAACATCGCTATCGATCAGGTTGTAGGCAATGGCCAAGGGTTGGTTGTGAAGGCGGGAGGCCAGATACTTCCACCTGTGGACCCAATCATTGTGGCGACTGGATTCCGACCTGGCAGGAGCCTGCTCGCCGAGTTGCGTATCGCACTTGATCCCGCAACTCAAAGCGTACCTCGCCGGTTTGCTGCAAAGGCTAGTGCGCATCAACCTGACCCGCCCTCGATGACCGGGGCGGCATAGGGGCGACCTTCCTATTTTCTTTTGCACGTCCAGGTAGTCCTTGAACCAAGGGCGACCTATTTCTGCGTGAGTGACAGATTCATTACAGAAACCATATATACATCGTCGCAGATATTTTAAGAGGCACGGAAGGCTGGCTAGCGCCTTGATACAAAGCTTTCATTGAAGGTGCTCGGCGGCGTCCTATCGTTTTGATGGATTAATGTTCGTTGGCTCTTTACCTTACATACGGGAAAACATATATTTGTTAAACCGCATATGAGCTGAGGCTTCACAATGACCAGCAAAGCCCGTGTTCTGTTTGTCTGTACTGCCAACGCTGCACGCTCCCAGTTGGCCCAGGCGTTGCTGAGGCATACCGATTCGGAGCATTTCGAGGCGTTCAGCGCCGGCACAACTCCAACTCAGGTAGATCCGCGCACCTTCGAGGTGCTTTCACACATCGGTGTGAGCACCGAAGGATTACGTAGCAAGTCGATAGACGAGTTCCGTGGTGAGCGTTTCGATTACGTCATCACCTTGTGTGATAAATCCGCTGCGCAATGCCGGTCTTTACCTGGAGCGGGTGAGGCATTGGCCTGGAGTTTTGAAGACCCGGTCACCAGCACCAAACCCGATGCCTTCCGTCACACCCTTCACGAAATTCATGAGCGCATCAAGATGTTCGTCTTGGTCAAAAACAAGCACTGAGAAAACGATATGGCTGACCATCTGACACCGACCACTGTTTTCAAATGCCTTGCTGACGACACTCGGGTCCGCACGATGATGCTCATCACCCGTGAAGGAGAGCTTTGTGTTTGCGAGCTGACCTGCGCGTTGAACGAGAGTCAGCCAAAAATCTCCAGGCACCTGGCGCAACTGCGTACTTGCGGCCTGTTGTCGGACCGTCGGCAAGGCCAATGGGTGTATTACCGACTTCACCCGAATCTTCCTGATTGGGTTCATCAAGTGCTGACCACCGTGCTGGAAAGCAACAAGCACTGGTTGAGCCCTGATGCCAAACGCCTTGATGAAATGGGTGACCGTCCTGAACGGGCAGCCGTGTGCTGTGAAAGCAAAATCGCCTGATTCCGCCTTTGACTATGAGATCACTCGATGAAAATCCTGTTCCTCTGCACGGCCAATAGCTGTCGCAGCATCCTTTGTGAGGCGGTTTTCAATCACTTGGCACCGCAAGGCATGAAAGCCTACAGCGCGGGCAGTCAACCCAAAGGCGACGTGCATCCGCTGAGTCTCAAAACTTTGGAAAACGCTGGTATGTCGACGCTCGGGCTGTTCAGTAAGTCCAGCGATGTCCATGTGAATTTGGCACCTGATTTCGTCATCACGGTGTGCGACAAGGCAGCTGGTGAAGCTTGCCCGGTATTTTTTGGACCCGCCACCAAAGCCCACTGGGGGCTGGCTGACCCTTCGGAATACCACGGGACGCAAGAAGAGATCGATGCGGCTTTTGAAGCCACCTTGGAGCAGATCAAAACCCGTATTGAAGCTTTCTTGGCTTTACCGCTTGCCCGACTGAGTGCCGAACAGCTCAAGGCAGAACTGGCCCTGATTGGCATGCTGTAACCACAGGAACAATGACCATGAGTAAAAATCGCCTTTCCTTCCTGGGCCGATATCTGGTTGAAGGGCCGTTGGTTCGATGACTCCAAGAGCGCTGTTGCGCAGGACAAAGACTATGTTTGAAGACGACATCCCCCAACTCGATACCGACCTGGTTGATCTTCCATCGGCTGACAAGCTGGGCATCGAGAAGACCTCCATCCACAAGCCGCGCATCCTGCTGCTTTACGGCTCGACGCGCGAGCGCTCTTTCAGTCGGCTGCTGACCGAGGAAGCCGCACGGATTCTGCGTTTGATGGGCGCCGAAACGGTGATCTTCGATCCCTCTGGCCTCCCGCTCCCCGACGATGCGTCCAGCGACCATCCCAAAGTCCAGCAACTGCGCGAGCGGGTGCTCTGGTCCGAAGGCCAGGTCTGGTGCTCACCGGAACGCCACGGCTCGATGTCGGCAGTGTTCAAGGCGCAACTTGACTGGGTGCCGCTGGCGTTGGGTGCCGTGCGGCCCACCCAGGGCAAGACCTTGGCGGTGATGCAAGTGTCGGGCGGCTCGCAATCTTTCAACACCGTCAATCAACTGCGCGTGCTCGGACGTTGGATGCGCATGTTCACCATCCCCAATCAATCCTCGGTGCCCAAAGCATTCATGGAGTTCGACGACCAGGACCGCATGAAACCGTCGGCGCTTTACGACCGCGTCGTCGATGTGATGGAAGAACTGGTGAAGTTCACCTTGTTACTGCGCGACCGCCCGGACCTGGTAGACCGTTACTCGGAGCGCAAGGAAAGCGCTGATGAGCTGTCGCAGCGGGTCAACCAACGGTCGATTTGATCGACCCTGCCAGCGTATGCTCAAGCAAACCGCTTCCCGAGCTGAACACAGTTCAATGGCCAATTGATCTTCACCCCGCAGCGGCTGACCGAAGGGGACACCATCGCCATCCATTGCAAGGGCGGATCGGGTCGTACCGGTTTGGTCGCCGCTCAACTGTTGATCGAGAGCGATGTGCCATTCAGCGATGCCATCCGCGATGTTCAGTCGTTGCGTCCACGCGCCATTCAACATCCTGCCCATATCGAATACATCGGCCAGTTCGACACTCAGTCGAACTCCCACTGACAACAGATACAGAGCACAACAACATGACTATCAAAGTTGGCATCAATGGTTTCGGTCGGATCGGTCGCCTCGCGCTGCGAGCAGCCTGGGGCTGGCCAGAATTCGAATTCGTGCAGATCAACGATCCAGCGGGTGACGCGGCGACGCATGCACACTTGCTGAACTTCGACTCGGTGCATGGTCGTTGGCACCACGAAGCCAGCGCGGAAGGCGATCAGGTGGTGATTGGCGGCAAGCGCATCAAGGTGACAGCTAACAAAGCGATTGCCGACACCGACTGGTCGGGTTGCGATCTGGTGATCGAGGCCAGCGGCAAGATGAAAACCGTGGCGGTGTTGCAAGCCTACCTGGATCAGGGCGTCAAGCGCGTGGTGGTCAGCGCTCCCGTGAAGGAAAAAGGTGCGTTGAACGTCGTCATGGGCGTCAACCATCAGTTGTTCAAACCGGCTGAACATCGCATCGTTACCGCCGCTTCGTGCACCACTAACTGTCTAGCGCCCGTGGTGAAAGTCATCCACGAGAAACTGGGCATTCGCCACGGTTCGATCACCACCATCCACGACCTGACCAACACCCAAAGCATCCTCGATCAACCGCACAAGGATCTGCGTCGTGCGCGTGCTTCGGGTATGAGCCTGATTCCAACCAGCACCGGCTCGGCCACCGCGATTGCCGAAATCTTCCCGGAACTGCGCGGACGCCTGAATGGTCATGCCGTTCGTGTGCCGCTGGCCAACGCGTCGCTGACCGACTGCGTCTTTGAAGTCGAGCGTGCCACCACTGTCGAAGAGGTGAATCAACTCCTCAAGGACGCCTCCGAGAACGAGCTGAAAGACATCCTCGGTTTTGAGGAGCGTCCGTTGGTGTCCATCGACTACCGCACCGACCCGCGTTCATCGATCATCGATGCCCTGTCGACGATGGTGATCAATGGTACTCAAGTGAAGATCTATGCCTGGTACGACAACGAATGGGGCTATGCCAATCGCGCCGTCGAACTGGCCAGACTGGTCAGTCTGGCGGACTAAGGAGCGGTCATGAAAGCGTTGTCAGCCCTCGCTCCGGAAGTGCGGCAGTACTTGCTCGTCACGGGCAACTATTGGGCCTTCACCCTCACCGACGGTGCCTTGCGCATGTTGGTGGTGTTGCACTTTCACGCGTTGGGCTACAGCCCACTGCAAATCGCGGCGTTGTTTCTGTTCTACGAAATCTTTGGCGTGATCACCAACCTGGTGGGTGGCTACCTCGGCGCCCGGCTGGGACTGAACCGAACCATGAACATCGGGCTGGGCATCCAAGTCGTGGCGCTGTTGATGCTGACGGTTCCTGTCGCTTGGCTAACCATCCCGTGGGTGATGGGCGCACAGGCGCTGTCGGGGATCGCCAAAGACCTGAACAAGATGAGTGCCAAAAGCTCCATCAAGCTTCTGGTTCCTGACGGGCAGCAGGGCAGGCTCTACCAGTGGGTGGCAATCCTCACCGGCTCGAAGAACGCACTCAAGGGGGTCGGCTTCTTTCTCGGCGGAGCCTTGCTGGCATTGATCGGCTTCAAAGGTGCATTGCTGGCCATGGCGGGTGTTCTGGCGCTGATCTGGATCAGCAGCTTGATACTGCTGAAGAAGGACTTGGGCAAAGCGAAAGCCAAACCCAAGTTTCGCGACATCCTGTCCAAGAGTCGGGCGATCAATATCCTCTCGGCGGCGCGGATGTTCTTGTTCGGAGCCCGTGACGTCTGGTTTGTGGTGGCCTTGCCGGTGTACCTGAGCAGCGTGTTCGGCTGGGACTTCTGGAAGGTGGGTGGCTTCCTTGCGGCGTGGGTGATCGGCTACGGCATCGTGCAGTCGTTTGCGCCCAACATCACTGGCAAGAAACGCGGCCACGTACCGGATGGTCGTGCGGCATTTCTGTGGGCCCTTGCACTGGCAGGCTTGCCTGCGGCAATTGCTCTCGGGCTTAACACTGCTTTGTCGCAGCAGATGATGCTACTCGGCGGATTGATGGTCTTTGGTGCGCTGTTCGCGGTGAATTCGTCGCTGCACAGCTACTTGATCGTGTCCTATGCCAAGGAAGATGGCGTGTCGCTGGATGTGGGGTTTTATTACATGTCGAATGCGATGGGAAGGCTGATAGGTACAGTACTGTCCGGGTGGGTTTATCAGGTGTATGGGCTGCAAGCGTGCTTGTGGATATCGAGCGCATTCGTTCTGCTCGCAGCACTGATTTCTATCGGGCTGCCGAGGCATGCCGAGGCGATATGAAACTGTCAGGCCGATGAGCCTCTTCGCGCTATGTGCGTTTGGGGGGCGGGTAGAGCCTGAATCAGCAGCTGTCGGAGGTACGCCATGGGCAATTTATCCACATCCCCGCACTGTCTTTCGTGGTGATTGCAGCGTTCGCATTGAGCGCTTGTGATAAAGGCGAGACACCCTCCAAGCGTCCGTCCGGTATGGACAAGACGATTGAAGGGACATGATTTACAGGTGAGTGGCGCAATAACCAGGGGGATGAGGGATATCCTCCTTCAGCGCATCATTGCGCAGTCGAAATCCAG
This sequence comes from Pseudomonas mandelii, assembly GCF_002251635.1. GTDB lineage: Bacteria > Pseudomonadota > Gammaproteobacteria > Pseudomonadales > Pseudomonadaceae > Aquipseudomonas > Aquipseudomonas mandelii_B. The sequence continues at coordinate 39,539 of NZ_NMOJ01000242.1, forward strand.
CCCTGGATATCCGCAACAGTCGGAATCTTCCCGCTGCTTACAACCTTCTCGTTGATCACCAGAGCCGGCGTGGCGAGGATGTCATAAGTCATCATCTTGCCCATGTCGGTGATCTTTTCGAATTCGGCCTGGATATTTAGATTCTGCGTGGCTTGACGGGCTACAGCCTCAAGCTTCTTGCAGTTGGCGCACCCTGAACCGAGGATTTTGATGTTCAGCATTGGAAGCTCCTTAGTGTGTAAGTCAGCTTGCTGTTTGTTTACGCTGATAACGTATCAACTGGTAAATTGCAGCGGTTATGGCCAGTGAGGCCGCCATTCCTGCACCAAGGGTAAGCCAGCCGGTGCCGTCGACCCAGGCACCAAATAGCAGGCCTGCCACGATGCTGAACGAAGCGACTAACCCAACATAGGCTGCGGTCTTCTTGCGACCAATCACCGCCGCCACCATGAGCATGCTCTGCAAGCTAAGTTCAGGATCCGCCATCAAGTAGGCCAAGAGCGGACCAGGATGCATGCCGAGATCAAGGAACATGCGGGCGACGGGCACTTCTACCAGGGTTGGGAAGTACATGAACACGCCGAACCCTACCGCTATGGCATTGGCGATCACTGTGTTGCTGCCTGCAAGGCTTTCAATCCACTCGGGTTGAATCACCTGGCGAACCATGCCGACAATGAATACACCCACCACCAGCACAACAAATATCTGCTTGACGAAGCGCCAGGCTTCCCATAGCCAGCCTTGCCAGTCTTCGGCTGGCAGTTTTCGGGCAAAGTACCCAACAGACAGCATGGTCAATGCGACACCGAATACACGACCCGTGAAGGTAAAGGCTAATGTGCCAGGTTCTGGCGTCAGTCGCATTGACGCGATCAGCAAGGTACTAGCGGTCAGACCCAGCGCAACCCATGTCCAGTTGTTGGCACCTTCAGTGATGTTATCCAGACCACGTTTGGCCGTGGCGGCAATCATCAGGAGTAGGGCGATGAGAACAGACCCTTGGAAGCTCACGCCTTCTTCTCCTTTACTGGCGTCGTATGGAACCCAGTCAAACAAGGTGTCCTGCCACGCCTGGGGCCAGAAAAGCGGGACTTTGAAACTGATCAGATCTGCGGTCAGGGGCCACAGTTTCAAGGTGCCCGCAATCAGCAAGGCCACCAAAGATAGCAGTACGCCCAGTGCAGGCCCGGAAACGCTGGCCTTCTCTGCGAACAGGGCATCCGCCTGTGCGTCGTGGGTCAGGTCGTCTTTCCAGAATAGGGTAGCCATCAGCAAGCCAATACCGATGCCGAAGATCAGGCAGAGGATCAGACGGGCGATTGCAAACTCCGCTCCCAGAATATTGCCGGTATAGGCCAAGGCCATGATGTTTCCTGCGGGAGCAAAAAACAGGAAGGTGATCGCCGGGCCGATACCTGCTCCTTTGCGGTAAACGCCCGCGAACAAAGGAACAATTGTGCATGAGCAGACGGCAATCAGTGACCCGGCTAATGCCGCCGCAGGGTAGGAAACGTAAACAGGTGCATGTCGACCTAGCCAGTGAGTGATGCTGGCTTTAGGAATAAGTGCTGTCATGGCCCCGGCGATAAAAAACGCCGGCAACAGGCAAAGAAGGACGTGGGCTGCCAAGTAGGAAGCCAGACTGCCGGCTCCGCCATTGAATAGCTTAAGTACGAGGTCCATGGAGAGCCCTCAATCCTTAGCGTTAAGGTCAGGTTTTATGGTATCCGCTGTGCGTTGACCGGGTTTGACTTCGATCAGTTGCACGCAGAAAAATTTTTCAAGGATGTGGTGCTGAAAGACCGATTCAGGGGCGCCTCCAGGGTGGCTATCACGATCAACCGGAATCGCTGCGACCATAGCCTCCGAAATGGGAGTCAGGGCCCAACGTTCAACGGTTAACCTCAACGCTTGTCATGAAACGCGTTGTGCAAGGTCGACCTCTGGCTCTATAGCGTGAGACGCAGGTGAAAAGGTCGGGTTATGACTTTTCGGGCTTGTTTTGCCGGCGGTCTGCTTTTTTATCCGAGTTCACACTGCCGTTCGTCCAGTGCCCGGCACTAGCAAGGCCTGGCTTCTCTCTGATGTTCATGCACCGACATCCCGTGCATCAGAACGGAGAGCCAGCATGGACATTGATGAAAATGCCCCAGGAAACAAATCCCAACAGGGCGTCACGGGCGGCACTGATAACGAAACAGGCCATGATCCAAAGGAGAATGAACCTGAGGTTCCGCTGCCAGGGGGCGACGAGGCGCCTGTCGATGAAGAAATGGCCGATGTGGATGCCAATAATTCAGTATCGAGCGAGCATCCCAAGCCTTAAGTCGATTGAAAGTCGGGATTCAGCAAATTGACCAAGCCTTATGCGTCAAAAGAAAATCCTTGTGGCACTGGTAACTGGTAAGTCACCTGCTGTTTGAGAACCCCGCCAGTGTGCGGGGTTTTTTGTGTCCGGGTTTTGAGTGTGAGAGCCCATACAGCCGGCCGTGGCGCGTCAATTGAATTGCGCTATGGCGCTGACCTGGTTTGCTAAGAAGGGGGCGCCAGGGGCCAATTGTCATGAAATGAAAAGCCATTGTCGTCTGATGAAAAGCAGCTGGCCAGGCGGCGTCCTACAGTCCAATCAGCGTAAATCGACGCTGCACAGACTGGAGAATAAGAAAAAATGGCCAAAGCCGTACGCTTCTACGAAACCGGTGGTCCCGACGTTCTTTGTTATGAAGAGGTCGATGTCGGCGAACCCGGTCCGGGCCAGGTCCGTCTTCGTCATGTGGCGGTCGGCCTGAACTATGCCGACACCTATTTTCGTAATGGCACTTACCCGATCCCGATGCCCAACGGCATGGGGGTTGAAGCGTCCGGTGTGGTCCAGGCCATCGGCGAGGGTGTGACTAACGTTCAGGTGGGGGATCGCGTCACCTACACCGGATTTCTCAATACCTTGGGCGCCTACAGTACCGAGCGACTGATTGCGGCCGCGCCGCTGATCAAGCTGCCGGAAACCATCAGTTTCGAGACGGCCGCCGCCATGACCATGCGTGGCCTGACGTCGTCGTACCTGATGCGGCGCATTTATGATTTCAAGGCCGGCGACAGCATTCTGCTGCACGCCGCTGCCGGTGGCGTGGGGCTGATCGTTTCACAGTGGGCCAAGCTGCTCGGCCTGACCGTCATCGGCACTGTGTCCACCGAGGTCAAGGGGGAAATTGCCCTGGCCCATGGTTGCGACCATGTCATCAATTACAGCCACGAAAATGTCGCCCAGCGCGTGCGCGAGCTGACTGCCGGCGTGGGAGTCAACGTGGTGTTCGACAGCGTTGGCAAAAACACCTTCATGGGATCACTGGATTCGCTCAAGCGTCGGGGCCTGATGGTCTGCGTTGGCACCGCATCCGGTCCGATTCCGGCTTTCGACCCGGTGATGCTGGCGATGAAGGGCTCACTGTTCCTGACCCGTCCGGCGCTGGCCGACTACATCGCCGATCCGGCAGAGAAAGCTGCCCTGGCTGGCGAGCTGTTCGACCACGTCGGCAGTGGTCGGATCAAGATCGAGATCAACCAGCATTATGCGTTGGAGGACGCCGTACAGGCCCATCGCGACCTTGAGTCACGCAAAACGACGGGCTCGTCGATTTTCGTCATCTAAGGAGCGATCTGCCATGAAAGTCGAACAATTGACCTGCAGCATTGGCGCCGAACTGATCGGCGTAAATCTTGCCGACGCGGTCCATGACGACGGTCTTTTTTGCGAGATTCGTGCTCAGTTGCTCAAGCATCGGGTGGTGTTCCTGCGCGATCAGGACATCACTCGCGCCGAGCACGTGGCCTTCGCCCGCCGCTTCGGTGAGTTGGAGGACCATCCGGTGGCCGGCAGCGATCCGGATCATCCCGGGCTGGTGCGCATCTACAAGAATCCGGACCAGCCGATGGACCGCTACGAAAACGCCTGGCACACCGACGCGACCTGGCGCGAGGCGCCGCCGATGGGCTGCGTGTTGCGCTGCGTAGAGTGCCCGCCGGTGGGCGGCGACACCATGTGGGCCAACATGGTCGAGGCTTACGCGCGTTTGCCGGAGGACGTGAAGGTGAAAATTGCCGACCTGCGCGCCCGCCACAGCATCGAAGCGAGTTTCGGTGCTGCCATGCCAACCGAAAAGCGTCTGGCGCTCAAGGCGATGTATCCCGATGCCGAACACCCGGTGGTTCGCACCCACCCGGAAACCGGGGAAAAGGTGCTGTTCGTCAACGCCTTCACGACGCACTTGAGCAACTACCACACCCCCGAGCGAGTGCGCTTCGGCCAGGACGCCAACCCTGGCGCGAGCGAGTTGCTGCGCTACCTGATCAGCCAGGCCTACATCCCCGAGTATCAGGTGCGCTGGCGCTGGAAGCCCAACAGCATCGCCATCTGGGACAACCGCAGCACCCAGCACTACGCCGTCATGGATTATCCGCCGTGCCATCGCAAGATGGAGCGTGCCGGAATCATCGGCGACAAGACCTACTGATCGACCCCTTCTGCATTCGCACTCGTAAACGCGTCTGCCCGGCACGATCCCGGGTGGGCGCGACAATCATAAGAACAGGAGTAACTCATGCAATTTTTTGACGATTCCCTGCACCCGGAAAACATGGAAAAGGTGGTCATCACCGTGGCCCCATACGGCCCGGAATGGATGCCGGAAGACTTCCCCGAAGACATCCCGCTGACCATGGATGAACAGGTGCAAAAAGCGGTCGAATGTTATGAGGCCGGGGCCACCGTCTTGCACTTGCACGTGCGCGAGCTGGACGGCAAGGGTTCCAAGCGCCTGTCCAAATTCAACGAATTGATCGCCGGTGTGCGTGAAGCCGTGCCGGACATGATCATCCAGGTCGGTGGTTCGATTTCCTTCGCGCCGGAAAGCGATGGCGAAGCCGCCAAGTGGCTGTCTGACGATACGCGACACATGCTGGCCGAGCTGACGCCAAAACCGGATCAGGTCACGGTGGCTATCAACACCACCCAGATGAACATCATGGAGCTGCTGTATCCGCAGTACCTGGAAGGCACGTCCCTGGCCAATCCCCTGTTTCAGGCCGCCTACAGCGAAATGACCGTTCCGGCAGGTCCGGCCTGGGTCGCCGAACACCTCAAGCGTCTGATGGACAACGGCATCCAGCCGCACTTCCAGCTGACCGGCATGCACGCGATGGAAACCCTCGAGCGTCTGGTGCGCAGGGGCGTCTACATGGGTCCGTTGAACCTGACCTGGATCGGCATTGGCGGCGGTTTCGACGGTCCCAATCCGTTCAACTTCTTCAACTTCATCCACCGCGCGCCGGACGGTTGCACCCTGACCTCCGAGTCGCTGCTCAAGAACGTCATGCCGTTCAACACCATGTCGATGGCCATGGGTCTGCACCCGCGAGTGGGCAATGAAGACACTATCATTGATCACAAGGGCGATCGTTTCGGCTCAGTTGCGCAGATCAGGCAGACCGTGCGTATCGCCCATGAACTGGGACGCGAAATCGCCACCGGCAAAGAAGCCCGTGAGATCTACCGCATCGGCGTGCAGTACCAGAGCATCGAAGAAACGCTGTTGGCCAACGGCATGGCCCCCAACCGCAAGGCTGGGCAGAAAGGTGTGCCGCAACGCGGCTGATCGGCAGACGCAGCGGGCGGTCAGGCCTCCCGCTCGCTGCACTGCAACACGCTTGATAACAACAATAAAACAAAGCTTTGAGGAGGCTGCATGGCCTTTCACCCAATCGCCGCAGACGATGACGACAGTGCTGTCGGTGTTGCGCGACCGTATGCCTGGATCGTCTTTGCACTGACGTTCGGGCTGTTGATATCCGATTACATGTCGCGCCAGGTCTTGAACGCGGTGTTCCCGATGCTCAAGGGCGAATGGGCACTGAGCGACGGCCAGCTTGGCTTGCTCAGTGGCATTGTCGCGCTGATGGTGGGGCTGCTGACATTTCCCCTGTCATTGCTGGCAGATCGCTTTGGCCGGGTCAAGAGCCTGGCGCTGATGGCCTTGCTGTGGAGTCTGGCGACGCTGGGTTGCGCCGTGGCGCAGGACTATCAGCAGATGTTCATTGCACGATTCATGGTCGGCGTTGGCGAAGCGGCGTACGGCAGCGTCGGCATCGCAGTCGTCATTTCGGTGTTTCCCAAGCACCTGCGTGCAACGCTGGCCAGTGCCTTCATGGCGGGCGGCATGTTCGGTTCGGTATTAGGGATGGCGCTGGGCGGTGCAATCGCCGCCAAACTTGGCTGGCGCTGGTCGTTTGCCGGCATGGCGTTGTTCGGCCTGCTGCTGGCCGTGCTTTACCCGGTCATCGTCAAGGAGGCGCGCATTGCGCCGCAACGTGCCGCCCAGGCGGCGAACAAGGCGGCGGCAGCGGTCAAGCGTCCGTTGCGTACGCTGTTTTCCAGCCGTTCGGTGATCGCTGCCTACATCGGCAGTGGCTTGCAACTGTTCGTCGGCGGCACGGTGATTGTGTGGATGCCCAGTTACCTCAATCGCTATTACGGCATGGCCACGGACAAGGCGGGCGGCGTCGCGGCCATTATCGTGCTGTGCAGCGGGGCCGGGATGATCCTGTGCGGCATGCTCAGCGATCGACTGTCGCGCCATTCGCCGGAGCGCAAAGTTACTTTGGCCATCGCCTATTGCCTGGGCAGTTGCCTGCTGTTGTCGGCGGCATTTGCCCTGCCGGCAGGGCCTGTGCAACTGGCGCTGATCTGCCTGGGCATGTTGATTGCCGCCGGCACGACTGGCCCTTGCGGAGCGATGGTTGCCAACCTGACCCATTACTCGGTCCACGGCACAGCCTTCGCCACGCTGACCCTGGCCAACAACATGCTGGGGCTGGCGCCTGGGCCGTTCATTACCGGCAGGGTCTCCGACCTCATTGGCTTGCAGGCTGCTTTTCAATGGGTGCCGCTGGTCAGCATCGCGGCTGCGGCCGTGTTCTTTTATGCCAAGTGTCATTACCACAAGGACATTGCCCGGCTTAAGGGCGAGCAAGTCCACGATTCGGTTAGCAAAGCAGTGTTAGAGGTGAAGTTGTGAGTAGTCGTCGTTTACGTATTGATGTGTTCTTCGATTTCATCTGCCCCTGGTGCCTGATCGGCAAACGCCAATTGGAGCATGCGCAAGTACAGTTTCGCAGTCGTCACCCGGATGTGCAGGTCACCACGGTGTGGCATGGCGTGCAGTTGCTGCCTCAGTTGCCGGTACAAGGGGAGCCCTTCGCCGATTTCTACCGCAAACGCCTGGGCAATGCCGAGGCTATGACCATGCGCCAGGCCCAGGTACAGCAGGCTGCGGCGGCGGTTGGACTGACCATCGACTTCAGCCGCATCGAGACAATGCCCAACACCGCAGACGCGCACCGTTTGTTCGAACGCGTCAGCGTACTGGGCAATGCTACTCAGCGTGAAATGTTGCTCGAACGGCTGTTCGCCGCTTATTTCCGCAAACGCGAAAACCTGGGGTGCCGCGAGACCTTGCTCGCCATTGCCCGCTCCTGCGGCGCTGATGCGCAGGTGGTGCTCGATTGCCTGAAGGGCGACGCCACGCCATTTGACGGCTTTCCCGGCGCGACCAGTGGGGTGCCGGGCTTTCAGTTCGACCGTCGCATGACGATGGTCGGTGCACAACCTGCTCAGGCGCTGCTCGGGGCCATGAACCAAGCCCTGAAAGAAAGTGATCACGAGCGGCAACCTGCATGAACCGACGTATCCCCGTGCCTGCCGGAAAGCTCCCGCAGGCGGGCGGTCGTGCACTGTTCGAATTCGATGACAAAAGCCTGGCGTTATTCAACGTCGAAGGTGACGTGTTCGCCGTCGACGACAGTTGCCCCCATCAAGGCGCCTCGCTGTGTGGCGGGCGCCTTGAGGGGTGGGTGATTCAGTGCTGCGCCCATGGCCTGCGCTTCGATTTGCGCAGCGGTTACTTGCTTAATTCCACCGCAGTCAAAGTCGCCAACTACCCGGTTGAGATCATCGACGGCCAGGCTTTCATCGTTATCGTTCCCGAGGAGGCCGCGCCATGAGCGCCATTGCTCTCACCCGTATCCACAGCCGAACGCGCGAACTGGCGCCGGGCTTTATCGTCAGTCTGATCGTTGCAGCGGCTGCGTCCTTTTTGTCCGAGCACTACGGCGCGCCGGTGATGCTGTTCGCTTTGTTGCTGGGCATGGCGCTGAACTTCCTGGCCGGTGACGGTGTTTGCAAGCCGGGCATCGAGTTCACCGCACGCACCGTGTTGCGCATTGGTGTGGCGCTGCTGGGCATGCGCATCACCCTCGAACAGATGGCAGCGCTGGGCTGGAAGCCTGTGGCGCTGGTGGTGATTCTGGTGGTAGTGACCATCGGCGTTTCAGTGATCGCAGCCAAGGCGCTGGGCTTTCAGCGTTTGTTTGGCATGCTCACCGGCGGCGCCACTGCAATTTGTGGGGCATCGGCCGCGTTGGCGCTGGCGGCGGCATTGCCCAATCATCCGCAGAAAGAACGCGCGACGTTATTCACGGTGATCGGGGTGTCGGCGCTGTCGACCCTGGCGATGATCGTGTATCCGATGATTGCCAACTGGCTGTCGTTGTCGCCACAAGTGGCGGGCGTGTTTCTGGGGGCGACCATTCACGATGTCGCCCAGGTCGTCGGTGCCGGTTACAGCATGTCGACCGAGACCGGCGATACGGCCACGGTGGTCAAGTTGATGCGGGTTGCCATGTTGCTGCCGGTGATCGTGTGTGCCGCCATGATCACCCGCATGCAGGGCGCCGACCCGACCGGCAAACGACCTCCGCTGCTACCTTGGTTCGCCGTCGGGTTTCTGATGTTGGCCTGTATCAACAGCACCGGCTGGGTGGCCCCGGTGGTGCAAGGGTCGGTCAACGAGTTGTCGCGCTGGTGCCTGGTGGTTTCCATCAGCGCCCTGGGTATGAAAACCCAACTCAAGGAGCTGGCGGCGGTGGGCATCAAGCCGATTTTGTTGATGGTGGGGGAGACGGTGTTCCTCGTCGTGCTGGTGCTGTTGTTGCTGCGCTGGGGAATGTAGGTACACAAACTTGTGGCGAGGGAGCTTGCTCCCGCTGGGGAGCGAAGCGCCCCACAAAGACCACCGCGCTTTTTCAGAAACTACTCGGCGTCTTTTTTGGGGCCGCTGCGCACCCCAGCGGGAGCAAGCTCCCTCGCCACAGGACTCCTCGGCCGGTGTCACAGACACCGGTTCTTTTGCGGCGACTGTACCAGCAGTCGCCGCTTTTTTTTTTGCAAAACGCCGGGTCTGTTGCGTTCGGTTCAGGGTTCGCTGGAGCCGGGCCGGGTGGTCAGCTCCGGCGGTGCTTTGACGGTGTGCTTTTGCGCACTGCGCCATGCCGCGGGCGGCATGCCGAACTGGGTGATGAACCAGCGTGTAAAGGAACTCGCCATGGAGTAGCCGAGCATGTCGGCAATGCGCCCCAACGAGTAATTCGGGTTTTCCAGGTAGCGCAACACCAGGTCGCGGCGCACGTCGTTGATCAGGTCGTTGAAGGCGCAGCCGTCGTCTTTGAGGCGGCGCTGCAGGGTCCGAACGTTCATGCCCTGGGTCTGGGCGATCTGCTCGATGGTGGCGCGCCCCATCGGCAACAACAGGTAGATGGCTTTGCGCACCTCGAACAGCATCGAAGGGCCTTCGTGGCTGAGCAGCGAGTCAAGGTAACTCTGGGCGTAGCGCGCCATGGCCGGGTCGGCATGGGGGTTGGTCATGTCGAGGCTGGCATTGGGGCAGACGATGCCATTGAACTCGCTGCCGAACTCCAGTTTGCAGCCGAACAGGCGGCGATGCAGTTGCAGGTTGTCGGGAGGCTGGTGCGTGAAGTTGACGCTGTAGGGATGCCAGTGTGCGCCGAGCAGGGCGGCGCACAGGCGGAACATCACCCCGATGGCCAGTTCATTGGCTTGTCGGCAGGGCATCGGCGATTCGGTGACCACCTCTTCGCGAATGATCACCATCTTGCCTGCCTCCTCGATGAAGAGGGCCAGCGAATCGTTCATCAGATGACGGTAGTGCACCAACACTTGCAACGCATCACGCAGCGTTCGCTGATGAGAGAGCAACAGGCTGACCACACCGAAGTCCGAGAGCTGGCGCGACTCGGCCATGCTCAAGCCGAAGCTCTGGCAGCCGCTGGCGGCGGCTGAATCCTCCAGCAACCGCACGGCGGCGTCGATGGGGATGCGATGTTCAGGAGCTTGCAATATGGCTTTACTCAAACCGACGCCGGCCAGTACGTCTCGGGGGTTGAACCCCAGGTACTGGGTGACCTCCAGGTAGTTGGTCAAGACGGCGGCGCGAACAAGCTTGGGCATGCGAAGGTCTTTCCTGGGCCGGTTGCGATTCAAATGAGCGTGGCGACTATATCCAGCACTTCAGCAATTGAACAGTTGTGACAACGTCGAGGGCGCTCGCCCGGTGCTGGCCGGAATCACATCGTTGCAGTGTAAAAATCGACACGCACCCATTGATTACAGTGAGCTGGAGAGAAGCTGCGGGGATATTCGACCAATGGTCGCTGCGCGACAACACGCGGAATTTTGTCATGAAAAGAAAAGTGCCTGACGTCCAATGAAAAGCGCCTCGGTCGGGCGCTCTTTAATGTCACTCCTACAAAAAGCCCCTGGCCAATAGAGCCAGTCGAGTCATCGAGAAAGCGAAGGTGTTGACGTGGACAAACTGCAAACTGCCGCAACCGTTGTGATCGTACCGGGTCTGCGTGAGCACGTTGCCGAGCATTGGCAAACGTTGCTTGAATCCAGGCTGTGCAAGGTGCGCAGTGTGCCGCCGCTTGAAACCGACAAGCTTGATTGCAGCAAGCGGGTCGAAGCCATTCAGCACACACTTGCGCAGATCGACGGGCCGGTGATTCTGGTCGCTCACAGCGCCGGCGTGCTGATGGTTGCGCACTGGGCTGCGCGTCACAGTCGTCCGATCAAGGGCGCGCTGCTGGCCGCTCCGCCGGACCTTGATGCCCAATGGCCGCAGGGCTACCCCTGCGCTGAAACCCTGCGTACCCAGGGTTGGGACCCTCTACCCAAAGGCCGGTTGCCGTTCCGCAGTCTGCTGGCCGCCAGTACCAACGACCACCTCGCCAGTCTGGACGCCGCCACGCGCATGGCCGAAGGCTGGGGCAGCGAGCTGCTCAATCTCGGCGAAGTCGGTCATCTCAATCCTGCCGCCGGGTATGGGCGCTGGCCACAAGCCGAAGCTCTCATCCTCGAACTGGACCGCTGATTCAGGCGCCGGTTGGCCCGCGCCATCCGGCATTTGCCCTCACTCCTGAAAACGTAAACCCCTGGAACAAGGGGTTGCGCGAGGGCGGCTGCGCTTAAAACAAATACAAAAAGGCGGAGACAACGCAATGCACAACAATAAGAGTCACGGGTTCGCACCCTCGCGTTACACCTTGTTGGCCTCGGCCATTCTGGCCGCAGGCGTGCCGGTCGCGCAGGCGATCGAGCTCGACACCGGGAACCCGGACTGGACCGTGCGTTTTGATAACACTGTGAAGTACAACTACGGCGTACGCACCGAAAGCGCCGACAAGCGCATGCTGGCAACGCCGAACAACAACGACGGCGACTACAACTTCCGCAAGGCCGGGACCAACATCACCCACCGTGTCGACCTGTTGACCGAGATGGATGTGGTCTACCAGAACCACATGGGTTTCCGTGTGAGCGCTGCCAGTTGGTACGACAAGGCCTACGAGAACACCGGTTCCAATTCCAATCCGTTCGTCAACGGCAACGACGCAAGGTCGGGGCTGGTCGCCAACGACCCACGTCTGGCCGCGGTCACCCGTGACAACGTCGGCAATGGCAGCCCGCACCTGAGCAACTACGCCCAGCGTTATTACACCGGTCCTTCCGGCGAAATCCTCGACGCCTTCGTGTTCTACAGCACCGAAGTGGGCGAGGAGTCGCTGTTAAGCGTCAAGGCCGGTCAGCATAACGTGTTCTGGGGCGAGACTATTCTCAACCCGGTGCACTCGAACAGTTACGGCCAATCGGGCCTGGACCTGGCCAAACTGGCTGCCTCGCCCGGTACCGAAGCCAAGGAACTGTTCGTTCCGCGTAACCAGTTGTCGATGTCGTTCACCGTCAATCCCGAGTTGACCGTAGGCGCTCAGTATTTCCTGGATTGGGACGCCGCGCGCCTGCCGGAAGCCGGAACTTATTACGGCGGTTCCGACCTGGTCGGTTTCGGTGCGCAATCCTTCCTGCTGGGCAACACCAATGGCGTGGTGCCGGGCAGTCCGCTGGGGTGTGGTCTGGCACCCTGCAACGGTTTGACCAATGTGCGTCGCGGTCACGACCTGACGCCGGACAAGCGCGGAGACTGGGGGATTATGGCCAAGTGGTCGCCAGCCTGGCTGGACGGGACCCTCGGCGTTTACTACCGCGAAACCTCGGAAATCCTGCCGCAAGCCTGGCTGGATGCCAGAGGCCTGAGTTCGGCCAATCCCAACGGTACCCGGCCGGCAGGGCAAGTGCCTGCGGTGGTCAACACCCTCAACTCGCTGAGCACCGCCACCTATCAAATGGCCTATGCCGACAACATCAAGATCGTTGGCCTGAGCCTGTCCAAGGACGTGGGCGGGATCAGCGTCGGTTCGGACCTGAACATTCGTCACAATATGCCGTTGGCCAGTATTCCGGCGGTTGTCAGCACTAACAGTCCGCTGGGCCTGGGCGCAGGTCTTGGCCTGTTGCCTGCGCGCACGGCTGCCACCGGCGTGGTTTATGACACCCCGCAGAAGGGCGACAGCATGGCCGCCACCGGCGACACCTTGCACTGGACGCTCAACGGCCTGATGACCATTGCTAAAACGCCTGTGTTCGATTCGGCCACTCTGCTGGGCGAGCTGTATTACAGCAACCTGCTCAAGCTCGATAGCAACAACGAGGCGCTCTACAAGGGCAAGGACACCTATCGCGGCATCGACCAGCCGACCCGGGACAACTGGGGCATCGCGGTCAACTTCACCCCGACCTGGTACCAGGTGTTTCCCGGAGTCGACCTCAACGCACCGATGTCCATCAACGTCGGTCTCGATGGTGTTTCACCGGTCTCCGGTGGCGGCGCCAAAGACACCGGTAACTACGCCATCGGCCTCGGGGCCGTTGTGTACAACAAATACTTTGTCGACCTGAAGTACGTGGACTCATTCGGCAAGGCCGACAAGTGCAACGTCAGCGGCGTGAGTACCGGCCCGACCGGAGGCGACGGCGCTGCGCCGAATGCCTTTAGCGGTAACGAAAACTACGCCTGTTACGCCGGTGGCTACTCCGCCTTCTCCGGTGGCGGGGCCACGACTGAGGACCGTGGAGCCGTTTACCTGACGATGAAAACCACTTTTTGATTCACCACTGATTTGCTCAATGCAAGCAGGAGAATAACAAGATGACATTCGCAAAAACCGTGTTGGCCGCTTCGCTGGCCATGGTCCTTGCCGCCCAGGCACAGGCCGCTGTTTCAACTCAGGACGCTGCCCGGTTGGGCACCAGCCTGACCTTGGTGGGCGCTGAAAAAGCCGGGAACGCTGATGGTTCCATCCCCGCCTACAACGGTGGCCTGACCACGCCGCCGGCCAGTTTCAAATCCGGTGACAGCATGCGTCCGGATCCGTTTGCCAGTGAAAAACCGTTGCTGCAGATCGACGGCAAAAACGTCGAGCAGTACAAGGGCATGCTCAGCGCTACCACCGTTGAACTGGCCAAGCGTTTCCCGACTTTCCGCGTCGATGTGTTCCCGACCCACCGCACCGTTTCACTGCCCCAGGCCATTCTGGATAACGGCGTGAAAAATGCCAGCGGCGCCAAATCCCTCGAAAACGGGCTGGCCATCGACAACGTACTGCCGGGCGTGCCGTTCCCGATCCCGCAGTCGGGCAACGAAGCGATGTGGAACTTCCTGCTGCGATATCAGGGCGTGAGCATCAGCTCCAAGTACGACTCCTGGAACGTCGATTCCGCTGGGGTGCCAAGCCTGGCGACCACTGGGCAGGCGTTCATTTCCTACCCGATCTACGAAAACCTCGCGCAGCCGATCAGCAGCGCCGACGTGTATTACCAGATGAAGTTGTCCTACACCGGCCCTGCGCGCCGGGCCGGCGAAGCGGTGATGCTCAAGGACGCCGCCAACCCGTTGCAACAACCGCGCCGTGCCTGGCAGTACCTGCCGGGCCAGCGTCGGGTCAAGCTGGCACCGAACCTGGCCTACGACACGCCTAACCCTGGCACCGCTGGCGCGGGCACTTACGACGATGTCTTCGTGTTCAACGGTGCGCTGGATCGCTACGACTGGAAGCTGGTGGGCAAGCAGGAAATGATCGTGCCCTACAACACTTACAAGCTGACCTACGCCCAGGATCCCAAATCGCTGACCACGGCCAATCACCTGGCACCCGACTACGTGCGTTGGGAAAAACACCGCGTCTGGGTGGTGGAAGGCAACCTCAAGTCCGGCGCCCGACACATCTATCAGAAGCGTCGCTTCTACCTCGATGAAGACAGCTGGACCGCGCTGGCCTCTGATCAATACGACGCACGTGGTCAGTTGTACCGTGGCTCCTTCGCGTTCCTCAGCCAGAGCTACGACAAGCAGATCCCGGATTCCACGCCCTTCATGATCTACGACCTGGTGGGTGGTTCCTACAACATCAACGGTGTGGTCGGGCCTTATGGCGGCATCAAGTACACCGATCCGCTTTCCAAGGCGCAATGGTCGTCGGAGTCTCTGGCAGGTAGCGGGATTCGTTAAGCAAACCGTGACAAAGCGTCCATTCGGTCCGCTGCCTGCAAGGCAGGGGATCGCGCAACGGTCGGCGCATACCGACCGTTTCGGGCGCCAGGTTGGAACGTCAGGCACACGGACGTGTGTCCCGGCGCAGTTTTCCGAAGAGGACGCGGTATGTGTTCGTACAAAAGTTACCTGCGGCTGGCGCTCGGCGCTCTGCTTGCAGTGTTGCAGGGCCTGAGCCAGGCGTCCGCTTATGTCGACGTGCTGGATCTGCCGGCCAGGGTCAGCGCCTTGGCCGTCAACAGCCCGTTATCCGACATGGCCCGCGCCGGCGACCGCTTGGTCGCCGTCGGGCAGCGTGGCCACATTCTGTATTCCGATGATGCCGGCCAGCACTGGCAGCAGGCCGCTGTGCCAGTCAGTGCCGACCTCAATGCCGTGAGTTTTCCTTCCGCCACTCAGGGCTGGGCGGTGGGCGGCGACGGCGTGGTGTTGCACAGCAATGACGCGGGTGCAACCTGGAGCAAGCAACTCGACGGCCGCGAGATCGGTGCCTTGCTGGTCAAGCATTACCAGGCGTTGGCCCGTGCCGAACCTGGCAATGAACAATGGCCGCTGCGGGTCGCCGAAGGTCAGCGGCTGGAGGCGCAGGGTGCCGACAAACCCTTGCTCGATGTCTGGTTCGCCAACGACCGCCTCGGCTATGTGGTCGGGGTGTTCAACCTGATCCTGCGCACCGAGGATGGCGGTCAGAGCTGGACGCCGTTTCAGGATCGCACCGACAACCCGCAGGGCTTTCACCTCAACGCCATCGCCGCCACCGGCGATGCGCTTTACATCGTCGGCGAGCAGGGCTTGTTGCTGAAGTGGGATGACGCCCAGCAGCGATTCGCCGCCCTGCAAACACCTTATCAGGGCAGCTTTTTCGGCGTCGTCGGCAAACCCGGCGAAGTGCTCGTCTACGGCTTGCGCGGCAATGTGCTGCGCAGCACCGATGCAGGCCTCAGTTGGACCTCGCTGGACACTGGCCTGCACGTCAGCATCACCGCCGGCCTCGTCGATGCCCATGGTGATTACCGCTTGTTTACCCAGGGCGGGCAGATGCTGGCGAGCCAGGGCACCGGTGCGCAACAGCGCTGGGTGCAGCAAGCCCAGCCGGTGCCAGTGACGGGCGTCACGCGCGCCGTCAACGATGCGCTGGTGGTGGTCGGCAGCCGTGGTGCGCGGACGCTGTCCGTTGAATAAGTCCTCGAACCCTTAAAGCGAGAACCCAGACATGGGCAATATCAAACAAGACGCCATGCCGGTGATCCGCGATCTGCATGATTTCGACCGCGATTCCGGCAATCGGCTGGAGCGGCTGGTGTTCAACTACCGTCCGCTGTTCATGCTGTTGATGGCGCTGGCCACTCTGGTCTTCGGTTACATGGCCGCGACTCGGCTGGAGCTGCGTCCAAGTTTCGAGAAAATGATTCCGCAGAGCCAGCCCTACATCCAGAACTTCCTGGAAAACCGCCAGTCACTGCGAGGTTTGGGCAACTCGGTGCGGGTGGTGGTGGAGACCACTCAGGGCGATGTCTTCGACCCTGCTTACCTGGACGTGCTCAAACAGGTCAACGATCAATTGTTTCTCACCGAAGGCGTCGACCGCGCCTGGATGAAGTCGTTGTGGAGCCCGGCGGTGCGCTGGACCGAAGTGACGGAGGAAGGTTTCCAGGGTGGTCCGGTGATGCCCGATACCTACCAGGGCAAGCCTGAAGAAATAGAACAGTTGCGGCAGAACATTGCCCGTTCGGGCATCGTCGGCAGTTTGATCGGCAACAACTTCAAATCGAGCATGATCTTCGTGCCGCTGCTGGAGAAAGATCCAGTCACCGGGCAGGGCATCGACTACCACCAATTTTCGAAAACCCTCGAAGAAAAGCTGCGCAACAAATACGAGTTTGAAGGGGGTGCTCGCGTTGTGGGTGAGGAGGGCAAAGGCCCGATCAAAATCCGCGTCATCGGTTTCGCCAAACTGGTCGGCGACCTGATCGATGGCTTGATGCAAGTGATGCTGTATTTCGGCGCCGCCGCGCTGATTGCCACGGCCATCATTTTCTACTTCACCCGTTGTGTGCGCAGTACGGCACTGGTGATCCTCTGTTCCGTGATTGCAGTGGTCTGGCAATTGGGCCTGGTCGCACTGTTTGGTTTTGCGCTGGACCCGTTCTCGATTCTGGTGCCGTTTCTGGTGTTCGCCATCGGTGTGTCCCACGGCGCGCAGAAGATGAACGGGATCATGCAGGACGTTGGTCGCGGCACTCATCAATTGGTCGCTGCACGTTATACCTTCCGCCGTCTGTTCCTGGCGGGGCTGACGGCATTGCTGGCCGATGCCGTGGGCTTTGCCGTGTTGATGCTGATCGATATCCCGGTGATTCAGGACCTGGCGATCACCGCCAGCATCGGAGTCGCGGTGCTGATCTTCACCAACCTGGTGTTGCTGCCGGTGTTGCTGTCGTATTGGGGCGTGAGCCGCAAGGCGGCCGAGCGCAGCCTACGGGCAGAGAACAAGGAACTGCGCGGCAAAGGCATGGGGGCGCTCTGGAGTTTCCTCGATAAGTTCACCGAACGTCGCTGGGCCACCGTTGCCGTCGTTATCTCAGGTTTGTTGGCGGTGGGCGGGATGGTCGTCAGCCATCATCTGAAGATCGGCGACCTCGATCCCGGCGCCCCGGAACTGCGTTCCGATTCGCGCTACAACCGTGACAACGCTTACATCACGGCCAACTATTCGCTGTCCAGCGACCAGTTCGCGATCATGCTCAAGACCCCCAGCGAAGGCTGCTTGAAATACGAAACCCTGGTGGAAGCCGATCGTCTGGCCTGGCTGTTGCAGCAGCAACCAGGGGTGCAAACCACGGTGTCGCTGGTCAATGCAGTGCGCCAGATCACGGCGGGTTCCTATGAAGGCAACCCGAAAATGCTGACCATCGCGCGCAATCAGGACGTGCTCAACTACGGCGCGCAGCAGGCGTCGGTCAGCAGCCCGGATCTGTTCAACAATGATTGCTCGATGATGCCGATCATCACCTTCCTCAAGGACCACAAGGCCGAGACGCTCGATGCCGTGGTCGGCATCGCGGAAAAATTCGCCCGGGAGAACAACAGCGAAGATCGACAGTTCCTGTTGGCGGCCGGGTCGGCCGGGATTGAGGCGGCCACCAACATTGTGGTGCGCGAGGCCAATCGCACCATGCTGTTGTACGTCTATGCGGCGGTGACGCTGTTCTGTCTGATCACCTTCCGCTCGTGGGCCGCCACCCTGTGCATCGTGTTGCCGCTGGTACTGACCTCGGTGCTGGGCAACGCGCTGATGGCGTTCATGGGCATCGGCGTCAAGGTCGCGACGTTGCCGGTGATCGCCCTCGGCGTGGGGATTGGCGTGGATTACGCGTTGTACCTGTTGAGCGTACAACTGGCGCAGCAACGTGCCGGTTTGTCGCTGACCGAGGCCTACCGCAACGCCGTGGCGTTCACCGGGAAAGTGGTGGCGTTGGTCGGGATTACCCTCGCCGCCGGTGTCATCACCTGGGCCTGGTCGCCGATCAAGTTCCAGGCGGACATGGGCATCCTGCTGACGTTCATGTTCATCTGGAACATGGTCGGGGCGTTGGTGCTGATCCCGGCGTTGTCGCACTTTCTGTTGCGCAAGGTGCGATAGGCAACACCTGCATCACCAGCGAAACATTGGCAGCGGCTTGAGTGGCGCCGGCATGCCACATGCCCTGACCACTTCCGAGTAAGCCAACGATGTCTGATTACAAAGCTCCTTTGCGCGACATGCGCTTCGTACTCAACGAGGTCTTCCAGGTGTCCCGGTTGTGGGCCAAATTGCCTGGCCTTGGGGAGGTGATCGATGAAGAAACGGCCGCTGCGATCCTTGAAGAGGCTGGCAAAATCAGTGGTGAGGTTATCGCACCGCTGAACCGCAGCAGCGACGAGCAGGGCTGCACCTGGAGCAACGGCACGGTCACGGCGCCGGACGGTTTTGTCGCGGCGTACCAGGCATTCGCCGACGGCGGTTGGGTGGGTGTTGGTGGTGATCCGCAGTTCGGTGGCATGGGCATGCCCAAGGCCATTTCGGCTCAGGTCGAGGAGATGGTCAACTCGGCCAGTCTGTCGTTCGGCATGTACCCGGGGCTCACGCACGGTGCGATGTCGGCGATCCACGCCCACGGCACCGAGGTACAGAAAGCCACCTTCCTGAACAAACTCACCGCCGGCGAATGGACCGGCACCATGTGCCTGACCGAAGCCCACTGCGGCACCGACCTGGGGCTGATCAAGACCCGCGCCGTGCCCCAGGCGGACGGCAGTTACGCCGTCACCGGCAGCAAGATCTTCATCTCGGCCGGTGAGCATGACCTGAGCGCCAACATCATCCACCTGGTACTGGCCAAATTGCCGGATGCGCCGGCAGGCACCAAGGGCATCTCCTTGTTTATCGTGCCCAAGTTCCACGCGGATTCGGGGGAGCGCAACGCGGTGCACTGCGGCTCAATCGAGCACAAGATGGGCATCAAGGCTTCGGCCACCTGTGTAATGAACTTCGACGAAGCGGTGGGTTACCTGGTGGGTGAGCCCAACCGTGGGTTGGCGGCGATGTTCACCATGATGAACTACGAGCGGTTGGGGGTGGGTATCCAGGGCTTGGCGTCCGGCGAACGTTCCTACCAGAACGCGATTGACTATGCGCGCGACCGCCTGCAAAGCCGTTCGCCGACCGGCGCCAAGGCCAAGGATAAAGTGGCTGATCCGATCATCGTGCACCCGGACGTGCGCCGTATGCTGCTGACCATGAAGGCTTCGAACGAAGGCGGTCGTGCGTTCTCCACCTATGTGGCCACACAGTTGGACATCGCCAAGTTCAGCGAAGATGCCGCCGCCCGCGAGCGCGCCGACAACCTGGTGGCGTTGCTGACGCCAGTCGCCAAGGCCTTCCTCAGCGACTTGGGCCTGGAAACGACCGTGCTCGGCCAGCAAGTGTTTGGTGGCCACGGCTACATTCGCGAGTGGGGCCAGGAGCAACTGGTGCGGGACGTACGCATCACCCAGATCTACGAAGGCACCAACGGCATCCAGGCGCTGGACTTGATGGGCCGCAAGATTGTCGGCAGTGGCGGTGCGTTTTATACCCTGTTCGCCGACGAAATCCGTCAGTTCATCACCACGGCTGGCCCCGAGTTGGGCGAATTCACCCGTCCGCTCAGCGCGGCAGTGGATAACCTGGATGAATTGACTGCCTGGGTGCTGGACCGCGCCAAGGCCAACCCGAATGAAATCGGCGCGGCTTCGGTGGAGTACTTGCACGCCTTTGGCTACATGGCTTACGCCTACATGTGGGCGCGCATGGCCAAGGCGGCGTGGGGCAAGGAGTCTGAAGAAGACTTCTACGCCAGCAAGCTGGGCACCGCACGCTTCTACTTCGCCCGCCTGCTGCCACGTATTCATTCGCTGAGTGCATCGGTAAAAGCCGGCAGTGAATCACTGTTTTTGCTGGATGAAGCACTGTTTTAAGGGCTTGGAGGGCGTGTAAGCATTCTCTTACATGACGTGCTGCTATTCAATTCCGCCCGCCGACGGCGCTTATGCCTATCCCTTGCTGATCAAGCAATTGTTGCTCTCAGGTGTGCGCTACGAGCCGGGCCGGGAAATCGTGTATGCCGACAAACTGCGCTACAGCTACCAGACCCTCAACCAGCGGATCCGCCGACTGGCCAACGCCTTGACCGCTGCCGGCGTCAAGGCCGGGGATACGGTGGCCCTGCTCGACTGGGACAGCCATCGCTACCTGGAGTGCTTCTTTGCCATACCGATGATCGGCGCTGTGCTGCACACCGTGAACATCCGTCTTTCGCCGGATCAGGTGCTCTTCACCATGAACCATGCCGAGGATGACCTGGTGCTGGTGCATGATGATTTCCTGCCGCTGGTTGAACAGATTCACGGGCGGCTTGAAACCGTCAAAGGTTACCTGCAGCTCACGGACGACACAGCAACCGACACGTCGCTACCGGTGCTGGGGGAATATGAAAACCTGTTGTCCGGGGCCGCAGACCAATACGACTTTCCCGATTTCGATGAACACTCGGTGGCGACCCTTTTCTACACCACGGGCACCACTGGCGATCCTAAAGGCGTGTATTTCACCCATCGCCAACTGGTCCTGCACACCTTGAATGCCGTGGGCACTTTGGGCGTCTATCAGGGGTTGCCGCTGCTGCGCTCGGATGATGTCTACATGCCGATCACGCCGATGTTTCACGTGCATGCCTGGGGTGTGCCCTATGTTGCCACCCTGATGGGAATCAAGCAGGTGTACCCCGGTCGCTACGAACCCAACAGCCTGGTCAGGCTGTATCGGGAGGAGAAAGTCACGTTCTCCCACTGTGTGCCGACCCTTCTGCAAATGATCCTGGGCTGTGAGGAAGCGGCACACACCCGTTTTGATGGCTGGAAAATGCTCCTGGGCGGCAGCGCGCTGACCTTGGGCATAGCCAGCGAAGCGAACGCCAAAGGTATGCAGGTGCACAGCGGTTACGGCATGTCGGAAACCTGTCCATTGCTGTGCCTGACGTACCTGCGTGACGAAGACCTCGAACAATCCCCGCTAGCCCAACTGACTGCTCGTATCAAGACGGGCACGCCGGTGCCGATGGTCGACCTGAAAATCATCGACGCCAGTGGCAAAGACGTTGCCCATGACGGCGAGTCGCTGGGAGAGATCGTGGTGCGCGCGCCGTGGCTGACCCAGGGCTATTTGAAGGAACCGGAAAAGGGTGCAGAACTTTGGCGCGATGGCTGGCTGCACACCGGCGACATGGCTTCCATCGACGGGTTGGGCGGTGTGGAAATCAAGGATCGAATCAAGGACGTGATCAAGACAGGCGGGGAGTGGATCAGCTCCCTGGAACTGGAGAGCCTGATCAGCGAGCACGCCGCCGTGATGTCGGTCGCGGTCGTGGGCATCGCCGATGAGCAATGGGGCGAACGGCCCATGGCGCTGGTGGTGTCCGAACCGGGGCAGTACCTCGACCGCAAGATCCTGGAGACGCACCTGCAAGGGTTTGTCGAGCGCGGCCGCATCAACAAATGGGCGATCCCCAAGCAGTTCAAGTTCGTCGCCGAAATCCCCAAAACCAGCGTCGGGAAGATTGACAAGAAACTCATCCGGAAAAGCGTATCGAGTTGAAAGGCGTGGCGGGTGCAACAGGTCAGCGCCTTGGGCGCTGACACGTCTTGATTTCAGGGTTATTCGTCCTGTCACCAGGCCTGTGTTTTTACTATATTCGGTCCACATTTCGAACGTTCCATACGTCGACTTTCAGTCGCTCGGTGCGGAGCTCACGGTCCGCTGCGGGTATGTTACCAACCCGTTACGCCCGGACAATTCATGCCGCCCCTGACCCTTAGAAAAGATTACTTCCAGACCGATGCCATGGCGCTGCTGATCGCCTTGCTGGTCGCCTCTTTCGTCGTCGTGTTCAAATTCTTTACCAACTTGAGCGTGGCGACGACGGTCCTGTACGTGACCCTGGTGCTGATGTCCGCCAATGTGTTTTCGGTGAAACTGGTGATCTGCGTCGCTTTGGCGTGTCTGTCAGTGCTGACCTTCATTTTTATCGTCGAACGCGATTACCTGAACACTGAAGCCGTGGGGGCTTATGTGCGTTGTATCGTTTCGTTGTCTGCCATCACTTTTCTAGCCTTGCGCAGCAAGCAACTGGCGGACACGTTGCGTCGTAACGAGACTTATCTGGTGGGTGCCCAACGGCTCAGCCAGGTCGGCAGCGTCGGGTTTCGGGTCGACCGTTCAGAGATTTTCTGGTCGGCGGAGACCGCGAGGATCTTCGAGTACTCAGTGAAAGAAACCCCCAGCATGCTGAAGATTCTGGCGCGCACGCACCCCGATGACCGGCATTTGGTCGAAAGCGTTTTCGACCAGGTCTCGCATCATGAACCGCGCCTGGAAGTCGAGCATCGGTTGCAGATGCCGGATGGTCGCATCAAGTACATCCACATGATTGCTCACCCCTTGCCGGCTCAACATAACGGCTTCGAGTACGTCGGCGCGGTGATGGATGTCACGGCAGCCAGAAAGTCCGAAGACGCGCTGTTCCAATCACAGTCACAGCTGGCGCATGTCACGCGCGTGACCTCGCTGGGCGAACTGGCAGCGTCCATTGCTCACGAGGTCAATCAGCCACTTGCCGCGATCAGAACCAGCGGTGAAGCCTGTCATCGCTGGCTCGACCGCAGCGAACCTGATCTCGGTGAAGTGCGCACATCGCTTGACCGCATGATCAGCAGTTCCAACCGCGCCAGCGAAGTCATTCGGCGCATCCGCACGCTTTCGCGTAACGGCGACCCTGAACGTCAGCGTGAATCTTTCAACGAGATCGTCAGTGACACGCTGGCCCTGGTGCAATACGAACTGAGCCGCAACCATGTGAAGTTGCGTGTGGAGCTGGCCGTGATACCGGTGCACGTCGGCGCCGACCGGGTGCAGCTTCAGCAAGTGATCCTGAACCTGATCATCAATGCCTGTCAGGCAATGACCGAGGTGGATCCACGCACGCGGATATTGAAGATCCGCACGTGGGTGCATAACGACGATGCCATTCTGGAAGTCAGGGATTGTGGCACCGGTATCACAGCCGAGGCGTTGCCATCGTTGTTCAATCCGTTCTTCACCACCAAGGCTGACGGGCTGGGCATGGGGCTTTCCATCTGCCGCTCCATCATCGAGTTCCATGAGGGACGCATCTGGGCAACCAGCAATCAAGGTGAAGGGGCGGTGTTCTCGATCGCGTTGCCTGCGCTCAAAAGTGAGTGCTGAGCACCGGTGAATTCCAGGCAAAAAAACGCCCGCCAAAAAAAACAGTGGCGGGCGCTTGGGAAGTGCCGGTTCGGCAAGGAGAGAGCCGAACCGGTCAGGGAAGAACATTCAGATCAAACGGCGACGCCATAGCCTTGCGCGATCCCGTCGAGGCGCAAGCGGTTGAAAGCCAGCAATCGCATGACGTAACCCAGCTTGATCGCGGTCGGACCGAGAATCGTCATCGCATGGGCGCCTATCAGTTCGGGTAACTTCAGGTAGGCCTCACATCCATACGCCAGGATGATCCCGACCAACAGCATCACCAGCCCGCCGATCAGCAATAGGTGCGACAGCTTCAACACACGGTGCGGATTTTCGAAAAAGTCATACATGTCGGTCAGCCCCTGGTGGATGTCGTGAAGCACAATGAACGCTCGCAGCGTTGTCGTTCGCCGAGTTGCGGCTCGGTCTCCCGAGGCCGCGAGCGCTCATTGTGAAGAGGTTCAGGCCACTGGAATCAACGGATCGGCAGCAGCCAGCGCAGTCGCGCGATCAGCCGCCGGCGGATAAATCCACACGGTGTTGATCTGGGTCTTGAGCTCCTTGGCCTCATGCCCGACCAGTTTCAATTGACGATCCCAGCCTTCGGTGAATACCGCGCCCCAGGCGCCTAGGTCCAGGCAGGTCACGTACTTGGGCTGGCTGTAGGTTATCGGTTCGACGCCCAGCAAATCCGCCGCGACGTTATTGCCGGCATAGCGGCCCAGGGAAATGGCGTGCTGGCAGGACATCCCGGCGAAGTTGCCAAGGGTGTCGGTGGCGGCGTACGCCACGTCACCCGCGGCGAAAACGTCGGCATGGCCCAGCACCTTCAGGTTGCCGTCGACGTGCAGACGGCCTTGCGGGTCGCGAGTGCCCACCACTTGTTCGGTGAGCGGGCTGGCGCGAAAGCCGACGGTCCAGATCACGGTGTTGGATTCAATGCGCTGGCCGTCGGCGAGCGTCACGCCGCCGGCATCGACCGACGCGACCGAGCTGTTGAGCACCCATTCGATACCCAGGTGGTTCGACGCTTCGATGATGGATGGACGAATACCATCGCCCATCGAGGCGGCAATTTGCGGTCCGCGATCCACCACGATGACTCTGATGGAGGCATCGCTACCCAGCGCGGCACGCAAACGGGCGGGCATTTCGGTGGCCGTTTCAATCCCGGTAAAGCCACCACCGGCGACCACCACAGTGTTACGGGCGGTGCTGTACGGAAGGTTTTTCAGTGACTTGATGTGGGCTTCAAGACGGCTGGCTTCTTCGATCTGGTCGACGTCGAAAGCGTGTTCGATCATGCCTTCAAGCGCTGGACGAATCACGCGGCTGCCAGCGGCGAGCACCAGTCGGTCGTAGCTCAGCGTGCCTTGGGTACCAAACACATCGCTGTAGGCGACTTGCTTGTTTTCCACATCAATATGATCAGCGCTGCCTTTGACGAATTTCACGCCCACAGCGTCGAACAGGTCGCCGAGCGGCGCCATCATGGTGTGGACATCCGCTTCATAGAAGCGCGGACGGATGCGCAATTCTGCCTGGGGAGCCAAAACGGTGATCTGCACGTCTTTACGGTCATGTTTGTCTAACAGACGGGCAGCGCTCAATGCGCTCCACACACCACCAAACCCTGCGCCGATTACTAAAATGTTCTGTTTCATGGGGTTGCTCCTGAAGACAAAAGTCGATCATTGAAGGGTTTGTCGGTTTAAGCGTGACCGTGATGCGGCTTGATCCAGGTGCGTGGCTTCAATGGAAAACCGCAACACTTAATCCGGCTTGGTTCGCTGTAGGAGATGGTATCGAGGGGGGATGGGCAGGGCACTTCTACATAGGGTAATTTGCGACACGCCTAAGTGTGGGGTGTGTATACCAAGGTATTAAAGCAAGGGAGCGTCGACGCTCAGGCCTTGCGATCGAGGATGTCTTCGAGGCAGGCCATCAGCTCGCCGCAGGGGAAGGGCTTGGGGAAATAAGCGACGGGCTCGGGGGATCTGTCGCTGACCCGGGGCGGCGAGCCTTGGTAGCCGGTGATGAAGATGACCGGCATCCTGATCCCCCTGGCCGATAACTCGTCATACATTTGAATGCCTGACATGCCGGGCATTTGTATATCGGAGATGAGGCAGCCGGTGTCTTGCGTCCCGGTGGCGGCGAGGAACGCTTCGGCGGTGGCATACACCCGCACGGTATAACCGTTGGAGCGCAACAGACTGTCGAGCGCCATGCGCACGGACTCATCATCGTCGACAACGGAAACAACAGCGGTATGGGGCATTTCAATCCCTGGACTGATATCAGGCAGCCCATCAAGGGCGCCCGCCATCAGCGCAAGATACGCCGTCCACCCGGGGGACGTACTATACGTGCGTATAAAGCCTTACTGAGAACGATCGACGCCAAGTGCTTGCGCCATTCGTACCAGATCGGCGAAGGAGCGGGCGAACATCTTGCGCATGGCCTGACCACGGTGAATCTTTACCGTGATTTCGCTCAGGCCGATCTCTCCCGCAATCTGTTTGTTCATCAGCCCCGAGGCCGCCAGCGCCATGACGGTTTGCTCGCGCGGTGTGAGTGTCGCGTAGCGGCTGCGCAACTCCTCATTGCCACGTTCGGATTCGCGGCGCAGTTTGTCTCGGGCATGCGCGGCGGAAACGGCATCAATCAAATCCTGCTCGCGGAACGGTTTGGCCAGAAAATCCACGGCGCCTGCCTTCATGGCCCGGACCGTCATGGCGATGTCGCCGTGGCCGGTCATGAAGACGATCGGCACGTTGATATTGGCGGCCACCAACTCATTCTGGAAATCCAGCCCGCTGGTACCTTGCAGTCGCACATCCAGCACCAGGCAGCTGGGGATGTCGGGGCGGGCGTAGTTCATGAACTCGGTAACCGTGCCAAACAGCGCCACCTGTAATCCGATGGAGCGCAACAGGCTGCCGAGTGCTTCGCGCAGCGGGGCGTCATCATCGACGATATAGACCAGCGGCTCATGGTTCACGACTTTGTTCATAGGGTGATGTTCGTTCATGAGGCATCCATAGAGAGCAGTAATCCTGATTCAAGCGAAATGTTCTGCGTCAAAGCAATTTAGTCCGATTCGCATTGGGAGAGAAGCGGTAGCGCGAATTTGAATGACGCGCCATGCCCGACTGTACTGGTTACCCAGATCCGTCCCCCATGGAAATCGATGATTGAGCGGCAGATGGAAAGCCCCATGCCCAACCCGCGTTCCTTGGTGGTGAAGAATGGGTTGAACAATGAAGACAAAACGTCGGGCGCGATGCCCCAACCCTGGTCCGCCACTTCCACCACGGCCTCATCATCCGTTGCCCACGTGCGCACCTGCAGAAAACGGTCGCCAACCTTGACCCCGTCCATTGCGTGGCAGGCATTGACGACCAGATTGATGATGACTTGCTGCAATTGCACCCGGTCCGCATGCACGTAGTTCGAGTGCTCCGGGAGCTCGACTTTCAAGCTGATCTTGTGCAGGGCCAGCTCATGCTGGACCAGGCCAAGCGTCTGGCTGACGATGTCCTCCAGCGACTCGCGCTGTCGCAGTGGATCGGATTTGCGCGCCAGCGCGATGATTCGGCGGATGACATCGCTGGCGTGGCACGAACTGGCGATGATGCGATCAAGCGATTGCAGGGCTTCGTTCTGATCCGGCACTGGGCGATCAAGCCAGCGCCGACACGCTTCGCCGCTGCTGGTGATCGCCGTCAGTGGCTGGTTCACTTCATGGGCAATGGAAGCAGCAAGCTCACCGAGTGAAGTGACGCGCGTGACATGTGCCAATTGCGCCTGCATGCCGAACAGCGCCGTCTCGGCTTCCTTGCTGGCGGTGATGTCCATCAGCGCGCCAATGTATTCACAACGGTCCTGCTGTTCGAAGAGTGGGCTGGCAATCATATGTACATGCTTGATGCGCCCGTCGGGCATCAGCAGTCGGTGCTGGATTTCGAGCAGCCGCTCATGGCGCGCTGCTTTGGCAAACACCTCCTGCACCAAGGGCAGATCGTCGGGATGAGTCCGCGCCAGAACCATCGCCGCCGTCGGATGTTGGGTCAGGGGGTATTCGAAAATCCGCGCCGATTCGTCGGACCAGCTCATTGCTTCGTCGTCACCGCAGAAACCGACGCTGCCGGTTTGGCTCAAGCGCTGCGCGCCGATCAGGTACAGCTCGTTATGGCGCAGCCGGTCCGCGGCGTGTTTGCTGCGCAGGGCGAGAAAGGTGATTGCCGAGAGCGCCGTCAGGCACCGGAAAAAACCAGTGGTCGACTCCCAGCGTTCATAACCTCCGTTGTAAAAATACGTGGCTGTCAGCAGCACTATGCACATTAGTGCAATGTTGATCACCACGTTAATGGAGAACAGATTGGCCGCCATCAACAACAAGGTGATGTAAAGAATCGTCGGGGCGAAGTCGGATCGGGTTTCGGAGTTGATCACCAGGATGCCGATGACCACCACCAGGCCGACCAGCCAACCCAATGCGTTGATCAGTGGATTGGGACTGATGCTGGAGGCCGCGTCAACGGTCCTCGTGTCGGAGGTGCGCGGCGTGGCGGCGAATAAGTTGAAGAAAAATGGCGACGATTTGCGCGCAGTAGCTGACCTGTTGTTTTTCATCGTGGTCATGCATTCCTGATGTCATGGGGGCGGAGCATGGATGCCTATCGTAAAAGCAATGGTTTCCATCTAATAGGACATAAACCCCTGAAATACCGCCAAGTGCGCGCGCGTAGTATTCCCGCGCTCCCGCTCATGCCCCCTCCCTATACTCAAGTATCGAACGCTAGACGCATGGATGAATGCGCTGTCCTCAGGTACGACAGACGTTCTGCGGCCACTTGCATAACCTGTTCATACACCGCGCATCGCTGCTCCGATTGCTTGAAGGGGCGAGGTGACACCGCATCCTTTAACCTCAATGACCTGATGGTCGGGCGGTTTCCATGATGAACAGAAATGACCTGCGTCGTGCTGACATCAATCTGCTGGTGGTTTTCGAGTCGATGATGCACGAACGAAATGTCAGTCGTGTCGGCGAGAAGCTGTTTCTGGGCCAGCCCACCATCAGCAGCGCCCTGGGGCGTTTGCGCTTGATGTTTGACGACCCGCTGTTCATCCGGTCCGGTCGGGTCATGGAGCCTACCTCCCGTGCGGAAGAGATCTTTTCCAACCTTGCGCCAGCACTGGACGGCATTGCGGCGGCCCTGAGTCGTTGCCAGGCCTTCGATCCGGCGACCAGCGAAGCAACCTTTCATGTCGGTCTCTCGGATGATGTCGAATACGCGCTGCTGCCGACACTGCTGCGCCGCCTGCGGACAGAGGCGCCGAACATGACGCTGGTGGTGCGCCGAGCGGATCACTGGCAGATGCCGCAGCTGTTGACTTCAGGGGACATCTCCCTGGGCATCAGTCACACCCTTGAGCTGCCGGCCAATGCCCGGCGCAAAACGCTGCGCTCGATTCGCCCGATGCTGTTGCGCGCCGATTCGCAGGCCGGTGAATTGGGGTTGGACGAATTCTGCCGACGCCCACATGCCGTGGTGTCGTCGATGGGCAATGTCATTGAAGACGCGGACAGCGCGCTGAGTCACCTGGGCCGTCATCGCAAGGTCGTGTTGACCGTGCCGCAATTCAGCGCGTTGCCGGTGCTCTTGGCCAACAGCGACATGATTGCCATCGTCCCGGACTACATTGCCCGGTCCATGGCCTTGATCGGTGGCCTGAGGGCCGAAGTAGCGCCGCTCGAACTGCCGCAGCAGGAACTTTCAATGGTCTGGCGCGGAGCGACGCACAACGACCCCGCCGAACGCTGGTTGCGCTCGCGCTGCAGCGCGTTTCTGGCTGAGCAGGATGGAACGCTCTGCCGCCCGGCGTCGGCCGAGGCCTTCACTTACGCCGTTGCCTGAGACGATCCAGACTTCCGGGAAGAAATAATGCTCATGTTCTTGCAAGAACACCCGCTGATTATCGGTGCCGTCCTGATGCTGCTGGACTTGTCACTGTGGCACTGCCTGGACGCCACCCAACCTGTGTTGCGGATCTGTTCACGAATGGTGTTGTTTGTGGCGTTCTCTTGGGTATTGATGGCAGCCGGCATCAGCCCGTTGCAGCCACCGCTGTGGCCTGACGACGCCATTCTGAATCTGGCGGCGACCGTTCTGGGCATCGCCTGGTGGCTGTTTGCGGCCAGGACGTTGACGGTGGTTCTGGGCAATGGCCTGACCTCGCGCGAAGGGCACACCGCACGCTTGTTGCATGACGTGATGGGGGCTGGCGTTTTCCTGATCGCCATCGTCGGCGCTGCGGCGTATGTCTTGCAGTTGCCGGTCAAAGGGTTGCTGGCGACTTCCGGGGCGATGGCGATCATTGTCGGCCTTGCGTTGCAGAGCACCTTGAGTGATGTGTTTTCCGGCATTGTGCTCAACACCACCAAGCCATACGACCTGGACGACTGGATTTCCATCGACGGCATTGAAGGCAAAGTGGTGGAAATTGACTGGCGTTCCACCCACCTGCTGACCGATCTGGGCAGTATGGCCGTCGTGCCCAACTCACTGGCGGCGAAAACCAAAATCCTCAATTTCAGCCGTCCCGGCAATGTGCACGGGGTCGTTGTGATCATCGCGATTCCCAGTCATGTGCGCCCACGGCGGGCCATGGACGCGCTGGAAAAAGCCTTGCAGGGCACCCGCGCCTTGCTCCCCGGATTCAAGCCGAAAGTGTCGGTGAAAAGCTCACACCTGGAATACAACGAATACGAACTCAAAGGCTTTATCGAATCGATTTCGCACAAGACCGAAGTGCGCAACCTGATGTTCGACCTCGCGCATCGGCACCTCGAAGCGGCGGGGGTGACGTGGCTTTCAGAACCGGCCGTTCAGGCATGGAGCCGGCCACGACGCTTGCTGGAAGACGTGAGAGTGTTCCGGTCGTTGAGCATGGAAGACCGTGACCGACTCGCCGACCACATGACGGCCGTGGACTATCAGGCCGATCAAGTGATTCTTGCGTTCGAAGAAATCGCCGACTGCCTCATGCTCATCAGTACCGGGGTGATCTCAGCGTCGATCCATGATGGCGAGCGTTTCATCGAAGCCGGACGCCTGGGCCCGGGCGAAGTCATGGGCGAGGAGGGCATCCTCGCGCAAGGACGCTCAAGAGCGGAATTTCGCAGCCTCACCAGCGGGCGTCTGTTCCGCATCGAGAAGGCCATGCTCGGCTCGCAATTGGAACACCACAGCGACCTGCAGCTCGCGCTGGATAATTTGCAGCACCAGCGCGAGGAGATTCGTGAGTCGGTGGTTGCGAAAAAAACGCCGCACATCAAGCGCAGCGGCTTACTCGGCTGGCTGCAGAAAAAACGCCTGCCGTCAGCGTGAGAAGCGGCTGCGGTATTCCCGAGGCGAAATCGAGAGGTGGCGGTGGAAGGTGTAGCGCATGCGCTCCTCATCGCCGAAACCGCACAACTGCGCGATCTGGTCGATGTTGCGCTGAGAGTCTTCGAGCATCCGCCGTGCAGCTTCCATGCGAAACAGCTCAAGTGCCTTCGCCGGTGTCCGTCCCACCTTGCGTTTGTAGACGCGGGAGAAGTTGCGCGGACTCATCTGGGCTTGTCGAGCCAGTGCTTCAACCGTCAGGCTGGCATCGCTGAGGTTCGCGCTGATCCACAGGTGCAAATCGTCGAAGCCGGCGCTGTCGTCCGTTTGAGATTGCAGCAGTTGGCTGAACTGCGCCTGACCACCGGGGCGCTTGAGAAATACCACCAGTTCCCGAGCCACCTGCAACGCGACCTCACGACCGCAATCGGCCTCGACCAACGCCAGCGCCATGTCGATGCCGGTGGTGACCCCGGCCGATGTCCAGACAGTTCCTTGCTGGACAAAAATCGCATCGATGTCGACATCAATCGTCGGGAAACCGCTCTTGAGCATGTCGCACATTGCCCAGTGCGTGGCGGCACGCAGGCCTTCAAGTAGCCCTGCCTGGGCGAGCAGAAATGTGCCGCTGCACACCGAGGCCGTGCGTTTGGCCTTGACCGACGCCTCGCGCAACCAATTCACCAGGTCGACGCTGTCAATCATGGCCTGACGGATGTTCGGCGCTCCGGGCACGATCAGCGTATCGATCGCCATCCCGTTGAGTGAATGCAGGGCTGTGGTGTGGACCGACAGGCCTTCGGCGGTAGCGATCAATCCACCGTCGTGGCTTGCCGTGTGCAGCGAGTAGCCTGGCAGACCGCGTTCGGCCATGGCTTTGGAGGCGGCCCAGAACACGGTTTGCGCGCCGGTCAGGTCAAGCAAGCCCATCTGGGGGTACGCCAGGAACACCAGGCTGCGCGGCTGAGAGAGTGATTCATGGAGCGGGGCGGTGTCGTGAACAATGGAATTCATGGCTGCGTCGAGACTCGGTTATCGCTGTTATTGGCGATGAAGGGGTTTGACTGGCGCGACTGAAATAAGCCGGTATTGAAAACCTGTCAAGTTTTCGCGATCACTCAATCTGCGAATGGTTATACGCAGGAGCAG
Organism: Pseudomonas mandelii; assembly: GCF_002251635.1. GTDB lineage: Bacteria > Pseudomonadota > Gammaproteobacteria > Pseudomonadales > Pseudomonadaceae > Aquipseudomonas > Aquipseudomonas mandelii_B. The sequence continues at coordinate 71,785 of NZ_NMOJ01000242.1, forward strand.
GCCCCGTTTTCCTGGCCGTAATTCAGGGTTATATGTCATATCGAATAACGGTGCCAATCGATAATATTTCCTGTTAGTCGACGATTCGTAACCGAATTCACTAAGCGACTAAGAACTAAAAAGATATCGCCCAAAACCTGTCTGGCTGTTTCTTTTCAGGGTTGGCAAAAACTGACGTTTGTTATGTAGAGCGCTGTCTTCACCAGGGCGCTCTCCCTGAATTTCCCCAGCATTCGCCAAGAGATCCGTTGTCATGGTCGATCAGTCACTACGCCTGAAATTTCGCCAGCCGTTGCTGGTGATCATGATCACTTTCGAATTGATGTTGAGCGGCTGCGGCTCGCTCCGCCGCCCGATGATTGATACGGTTTCCACCCCGCAGCCGACTCGCGAATTCGCGTCGTTGAATCGCTTCCGTTTTGTGGCCGATAACGCGCAGCAATCCATGGCGTTCATGCAAGCCTGGGAGGCGGATCGCAAAAAGGCCGGGAGAACGAGCATCACTGCGCTGGCGATCTCCGGGGGAGGGGCCAATGGCGCGTTTGGCGCTGGGGTTCTGGTGGGCTGGAGTCGCAGTGGCACCCGCCCTGATTTCGATCTCGTGACCGGCGTCAGCACCGGTGCGTTGATCGCGCCACTGGCCTTTGCCGGGAAATACTGGGACCCGCGCCTGATTCGGGGTTACCGCAATGTCGGTGCGACGCAATTGACCGAGCGCGGCCTGGGCATGCTGGCGCGACCCTCGCTTTACAGTGGTGAACCGCTTGCAGCGATCATTGAGCACTACACCAGTGCGGCGTTGTTGCACGCCGTGGCGGATCAGCACCGTCTGGGTCGCCGTCTGCTGGTGGCGACCACCAACCTCGATACCCAGGAAACGCACATCTGGGACATGGGGGCCATTGCGCTGTCCGCTCAAGAACCCGGAAACGAACACCAGGCGCTGGCGCTGTTTCGCACGATCATGACCGCTTCAGCCAGCGTCCCGGGGATTTTTCCGCCGATACCGATTGCTGATGGTAATACCTCGGAGATCCATGCCGATGGCGGAGTCAATGTGCCTTTCCTGCTGTTGCCGGAAGCGTTGGTGCAGTGGCAGATCAATCAGCCGAGCCTGATGCCGGGCAAGATTTTCATCATCATCAACGCGCCGATGGCACCCCGTAACAATCAATTGAGTGGCGGTGCCGTCGCTATCATGGGACGTTCGTTCGACTCGTTGAGCCGCGCCAACCTGCGCATGCACGTTGCGATGGCCACGGCGTTTGCCCATCGCCATCACGTACAGCTCCGGTATGCGGCGCTGCCATCCGATCTGGATACAGATCCACTGGATTTCGAGGCCGCGCGCATGGCCGGTCTGTTCGACTTGGGTGTCGCCCGTTATACCGACCTGACACAAGGCCTCAGCGACGCCCCTCTGGCTGAAAGCGTGCCCTGAGCATCGAAGCTCATAAGATCAATGGTTGGGGACTTTGTCCGATAAATGAGAACGCCGCCCGATGAGGCGGCGTTTTCGTTATCTCTGGCTCAGGCGATCAGCGATTGGAGTTTCTTCAAGATCTGCGCGGAGGGATCGCCGTATTTGGCTTGGCTGGATTGCCGGGTATCCGGCTCGGTCACCACCCCCGCCAGAATTTCAGCCAGGTTGTGAAAGTGTCCGCTTTTCTTGTCCACTGGGTCTGCGCCAGTGTTGTGACCCAGGTTCAAGGCGGCTTCCAGAGACAGGCGTTGTGACAGCCATTCGGGCGTGGCCTTTTCTTCCGGGCTCATGTTATTCATAAAATCCAGTGCCGCCCGGGCGCGACCAAAAGGGTCGTTGGCAAACGGATCTTTCCAGTTTTGCTGTTGGTCCGCCGGGCCACTGTAATAGCCGGTGGCAAGCCGCCCCTGCTGACGCATCAAGGCTTGTGCCGAGGCCTGTTCCTGCGCCGTGAAAATCCCGCCTTCATTGGTGGCCACTGCATTCAGTGAACGACGATCCAGATCACCCATCAGGCCATTACGGTCCTCATCGCTGCCGGTGTACGGTTTGCCGCTGGCGTTCATCTGGGCGTATTTCTCATCCATGCGCTTGCGAGCATCGGTGGCCACTTGCTCAAACGTCTTGTCCTTCGAACTCGAGACCGCGCCCGGCTTGGAGGCGCCTAACACCAGGGCATCGGCATTCATGCCTTCGCGCACGGGGAAATACGGCGCATTGCCTGCGATCGATTTGCTGTAGTCGGTAGATGTGCTGGAGAGACTCACCGAATCGGCCTCTTTCGCTTTGACCGGTGGCGCCTCGTCCTGGGCCATGCGCTGCTTAGCTTCAGTGGCGGATTGGGTGTCGACGGCAGTCGTGTAGGCAGACATCGCACTTTTCGATGCGGTGGAACCGATTAACATTGGTCTTCCTTGGCGAGTGAGTCGCGGCGTCAGGCAGGAATGGAAGATGCGTTGTCCGTGAATACATCATCTTTCGGACAGCGTCGCCATCATCCAAAGGTTTAGTCGGCCCTCAATGCCGCTGGAGCAGGGCGGCTTCGATGCAGCTCAGCAGTCTGTCGGCGTCACAGGGTTTGGACAGGCAGGCGATCAGCTCTGGATTGTGGGCACTCAGGGCGGGCGCCGCACCAGGGTAGGCGGTAATGAGAATCGTGGGGATGTGAAAGCCCATCGAGACCAGCCGCTCACACATCTCGACACCGCTCATTCCCGGCATTTGAATATCGGACACTAGGCAATGGGTTTCAGCCGACACGTTTGCGTCGAGAAACGCCAAGGCGCTGCTGTAGGTTCGGGTCTGATAACCGCCGGACCTTAACAGGCTTTGCAGGGCACTCCGTACGGAGTCGTCATCGTCGACAATCGCAATAATTGCTGTCGTACGGATGGCAGTGGTTTGCGTCATTGGGTTTTCTCGTGACAGCACTTGTCGTCACTACAAGATACGCAGTCCAGATGGGGGGGAAAGTATACCTATGTATGACTGACTAACCTTTAGGTGTTGATGCCGCAGCCGCCGTTCAGTGCCATCTTGCGCAGTACTCAGACCCTTGGCAGCCCCGGAAGCCACGTCCGTGCGATGGTGCCGGCAACTGGAATTCATTGGACGATCAGTCGACAGATTAAAGCAGCAGGCCATACTGCGGCATGTCCAACTCCAATGGATTCCAGAATGCAAATACTGTGGGACGATGGTGAGCGCACGTTCAGTCGGGAGCGACGCTGCCAGGGCGGCAGTGATCGCACGGTTCTCCTGGCGCGAGCGGCAGCGGAGCAACCGCATCCAGCCTGCCTGGGCCGCATCGTGCATGAGTTCGGCCTGAAGGACGAACTGGACGAGAGTTGGGCGCTCAGGCCCCTCGAACTGGTGCGCGAAGCTGGCCAGATGCACTTGGTGCTTGAGGATGTCGGCGGTGAACCGCTGGTGCAGCTGCTTGCCGCGCCCATGCAAACGTCGCCGTTCTTGCAGCACGCCATCAGCATTGCGGTGGCGTTGGGCAAGCTCCATCAGCGCGGGCTTGTTCACAAAGACATCAAGCCCAGCCATATCCTGGTGAACTGTACCGACGGGCAAGCGCGCCTGACCGGATTCGGGTTGACCTCGCGGTTACCGCGCGAGCGGCAGGCGCCCGAAACCATGGCGGGGACACTCGCTTACATGGCACCGGAGCAGACCGGCCGGATGAATCGCTCGATCGATTCGCGCAGCGACCTGTATTCCTTTGGCATCACGCTTTACCAGATGTTGACCGGCTCGCTGCCATTCACGGCGACCGATCCGATGGAATGGGTGCATTGCCATATCGCCAAAAAACCGGTGGCACCTGGTTTGCGCGTTGAAACCATACCGCCAGTGATCTCCGATATCGTCATGAAGCTGCTCGCCAAGACCGCCGAGGAGCGCTATCAGACCGCGTCCAGCGTGGAACATGATTTGCGCCAGTGCCTGGCGGATTGGGAGCGCCTGGGCACCATCAACGCCTTCGCGTTGAGCGAGCATGGCACCTCGGAACGCCTGCTGATCCCCGAAAAACTGTACGGTCGCGAGCAAGAGGTCGACACACTGATTGCCGCATTCGGTCGGATCGTTGCCAACGGCGCGCCGGAACTGGTGTTGGTCACCGGGTATTCGGGCATCGGCAAGTCTTCGGTGGTCAACGAACTGCACAAAGTGTTAGTGCCGCCACGCGGAATATTCGTGTCCGGCAAGTTCGATCAGTATCGCCGTGATGTTCCCTATGCAACGTTGGTGCAGGCTTTTCAAAGCCTGGTGCGTACGCTATTGGGCAAGAGTGACGCCGAACTGGCGGACTGGCGTGAGAAGTTGCATAAGGCACTGGAGGCCAATGCACGGCTCATGACTGATCTCATCCCGGAGCTGAAACTGGTCATCGGCGAACCGCCACCGGTCCCCACGCTCGATCCGCAACAGGCGCAACGGCGTTTCCTGGTAGTGTTCCGCAACTTCATCGGCGTTTTCGCCCGGGCCGAACATCCGCTGGCATTGTTTCTTGATGATCTGCAATGGCTCGACGTCGCCACGCTCGACCTGTTGGAGGATCTGCTCACCAGCGCCGACATGCGACATCTGTTGCTGGTTGGGGCTTATCGCAGCAATGAGGTGGATGTCACGCATCCACTGACGACCAAGCTCAAGTCCATCCGCAAGGCTGGGGGCCGGGTCCATGAGATCATGCTGGCACCGCTCGCCAGGACCCACATTGAGCAGTTGATTGCCGAGACCCTTCACGAAGAGATCGTGCGAGTCGAACCTTTGGCGCAGCTGATCGAGGACAAGACCGCCGGCAATCCTTTTTTCGTGATTCAGTTTCTGCAGGCACTCGCCGAAGCGCAGTTGCTGACCTTCGATCATGGCGCACGCCGCTGGTGCTGGGACCCCAATCGCATCCACGCCATGGGCTACACAGACAACGTTGTAGACCTGATGGTCGCTAAACTCGCCCGACTGCCTGCCGAGACACAGCGGGCGCTGCAGCATCTGGCGTGCCTGGGCAACGTCGCTGCAATCGCTACGCTTTCCCTGGCACTGGGCCTGTCGAAGTCACAGTTGCGTGCGGTGATGTGGGAGGCGATCCGACTGGAACTGGTCGAGCGCCTGGACGGGGCGTTCGGTTTCGTCCACGACCGCATCCATGAGGCGGCGTATTCGCTGATCCCCGTCGAACTGCGCCCCCACACGCACCTGCGAATAGGGCGGTTACTGGCCGCACAAACGCCGGTGTCAGTGTTGGATGAGGCGATCTTTGACATCGTGGGTCAACTCAATCAAGGCGCGGCACTGCTCACCGACACCAGTGAAAAGGAACAACTGGCCGAGTTCAACCTGATCGCCGGCCAGCGCGCGAAGGCATCTAGCGCTTATGCGTCAGCGCTCAACTACCTCACCACCGGCGTCCAGTTGCTGGACGACGAGTGTTGGGTGCGCCGCCACACGTTGCGCTTTGAAATGGAGTTGAACCGGGCCGAGTGCGAGTTCCTGACCGGGCAACTGGCCGTCGCGGACACTCGCCTGACGACATTGTCGGCACACGCGACGACGACGGTCGAACGAGCCAATGTCGCTTGCTTGCAGATGGACGTCTACTTGCTTCTGGACCGCAGCGACGGCGCCGTGGCGGTCTGCCTCGCTTACCTGCGGCATGTGGGCATCGAGTGGTCAGCCCATCCGAGCGACGATGAAGTGCGCGAAGAATATGACCACATCTGGTCGTTGCTGGGCAGCCGACAGATCGAGGAACTCATCGACCTGCCGTTGATGGACGATGCGGCGTCACTGATGACCGTCAACACACTGGGCAAGCTCTTCGCACCCGCCTTGCAGACAGACGCGAACCTGGCTTGCCTGCTGATTTGCAAAGCGGTCAGTCTCAGCCTCGAACGGGGTAACTGCGACGCCTCATGTGTGCTTTATGCCAACGTCTTCAGAGTGGCCGGAAGGCGCTTCGGTGACTACCAGGCAGGGTTCCGGTTTGGGCAGCTCGGCTGTGATCTTGTGGAGCAACGCGGCCTTAAGCGATTCGAGGCCAGCACCTATTTATGCTTCTCGAGTTTTGCCGTCCGCTGGATGAAACCCGTAGAGCAATGTCGCGACCTGTTGCATCGGGCCTTTGTCGCGGCGAACCGCATAGGCGACCTTCCATACGGCGCTTATGCAGGCAATTGCCTCACCTCCGATTCACTGTTCGCCGGGGATTCGCTTCCCGAGCTCCAGGCCGAAGCCGAACGGGGGCTGGCGTACGCGAGGAAAGTCCGTTTTGGTCTGGTCATTGATTTCATGGTGACGCAGCTTGCCCTGATCCGAATGCTCCGAGGCCTGACGCCTGCCTTCGGTTGCTTCGACGACGGACAGTTCGAGGAACGCGAGACCGAAGCCCATCTGTCCAGCAGTCCGGACCTGGCATTGGCCGCTTGTTGGTACTGGGTTCGTAAACTGCAAGCGCACTACATGGCCGACGAAATCGAGGCGGCAATGTCCGCTTCCGCCAAGGCGCGGCAGTTGCTCTGGACGTCCTACTCGTTTTTCGAGGAAGCCGAGTATCACTTCTACGACGCGCTGGCCCGGGCCGCCTCGTGTGATGGCGTTTCGGGTGAGCAACGTGCGCAGAACCTGCTCGCCATGCAGGCCGACCATGCGCAGCTGCAGACGTGGGAGCAGCAATGTCCTGAGAATTTCGCGAGCCGGGCCGCACTGGTCGGTGCCGAAATCGCCCGTCTGCAAGGGCGCCTCATTGAGGCCGAGCTGCTGTACGAGCAGGCGATCAAAACGGCGCAGGAAAGCGGTTTCATCCACATCGAAGCGTTGGCCAACGAACTTGCCTCACGCTTCTACGCGGCCCGCGGTCTTGGCAAGATTGCCCGTGTCTATTTGCAGGATGCCCGGTATGGCTACTTGCGCTGGGGCAGCGATGGCAAGGTGCGTCAGCTTGAAGCCAAGTATCCGTCGCTCAGGACTGAAGAACACGCGCCTGGCGCGATAACGACCATGGCCACCCCGGTCGAGCACCTTGACCTCGCCACCGTTCTCAAGGTGTCGCAGGCCGTGTCGAGTGAAATCGTGCTGGAGAAACTGATTGATACGGTGATGCGCACGGCGATTGAATTGGCGGGTGCCGAGCGCGGCCTGTTGATTCTGTGCAAGGGCGCCGAGTACCGCATCGCCGCGCAGGTGACCGCCGGTGACAGCGCTGCGCAACTGCGCGATGCGCCGGTCAGCATGGAACTGATGCCCGAATCCGTGTTGAACCATGTCATGCGCACCCGGGAGAGTGTGTTTCTGGACGATGCCGTGACGCAGTCGCCCTTCGCCGCAGACGCTTATATTCGTCAGCATCGCACCCGTTCTGTTCTGTGCTTGCCGTTGATGAACCAGGCCAATCTGGTCGGCGCGCTCTACCTCGAAAACAATCTGAGCGTGCGGGTGTTCAGTCCGGACCGCGTCGCGATTCTCAAACTGGTGGCGTCGCAGGCGGCCATTTCACTGGAAAACGCCCGTTTGTACCGCGAGGTCGGGGAGCGCGAAGCGAAGATCCGGCGCCTCGTTGATGCCAACATTATCGGGATCGTCGTGTGGAACGCCGACGGCGACATTCTGGAAACCAATGACGCTTTTCTCAGCATGCTGGGTTACGCCCGGGAGGATCTGGACAAGGGCCTTTTGAGTTGGCGTGACCTGACGGTCCCGGAGTTTCGCGACAACAGCGAACGCTCGATGGTGATGGCGGTGCAAACCGGACATGCCCAGCCTTTCGAAAAGGAATACTTCAAAAAGGACGGCAGTCGCCTGCCGGTTATCGTGGGCCTGGCCATGATCGAACCTGGCAGCACGGAAGGGGTCGCTTTTGTGCTGGATCTCACCGAGCGCAAGGAGGCGGAAGAAAAAATCCGTGACAGCGAACGTCGATATCGCGAGGTTCAGACGGAGTTGGCCCATGCAAACCGCGTGGCGACCATGGGCCAGTTGGTGGCGTCCATCGCTCATGAAGTCAATCAACCCATTGCCGCCGCCATCCTTAACGCCAATGCGGCGAAACGCTGGCTCAACGCCCAGCCCCCTGAACTCGTCGAGGTTCGTCAGGTACTCGACAGCCTCATCAAGGATGCCAATCGCGCGGCTGATGTGCTGGGACGAATCCGCGGTCATATTCGCAAGGCGCCGCAGCCCAAGGGGCCAGTCGATATTCATTCGGCAGTCGGCGAAATGATCGAGTTCACCCGGGGCCAGATGATGAAAAACGGGGTGTTGTTGGACACTCGACTCATGGACGGGTTGCCATCCATTGAGGGGGATCGGGTCGAGCTGCAACAGGTTCTGCTCAACTTGATCATGAATGCGTTGGAAGCCATGAGTAGCAACCCTGAAGGCGAACGTCGACTGTTGATCAGCGCAGGTGAGGGCGACTCAGGCTACTTGCTGATCAGCGTCAGCGATTCGGGCCCCGGGTTTGAGGCAGAAACCGCTGAGCGGATCTTCACCTCGTTTTACACCACCAAACCTGCGGGTCTGGGGATGGGCTTGTCGATCTGTCGCTCGATCATCGAGGCCCATGGTGGCCGGTTGTGGGCAAGCGCTCATCAACCTTGCGGGGCCACGGTCCAATTCACGCTGCCTGTTGCGACGGATTGAACCTGACACCGCTCGCATTCGCCGTGTTACGCCCGGAATGTTTACGCTTCTGGGCGTAACCGTAGCGGCGAAATGAGTCCTCGCCCCCGCGACAGCTGTCAGTCCATGGAAAAGTGGGCATTGATATCCATCCCGCCGTTGTATGCATTGCCAACATCGGCAACACGGCGCTCGATCAGGCGATCCGATCCGCCTTCGGCAACCCTGCGACGCTCGATCAGGCGATCCGATCCGCCTTCGGCGACACTGCGGCGCTCGATCAGGCGATCCGATCCGCCTTCGGCAACACTGCGACGCTCGATCAGACGATCCGATCCGCCTTCGGCAACACTGCGGCGCTCGATCAGGCGATCCGATCCGCCTTCGGCAACCCTGCGACGCTCGATCAGGCGATCCGATCCACCTTCGGCAACACTGCGGCGCTCGATCAGGCGATCCGATCCGCCTTCGGCAACACTGCGGCGCTCGATCAGACGATCCGATCCGCCTTCGGCAACACTGCGGCGCTCGATCAGGCGATCCGATCCGCCTTCGGCGACACGAGTTGGCGCCGATCTGGCGCGATGTTGTTGCACCGGTGGGTCACGATCATCCGGTGCATTATTTTCCCGGCCGACGGCAATATTTTGTTCGGCGTACCCTTCGGAGGCGATAGCTTGGGTAGCAATCAGACCCGTCGCGGCAAGAAAGGCGATGGCCAGACCCAATTCGGAAGTTTTCATTATATTCACCCTGATTAGTCAGTAGGCTCAATTCATAAATAACCTTAAGTTTGCGAGGCGCTATTTATGTAGTTGAACGGGTAACGTGTGAAAAGCTGGTTTCGTTAGAGCCATTCAAATAGTAAAGGAATGAACAGAGACGTCACTTATGCCTACGGTCTCTGCGCAGGCATCTTCGTATAAGTTGCTCATCCCTTGGTATGGCCTGTGGCGGGATGAGCGTACTTGAGTCGTTCAAACGATTAAAACAGTAGCACCGGTAGTGCGGCGTTCTTCAAGGTCTCTGTGGGCGTCTACTAGTTGATCGAATGGATAAACCCGCCCAGGCTCAACATTGATTATTCCCGTCGTAATTGCGTTAAACAGGTCTTGCGCCGCGACCGCCAACTGTTCGGCTGTTGCCACGTACACGGGCAATACCGGCCAGGTCAGGTTCAGCGATCGCGGTGCGAGGTCGAACGGGTTGATCAAGGGAGGGTTGCCGGAAGCCTTGCCAAATACCACAAGCGTTCCCCTCGGCTGCAGCACCGACAACGAGTCGACAAAAGTGTCCTTGCCCACGGAGTCGAATACGGCTTTCACGCCGACATTATTGGTGAGCTCCATGACGCGATGGGCGAAGTTTTCCGTGCGGTAGTTGATGACATGCGAACAGCCTGCCGCTAAAGCAATGGCCATCTTTTCATCCGAAGACACCGTACCGATCACCCGTATACCGAGCGCCTTTGCCCACTGGGTGAACAACTGCCCGACGCCGCCTGCCGCGGCATGATAAAGCACTGTATCGCCCGCCTTGAGGTTGACGGTTTCCTTGAGCAGGTAACGTGCGGTCAGGCCCTTCAAGAAGCTGGACGCTGCTTGTTTGTCGCTGATGTCATCCGGAACGATTGCCACGCGATCGGCGGGATAAAGGCACAGCGTTGAATAGGCGCCATGCACATCGTCCGAATAAACGACCCGGTCTCCAACCTTGATACCCACGACATCGACGCCGACGGCCTCGACGATACCCACCGCTTCATTACCGAGAATGGCTGGGAATGCAGGCACTGGAAATGTCCCGCGTCGGTAATAAACCTCGACGAAATTCAAACCGATGACCGTGTTGCGGATCAATACCTGAGTGGGGCCGGGCTCCGCTACTTCGATGTTTTCAAATACCAGTACTTCAGGCGGACCGTAAGCATGGATGCGAGCTGCTCTTGCACGATGAGTCATGTTGGATTCCTTGATGATTGCGAGTGTGTGTCTGCTCGAGTGAGCAGCCAACTCAGGGAGTCAGGTATTTGTAAGTAGCCAATAGGGGCAAACGAATTATAGGGCTTGGCGCTGAGGCGACAATCATCCTGACAGTGCACAGACTGTGTAATGAAATTGGACAATCGTCGGTTGAATGGATTTACGGGTGTGTCAGTACTTGTGAGTCGCTAGAGTAAGTGTGTTTTTTTCTGAGGATTAATACCTTCATATAGTGTGACTATACTTAGTTAGTCATTAGTTTTTTCGTTTCTCTGGCATTCTGCTTGGAATATCACAGGGCGAATAGGCTTTTACAATCCTTGCGATAACTATCTTATTTTCGAGGGTTGTTGGATGGTCGATAAGTGGGCAGTCAGCCCTTACGAAAGGGCGGTACAAAACGCGCCGCATAAATGGGCTATCTGGGTGCCTGTGCTGGTGACCGCCGTATACCCTTATTTCCTGAATGCCTTCCACGCGCAGGTCATGTCGGTTGAACCGGGCTCGACGATGCCGCTGGGTTCCATGCTTCTGGCCATTGCCTTGATGGTGGCCGTTTTCGCGGTGCCGGCCATGGGGTTTGCCTTGGCGTGCCAACGCATTACGCGTCAACAGAACGCGGCAGCACAGCTCAGAGCAAGACGCTTGGCACTCTTCATCATGTGCGCGCCGACGCTGTACTGCTTTGTCGGTGTCAATCTGATCATGTTGGGCAGCCCAGTGCCGGATGAGTGGTTCTGGGCAGCGTCCTGGATAGGGCTGGGAGTTTATCTCAGTAGAGACGGTGGCAAGAACGAGCAGCCAATCAAGCCCATTCGTTCCATGCCGGCACTGCGAGTGGCCCACGGCATTGCCGGGGTGATCGTGTTGTTGTTCGTGGTCTTTCACTTGTTCAATCATTTGTTCGGCCTGGCCGGACCGGACGTTCACGCGAAGGTCATGGAGCTGGGACGAACCGTTTATCGTTCATCCTTTGTCGAACCGATCCTGGTCGTTGCTCTGCTGTTTCAGGTGGTCAGCGGCCTGCGCCTTGCCTGGAACTGGAGCTCGGTCGGTGGCGACAACTATCGTATTTTCCAAGTGGGCTCCGGGGTGTTCCTGTCCATCTTCATCCTGGGCCACCTCAACGCCGTGTTTGTATTTGCAAGAACCTACGCCGGAATTGAAACGGGCTGGGACTTTGCGTCCGGTGATCCGGTGGGAATGATTCATGACCCTTGGGGCATTCGTTTGCTGCCGCATTATGCAATTGGCGTGTTCTTTATCATTGCTCACCTGTTTTCAGGGCTCAGGGTGGTGATGCTGGCGCACGGCGTTTCCCTGTCTAAAGCCAATATCTGTTGGTGGAGTGGCGCCGTTATCGGCGTGCTGACCAGCCTGTCGATCATGTTAGGCATCACGGGGCTGCGACTGTCCTGACGCGCTGTTCTGACTATCAGGTGAACCCGCTTTGACAATCGATACGGATGGATTCGAGCTGCTGACAGTCTTCGTTTGCGTGGCTGATTCGCGCGGTTTTACCGCGGCAGCGGTCATGATGGGCGTGAGCAAATCAGCGATCAGTCACGCCATCCGCCAGTTGGAAAAACGTGCCGGCGTTCGACTGTTCAACCGAACGACGCGCAGCGTGGGCCTGACCGAGGCCGGTGAAGTGTTCTATCGAAAGGTTGCGCCGCTGGTGCTTGAGCTGAAAAGCGCCTTTTCAGATTTGGCTGAGGTCGCGGCGAACCCTTCAGGTACGCTGCGGTTGACCATGTCACGCAGCGCCTATGTGATGTTTCTGGAACCGTTGGTGCCCAGGTTCCTGGCGGCCTATCCAGACATCAATCTGGATATCGCCATCGAAAGTCGTGTGGTCGATATCGTCAATGACGGTTTCGATGCCGGCATAAGAGTGAACAAAATGCTGGAACAGGACATGGTGACCGTTCCTTTGGGCGCCGATATCCAGATGGCTGTGGTGGCATCGCCCGCCTATGTCAACGCTCACGGCATACCGAAGGTTCCGGCAGAACTTCTGGACCATGATTGCGTCCGCTACAACAGCGCCGTGACCGGTGCCTGCGAGCGGTGGACGTTTTCATGCGAGGGGCAGGATGTCGAGATCGAGACAAGAGGGCGCATTTCCAGCAACGACGGGATGACCTTGCTCGGCGCTGCGCTTGATGGCTGTGGTTTTGTCTATGTGTATGACCGCTATGTTCAGGACTACCTTGCCAATGGCCGCCTGGTCAGAGTGCTGGAGGACTGGAGCCCCAGGCGCAGTTTGTCACTTTACTATTTCAGCCGCAGCGCCATGCCGCCAAAGCTGCGCGTGTTCATTGATTTTTTAAAGCAGCATGAAGGGGGGGCAGAGAAACCATTCAGGCATTGAGGGCCATGAGCGATGCAGGTTTCAACGCCACCCGTCAGAACGAGCGTGTTCAAGAAAAAGAGGCGCTTTATCGATTAGCTCCCATCACTTCAAGGTTGAATTAATTGTCAAACATTCCAATCATTTCGATCGTTGATGACGACGACACTGTTCGTACTTCACTGGACAGCCTGGTGAGGTCGATGGGGTATGCCTGTCGTACTTTTTCATGTGCCGAAGAGTTTCTGGCTTGCAAGGCGCTGGATTTAACGGCGTGCCTTATTTCGGATATCCGGATGCCCGGCATGAACGGCATTCAATTGGTTGAAGCACTGCAAGCGCGTGCGATGCGTTTCCCGGTCATCTTCATCACTGCCAGCGTGGGAGAGAGCACGGAAATCAGGGCGCGGGAATTGGGTGCGCGGGGTTATTTCAGGAAGCCCTTCAATGGTGAGCAACTGATGGCTCATGTGCACGACGTCCTCAATATAAAAAAGGCTGACTAACGTCGATCCGACGCGCCGTACGCAAAAAAGCCCGCCACAAAAAGTGACGGGTTTTGGGGCAATCACCGTCAGTGCCGGGATGAGCTCGCGCCGGCAGGGTTGTGACGCTCCATTAATCCGGTCGAATCAACCGGCGGCCCAGGGCTCACCGCTTACTGCTTCGGCTCAGTTTCTTCATTGCCCGAGCCACTCGAGCTAGCAGCATCTTTTTCCATCTCCGCCGACTCCGCACCAGAATTAGACCCCGCAGCTTCCTCACCCTTTTTGTCAGCCTTTTCCTTGTTGGACTCACCTCCTTGGTTAAGGCCCGGAAGAGCACTCGGTGGAATTGTAGCGTCCTCCGTGACCTTCTCGGCCGCGAGCGAGTAGAGCGAGCAGGCCGACAGGAGTCCCGCGAGTGTAAGAGCGGCAATTTTGCTGTTCATGGTTTGCGCCTACCGTGCGAGTGGATGTATGCATTTGAAGTNAGGACGAGCGGTATATGGGAGTGATACTTGAATTGACAAAAAACCGTCAAGCCGCGGCTTCGAGCGAATCGAGATCCAAAAGGGTGAAGTGACCCACATCCGGCTTCCAGCCAGCCGTGTCGATATGAATCACATTGCCAAGCCTGACGGGCTGACGAATGGGTGTATGCCCAACGACCAGCGCGCGCAATCCCTCAACGCCCTGCATCTCCCGCTGTTCGAGTCGGCTTCGTGACCACATGCAGCGGTTCTGCACCTGCATCAGGTGCTGGCTGCTGACGGGCGATTCCAGTTCCCCAAGCAGTTGCCCCCATGATGGAAATGGACAATCGGCATGCACGATGCCGATCAGGCCTTGTGCTGTTTCGACTTCGATTGCGATAGGCAACCCGGCGAACTTCGCGGCGAACTCTTTCTGTTCGGACAGCGACAGTTCCGTAAACCATAGGCCGCCGTTGAAGATCCAGCTATCGACATCGCAGGTATTGAAGTGAACCACGTAGTCATCATGATTGCCGCACACTGGGTAGAACCACGGCTTGTCCAGCCAATCGAGCGCGTCACGGCATTCGGGCCCGCGGTCAATCAGGTCGCCAACGCTGAACAAGCGATCGACCAAGGGGTTGAACCTGGCTGCATTCAGCGCAACCTGCAACCGAGTGAAGTGGCCATGTATGTCGCCGACAGCGAAATCTCGGCCAACCGTGTTTGCGGCGAAGCGCTTCACCCGCGTCACCTCTGAGATTTCGAACATGACAGTGCCTCATCCGCCAATCGCCGGCGAGCTCGTGGTCAGTTGAGTTTAGGTTGCGTCGGCGAAAATCGTCGGCAAGGGCTTCATATGGTCACTAAAGGAAAACCCGGCCATTGCGCCGGGTTTTTTCGTCAGGGCCTACGTTAGTAACCAGCCGCCTGGGCAATGTGGTTGTCCTGCGCCACGGCGATGAAGTGCAGTGGGACGTGCGGTTTTTCATCACTGGTGCGGATTTCGACGCTACCGACTACTTGAAGGTGTCGCTCACTCAGCCCGGTCGACTCTTCTGCCTTTGCCATAGCCATTTTTCTCGCGTGGTTCGCTGCGATTTCATTGAGAGTTGACACGTTACATCTCCGGGGGGACTGACCAAGCGTTAATTAGATGGCCTCCGCGTCAGAATTACGTCGTTCTGGGGCTGCCAAGACCGGCTTGTGCAATCCCTAAGCCAGACAGGGCCGCCGATTACGCGCCGGGTTTTGATATACGACGAATGGTTGTCGCGGACAAAAAAACNCAGTGCGCGACCTTGAATTGAAAGTGGGCAGCGAGGTGATTGCCTTCGTCAAATCCACCGAGGTGTCCATCGCCAAGCTCTGAAGAGTTGGTTCGACATTCAACATCTGCGGCCTCGGCCGCTTTTTTTTGTCGGCGGCCCGGTGCTGCCCTTGTGGGAGCGTGGCTTGCCCGCGATTCAGGCGGCGCGGTGTGTCAGTCAGACCGCGTCATCGTTCATCGCGGGCAAGCCACGCTCCCACAGGTACGGCGTAATTCTTGAGAGAGCGGTTGGGCTCTTCGGGCGTAAGATAGCGGTGCTTCTTTCATCAAAAGGAGCCCAGGCAGAACCTGTTGATCAAGCGGGCCGAAGCGCTCGCTGACAAGCTGATGGAAACCAGGAAATAACCGAGGAATTCGAGGGGCCCAAGCGCCACTTGTTCGAAAACATGCAAGCACCTACCTACCAACTACTGGAAGTCGCCAACGGCAAACCGATCAAGCTCTGGACCGAAGGCGTCCCGGTAGAAAACGAAGCCCGGCAGCAATTGATCAACACCGCGAAGATGCCGTTTATCTTCAAACACCTGGCGGTGATGCCTGACGTGCATTTGGGCAAAGGCTCGACCATCGGAAGTGTGATTCCGACCGTAGGCGCGATTATTCCTGCCGCCGTGGGCGTGGATATTGGCTGCGGCATGATCGCCGCGCGCACGTCGCTGACCGCCGCTGATTTGCCGGACAATCTGCATGGATTGCGCTGCGCAATCGAAAAAGCGGTGCCCCATGGCCGCACAGTGGGTCGTGGCATCCGCGACAAAGGCGCCTGGGACAGCGTCCCCAAGCAGGCCGATCAGGCCTGGGCGGTGCTGAACCCACGGTTCAAGGCGATTACCGATAAATACCCGAAACTCGCCAACACCAACAATCGCGGACATTTGGGCACGCTGGGCAGCGGTAACCACTTCATCGAGGTGTGCCTGGATGAAACCAACCGGGTCTGGTTCATGCTGCACAGCGGTTCACGCGGGGTTGGCAACGCCATCGGTAACCTGTTCATTCAACTGGCTCAGGCCGACATGCGCCAGCACCTCGCCGATCTGCCGGACCGCGACCTGGCCTACTTCGAGGAAGGCAGCCGGCATTTTGATGATTACGTCGAAGCCGTCGGCTGGGCTCAGGATTTCGCCAGACAGAACCGCGCGTTGATGATGCACTCGGTGATTCAGGCGACACGAAAAGTGATCAGCAAACCGTTCGAAGTCGCGCTGGAGACAACCTACACATATCACAACTACGTGCAGAAAGAGCGGCACTTTGGTCAGGATATTCTGGTCACCCGCAAGGGCGCGGTGTCGGCGCAGAAGGGCGAGTTGGGGATCATTCCGGGATCGATGGGGGCGAAAAGCTTCATCGTTCGCGGGCTCGGCAACGAGCAATCGTTCTGCTCCTGCAGTCACGGCGCCGGTCGCGTCATGAGCCGTACCCAAGCGAAAAGCCTGTTCACCGTCGAAGACCAGATCCGCGCCACCGCCCATGTCGAGTGCCGCAAGGATGCGGCGGTCATTGATGAGATCCCGATGGCCTATAAAGACATCGACCACGTCATGCACGCCCAGCGCGAACTGGTGGAGGTGGTGCACACCTTGCGGCAGGTGGTTTGCGTGAAGGGTTAGGCATTACGCGAAAGCCCAACCCTTCCAAGGCGGCCTTTTTTGCACCTGAAAGGTCACTGATCCTTTTCGCAGTTCACCATCCACGACACACCGAACCGATCCACCAGCATCCCGAAGCGTGCCGCCCAGAAAGTCTTTTCCAGTGGCATTTGCACGTTGCCGTCTTCTGATAACGCACCGAACACACGTTCCGCTTCGGCAATGCTGTCGACGTTCAGCGAGACCGAACACCCGCTCATGTCATCCGTGGGGCGATCCGGTGTGGTGTCCGAACCCATGATCGCCTGATCACCCAAGGCTAGACGGGTATGGATGATCAAGTTGTGGTAGTCCGAGGGGAAGTGCTCGCGCGCTGGGCTTTCGCCGAAGGTCATCATCATTTCGATCTGACCTTGCAGGGCTTGCTCATAGAAGGTGAAAGCGGCTTTGCAGTCGCCGTTGAAGATGAGGTAGGGATTGATTTTCATGTTTTGCTCCCGGTAACCAGTGGGACTGGAGGCCCACATTGGTCTATGAATGGACTCCAAGTAGCAAAGCGTTAGACGTGGGGTTGTGCCGGGTTTGTTTAGACGTTTTTTTTATGGGAGGGGCGGGGCTTATTGCTTGAAAGGTCAGGCCACCGCACGCGTGGCAGGTGACGGGCGCAGCACGCGCTCGACGGCGCCGGTCACCAGGTTTTCCAGCAGCTCATCGCGCTGCGCTTCATCCAGTGGATGCTGGGCCAGCCAGCCGGGTGCGCTGTTGAGCAAGTTGGCGATGGCGTGTCCGGCGGCCTTCAAACCCGGTTCGCCGAGACGGGCCGGGACGCCGAGCATCTTCAGCAACGTGCGCTCGTATTGCTCGCGCAGCTGTCGAACACGCGCTTGTTGCTCGGCGTTCAGGCAGCCGCTGTCGCGCTCCGCCAGACGAAAATGCCATGGCATTTCCCGGTGCAGATTCAAATGCGCGCGGATCAGGTTGGGCAGTTTGTCGCGTTTCGCCGAGGCTTTTTGATCGATGCGCCCCAGGGTCGACAGCAGTTCTTCGTAGAACTCTTCGATCAGGTCGAGCAGCAAGTGCTGCTTGCTCGGGTAATGGTGATACAACGAGCCCGGGGACAGCCCCAGGCACGTTGCCAGCTCACGCATGCCGACCTGCCCGAACCCCTTGCTGGCGAACAACTCCAGCACGATGTCCCGGTACTCGGCGAAGCGCGAGCAACGCTCAGGCATAGGCATGGAAGCCACGTCCTGTCTTGCGTCCCAGGTAACCGGCGGCGACCATCTCCTTGAGCAGCGGAGCGGGGCGGTATTTGCTGTCGTTGAAGCCATCGTAGAAGGCTTCGAGAATCGCCAGCACGGTGTCCAGACCAATCAGGTCGGCCAACGCCAGCGGGCCGATGGGCTGGTTGCAGCCCAGGCGCATGCCGGCGTCGATGTCATCGGCGCTGGCCAGGCCTTCCTGGAACACCAGAATCGCTTCGTTGATCATCGGCACCAGAATCCGGTTGACCACGAAGCCCGGACGGTTGCCGGCGGTGATCGCGGTTTTGCCGAGGGTGGTGGCCATGTCCAGCGCCAGGGCGTGGGTCGCGTCGCTGGTTTGCAGGCCGCGGATCACTTCGATCAGGCCCATCACCGGCACCGGGTTGAAGAAGTGCAGGCCGATGAAACGCTCAGGTTGGCTAACGCTGGCGGCGAGTTGGGTAATCGACAGCGACGAGGTATTGGAGGCAATCACGCATTCGGCGCTGACCTGCGCGGCAATCTGTTTAAGCACGCGCAGTTTCAGGTCGAGGTTTTCGGTGGCGGCTTCGATCACCAGCTGCACATTGTGCAGGCTGCTGTAATCGGTGCTGGTGCGGATCCTGGCGAGGGCGTCGAGCTTTTGCGACTCGGTCAGGGTTTCCTTGGCAATCTGCCGGTCGAGGTTTTTGCCAACCGTGGCCAGGGCTTTTTGCAGAGCGCTCTCGGAGATGTCGATCAAGGTCACGTTGAAGCCGGCCAGGGCGCAGACTTGCGCAATGCCGTTGCCCATGGTGCCTGCGCCGATCACGCCGATGTTTTGCAGATTCATGTTCCGTCCTTCCGATCAAACCCTGCGATACCTTGGCCGACGTAACGGCCGAAGGCGTACTATTGGCCGCGAGTCTAGAACCGGCAGGGCGGTTGTCCTATGCCGCAACTGTTCAACGGTGCTGGTGTTTTTTGCCAGTCGGGCGATGGGGAGATAAACGTTCAAATGCGGGAAAAGGACTCGGTGGCGGCCTACTTCGTGCAGGCGATGACCCATGGGCAGGGGGACAATCCGCAGCGTTCGCGAGCTGCGCTGGAAGAGGCGGGCATCGACCCGGTATTGATCGAGCAGCCGACCGCACGCGTGCCGGCCAGCGCGTTTGCTGCGCTATGGCTGATTCAGATCCGCGAATTGAACGACGAATTCTTCCGCCTCGACTCCCACGGCATGCCGCCCGGCAGCTTCGCGCTGATCTGCCGCGCCTTGATCCAGGAACCCGACCTGCACAAAGCCATGCGCCAGTGCCTGGCCAACTTCGCGCTGTTCCTGCGCGACTTTCGCGGCACCCTGACCGTGCGCGGCAAACGCGCGGTCATCAGCCTGGACACCCACGCGAAGAACGAAGACGCCAGCCGTTTCGGTGAAGAGACGTTCCTGGTGTTGATGATCAGCCTGCTGTGCTGGCTGGGCGGGCGGCGCATCCCCATCGACCGTGCCGATTTTCGCCACGAGCGCGTTTCCCTCAGCGACGACCGATTGCTCTGGGGCCCCAATCTGACCTTCGGCGCCGAACGCACCGAAATCGAATTCGCCAGCCACTACCTGCGCCTGCCGGTGGTCCAGGACCTGGCCTCACTGAAAGTGTTCCTGCGCACCGCACCGCAATGGCTGGTGATCCGCTTCCGCAACCAGCATGGCCTGGCGTCGCAAGTCCACCAGCGCCTGCGCAATAGCCATTACAGCCAATGGCCGACGTTGCAGGCGTTTGCCCTGGAACAACACCTGAGCCCCAGCACCTTCCGCCGCAAGCTGGAGCGGGAAGGGTGTTCGTATCAGGAGATCAAGGATGAAGTGCGGCGCGGGGTGGCGTTTGAGCAGTTGCGTGAGAGTCGGGCGAGTATCAGTGATATTGCCGAGCAGCTGGGGTTTCAGGAACCGAGTGCGTTCCATCGGGCGTTCAAGAAGTGGACGGGGGAGAGTCCGGGGCGGTATCGGGCGCGGTTTCAGGGGGGAGTGGTAGAGGCTTTCGAACGTTGAAATGTTGNGNCTGCCAGGTTCAACCTAGGCGTTTAACGATGCGCGTTTAAAGACACTCAGTGTTACGTCCCGAAGGCTACAAATCCTTGCGCCGTTACCTACGGTTAAGACAGAATCCGCCGGCTTGTGAGCCTTGCCCCTGGCCTCTATTGTTTCCCTGCCACTGCCTATCAGTGGTCGGGTTTAGTAGCCCAGTATCTAGCAAGGTGCATAAGCACCTATCAATCAGGTATTCATTTACCTGCACTTTATGGTGGCTGTGCGCAGGGCACCTTCGGGTGCGCCGGTGCCTAGCGGCCGGTCGACTAACCTGCGTACAGCCGCCACCTCT
>NZ_NMOJ01000243.1 GCF_002251635.1 Pseudomonas mandelii
CTCGTTTAGTCGCGAAAGGGTGGCAGCTCCANNTTACNNGNAGTTTCACCATGTTCAAAGTCACACCAAACCCGCCGGACACCGATCCGGTTTCCCCATACGAATCTGATTCAAAGAAGCTCAACGAGGCCGCCGAGCGAGCTCTCGACTTCCACTTCCCGTCGAATGCCGACATCAAAGCCACCCCGCGAACACGCAGTACCCTGTTTTCCGTAGACCCTGAGGCCACGACCGAAACCCTGGCAGTTTACTTGGTCGAGACGCTGGCCTCGGTCGATGTGATGGTGCACCAGTTGGTGGATCATCTGGAGGGTGAGTCGCGTTATGCGCTTTTGGGTATTTCCAACAGCATCATGATGGCGGAGATCACGGCGAACCGGGTGCTGGATAAGATTGATCTGCCCAAGTAGGTGCGGTTTGCCGGGGTGGTAATCAACTTCGTTTGCCGTCTTAACGTGCTATTGAGGAGTAGGCTAGTCGAGTCGGCAGGTTGCGCTAGTGTGCTCCTGAGTGAGTCGACCAATGGATGGCGCCGGGCTGAAGTACCATAGCGAATTGTTGTATTCAGCAACCTTTGTCGAGTTCACCAATCCATGCCTGCGGCACTTTCCCGTTTCACCTCATTGCTCGACCAGGCCCGACGCGCCTTGCTCCTGGTCTGGGGCACCTCTCGCGGGCTGTTTCTCGGCCTGGTCCTCGCCACCCTGATCGCCGGTGTCCTACCGGCCCTGGCCGCCTGGCTGGGCCAACGTATTGTCGATGCGGTCGTCGCGGCCATGCAATTGCACGCGCAGCAGGGCAGTGCGCCGTTGTGGCCGGTGGTGCGTTACGTGTTGCTCGAGGCGGGCGTGCTCGCGTTGCTGTCCGGGACGCAGCGGGCGCTGTCGGTTCAGCAGTCGCTGTTGCGGGTGCAGTTGGGGCAGAAGGTCAACACGATGATTCTGGAGAAGGCCCAGACGTTGTCGCTGGTGCAGTTCGAGAATTCCGAGTTTTACGACAAGTTGGTGCGTGTGCGGCGCGAAGCGTCGACGCGGCCCTTGGCGTTGGTAATGAAGTCGTTGGGGCTGGTCCAGAACCTGATCGTGTTGATCAGCTTCGGCGTGTTGCTGGTGCATTTTTCGCCGTGGGCGCTGGTGTTGCTGGTGGTCGGTGCGTTGCCGGTGTTTTTCGCCGAAGCGCATTTTTCCGGGGATGCGTTCCGGTTATTCACGCGACGGGCGCCGGAAAGTCGGCAGCAGAATTACATCGAGACGCTGCTCTCCCACGAGGGCTACATCAAAGAGGTCAAGCTGTTCGGCTTCGCGCCGCTGCTGTTGAAGCGTTATCGCGAGACGTTTGCCCGTCTCTATGCCGAAGACCGGCGACTGACCCTGCGCCGCGATGGCTGGGGATTTGTTCTGGGGTTGCTCGGCACTGGCGCGTTTTACCTGGCTTATGCCTGGGTGGTGGTCGATACCGTCCACGGCCAGATCAGCCTCGGGCAGATGACCATGTACCTGGTGCTGTTCAAGCAGGGGCAGACGGCGGTGAGCAGCAGTTTGAGTGCCATCAGCGGTCTCTATGAGGATGGTTTGTACCTGTCGAGCCTCTACGAATACCTCGCCGAGCCGGTGGTGGCCGATGCCGGGCATCTCACGGTGGGCGCGGTGCCCGGCGATGGTTTGCGATTCGAGAACGTTGGTTTTCGTTATCCGGGTGCGAGTCGCGCGGCCCTTGAAGGCATCGACTTGCACCTGGTGCCGGGGCGCAGCCTGGCGCTGGTGGGGGAGAACGGTTCGGGCAAGACCACGCTGATCAAGTTGCTGACCCGTCTGTATCGGCCCGATCACGGGCGCATCCTGCTGGACGGCAGCGATTTGCAGACGTGGGAAGAAGACGCGCTACGCCGGCGCATTGGCGTGATTTTTCAGGATTACATCCGCTATCAGTTCTCTGTCGGCGAGAACATCGGCGTCGGCGACACGCTGGCGTTCAACGATGAACAACGCTGGAAGGAAGCGGCCACCGAAGGCATGGCCGCGCCGTTTATCGAGGGGCTGGATCGAGGCTATGCCACGCAACTGGGCCGCTGGTTTGCCGGCGGCCAGGAGTTGTCCGGGGGGCAGTGGCAGAAGATCGCCTTGTCCCGCGCTTACATGCGCCGTAACGCCGACATCCTGATTCTGGACGAGCCGACTTCGGCACTCGACCCGGCGGCGGAAGCGGCGGTGTTCGAGCATTTCAGCCAACACACCGAAGGCCGCATGACGTTGCTGATCTCGCATCGGTTTTCCAGCGTGCGCAACGCCGACCACATCATCGTGCTGGATCAGGGGGCGATCCTTGAGCGTGGCGATCACGACAGTCTGGTGGCGGCGGGCGGGCGCTATGCGCAGCTGTTCAACCTGCAAGCCCAGGGTTACCGCTAGGCCCGGCGATCTGCGGTGGTTTTGCCTTCATCAGGCCTTCGAGCGCCTGGCGGTATTGGCTGCCACCCCGGCTCATGCTGTTGTTGTGCGTGCCGCCGGGGATCAACAGCAGACGCTTGGGTTCGCTGGCGGCATTGAACAGCTGCTGGCTGAACCGCGAGGGCATGAACGGGTCGGCCAGGCCATGCACCACCAGCAGCGGCATGTCGATGTCGACGATCTTGTCGATGGAATCAAATTTCTGCGACAGCAGCCAGCGCACCGGCAACCATTTCACCGGCAGGTTGCTGTCGGCCACTTGCGCCACGGCATCGCCCAGTGAGGTGAACGTGGACTCGATCACCAGACCGCGCGCCGGTATCGCGCTGTGGTCCTTTTTCGCCTGCGCCGCCAGGTCTGCCGCGAGGTCGATGGCCACCGCGCCGCCCAGGGAATGGCCGTAGATCAGGCGCTTGTTGGCGTCCGGTTGCATCGCCTTGAAGCGCTCCCAGGCAACCCGGGCGTCCTCGTAGACACTGGCTTCCGACGGCAGATCCCCCTTGCTCTGGCCGAAGCCGCGGTAATCGATGGCCAGCACCGAATACCCCATCGCCCGCAACTGCTCGATACGGAACGCCTGGCCGGTCAGGTTCCAGCGCACACCGTGCAAATACAGGATCGACGGCGCATCGCGACGCGCGGCCGGCCACCACCAGGCATGCAGGTTTTGCCCGGCCTTGAAGCTGGCGGGCTTGATATCGAATTCCTGGACGTCTGTTGGCAAACCGCGATACCAGCCGGCGGTGCCCGGCTCGATGCGGAACAGCAGTTCGCGTTCCTTGTATTTGAGGACGCCGCAACCCACGGGCAAGCCGACCACCAGCGCGACCATGCACAGCCAGGGCAGCCAACGTCGGCTTATGCGGCTCATCAGGTTTGAAAACATGCAGGAGGCCCAGAGGATGAAAAGGAAAGTTCGGGTTTTAACAGATGCGTGGGGGAGGTGGGGATAAATTCGACAGTCGTGTGAATGGCTGGCTTGGACGGTGACTGTTCTGGCCTCATCGCGGGCAAGCCCGCTCCCACAGGGTACGCATTCCATTGTGGGAGCGGGCTTGCCCGCGATGAGGCCATTACAGACCACACATCTCCAAAGCCATGCGCAAAGCCATTCGTCTTTGCTTCAAACCCCACTCAACAAAAAAGATTGAATAATCACACAAAATGTTATTTAAATAACAAAACAACAACGTCCAGCATCAGTCTGGCNNGCCGCAACAAGGTGGAATAGCAATGAGCAAGATCGCAGTCATCGGCAGCAATATGGTGGATTTGATTACGTACATCGACCGCATGCCGGGCCAGGGCGAAACCCTGGAAGCACCGGGCTTTGCCCTGGGGTGCGGCGGCAAGGGCGCCAATCAGGCGGTTGCCGCGGCGAAGCTCGGGGCGGATGTGTTGATGTTGAGCAAGGTCGGGGACGACATGTTTGCCGACAACACCCTGGCCAACTTTCAGCACTTTGGTATCGACACCCGTTATGTGCAGCGCGTACCTGGCGTTTCCAGCGGCGTGGCGCCGATTTTTGTCCGGGCCGACTCCCACAACAGCATTTTGATCGTCAAAGGCGCCAACGCGCATCTGGTCCCGGCGGATATCGACGCGGCGGCCCAGGCATTGCGCGAGTGTTCACTGATCGTTCTGCAGCTCGAAATCAATGTCGATACCGTTTACCACGCCATCGAATTCGGCCGCGCGCACGACATTCCAGTCTTGCTCAACCCGGCGCCAGCCTTGTCCGGCCTGAGCCGTGAGCATTTGGCGCACCTGGATTTCCTGGTGCCCAACGAATCCGAGCTGGCGCTGATCACCGGCCAGGTCGTGGACTCCCCGGCGTCAGCGCATAAAGCCGCCCAGTCATTGATCGCCGACGGCATTCGCCACGTCATCGTCACCCTTGGCCAGCAAGGTGCGCTGTATGTGGGCGAGGAGGGCGAGTTCCAGATTCCCGGCCTGTCAGTCGCCGCGCGCGACACCACCGGCGCAGGCGACGCCTTCATCGGTTGCTTCATTCATCACTGGAGCCGCGACCGCGACATCCGCGCCGCCATGACCCAGGCCGTGGCGTATTCCGCCTGCTCGGTCACCGGCCTGGGCACTCAGACGTCCTACCCGGACGCCACGGCATTCGCTGAGTTCCAGCGCCAACTCGGCGCTTGAATTCGAGCTGATTCACCCCTCAACGCTCACCACGGAGAACAACAATGACAAAGCCTCCGCTCCAACAAACCCCCGACGGTTTCTACCTGAACCGCACGCCCTGGTTCGCCTTTATCCTGCTGTGCAGCATCTTTGCGCTGTGGGCAGCCGCCGCGAGCATGAACGACGTGCTGATCGCACACTTCAAGAAAGCGTTTTTGCTCAGTGATTTCCAGACCGCCTTCGTGCAGTCGGCGTTTTACCTGGGCTATTTTTTTGTAGCGATTCCGGCCGCGCTGGTGGTCCGCCGTTTCAGTTACAAGACCACCATCCTCATCGGCCTGATGCTCTACATGTTCGGCTGCCTGCTGTTTTTTCCGGCGGCCTCCACCGCCAAGTACGGCATGTTCCTGCTGGCACTGTTTGTGATTGCCGCCGGCCTGTCGTTCCTGGAAACCGCGTGCAACACCTACTCGACGCTGATGGGCCCACGGGAAACCGGGACGCGACGTTTGAATATCTCGCAGACCTTTCACCCATTCGGCGCGATGGCCGGGGTGTACGTGGGCAGCTTTGTGATGTTCAAGGACTCCGACGCCACCACTGAACAACTGAAGCAAATGAGCGCCTCCGAGGCGGCGGTGCAGCAGTTGCAAATGATCCAGTCCACGTTGCTGCCGTACAAATGGATGATCGCTGTACTGGTGCTGATGTTTATCCTGATCGCCATCACCCGGTTTCCAAAGTGCAAGGGCAATCAACCGAGCAGCACGAAAACCGCCAGCCTCGGCCAGAGCCTGTCGCGACTGTGGCGCAACAAGCGCTTCACCTTTGGTGTGTTGGCGCAGTTTCTGTACGTCGGTGCGCAAGTCGGTGTGTGGAGTTTCACCATTCGCCTGGCGATGCAATTGGGCGGCATGAACGAACGCAGTGCCTCGTGGTTTTTGCTGACCACCTTCGCTGCGTATTTTGTCGGCAAACTGATCGCCAACCTGTTGATGCGCAGGCTGCACCCGGCCAGAGTGTTAGCGATTTACGGCGTGCTGTGCATTGTGCTGCTGGCCTACACGATTCTGGTGCCGAACATTTCGGCGGTGTATGCAGCGGTTGGCGTGAGTATTTTTCTCGGCCCATGCTGGCCGACCATTTACGGCCTGACCATCGATGGCCTGGGTGAAGACACCGGCGTCGGTGGTTCATTGCTGGTGATGAGCATCGTCGGTGGCGGGGTCATCCCCATCTTCCAGGGCCTGTTGTCCGATGCCAGCGGCGGCAACATGCAACTGGCCTACAGCGTACCGTTGCTGTGCTTTATCGTGATCGTGATGTACGCGGTGCGTTGCCTGCGTCATTCCGACAGCGAGCGGGCGCCGGTGGGTGCGGTGGTGACCTCATGAACACACGGATCAACTTGCAGCCGTCGCAGTTCGGTGAGGCGCGAAAAACCTTGCTGGAATCCGCAGCGTTCACGGTCAGTGCCTGGGTCTATCCCAGTGGCGTGCTGGCGCTGGAATTGGCCAACAGCCGCGGTAGCCTGGTGGTGTTGCCGTATCAGGGACAGATGATCTGGTCCGCGGTGTTCGACGGTTGCAACCTGACCATGCGCAACCTGTTCGAGCAGCCCCGGCCGAGCCCGACGGTCATTGATACCTATGGCTGTTTCATGTTTCACAGCGGCCTGCTGCGCAACGGTTGCCCGAGCCCCGAGGACGATCATCCGCTACACGGCGAGATGCCTTGCGCAGCGATGGATCGCGCCTGGCTGGAGGTCGGTGAAGACGGCACTGGCGGCTACCTGCGCCTGGGTGGCGAGTACGAATATGCGCAAGGTTTTGGTGACAGATACCTGGCCACGCCCAGCGTGACCTTGCGCGCTGATTCAGGGTTGTTCGACATCGCCATGCAGGTGACCAATCTGGCCGGCAAGCCNATGGACCTGATGTACATGGCNCACATGAATTACGCCTACGTCGAAGGCGCCCGTTTCATCGAGCCCTTGGGTGTCGAGCGGGTGCGCTTGCGCAGCAGCGTGCCGGCCCACGTCAAACCGACGCCGGCCTGGACTGAATACATGCAGCTGCTGGCGCAAGACCCGGAGCAGTTCACCTGCCTGGATCAGCCACATATCTACGATCCCGAGATCGTGTTTTTCTTCGACGGCGTGCGGGCGGACGACAGCGGTCATGCGCATTTTCTGTTGAGTCATCCAGACGGCGCGGCGTTCTACACCCGCTACCGTCCGGAGCAATTCGACCACGCCGCACGCTGGATCCTGCACAACGCCGATCAGCAAGTGGCGGCGTTCGTGCTGCCGTCCACCTGCGAACCGGAAGGCTATCGCGCCGAGTCTGCCAAGGGCCATGTGCGTTTGTTGGCGGCGGGGGCGACGGCGGATTTTTGCGTCACCACCGGTTACCTGAATGCAGCGGAACAACAGGCCTTGATCAGATGATCAACTGCGCGCCGCTGGCGGCAATCGCGTCGCGGTAGGCCTTGGGGATTTTCTTGTCGCTGACCACGAACTGGAAATCCCCAAGGTTGGCGAAATGCGCGGTGCGCACCGTGTCGAACTTGCTGNAGTCGGCNAGCANCACCCGCTGTTGCGCCTGGCGCAGGACCTTCTGCTTGACCTCCACTTCATTGAAATTGAAGCAGGTCACGCCGAAGTCCTGGCTGATACCTGCCGCAGTCACGAAGGCCCACGTCAGGCGCACGCTGTCGAGAATGCTGGTTTCGCTGGTGTTCTCGAACACCTGGTTCTTGCGATGGAACGTGCCGCCGCAGACCACGATATGGCAGTTGGGTTTTTGCGAGAGTTTGGTCAGCACGTTCAGGGAGTTGCACACGGCGGTGAACTCGAGCTCGTCGGGAATGAAATCGATCACGAAAGGCGAGGTGGTGCCGCAGTCGAAGAAGACCGTGTCACCGGGCTGTATCAANCCGGCAGCGAGTTTGCCGATGCGGCGTTTTTCTTCGACGTGGCGGGTGTCCTGTTCGGCCACGCGGTAATCGCCGGGCTCGTTGCCATCGTGGATTCTGGTGATGTAGCCACCGAGCAGCCGCAGGTGGTCGGTGTACTTGCTGAGGTCGCGGCGCAGGGTCATCTCGGACACGTCCAGCAATGCCGCCATCTCGCGCAGATGAATGGCGTTCTGGTCNTGCAAGGCTTGTTGGATAAGCTTGAGTCGCTCGGCTTTTTTACTGTCCACGAGTATTCCAGGGTTGATTGTTGGTGTTATTTAAGTAACATTATTTGTGAGATTTGTAACGTTTTTGCGCTAATCACCCTCGATTGTGGCGCAGGGGCATTTGAATATACAAACAGGAGTTTTCGCGATGGCACACCTCGAACCCCAAGCGCTGGCGCAGTACATCGATCATACGTTGCTGGCGCCCGATGCTTCCCGCGAGCAAATCGCCACGTTGTGCCGCGAAGCCGCAGAGCACGGCTTCTATTCGGTGTGCGTGAATTCGGGCCAAGTCCCTCATGCGGCTCAGTGCCTTGAGGGGCAACGCGTGAATATCTGCGCGGTGGTCGGCTTCCCGCTGGGCGCCGGCCTGAGCGACACCAAGGCTTTCGAGGCCGAGCGGGCGATTGCCGCCGGTGCCGGGGAAGTGGACATGGTGTTGAACATCGGCTGGCTGAAGGACGGTTTGTTCGATCAGGTGCGCGACGACATCGCCCAGGTGTTGCAGGCGTGCGGCAAGGTGCCGCTGAAAGTCATCCTGGAAAACTGCCTGCTCACCGATGCAGAAAAGGTCAAGGCTTGCGAGATCTGTCGTGAACTGAAGGTCGCGTTCGTCAAGACTTCGACCGGTTTCAGCCGCAGCGGCGCCACCGTGGAAGACGTTGCGCTGATGCGTCGCACCGTCGGCCCCGACATCGGCGTCAAGGCCTCTGGTGGCGTGCGTGATTACCCGACCGCACTGGCGATGATCGAAGCCGGCGCCACGCGACTGGGCACCAGCTCGGGCATCGCGATCATCGGCGGCGCATTGGCGGCCGGCGAGGGTTACTGATCAGTCCACCTGCAACACAATCTTGCCGATGTGATCGCCGNCTTCCATCCGCGCATGGGCCTGGGCGGCGTCGGTGTATTCGTACACTTTGTCGATGATCGGCAGGCATCGTCCGGCGGACAGCACCGGCCACACGTATTCGCGCAGTTGTTCGGCGATTGCGGCCTTTTCGTCNCGGGTGCGCGAGCGCATCAGCGAGCCGGTGATCGTCGCGCGCTTGCCCATGATCGCCATCAGGTCGACATCGTTGGCACGGGCACCGCCGAGGAAGCCGAGCATCACCAAGCGACCTTCCATGCCCAGTGCCGCGATGTTCTGATTCAGGTACGAGCCGCCCATGATGTCGAGGATCACGTTGACGCCTTTGCCGGCGGTTTTTTCCGCAATGACCTGGACGAAATCCTGGTCGCGGTAGTTGATCGCCTCGGCGCCGAGTTTGCGAATCGCCGCGCACTTCTCCTCACTGCCTGCCGTGGCGAAGGCCTTGACGCCGAACTCGCGGCAGAGCAACAGCGCGGTGGTGCCGATGCCGCTGGTGCCGCCGTGAATCAACGCGCGCTGGCCTTTGCTGGCGCCACCCATGTCGAACAGATTGGCCCACACCGTGAAGAAGGTTTCCGGGACGGCCGCTGCATGCACCCAATCCATGCCTTCTGGAATCGGCAGCGTCTGGCTGGCCGGTGCGACGCAATACTGCGCATAACCGCCGCCATTGGTCAGCGCACAGACGTTGTCGCCGACAATGAATTCGCTGACGCCGGTGCCCACGGCCACCACTTCACCGGCCACTTCCAGGCCGGGGATCGGGTTCATGCCGGGTTTCATCGGGTACTTGCCCGCGCGTTGAATCACATCGGGACGGTTGACCCCGGCGGCGTGCACACGGATCAGCACTTCGCCTGCGCCGGCCGTGGGCACCGGTTCCTGGCGCGGCTTCAACACCTCGGGACCACCGGGCTCGGTGATTTCAATCAGGGTCATGGTGTGGGGCAAAGTCATGTCGTAGTCCTGTCGGGAACGTCGTCTGTAAATGGGATCGTTTGAATGTACAAATGATTCAGTCCAAACCACCAATCCCCTGTGGGAGCGAGCTTGCTCGCGATAGCGTCGTGTCAGCCACATTGATGTTGAATCTGCTTAAGTCTTCGCGAGCAAGCTCGCTCCCACAGGGGGTCTGTTCAGCAAACGCATGGCCTGTTCCAGCAACAGCGCAACCACAATCGCGCCCGCTGCAATCACAAACAACAACCCATGCTGACCGCCGCTGGCATTGAACAGTGCCGAATACGCAAACCCTGCAATCGCCTGGAAGGTGGCAAACGACACCGTCGCGCGGCTCCAGGCAATCTGCTGCTGGTGATGGTTCGGCAGCAGTTCGTGCACCCGCGCCAGCGCCAGTGGAACGATGCCCGGCGGGAACGAACCGAGGATCACGGCCAGCACGGCCAGCGCCGTGAAC
Source organism: Pseudomonas mandelii (assembly GCF_002251635.1). GTDB lineage: Bacteria > Pseudomonadota > Gammaproteobacteria > Pseudomonadales > Pseudomonadaceae > Aquipseudomonas > Aquipseudomonas mandelii_B. Next base: position 10,066 of record NZ_NMOJ01000243.1, read on the forward strand.
GAGCTGGAAATCGACAGCAGGCCGACGGCAATTGCCTGCACCACCAGCACCAGCCGGATGCTCAATTTCGCACCGAGTTGATCGGCCAGAAAACCGTAACTCACCGGCCCGATGATCGCGCCCAGTCCGTACATCACCCAGATCAGCGCGCCGATGTGCGGCCCGGCGCCGAGACCGCGGGCCACGTAATCCACCAGGAACACCATGGCCGGCACCAGCCCGGCGGCCATGAAGGCGTATTGGGCGAACAACAGGTAAACCCCTGGGTCGGTTGGCGTGGTGGTTTTCTCGGTCGACACTGCAACGGCTTGATGATGCGCCTCTTTCGGCCAGCCGAACCAACTCGTGGCCGTCAGAAGCAGTGACAGAAGACCCAGGCCAAACCAGGTTTGCTGCAAGCCAAGGCTCAGCAGCGGCGGCACAATCGTCCCAGAGCCGGCGATGCCCAGGCCGATGCCGAGGAAAATCGCACCGCTGGCCAGACCTCGGCGGGACGCCGGCACATGGGGCAATACCGTCGCGGCCACCAGCACCATGATCGCGCCACCGGCAACCCCCGACAGCAGGCGCCAGCCGAAGAACCAGCTCACCGACAACGGAAAACCACAGGCGAAAAACGACAAGGTCACGGCCAGCATCATCAGGCGCAACGCCGTTTTGTTCGACGTGCGGTTGGCCAGTGGCCGGCCGATCAGCGCACCGATCAGGTAACCGACGAGGTTGGCGGCGCCGAGGTACACCACGTCGCTGGCGGAAAACCAGTGCGCCTGGATCAATGAGGGAATCAGCGGCGTGTAGGCAAACCGCGCCAGGCCGATGCTGACCAGGCTGGCGCTGAGGCCGGCGAAAATCGGCAGCCAGATCGCGCTGCGCGGGGTGGTCGATGTGCTGTGCATGGGAAAGGTCCTGAGAAGGTTTTACGCTGGCCTCCAGACTATCCCGATCGGTTGATGTAATAACGCAGCGAGTTTGCGCTATGGTGATGCAAATCTGCGTCAACGAGAGAGCCGTATGAATTGGGATGACGCACGGGTGTTTCTGGCGGTGTGCCGAGCGTCGACGCTCCGGGGCGCGGCGCGGGTGCTGGGGGTTGATCAGGCCACGGTCGGCCGACGGATCGCGGCGCTGGAGAAGTCATTGAGTGCAACGCTGTTTCTGCGCACCTCTGAAGGCTATGCGCTGACAGCGCTGGGGGAGGCGGCGCTGACGGCCGTGGAAAAAATGGAGCATTCAGCGTTGGAACTGGAGCGCCGGATTCAAGGGCTCGACGATCGACTGACCGGGCTGGTGCGGGTCAGCACCACCGATTCCCTGGCCATCGATTTTCTGATCCCGGCCATAGCCCACTTGCATGAACAGCACCCCGACGTGCGCGTGCAACTGGACGCTTCCACGCAGATTCTCAGCCTGGCGAAACGCGAAGCCGACATCGCCGTGCGCAACACCCGGCCGGACAACCCGGACCTGATCGCCCGTCGCATCGCACGTTGGCCGGTGGGCTTGTTTGCTTCGCAGGATTACGTGGATGCCCATGGCGTGCCAGCGCCGGGCTCGGCGTTCGAGGGGCATGACCTGGTGGTGTATCAGCCGTATCTGCAAGGCAACAAAGACATGACCCTGGTCTCGGAACCGCTGGGGCGCGGGCGGATTGTGGCCAGTCTGAGTTCCAGTCTGCTGGTGCGCCGATCCATCGCGGCGGGGCTCGGGGTCGGGGAAATTCCGGTGTACATGGGGGAGAGGGACGGGCTGGTCAGGCTGTGGCCGGAGCGCACGCGACCGGTGCCCTATGACGTCTGGCTGGTGACCCACGCGGACTTGCGGCATACCGCCAGGGTTCGGGCGGTCATCGATGAAATTGTCGCGGTGTTTTCCGGTACCGGCGAATAAGTCGCCGCGAGTCGAAGAACCAACACAACCCCTGTGGCGAGGGAGCAAGCTCCCTCGCCACAGGGGTTGTGATCGGTTGGTAAAACCCTGAGAACCAACACAACCCCTGTGGCGAGGGAGCAAGCTCCCTCGCCACAGGGGTTGTGATCGGTTGGTAAAACCCTGAGGGCAAAGGCCCTCAGGTCAGTCACGGTCATGGCATTTCCGGCAGTTCCTGCGGGCGCAGGTCAAACACCAGCACTTCCGCATCCACGCCGTTGCTCAACGTCAGCACCTGTTCATCACGAACCCGCACGCCATCACCTTCTTGCAGCTGCATACCGTTGAGTTCGACGCTGCCACGGGCCACGTGGACATAGGCGTAGCGGTTGGCGGCCAGTTCCAGCGTGGCGCTTTCCTTGCCGTCGATCAGCGCGGCATACACCCGTGCATCCTGACGCACCTTCAGCGAACCCTTGGCCCCGTCGGGGGAGATGATCAGTTGCAGGCGCCCGCGTTTTTTCTGGGTGCTGAAGTGCTCTTGCTGATAACGCGGTTTGGCGCCGCTGACGTCCGGCACGATCCAGATTTGCAGAAAGTGCACGGGCNG
>NZ_NMOJ01000244.1:0-43791 GCF_002251635.1 Pseudomonas mandelii
TGGTTGAACTCGCTGTGGGCCACGCCGCTGCCGGCGCTCATCAGTTGCACATCGCCAGGGCGAATCACCGAGCCGGTGCCCAGGGTGTCCTTGTGTTCCAGCGCACCTTCGAGGACATAGGAGAAAATCTCCATGTCGCGGTGCGGGTGCTGGCCGAAGCCTTTACCGGCCGCCACACGGTCATCGTTGATCACCAGCAGGTCGGAAAAACCCTGCTCTTTCGGGTTGCGGTAATTGGCGAAGGAAAAGGTATGGAACGACTTCAACCAACCGTGATTGGCGGCGCCGCGATCCGAGGCTTTGCGAAGGGTCAGCATGATGAAATCTCCTGTGGGGACGTTGATTCGTCCGAGTGAGGAGAAGGTTAATGGTTACTGGCTGGTGCAATAAGTAGATGTAAATTGAAATACTGTCGCGTTCAGGTTGACAGTGATGAACTGGCAATGAGGTATTTCCTCCGACGCTGGCGCCGTACATTGGCCATAATGCACAGCACCTAATGCCGAACACGAAACCCCTGTGGGATCGGTGTTCAGCCAGTATTATTTTTTAATTNNGGCCATAATGCACAGCACCTAATGCCGAACACGAAACCCCTGTGGGATCGGTGTTCAGCCAGTATTATTTTTTAATTCAGTGATTGTGAACCCATGAAAACCGTGGCTATGGTGTTGTTCCCGGACTTTCTGCTGCTCGACATGGCCGGGCCGATGGAAGTGTTTTCCATCGCCAATCGATACCTGGCAGCGGATGACCGTTATGAGCTGTCGACCCTCGGAACAGAACATGGCGCGCTACGCGCTTCCAATGGCGTCAGCGTGCAGACCGATCTGCACATCGATCAGGCCGATCAAGCCTATGACCTGCTGCTGGTGCCGGGCGGCCCGGGCGCGTACAACGAAAAACATCCGCCGTTGCTGTGCTGGCTCAAAGACGCCGTCGATCGCGCCGGGCGCTACGGCTCGATCTGCACCGGTGCGTTCGTGTTGGGGCATGCCGGTCTGCTGGACGGCTATCGCGTCACCACGCACTGGCATTACACCGAGCGACTGATCAAAGGTTTCCCCAAGGCGACGGTGGAGACCGATCAGATTTACGTGCAAGACCGCAACCTCATCACCTCCGGCGGCGTCACCGCCGGCATCGACCTGGCCCTGTCGGTGGTCGCCGAAGACCACGGCAAGAAAGTCGCACAGGACGTGGCCAAGGTGTTGCTGGTGGTCATGAAGCGCCAGGGTGGGCAAGCGCAGTTCAGTCCGTTGATGGCCACTGTCGCGCCGCATGAAACACCGATCACCCGCGTGCAGAACCATGTGCTCGAACACCTCGACGAAGCCTTCAGCATCGAACGCATGGCCAGCCTGGCGAACATGAGCACGCGGCACTTCGCCCGGATGTTCGCCCGGGACGTGAACATGACGCCCATGGAGTTTCTGCAAAGTGCGCGCATCGATTGCGCGAGGAATCTGCTGGAAACCAGCGATCTGCCACTCAAGACCGTGGCCTTCAAAAGTGGCTTTGGCAGCGTGCGGCACATGCGCTTTCTGTTCGCTGAAAAGCTCGGTCTGACCCCGACGCAATACCGCGAACAGTTCAGCTAGAGCGTTCTTGGCCGTTGTGCGCACCGCAATGGCCGTGACGCTCCCCCCATGGCAGTTGTACCGTCACGGAGGCCTGCCAAGATAGCGGTGAACTCTTTGCAATGGAGGTGCGGGAGCCTGGAAGGTGGGTGCGACGGATATTTCTGCACTGTGAGCCGGGCCAGGTTTCAGCACGCAAACGTGCATGAACAGCCTCAGAGATTTAAACAGCGATACGGTGCTGCGGTTCGGCCCCTACGCCTTTCACCAGCGGCAACGGCTGATCCTGGACGGTGATCGGCCGCTGCGCATGGGCGGTCGGGCACTGGATATCCTCCAGGTGCTGGTCGAGCGCGCCGGCCATGTGGTCAGTAAGGACGAGTTGATTGCCCACGTCTGGCCGACGTCCGTGGTCGAAGAAATCAACCTGCGCGTGCACATTGCGGCGCTGCGTCGGGCCCTGGGCGACGGGCAGGATGGCCAGCGCTACATCGTCAACATTCCCCAGCGCGGCTACAGCTTTATTGCCCCGGTGGAGCGGGTGCCTGCGGGTACTTTGGTCTCGCTTGAGACTGCACAAAAACATCAACACAATTTGCCGGCACGGCTCACGCCTGTCACTGGCCGGGATTCGATAGTCGGCAGTCTGGTCCGGCAGTTGCCGGTGCGGCGTTTCATGACCCTGGTCGGTCCCGGCGGCATCGGCAAAACCACCGTGGCGCTGCGCGTGGCCGAACTGCTGTTGCAGCACTATGAAGATGGCGTGTGGCTGGTGGATTTCGCGGCGCTCGATGACCCCGCGCAAGTGGTCGACCATCTGACTCAAACCCTGGAACTGGAAGTCAGCACGACCCTGGACGTGTTGGCGAATCGGCATATGTTGTGGGTGCTCGACAACTGCGAACACCTATTGGAACGCTGCCGGACATTGGTCGACGATTTGCTGGCGTCGGCGCCTCGGCTGTCGATCCTCGTCACCAGTCGTGAACCGCTCATGGCGACGGGGGAAACGATTCAGCGCTTGCCGTCCCTGGCGGTGCCGCCCGCGTCGGCGTTGCACAGCGTGGCCGAGGCCATGGGCTACTCGGCGGTGCAGTTGTTCGTCAGTCGCGCCCGAGCCCTTCAACAAGGGTTTGCCCTGCGCGAACAGGATCTGAAGGCGGTGCGTGAAATCTGTCGGCGGCTCGACGGTTTGCCGCTGGCCATTGAACTGGCAGCGGCGCAGATCGACGCGCTAGCGCTGGTCGGTTTGCAGGCTCAACTGGATAACTGTTTTCAGTTGCTGACCCAGGGTCGGCGCACGGCCGTCCCCCGGCATCAGACCCTCAAGGCCGCGCTGGACTGGAGCTATGAACGGCTGAGCCCGTTGGAGCAAACCGTGTTGCAGCGCCTCTCGGTGTTCAAGATGTCCTTCACCCTCGACGCGGCGATTGGCGTGAGCAGTTGCGAGGTGCTCAAGCCCAATCAACTGGCGGCACTGGTGCAGCGGCTGGCCGCCAAGTCGTTGCTCTCGATGGATCAGGTCAACGGCACGACGCGTTATCGCTTGCTCAACACCACGCGCACCTATGCCCTGGAGAAACTCGAGCACAGCGGCCACCTGCGCACGTTCGAGCGGCGCTACTCGCATTACATCAGCCGTGCGCGCTGGATCTCAGGCGTGCAGTTGCCCATGGAGCTCGTCGAGTAGCCGCCGGACTTTGCTCAGGTCCGGCGTGGCAAAGCCTTCGGTGAACCGGTTGTAGATCGGCGCCAGCAGTTCGTGGGCTTGCCGGTACAAACCCTGGCGCTGCCACAGTTGCGCCAGTGAGGTGGCGCTGCGCAGTTCCCAGGCCAGGGCGCCCTGATGCCTGGCCACGTTCAACGCCCGAACCAATACCTCTTCCGCCACCGCGCTTGTGTTGGAGTGAGCTTGCTCGCGATAGCGTCCGCTCAAACAATCCACCTCTGGTGGATATTCCTCAGCCAGCAATGCATCAGCCCTGGCCCGCAATATCTCCGCCGTGCTCCATCCCGCCGCCCCCGTATCGGCCCGTTGCAACAAGGTTTCATCGACGAACGCGGTGTCCAGCGTGACCATGATTTCCTTGATCAGCCCGGCGCCCGATGGTGGCGTTGACGGTGCTTCAGCCTGGTCAATCACCTGCGCATAGTGTTGCGCCCACGAATAAAACAGCAGCACCGAATGTTTCTGCGCCTGCTCCAGCAGCAGCCGTAAAAGTTCGCGAGCGGTTTTACTGTCGCCGTTGTAGTGGGCGATCAGGCAGCCGGCCAGCGCCAGGGTGTAGCAAATGGAGGTGCCGTGGTTGATCTGGAGCGCGATGTCCAGTGCCTGACGGGCGGTGCGCCAGGCTTGTTCCGGTTGACCTTGCAGCCAGAGGATGCGCGCCAGAATCGTCAGGGCGGCCACGCTCTGATCGTATTGCACGCCGAAACCGTGGGTGAAACGGTTGAGGTGTCCGCTGTGGGCCATGCGCTGGATGACCTGTTCGGCATTCACCCGGGCCAGCTGCTGATTGCCGGCAAAGTGCAGGGCCAGGACGCGCAAGCGGTGCGTGCTCAGCGACAGCACGGGGTCACCCTGTGCGCCCAGGCGGTCGAACAGCTGGCTCTGCTCCAGCGCCATTTGGTAATGGCCGCAACTGAGGTTAACCGCCATGTGCCCCGACACCGCCCGCAGTTGACCGGCCACGTCGTTGTTGTGCCTGGCCAGGGCTCTGGCGCTGACGAACGCGGCGATGGTTTCGGCCGTGCCGCCCTGGGTGTGGTAGCAGGAACTGCCGAGGGCGAGCTTGAGGGCCATTTGCAGGTGAGGGCAGGGCGCGGGGGCCGCCTCAAGCAAGGCCAGCGCTTTGCGCACGTAAACCCCATGTTCCTTGAGCAGCGACAATTCCTGCCAGAGGGCCGTCGACGTCGCGGTCAAACGGATCGCCAATGCCTGCGGACCTTGGGCGTTAAAGCCCCAGTCGAGGGCCGAACGAATGTCATCCAGACTGCGGGCGTATCGCTCGATCCACAGGCCGGTGGAAATCAGCTCCCAGTCAGTTTGAGCCTGATGCATCAAGGCCAGGCAACGTTCAGCGTGGCGTTTTCGCGTGTCCGGCAGATCCGCGGTCTGGTCGAGTTTTTCCAGGGCGTAGCTGCGGGTGGTGTCGAGCAATCGGTAGAACACTTCTTCGTCGCCCACTTCCACGTTCAACAACGACTTGGCCACCAGTTGCGTGATCGAGCCGAACACCTCGCCGGGCTCGATGTGTTCGCCGACGATCACCGCCGCGGCCGACTCCAGCGTAAAACCGCCCCTGAACACGCCCAAGCGGCGCAGGCAGGTTTGCTCGCAGGCGTTCAGCAGTTCGAAACTCCAGTCGAGCGTGGCACGCAGGGTCTGGTGCCGGCCCAGTGCCGACGGACAGCCCTGGGTGAGCAGGCGAAAACTGCCTTGCAGCTGGGTCAGCAAACCGCTCAGGCCAAAGTGGCCGACTTGCGCCGCCGCCAGTTCAATGGCCAGCGGAATGCCGTCCAGACGGTGGCAGATTTCAATCAATAGCGGCAGCTCGTGGTCGCTGAGCTCGAAACTGTCATGGCTGGCCATGGCTCGCTCGACGAACAGTTGCAGCGCAGAAAAGGTCAGCGCTTGAGCGCGGTCCAGCACCGCGATGGGTGGTGGGCAATCAAGCGATTCCAGACGCTGGACGAACTCACCTTCGGCCCGCAGGCTTTCGCGGCTGGTGGCCAGGATGTGCACGTGCGGTGCGGCGCGCAGGATGCTTTCGCAGAGCAGCGCGACGGCGTCGATCAGGTGCTCGCAGTTGTCAATCACCAGCAGCATCCGCCGCTCGCGCAGGAACGCGGCAAGGCTGCTCATCGGTTCGGCGTCGTGCAGGGACAAATCCAGCAGCGTCGCCAGATGCGCGGTGATCAGCGACGGGTCGTTGATCGGCGCCAGGTCCAGCAGGCGAATGCCGTCCCGATAGCGACCGATCAACAGTTCGGCGACGCGCAGTGCCACGGTGGTCTTGCCGATGCCACCGGGGCCGACGAGGGTGATGAAGCGCTGGCGTGACAGCTGCGTGACGAGGTTTTCGACCAGCGATTGACGGCCGATCATGCGTGTCTGGCGGATCGGCAGGTTATGGGCGTTCGGCTCGAGGCTTTCGCTCCCGGGGTGTTGCTCGATGGGTTCGAGGGAGAATGGCGCGACAAAACTGTAGCCGCGCTGGGCGACGGTGACGATATAGCGCTGGCCGGCCTGGCCGTCGCCAAGGGCTTTGCGCAGCGCCGCCATGTGCACGCGCAGGTTGATGTCTTCGACGACGCTTTTGGGCCAGACCCCGGCGATCAGTTGCTGTTTGCTGACCACGTTTGGGGCGTGCTCCAGCAGGATCAGCAGAATATCCATGGCGCGCCGGCCCAGGCGCAGGGGCTGGTCGGCCTCCAGCACCAGGCGTTGTCCGGGATAGATCCGGTAGGGGCCGAAATGGATGGCCTGCTCGGGGGAAAGGGTCAACGTGTCGCTCCTGCTTGCAGCCGTCTGGTACGCGGTTTTCGAGCATATTCGTCAGGTTTTTCCGGCAACGCAACGAGGGTTCGAGTGACTGTCGGGTGTTCGCGGCGACTGCCCGTACCCGGCGCCACGGGCGGGTGCCCTGTTTATTGGGTACAACCGTAGCAAAGCAGGTGTTCAGGCTTTTGGCGCGCCAATGAAAATTAACAACGTTTAACTCGTCCTGCGTCTGGTCTACGCCCAAAACTCTGCTGCTTCAACACCCGCTGGTCTTGTAGGCGCGAGCCCGCTCGCGAAGGCGGCGGGTCAGCTTGCATCGATATTGAATGTGCCGCCGTCATCGCGAGCAAGCTCGCTCCCACAGGGAGCTTTGCAGGGCTGGCGGGTATGGGGGCTTGTTGCAAAGGGATTAACTTGTCATGAGGACACCGCAATGAGCAACGTGGTGGTGGTCTATCACAGTGGCTACGGGCACACCCGGGTCATGGCCGAAGCCGTGGCCCAAGGTGTGGAACGGCACGTGGGCAGCACCTGCCTGCTGCTTCCAGTCGATGAAGTGGACCAGCACTGGGACCGGTTGCACAGCGCCGACGCCATCATCTTCGGCGCGCCGACCTATATGGGCAGCGCGTCGGCACCGTTCAAAGGCTTCATGGAGTCCACGGCGGCGTTCTACCTCGCCCAGCCGTGGCGCGACAAACTCGCCGCCGGCTTCACCAATTCCGGCTGCCTGTGCGGCGACAAACTCAACACCTTGCTGCAGATGGCGGTGTTCGCCGCGCAGCATTCGATGATCTGGGTCGGCCTCGACCTGCTGCCGGCGCGCTCCAGCACCGGCGCCTTCGACGGGCAAATGAATCGCCTCGGCAGCTCGCTCGGCGCCATGGCCCAGTCGAATGTCGAACAGACCCCGGACCTCGCCCCACCTGCCGAAGATCGCTGCACCGCCGCGCACCTGGGCGAGCGGGTGGCGCGGCTGGCTGAACGAATGAACCCTTCACCGCTTTGATACACCCCCAACACTCGCAAAGGAGACATCGCATGAGTACGTTCACGACCCGAGACGGCACCGAGATCTACTACAAGGACTGGGGCACCGGCCAACCCATCGTCTTCAGCCACGGCTGGCCGTTGAACGCCGACAGCTGGGAATCGCAGATGATCTTCCTGGCCTCCAAAGGCTACCGGGTGATCGCCCACGACCGCCGTGGTCATGGCCGCTCCAGCCAGCCGTGGAGCGGCAACGACATGGACACCTACGCCGATGACCTGGCGCAGTTGATCGAGTTGCTCGACCTCAAAGACGCCGTGCTGTTCGGCTTCTCCACCGGCGGTGGCGAAGTGGCGCGCTACATCGGTCGCCACGGCACCGCTCGCGTGGCCAAGGCCGGGCTGATTTCCGCGGTGCCACCGCTGATGCTCAAGACCGAAGCCAACCCCGGTGGCCTGCCGATCGAAGTGTTCGACGGCATTCGTCAGGCGTCCCTGGCCGACCGTTCGCAACTGTACATCGACCTCGCCAGCGGGCCGTTCTTCGGCTTCAACAAACCAGGCGCCAAACCGTCCCAGGGCATGATCGACTGGTTCTGGATGCAAGGCATGCTAGCCGGCCACAAGAACGCCTATGACTGCATCAAGGCGTTCTCGGAAACCGACTTCACCGAAGACCTGAAGAAGTTCGACATCCCGACGCTGGTGGTGCACGGCGACGCGGACCAGGTGGTGCCGTTCGAAGCGGCAGGCATCGCCTCGGCAAAACTGGTGAAAGGTTCTACGCTGAAGATCTACCCCGGCGCCCCTCACGGCTTGACTGATACCCACAAGGATCAGCTCAACGCTGATCTGCTGGCGTTTCTCAAGGGTTGATGTGCCCCGGCGCGGGCGTAGATCCGCGCCGGTTTTCGCTCCTGATGAGAGCAGACATTATTGCGCGTGAGTTTGAGCGGAGTAGGGCGGGCGTTGGGGCAGGGCGCGTACAGCACGGCAACGCCACGCAAACGGATTGATGCCTTCGCTGCGGGTGAAGATGTGGCAGAAATGCGCCTGATCGCAAAAGCCGCATTCGAGGCTGATTTGCGTCAGTGTCAGGTCGGTGCTCTGGATCAACTGCTTGGCCCGGGCGATCCGTTGATGGCGAATCCAGTCTTGCGGCGAGAGCCCGGTGCTGCACTTGAACGCGCGGGAGAAATGACTGCGCGACAGGGCGCAGGCGCGGGCCAGTTCGGTCACTTCAACGGTTTCACCAAGGCGTTCGAGGATCAGTTGCTTGACCAGGCTTTCGCGCCACGGGGTCAGGCCGCCGGTGGTTTTCTTGCGCGTTTCAGTGACAGTCGCGCGGGCGACGTTTTGCTGAGAATAGGCCATGACAAATGTCCGTGTCGGTGAGCTTCATTCTTGGGCGCGGGGCTCTGGCAGGCGAGTTAAACGTTGTTAATTCCGTCGGTTTACAGGNNTTATAAACGTGCGGCCAAAGTACCGCTGATCGAGTAAAGTCCCCGGCTGAACACACAAGGAAACCGTGCCTATGAACCGTAACGATCTGCGTCGCGTCGACATGAACCTGCTGGTGATTTTCGAAGCGTTGATGTTCGAAAAGAACCTGACCCGTGTGGCTGAAAAACTGTTCATGGGGCAACCGGCGGTGAGTGCGGCGCTGGGGCGGTTACGGGATCTGTTCGACGATCCGTTGTTGCTGCGCAATGGCCGCGGCATGGAGCCGACGGCGCGGGCGCTGGCAATTCTCAAGGAGTTGCAGCCAGCGATGGATGTGATTTCCGGGGCGGTCAGCCGGGCCAAGGAATTCGATCCGACGACCAGCAGCGATGTGTTCCGCATCGGGCTGTCGGACGATGCCGAGTTCGGTTTGTTTCCGCCGTTGTTGCGGCAATTGCAGGAAGAGGCGCCGGGGATCGTCGTGGTGGTGCGTCGCGCCAACTATTTGCTGATGCCGGCATTGTTGGCGTCGGGAGAAATTTCCGTGGGGGTGAGTTACACCACGGATTTACCGGCGAATGCCAAGTGCAAAAAGTTGCGGGACATCCCCTGCAAAGTGCTGCGCGGGGACAAGCGACCGGGGACGCTGACGCTCGACGAATACTGCGAACGACCGCATGCCATGGTGTCGTTCTCGGGTGATTTGAGCGGCAATATCGATCTGGATCTGGCCAAGGTTGGCCGCAGCCGTCGGGTGGTATTGGGCGTGCCGCAGTTCAGTGGGTTGCGGGCGTTGCTGGCCGGCACTGAAATGATTGCGACTGTGCCGGATTATGCTGCGTGTGCGTTGGTTGAGGGGTGTGCGTTGCGGGCGGAGGATCCGCCGTTTCCCATTGATGCGGCGCAGTTGTCGATGGCCTGGAGCGGGGTGCATGACAATGATCCGGCGGAGCGGTGGTTGCGGTCGCGGATCAGTGAGTTCATGTCGAGGCCTTTGCCGGTTTCTGCTTGAACGTGGCGGCCTTCGGGCCGACCAGGTTCTTGGCGGTTGTGTACATATCCATNCTGTGGGAGCTGGCTTGCCTGCGATGGCGGCCTGGTAGCCGACCATGTTCTTTCAGGTGTACATATCCATTCCTGCGGTAACGGCCACTTATGGTTTCGCCCTTACGGCGACTCCCTTTGGCAAACGCCCCAAAGGAAGCAAAGGTCTTCGCCCCAACGTCCGGCCCCTCGCCTAGGCTCGGCGTACCTTCGCTCCGGCATTCATCTGGGGGCATCGCCTCCGGTCTGCTTCGCGACGACCTCCTCTCGATGTGTGCGGCTTCGCCGCACGGCGCTACGCGCCTAACCCCCTGATGAACACCTACGCTCGGCCTGCCGAAGGGGCGAAAGATCAAGATCAAGATCAAGNTCNCTAACGCTCGNCCTGATGAGTGGTGAAGAGCGAAGCGGTGTACTCCGAACCCTTGTAGGAGCTGGCCTGCCAGCGATGGCGGCCTGACAGCCGACCAATATTTTGCAGATGCACCCATTCCAATTGTGGGAGCTGGCTTGCCTGCGAAGGCGGCCTGACAGCCGACCAATATTTTGCTGATACCAAGGTTGTGCCGGAGGGTGAGGAAGAGTGAGCCGAGGCGGCCTTCGGGCCGACCTGGCTCAGGCTGATGACCCCCAGTCCCCTGTAGGAGCGAGGCTTGCCCGCGAAGGCGGCCTGACAGCTGACCATTCTCCCCCAGATGTACCCAGTCCAACTGTGGGAGCTGGCTTGCCTGCGATGGCGGCCTGGTAGCCGACCAATCTCTTTCAGGTGTAAATACCCATTTCTGCGGTAACGGCCTGCCAGCGATGGCGGTCTGACAACCGACCATTATTTTGCTGATACACCCATTTCAATTGTGGGAGCTGGCTTGCCTGCGATGGCGGCCTGACAGCCGACCAACATTTTGCAGATGTACCCAATTCTATTGTGGGAGCTGGCTTGCCTGCGAAGGCGGCCTGACAGCCGACCAATATTTTGCTGATGCACCCGATCCAACTGTGGGAGCTGGCTTGCCTGCGATAGCGGCCCCATCGCCGATCACTCTCCAACTGATGCACCGCGATCCAACTGTGGGAGCTGGCTTGCCTGCGATGGCGGCCTGACAGCCGACCAATATTTTGCTGATACACCCATTTCAATTGTGGGAGCTGGCCTGCCAGCGATGGCGGCCTGACAGCCGACCAATATTTTGCAGATGCACCCATTCCAATTGTGGGAGNGAGCATGCTCGCACCTACAGGTGCGAGGATGCTTTGGCTTTTGACGTTACCCCCATTCCACTGTAGGAGCGAGGCCTGCCCGCGAAGGCGGCCTGACAGCCGACCAATCTCTTGCAGGTACCCCAATTCTATTGTGGGAGCTGGCTTGCCTGCGAAGGCGGCCTGACAGCCGACCAATATTTTGCAGATGCACCCATTCCAATTGTGGGAGCTGGCTTGCCTGCGAAGGCGGCCTGACAGCCGACCAATATTTTGCTGATGTACCCAATTCTATTGTGGGAGTGAGCCTGCTCGCGATGGCGGCGTATCAACCAACATCAATGCCGAATGACACACCGCCTTCTCGAGCAAGCCCGCTCCCACAGGGATCTTCGTCGGTTGTAGATCCGGGCTCATCCACAAAAACAGCACACACATCCAATTTCCCCCGCTCCCGTCCCGGCACTATCAAACCAGGTCCCGGCGCAGAACGCCGGTGGTTTTTTATTTGTGCAGGTAGCCCATGAATACATCGCGATGGGATGAGCGGGTGCAGGATCTCGGACTGCTGTTTTTGCGGGTCAGTGGCGGCGCGTTCCTGCTGTGGGTGCACGGCTTACCGAAGCTGCTTAACTACAGCGCTCAACTGCAAGTCATCGAAGACCCGTTTCACCTGGGCGCGAACGTCACGCTGATGCTGGCGATTTTTGCCGAGGTGCTGTGCCCGTTGCTGATTATCGCCGGGGTGTTGGTGCGGTTGGCGTGCCTGCCGATTTTGGCGGTGCTGCTGATTGCGCTGCTGGTGGTGCATGCGCAATGGAGTCTCGATGAAGGGCAGTTCGGTTGGCTGCTGTTGATTGTGTTCACCAGCCTTCTTATCGCCGGGCCGGGACGGCTGGCGCTCAATGTCCGATTTGCCGGAGCTTTGCGTTATGCCTGAATCCAATCGTTTCGAGGAAGTCGTGACCCTGGTGATCAAGCACCGGGTCAAGGCCGGTTTTGAAGTGCCTTACGAAGCCTGGTTGCGCAACATTGTCAGCATCGCCGGGCAGCAGGAAGGGCACTTGGGCGTGGATGTGATGCGCGGTAAAAACGCTGGTCTGGACATGTACACCTGCGTGCTGCGCTTTTGTTCCACTGAGGCGATGCAGCACTGGCTCGATTCGCCGCAGCGCCTTGAGCTGGTCAACGAAGCCACGCCGATGCTCGCCGATGGCGACCAGACCGAGGTCAATCCGGTCAACGAATTCTGGTTCGCGCCGCAAGCCGACGCCGCTTCGCCGCCACCGCCGCGCTGGAAGCAGGCCGTGGTGACGTTGTTGGTGATTCTGCCGCATACCTTGCTGGTGCCGCTGCTCTGGGGCCCGCTGCTGCAACTCAACGCCATCCTGTCCAATTACGTGGTCGCGACGTTTCTGATCACGCTGACCATCGTTGTCTCGGTGGTGTACCTGTTCATGCCGATGGCGACGCGTCTGTTCGCGCCCTGGCTGTCTCAATCCACTCCGTCCAAGGAAACGCGATGAACGCCGATCTGATTTTATTCAATGGCCAATTTCATACCGTTGACCGTGAAAACCCACGCGCCAGCGCGGTGGCGATCAGCGAAGGTCGCTTCGTTGCGGTCGGCACCGATGCCGAGGCCATGGCCCTGCGCGGGTCGGGTACGCAGGTCATCGACCTCAAGGGTCGCTGCGTCATTCCCGGCCTCAACGACTCGCACTTGCACCTGATTCGTGGCGGTCTGAATTACAACCTCGAACTGCGTTGGGAAGGCGTGCCGTCGGTGGTCGATGCCTTGCGCATGCTTAAGGAGCAGGCCGATCGCACGCCCACACCGCAATGGGTACGGGTGGTCGGGGGCTGGAACGAATTCCAGTTCGCCGAAAAGCGCATGCCGACCCTCGAAGAACTCAATCAGGCGGCGCCGGACACCCCGGTGTTTGTCCTGCATTTGTACGATCGCGCCTTGCTCAACCGCGCCGCTTTGCGTGTGGCCGGTTACACCCGCAACACGCCGAATCCGCCGGGTGGCGAGATTGTGCGCGATGCCAATGGCGAGCCGACCGGCATGTTGGTGGCGCGTCCCAACGCGATGATTTTGTACTCGACGCTGGCCAAGGGGCCGAAGTTGCCGCTGGAGTATCAGGTCAATTCGACGCGCCAGTTCATGCGCGAACTCAATCGCCTCGGCCTGACCAGCGCTATCGATGCCGGCGGTGGTTTCCAGAATTATCCCGACGATTACCAAGTGATCGAGCAGTTGGCCAAGGACCAGCAGCTGACCATTCGCATCGCCTACAACCTGTTCACGCAGAAGCCGAAAGAAGAGCTGACCGACTTCAAGAACTGGACGTCGAGCGTGACCCTGCATCAGGGCGACGATTACCTGCGGCACAACGGCGCCGGGGAAATGCTGGTGTTCTCGGCGGCGGATTTCGAGGACTTCCTCGAGCCGCGTCCGGACCTGCCGCAAACCATGGAAGACGAGTTGGAACCGGTGGTCCGCCACCTCGTCGAGCAGCGCTGGCCGTTCCGTTTGCACGCCACGTACAACGAATCCATCAGCCGCATGCTCGACGTGTTCGAGAAGGTTAACCGCGACATTCCGTTCAACGGTTTGCCGTGGTTTTTCGACCACGCTGAAACCATCACGCCACAAAACATCGAGCGGGTGAGGGCGCTGGGGGGCGGTATTGCGATTCAGGATCGCATGGCGTTTCAGGGCGAGTATTTCGTCGAGCGTTACGGCGCCAAAGCGGCCGAGGCGACCCCGCCGATCAAGCGCATGCTGGCCGAAGGTGTACCGGTCGGCGCCGGCACGGATGCCACGCGGGTGTCCAGCTACAATCCATGGACTTCGTTGTACTGGATGGTCAGCGGCCGCACCGTCGGAGGGCTGGAACTGCACGCCGAGGGCCTGTCCCGGCAGACCGCCCTGGAGCTGTTCACCCACGGCAGCGCCTGGTTCTCGTCCGAGCAGGGCAAGAAAGGCATGATCAAGGTCGGCCAACTGGCGGATGTCGCGGCGCTCAGCGCGGACTTTTTCAGCGTCGATGAAGAAGCGATCAAGTGGATCGAATCGGTGTTGACCGTGGTCGGCGGCAAGGTGGTGTACGCCGCCGGTGATTTCGAAAAACTCGGACCTGCCAGCGTGCCGGTGCTGCCGGACTGGTCGCCGGTGGTCAAGGTGCCGGGTCATTGGCGTCCGACGTCGCCGATGCAGGCGCAGGTTCACCATTGCAGCGGGCCGTGCGGCGTGCATGCCCACAGCCATGAAAAGGCCCGTTTGTCGAACGCGCCGGTCAGTGATTTTGCGGGTTTCTGGGGCGCGTTCGGTTGTTCGTGCTTCGCGTTCTGACGATCACAACTTGCGCCGATGCACTGCGTCGGCGCCTTGCGTAATACCCATCCATCGAGGAGCTTCACATGAGCAACGTTCCGTACAAACGCCTGAACAAAGACGATGCCGTAGTCCTGTTGGTGGACCACCAGACCGGCCTGATCTCGCTGGTGCAGGATTTCTCGCCCAACGAATTCAAGAACAACGTGCTGGCCCTGGCGGACCTGGCNAAGTTCTTCAACCTGCCGACCATCCTCACCACCAGTTTCGAGCAGGGCCCGAACGGCCCGATGGTGCCTGAGCTCAAGGAACTGTTCCCGGACGCGCCGTACATCCCGCGTCCAGGCCAGATCAATGCCTGGGATAACGAAGATTTCGTCAAAGCCGTTAAAGCCACTGGCCGCAAGCAACTGATCATCGCGGGTGTGGTGACCGACGTTTGCGTAACGTTCCCGACGCTGTCGGCACTGGCGGAAGGCTTTGAAGTGTTTGTGGTGACCGACGCCTCGGGCACCTTCAACGAAACCGTGCAGCAAGCCGCGTGGGCACGCATGACCGCGGCGGGTGCGCANCTGGTGAATTGGTTCTCGGTGGCGTGTGAGTTGCAGGGTGACTGGCGCAACGACATGGAAGGCCTGGCGAACCTGCTGTCGCCGCGNATTCCNAACTATCGCAATTTGATGAACAGCTACGNGGCGCTGACGGCGAAGTAAGGTCGGCGATCCATAAAAATGCCCGCGACTGTGCGGGCATTTTTTTGTCTGACGAATGAGCTTGTTGTAGCAGCAGCCTCGCAAGCTCGACAGCTGCTACATGAAACCGCGTGATCCGTTACACAGATTGGNTTGTCTGACGAATGAGCTTGTTGTAGCAGCAGCCTCGCAAGCTCGACAGCTGCTACATGAAACCGCGTGATCCGTTACACAGATTGGCGCTTCTGCAGCCAGCTGAGGAAGCCGCTTTTCTTGATCGGCACCGGTTTGGCCATCAGCGCCAACCGGCTATTCTGCTGCCGCACCGCCTGCAGTTTGTTCAATGCCCGACCCACTTCAACCCGTTGTTCCATGCAACCACGGGTCAGCGATTTGTCGATCCGGTAAATGATGCACGAGGTCAGGGTGGTGAAGGTGGCCTGGGACGGTGTGTCGGTGAGGATGCTTTGTTCGCCCATCACCTCACTCGGCCCCATGCGCCCGGCTTCGGTTTGCCCGGTTCCATCGGGCACGGTGGCGCTGACCACGCCCGTGGCGATCACCATCAGACTGTCCGGCACTTCGCCCATCTCCAGCAGCACCTGACCCGCCGCGTATTGTTGCGGGACCATGGACTGGGCCAATTGATCACGCTCGTCCTCGCTCAGGGAACGGAAGACTTTCACCTCATCCAGCAACGCCCGCGCACGGGTCGTTGGTTCAATCACACCATCGATCTGCCGGGAAATTCCCGCCGCTTCGAGGTGCCGATGCGCCAGGTCGAACAGCTGATTGCGCACTTCACTCTTCTTGCCGAGCTCGGCGATGAAACCGCTGGCCACGTACTCGGACATGGCTTCGCCAGCCTCTTTGAGCACCACTTTCGGTGCCGGGTTGAGCAGCAAACTGCTGCTGCCTTGAAGCGTGCGCTCCAGTGCTTCCAGTACCCGGCGCGGGCGAATGTGGTTGGGCACCTGGATGCTGATCGACACGCCGTGCATGTTGTTCGGCCGGCTCAAATTGACGATCTTCGCCTTGGCCGCCACCGAGTTCGGCACCACCGCAGTGCTGCCGGCGCTGGTCAGCAGGTGGGTGGCGCGCCAGTCGATGTCGAGGACTTTGCCTTCGACGCCGTCAATCATGATCCAGTCATCCACCTGATAGGGCTTGGTGGTGTTGAGCACGATCCCGGAAAACACGTCGCTCAAGGTGCTTTGCAACGCCAGACCGACGACGATGGCCACCACCCCGGACGTCGCCAGCAAGCCTTTCACCGGCAGCTCCAGCACGTAACCGGCCGCCGCGACGATGGCGATCAGGAACACCAGCGCGCCAATGACGTCCTGCAACAAGCGACCGCTGTGACCGATGCGGCGCATCAGCACCAGGCCGATGACTTCGGTGAGCACCCGCGCGGCGTACAGCCACCAGAGAATTCCCAACGCCGTGGCGCCCAATTGAGCAACGCGATCCTCGGCGAACAACGGTGCCTGCAACGGGCTCACACCGGCATTGATCACCAGCGCGCTGAACATCACGAAAAGCGCCAGCCGCACGCTCACCCGCGTGACGCGATGCTTGAACGGCGCGAGGTGCCAGAGCACGGCGTCGATCACCAGCAGCAGGGCACTCCAGGACAGCAGGTGAGCGAGGACAAAGGACATGGGGAAACTCCAGAAGGGTTTGCAAATCGCTTTTGTGGCGAGGGGGCTTGCCNCCGNTGCGCGCTCCAACGGGGGCAAGCCCCCTCGCCACAGGTAAATCAGTGATCACAAAAGCTTCGCCACACATTGCTGTGTGGCAAGGCGAGGTGGTCTCAGTTCAAGTGAGTCTTGAGTTCCAGTGCCGCCTGACGAACCGCCGCTTTCACCTCTGGAATCTGGCTCAGCGGGTTGAGCAGGCCAAAGTCGTGAATCATGCCGTTGTAACGCACCGCCGTGACCGGCACACCGGCTGCGTCGAGGTGGCGGGCGTAGGCTTCGCCTTCGTCACGCAACACGTCGAACTCGGCGGTTTGCACCAGGGCGGCGGGCAGGCCTTTGAGCTGTTCGGCGTTGGCTTGCAACGGCGAGGCATGGATCTGCGCACGCTCGGCCTGGTCGGTCGTGTAGTTGTCCCAGAACCAGTTCATCATGCCCTTGGTCAGGAAGTGGCCTTCGGCAAACTGCTGGTACGAGCCGCTGTCGAACTGCGCATTGGTCACCGGCCACATCAACAACTGGAAGCGCAGCGCCGGGGTTTTCTGTTCCTTGGCCATCAACGCCACGACCGCCGCCATGTTGCCGCCGACACTGTTGCCGGCCACCGCGAGGCGCTTGCCATCGACGCCGATGTCCTTGCCATGCTCGCCCACCCAACGGGTCGCGGCGTAGGCCTGGTTGATCGCGGTCGGGTAATGCGCTTCCGGCGACGGTGTGTAATCGACATACACCGCGACGGCACCGGAACCCACCACCAGGTCGTGAATCAGACGCTGGTGAGTGGGGTAATCGCCCAACACCCAACCGCCACCGTGGAAGAACATGAACACCGGCAATTCACCTTTGACCTTGGCCGGCCGGACGATTTTCAGGTTGATGGTTTGCCCGTCGACCTTGATCACACGGTCGCTGACGTCCACACCCGACAGATCAACCTTCACCGAGTTTTGCGCACCGGTCAGCACCGCACGGGCCTCTTTCGGGCTCAACTGCTCAAGCGGCTTGCCACCGCCGGCGGCGAGGGCTTCGAGGAACGCCTGGGTATTGTGTTCGACACCCGGGCTGCCGGCGGCGAATGCGTTGCCGATGGAGAGGGCGAGAAGGGACGCGGTCAGGGTTTTGTTGATGATGTTCATGGGGCAAATCCTTTTTAATTAATTAGCGTTTTATGACCTGAGGTCGGGTCGCTGCTGGCGCTGGGGTCCAGGCCTCAGCAACACCGTGGACACAGATTAATAGGTCGCCCAAAAGGGAAAAAGCGGCTATAAAGTGTTTGACTGTCAACCAAGGCGTGACAATGAACCCGTTCGAAGATATGCGTATTTTTTGCCAGGTCATGGACTCCGGCAGCTTCACCTCGGCAGCCGATCAATTGGGCCTGTCCAAGCAGTTTGTCAGCCGCCGTCTGATCCAGCTGGAAGACCGCCTCGGTGTGCGGCTGCTCAACCGTTCCACGCGTCGTCTGGACGTNACGCCTCTGGGCCAGAGTTATTACGAATCCGCCTTGCGCCTGCTCGGTGAAGTCGAGCAAGTGGAGCAGGGCATCGCCGGCCAGACCACCGAGCCGCGCGGCACCATCCGCGTGAGTGCGCCGTTGTCGTTTGCGCTGGCGCACCTGGGGTGTCTGCTGCCGTTGTTTTTACAGCGCTACCGCGATGTCACGGTGGAAGTGGACTTGAGCGATCGGCCGGTGGACTTGCTCAGCGAAGGGTACGATCTGGCGTTGCGTATCGGCATCCTGGAAGACTCGACCCTGATCGCCCGTCGTATCGCCTCCATCGAACGCGTGTACTGCGCCAGCCCGGCTTACCTGGCCGAGCGTGGTACGCCGCTCAAACCCGAAGATTTGCACAGCCATGACTGCCTGCCTTACGGCCACGGGCGTCAGGTGCAATGGCGTTTCGAAGGGCAGGGCAAGCCGCTGAGCGTCAACGTGACGGGCAGGATGCGGGTCAACAACGGGGAGTTGCTCAAGGATGCGGCGGTGGCCGGGATGGGGATTACGTACTTGCCGACGTTCATTGTCGGCTCGGCGCTGAAGGAGGGGCGGCTGGTGCCGGTGCTGGATGAGTTTCGTCCGCAGCCGCTGACGTTGTCGGCGGTGTATCCGCAGCATCGCCAGAGTTCGCGGCCGGTGCAGGCGTTGATCGAGTTTTTGCGCGAGCGGCTGGATCGGGTTGAGTGTGGGTTGTAAGGCTCACCATTTCCACTGTGGGAGTGAGCCTGCTCGCGATTGCGGTGGGTCATTAAGCAAATATGCTGTCTGACATGACGCCATCGCGAGCAGGCTCGCTCCCACAGGGGATATTCAAAACAAGCGTTGACTGATACGACGCCTTCGCGGGCAAGCCTCGCTCCTACAGGTTCTTTTGTTATCGCCTGGCTCGCCACCGACATGCACGCCGTGGTCATCACCGATTTCGCCGGAGCGATGTACGCCGTGGTCGTCGCCGATTTCGCCGGAACGATGCACGCCGTGGTCATCGCCGATTTCGCCGGAGCGATGCACGCCGTGGTCATCGCCGATTTCGCCGGAGCGATGTACGCCGTTGTCGTCACCGGCTTCGGCGTGAGTGCCACTGCGTCCGGAGGAGGCTGTGTTGCCGGAGTGTCCTGAACCATTATCGCTGCCGCTGTGACCGCTGCCGCTATTGCCGGCGCTGCCACTGTTGCCACCGCTGCCGCTTCCNNTGCCGCCACTTCCGCTTCCGCCGTGACCACCGCCATTGCCGCCGCCACCGCTTCCGCCACCACCGCCATTGCCACCGCCACCGTTTCCGCCGCCACCGCCATTGCCGCCACCGCCGGAACCACCGCCCCCGCCGCCATTGCCGCCACCGCCGGAACCACCCCCACCGCCGCCTGATCCGCCGCCGCCACTACCACCATCCTTGGCCTGGGCACTCGATACCCCGGACAAGCTGTCCGGAATCAATACGGTAGACGCCGACAGAACTGCGCCAATAGCTACTGCAAGTAAAAGCTTGTTGATGTGCATGTCGTTCTCCGTCTTGTTACTCAGGTTGGAACGTTGATGAACAATGCAACTTGCTGCTCGATTCAATGGGAGAACACCGCAGCGCGCTGATTAATTCAGTTGCAATGTGGATGAACGATGAACGGTACAACGCGACCCTGCTCCAGAGGGTCAGTGAATACTCGAGGCCAGCTCGAAGATCGGGATGTACATCAGGATCACGATGACCCCGATCAGCAGGCCGATGAAGGTCATGAGCAAGGGTTCGAACAGCCGCACGAACCATTCGATCCAGCGGCTGATTTCTTCGTCGTAGAAGTCAGCGCTGCGCTCCATCATCTGGCCGAGGTTGCCGGATTGTTCACCCGCTCTAAGCAAGCGCAGGGACACCGGGGTCACCAGGTGATTGAGTTCCAGTGCAGCCGACAGTGATTGCCCCTCGCGTACCCGTTCGCAGGCCTGGTCCAGGCGCACGCGGGAGGCGGGGGTGAGCAAGCCGCGAACCATGCCCATCGCGGTGACGAGGGGGATGCCGCCCTGCAACAGAATTCCCAGGGAGCGATAGAAGCGGGCCAGTTCGTACATGAAGATGCGTTGGTGGACCGCCGGGAGTTTTTCGATTACACGGTCGACGCCCCGACGAAAGGCCGGTTGTCGCTGAAGAAAGCCGAGGGCGACGATGATTGCCGCCAATGCGCCGAAGAATTCACCCTGGTGGGCGTGCAGGAACATGCCGCAGCTCATCAGCACCTGCGACAGCCACGGCAGATTCGACCCCAGTCCTTCGAACACCAGGCTGAAGCGCGGCACCACGTAACCCATCAGGAACAACACCACGCCACCGCCCACTACCAGCAACAGCAGGGGGTAGATCGAGGCACTGACGATTTTTTGCCGAACCTCGTCCATGCGCTGGCGATAACTGACATAACGGCCCAGGGCATCGCCCACGGCGCCGGTCTTCTCGCTGGATTGCACTAGCGCCACGTAGAGCGGAGGGAACACCGCCGACAGCTGGGCCAATGCCTGGGAGAACGATTTTCCTTCATAAAGCAGGCGCACCAGTTCGCTCAAGGTTTTACGGGCCTGTGGCGCGTTCTCTTTTTCCGCCAGGCTTTCCAGCGCATCGATTAACGGCAGACCGGCGTTGAGTAAGGTGGTCAGTTCCTGGCTGAACAACACCAGGTTGAAGGTCTCGCGCTTCTGCAAACGCAACGCGCGCCAGTGCCGCTCGACGTGCAGGCTGACCACCCGCAAGCCCTGGTCTTCGACGATGCGCCGGGCTTCGCTGTCCCCTTGGGCCTCTACGGTCATCGAGACCACGCCGGCCTTGCCCACTGCCTTGAGATGAAAGCGCATGGTCGCGACCCCCGTCATTGCCAGCTGGTGACTTCGGCGTTTTCGCCTTCGCCGCCGGGTTGACCGTCCTTGCCCATGGACAGCAGATCGTATTCGCCGTTTTCGCCTGGGTAGCGGTAGTTGTAGTTACGGCCCCACGGATCCTGCGGCAGTTTTTTCTGCAAATAAGGACCGGTCCATTTGGTTTCATCGCTTGGCGCAGTGACCAGCGCCTGCAAACCCTGTTCGGTCGACGGGTAATGACCGACCTCCAGACGGTACAGGTCCAGCGCTTTGCCCAGGCCTTCGATTTGTGCCTTGGCCACCTTCACTTCGGAGCGGCCCAGTTGGGCGAAATACTTCGGCGCGACGATGCCGGCCAACAGCCCCAGCACCACCAGCACCACCAACAGTTCGAGCAGGGTGAACCCGCTTTGAGTACGCGGGGCGGAACGCAAACGCTGATTCATGATGACCTCACACAGTCGGCAGAAGAGTCGCCTTGAAGGCGTATGCAATTGCCATGCTCACCCCCAGTCATTCTTCTACAACCCCTGTATTGCGGGCCTTTGCGCTTTCGGCACAGTGCTTGCGTATGGCTTGTTTACTACCGGCCATTGGGGCATTACCCCCATTTTTCGGGGCCGGGCAGGGGAGGCAAACTAATGAAAACACTCACCACAGGACTGCTCGGCTGCTTGCTGCTGACGAGCGTCGCACAGGCCGATGTGTTCGTTTCCGTGGACGCCAAGGGCAGCTACGTGCTGTCCAATGTTCACCGTCCCGGCCGCACCTATGAACGGGTCATTCACGAGCCCCAATCCACGCTGGTCGGTCTTGATCAGCAGCCCCAGATGATTGCCAGGCAACCTTATGCAGAGCTGGTGTCGGCGGCCGCCACGGCCAATGAATTGCCGGCCGCGTTGTTGCACGCCGTCATCCGCGAAGAGTCCCGCTACAACTCGGATGCGACGTCCCCCAAAGGCGCCGGAGGGCTGATGCAATTGATGCCCGATACCGCCCGGGAGATGGGGGTGAAAAACGTCTATGACCCCAAGGCCAACATCCAGGGCGGTGCCAAATACCTCAAGCGCCTGCTGACCCTGTTTGACAACGACATCACCCTCGCCGTGGCGGCCTACAACGCCGGGCCACAAGCGGTGCTGAGCCGTGGCGGGGTGATCCCGCCGTTCGCTGAAACCCAGCGTTATGTGCCCAGTGTCTTGCGTCAGTACCGGCGCTTGCAGGGCCTGGCCATGGACGCACCGCTGTGATTGGCGAGTGTGGGGAACGGCCCCCAATAGTGGGGCAACAAGGACTGGGCCGAAAAAGTGGGGAATAAGTGGGGGATATCCCCCGAGTTATTAAGTGATTGCTTCAACTAACTGAAAAATAACTGAATTTTTTATGGCATGCGGATTGCTCAAGGGGATTTGTCGAGAATTATTCCCTGTGCGCACCCACAGCGAGGCCCGTGATCATGACCGGCATACCCTACGCTTCGTCCTTGTTTAAATTTGCGCTGATGGTGGCGTCGATGTTCGGCATCGAGCTGGCCGAAGCGGCCCTGCGCTGCGAGCGCAATCTGGTGGCGAACGTCGTGGCGCTGGATCAGCCGCTGATGTTCAATCGCCTCGGCGCGCAAAACGTCAACGGCATGATGTTCGCCCTGCGCCGTGACGTGGTCGACGATCATAATGTGTCCCTGGCCCAGGGCGGCGCGGCCGTGCCGGGCAAAGTCTCGCTGCGGCCCGACAAGCGTCCGCGCCCCTTGGTGTTGCGGGTGGCCGCCGGTGACTGCCTGACGATCAACCTGCACAACCTTCTGGCTTACCAGGCCAACCCCGGCAGCCACGAAAACGGCGAGGATGGGGTTGAGGGGGAAGTCGAAGTCGGTAACGTTGAGCAGTTCAAAGTCGATGAGCAGGTCACCGACCGCCACGTCGGCTTCCAGGTCAACGGCATGCAAGCGGTCAACAGCATCGATGACATCGCCTCGTACACCGGGCGCAACGGCAATTCGCTGGTCGCCCCCGGCGGCACCCGTTCCTACACCTTGTTCGCCGAACGCGAGGGCGCATTCGCCGCCAGCAGCCGTGGTGCGACCTTCGGTGGTGAAGGTGATGCTGGCAACGTTGCCAACGGTCTGTTCGGCCAGGTAGTCGTCGTGCCCAAAGGCGGGCGCAGCTATCGCAACACCTTGACCGAAGAAGAGATGCGCCTGGCCAGCAGCGGCCGCACCCCGGCCGGTCAACCGATCGTCGATTACCAGGCGCGCTACCCGCAACGCGAACCGTGGCTCCGTGAAGGCAAGGCCGGCACACCGATCATCAACATGGTCGACGGCAATGAAATCATCTCCAGCGAAAGCGACGCGATCGTGATGGGCAGCAACGCCGACGGCAGCTTCCCGCCGTCGACCTATCCGCTGGAAGCCATCGGTAAACGCAACCCGGCGATTCCGAACCGGCTGGAACCGTTCCGCGATTTCGCCTCGCAGTTCCAGGATGAAACCGCCGCGACCCAGGCATTCCCCGCTTATTGGGCAGACCCGGTCATGGCCCACGTGCTGGAGCCGACCCGCGACTCGTTCATGATCAACTATGGCTCCGGCGGCATGGGCGCCGAGGTGGTGGCGAACCGTTTGGGCGTCGGGCCGATGCACGATTGCCTGTCCTGCGCCTATGAAGAGTTTTTCCTCAGTTCGCACACCGTCGGCGACGTGGCGATGCTGGTGGACGTGCCGGCCAACGCTGGCCTGGAAGGCATTCTTCCCGGGCAGGTTCCGCGCGCTGATCAGATCGGGGTCAAGGCGACCATGGCGCTGTACCCGTCCGAGCCGTCCAACGTCAACCACAGCTACATCGGTGACTTCATCAAATTCCGCAACACCCACAATGGCCACGAGCAGCACATCTTCCACCTGCACGGCCATCAGTGGTTGTTCAACCCCAATGACGACAACTCCGACTATGTGGATGCCCAGGGCATCGGCCCGGGCGCCGGCTACACCTATGAAATCGCCAACGGCGGTTCGGGTAACCGCAACCGTGTCGCGGGTGATGCGATCTACCACTGCCACTTCTACCCGCACTTCGCCCAAGGCATGTGGAGCATGTGGCGAGTACACGACGTGTTTGAAGAAGGCACCAAACTCGAAGTCTCCCAACAAGGCACCGACGGTTACCACAGCGAACCCTACGCATTGCGCAGTGGCAAACCGGCGGCGGGCGCCCGGGCCTTGCCCGATGGCGAAATCGTTGCCGGGACCCCGATTCCTGCGGTAGTGCCGCTGCCGGGCAAAGCCATGGCGCCTATGCCAGGCAAGGTCGCGGTGGTGCCGAAAATCGGCGAGACCCTGGTCGCCGGTGGTGATGACGACGATGATGAAGAAGGTGACGACGGCGAACATAACAGCGGCAGTGGCGGCGCTCAGGCCATCGGTTCCCTGGCCCTGGTGGATCGCAGCGAAGCCAACCGCAATGCTGACGGCAGCCTGAAAAACCCTGGCTATCCGTTCTGGATTGGCGGCATGGAAACCTCGGTCGGCCAACGCCCACCGACTCCACCGCTGGACATGCTCGACGCGGCCAAGGCCCAGTCCTTGAAAACCAGCGGCAACGCCCTGTGGGCCAACCTCGACCCGGCTTCGTCCGGTGGTTGGGACGGCGGCCTGGGGCGGCATTCCCTGGACGGTTTCTCCGCCGGTGGCGTGGCGCATACCATTACCACGTCGCTGGATTTCTCCAAGGAAGTGACCCGCGCCAAACCCATCTACATGCCGGAAGAGGGCACCGAAGTCGAACAGGCGGCCATGGCCTTCCACGCCAAAAAGGACCACCCGAGCTTTGCCTTGCTTCCCGGCAATCAAATCGTGGCGAAGGCCTTCCGCACCAACGGTGCCTTGCCGATTGCCGGCGCGCCTTACTACGAACCGTGCATGGACGACCGGCAAAAACGCCTGACCAGCAGCGCCGGCACTGGCGAGTTTGCCAGCGGTGAACGCATCGACGGCATGTCCTACACCGGCTCCTCGACCTTCACCGCGGACCGTCCACGGGTCTACAAAGCGGCGAACATCCAGTTCGACGCGGTGTACAACAAGGTCGGCTACCACTTCCCGCAAGCGCGCATTCTGGCCTTGTGGGAAGACGCCTGGCCGGTCATCACCAAACAGCGTCCGCCAGAGCCGCTGGTGATGCGCATGAACACTTTCGACTGCGTGCAATACCAGCAAACCAACCTGGTGCCGGCCACCTATGAGATGGACGACTATCAGGTACGCACGCCGACCGACGTGATCGGCCAGCACATTCACCTGCCCAAATGGGACCTGACGGCAGCTGACGGTTCGGCCAACGGCTGGAACTACGAAGACGGCGTGCTTTCCCCGGGGGCCGTGCAAGAACGCATCCACGCCATTCGCGAGTTCAACCAATGCACCGGCACCGATCCACGTGACGGCACGCCGGCCTGCCCGAAAGCCAAGAATCACCCATACTTCGGTCAGTTTGGCCGGGCGGATTGGGTAGGGGCGCGCACGGCAATGCAACGCTGGTTCGTCGATCCGGTGGTGAACGCCAAAGGTGTCGACCGTGGCCTGGGGACCATTTTTACCCACGACCACCTGGGCCCATCGACTCACCAACAGATTGGCCTGTACGCCACCGTATTGGCTGAGCCAGCTGGCTCCACCTGGTTCCACGCCGAAACCGGCGAGCCGTTGTACAGCGGCGCACGCCAAGACGGCGGGCCGACTTCGTGGCAGGCGGTGGTGTCGACCGGGGACATCGACGGCGACGGCAAGAACGACAGCTTCCGTGAGTTCTTCCTCGAATACAGCGACTTCCAGCACGCCTATGAAGCCGGGGTGTATGTGGGCGCCGGGCCTAACGGCGTGCCTAATCCGCAAGCCTTCCCGGCCACCGCGGACAGCTTCCGCTACGCGATCAATCCGCCGGTACGCAACAACGCCAGCACCTTGCTCGACGGCATCATTGAAGTGCAGGGCGGCATGGTGCCGGGTTGTCCAACTCGGCCATGCCCACAGGCGATCTCGGTCGATGACCCTGGCATGTTCGTCGTCAACTACCGCAACGAACCGCTGGCCTTGCGGGTGTACGACCCGAACAAGGTCGGCCCGGACGGCAAGCGCGGCATGCAGGCCGACGGCCTCGGCGGCGACCTGGCGTATGCCATGCAAAGCCGTACCGACCGCGCCATCCCGGCGATGAACCTGGCACCGAACCTGGTCACCGCAGCCACGGGGCCAACCGGCGGCACCACGCTGTTCCCGCCACACGTCAACCGTGGCGGCGCGGAACCGGGTGACCCGTTCACGCCAATGTTGCGCACTTACACCGGTGACAATGTGCGGCTGCGGGTGCATGCCGGCGGTCACGAAGAAGAGCACAACGTGACCCTGCACGGCGTGAAATGGCTGCAAAGCGGTTCTGGCTTCGGCAACAGCTCCAACTCCGGCTGGCGCTCGTCGCAGATGGTCGGTATCTCCGAGCAGATGGGCTTCAACGCGCCGGTCTCGATGCTGTCCAGTTCGGCGGCGACCACGGGGGATTACCTGTACTCGATGGACGCTTCGATTGAAGGTTACTGGAACGGTATCTGGGGCGTGATGCGCAACTACACGACCCAGCGCAGCGATCTGTTCGCCGTGCCAAACAACCCCAAGCCGATGGGTATGCGCAATACCGTGGCATTCGATGGCTCCTGCCCACGGTACAGCGCCAACCCGAACGGCATCGGCACCCGGCCGACCGTGCAACGCAACTATGAAGTGGTTGCGGCGCTGGCCAACGACATCCTGCGCAATCCGTTGAACTTGACCATCGGCGATCCGGCCGGTATCGGGCAACACGTGGGTGGGCCGTTGAATCCGGCGGGTGGCACCCTGGTGTTCAACTCGCGGCCGGTCAATATCCCTCAGGTCACCGTGGTCGATCCTGAAGATGGCGAAACCATCACCATCGGCGGTCAAAGCGGCCCGTTGCATGATCCGACTGCGATCCTGTACGTGCGCAAATCCGACCTCGATCCGGTCACCGGAAAAATGAAACCAGGTGTACCGGTGGAACCGCTGGTATTGCGCGCAGCGGCGGGTGACTGCATCAACGTCACGCTGGAAAACCGCTTGCCCGTGGTCATGCCCGACCTGACCCAGACTGCCGTGATGCAAGGGCTGGTCAAGCGCGATCGCAACAATGGCCAGGGCTCGACCATCTTCACCAACAACCTGCTGCGGCCGTCGAGCCACGTTGGCCTGCATGCGCAACTGCTGGCGTATGACATCACCAAATCCGATGGCACCAACGTCGGCGCCAACCCGACCCAGACCGTGCCACCGCGCATCGGCAACAGCGGCGCGTACCCGACGCGTACTTATCAGTACTACGCCGGGCACCTGGAGCGTGAAGGCAAGCCGATCTCGCAACTGGGCCGCAGTGTCGACAACATCAACGCCACGGCGGTGGAGTTCGGCGGACTGAATATCACGCCGGCGGACCTCATCAAACAACCGCAGAAAGGCTTGGGTGGGGCGATGACCATCCTGCCGATCGGCGCAACCTGGGTTGAGGATGCGCGTAAAACCAACGCAACGGTCACGGCGCCAGGGCAGACCACTTACCGCGACTTTGCGATGGTCTGGCAGAAAGCGTTGAACATCCGCTGGGCCAACGGTCGGCCGGTGGAAGGCATTGCCGCCGAAGGCTTTGGTGTGCCGACCGATCCACAGGACAACTCGAGCATGGCCATCAACTACAAGGCCGAGCCGATCTGGTTCCGCTTCGGGTTGGCGCCGGATGCACCGTTCGGGCATGCCAACGGTGCCGGTTACGGTGACGTGCCGAACGCGCATATGGCCTACAGCAATGCGCTTATCGGGGGCGATCCTCAGACACCGGTGCTGTATGTGAAACCGGGACAACCGTTCCGCACCCACATCCTGATGCCGACCGGTGGCAGTCGCGGCACGACCTTCCAACTGGACGGGCACGTCTGGTCGGTCAACCCGTTCCAGTCGGAGAAGAGCGATACCGGCGGTTATCCGATGGCTACGCCAGGGGTGGGGTCGGTGCGGTTCGGCTACAACCCGATGTCGATGTACATCGGCGCGCGTGAAAGCATCCTGCCGGCGGCGCACTTCAGCTTCATGCACCCGAGCGCCGGGGGCAGCAACGCAATACCGGGCGACTACCTGTTCCGCGACTACGGCGCCTACGGCAATACCGCCGGGCTTTGGGGATTGCTGCGGGTAACCAACGAGCCAGAACCGGCACCGGCACCGTAGGGGCACTANCCAGCGGGAGCAAGCTCCCTCGCCACAGGGAAAGGCAGGCACAGATCTGTAAGGGGAGAGGGTAATGAACAGGACTACAAAAATCGCCGGTTGTGCGCTGCTCGTCGCGGTGGCACTCATCAGCTTCGGCGTCTGGCGCACCGCGCCGCCCAACCTGCTGAGCGAAGTCGCACTGCCGAACACCTGGAGCAGTCAGAACCTCTCCCGTGACGGGATTTCGGTGGCGCTTGAGGTCAAGTCATTGGCCAAGGACGGTGTGTTGCGTGAAGGCGAGTTTGCCGACGTGCAGTTCCGCGTCAGGGACGGTGCTTCAGGTCAGCCGTTGTCGGGCATCAATCCCGGTGCCTGGCTGGACCCGGAAACCATTGCCGCCGACCAGGCCCAGGGCCGGGAGAAAAGCTGCAAATCCCGGGTCGGGGTCTTCCTGAAATCGAGCATCGGCGCGCGGCCGCTGCTCGACCTGAACAGCTACTTCCTGCTGGTGATGAACCGCGACGCCAGTGTCTCGGTGGTCGACCCGTCGGTGTCGGTGGGCGGTATCACCAGCACCATGGCACGGATCGACATCAAGCAGCCGCCGATGGACTGGACCACACCCAAGGACAACAAACGGGTGTTCGTCTCCATGCCGACCGCCGATGCAGTGGCGGTGATCGACAGCGAGCAGTTCAAACTGATCGACTCGGTCGCCGCCGGCAGCAATCCGGTGCGCGTGGCCTTGCAACCGGACGAGCGCCTGCTGTGGGTCGGCAACAATGCCAAGACAGTCGAGCAGTCCGGGGTCACGGTGATCGACACCCGTAGCCTCAAGCCACTCAAACACCTGGCCACCGGGGCTGGGCACCATGAAATCGCCTTCAGCAAGGACAGCCGTTTTGCCTTCGTCAGCAACCGCGACGACGGCACCCTGAGCATCATCGACATCGCCAGCCTGACCATCAGCAAGCAACTCAAGACCGGCTCGCACCCGCTGTCGGTGGCGTACTCGCCGCTGTCCCAGGCGGTGTATGTCGCCGACGGCAAGAACGGCAGTGTGACCGTGGTCGATACCGCCAGCCTTACGGTTAGGCGGGTGATCAAGATGAAACAGGGCCTGGGTCCGATGGGGTTCAGCGCAGACGGGCGTTTCGGTATCGTCCTCAACACCCTGGAAAACCAGGTGACGGTGATCGACGCGGCCACCGATTCGACGATCCACGAACTGGACGTCTCCGCCGAACCCTACCAAGTGGTGTTCACCAAGGCTTACGCCTATGTCCGCGGACTGGCCTCGGCCAAAGTCACGATGATCAACCTTTCGTCATTGGGGGCCGGCCGCACGCCGATCACCCAGGGCTTCGAAGCCGGGCCCCAGGCGCCACGGCTCGCCGGTGATTTGCCGCTGGCCTCGAGCCTGGCGGTGTCGCGGGACGACAACGCGGTGTTCGTGGTCAACCCGGTGGACAACACCACTTATTTCTACGCCGAAGGCATGAACGCGCCGATGTCCGGCTACCCCAATCGCGGGCAGGTGGCGCGGGCTGCCATGGTCATCGACCGCAGCCTGCGCGAGGTCGAGCCAGGGCTCTACAGTTCGCGGATCAAGCTGCCAGCCGCCGGGCGTTTCGACGTGGCGTTCCTGCTCAACCAGCCGAACATCATCCATTGCTTCACGGCGCTGGTTGAGCCGGACCCGAACCTCGCCAGGCTCCCCGGCGTGCCAAAGGTCGAGTTCATGCTCGATAAATCCACGGCCGCCCTCGGCAGCCCTTACACCGTGCGGTTTCGCATTGTTCAGGGTCAGCAAAAGGCACAGCGCAGCGGGGTCAAGGACGTTCAGGTGCGCTACTTCCGCGCCCCGACATCTCGCGCCCAACAGGTCGCGGCCCTTGAAGTGGGGAACGGCATCTATGAAGCCCCGGTGACCCTCGACCAGAACGGCGCCTGGTACCTGCACGTGCGCGCGGCGTCCCTTGGCGCGAGTTTCGATGACCAGACCTTTGCCAGCGTTCGGGTAATCCCCGGCGATGCTCACTGAAGAGGAAACCGACATGAACCGATTCGCACACCGTGGACTGCTGACGTTCTGCCTGTTGGCCGTCGGCATCGGTCAAGCCCTGGCGCACTCGGCGGATGAACACGCCGGGCACGACATGCCGGCCAAAAGCGCCAGTTCGGAGAGCGCCCAGGTCAAATTCGCCGACGTCGCGCTGGTGGACCAGAACGGCAAACCGGTGCGTCTGGAAAAGGACCTGGTGACCAACAAAATCGTGGTCATGAGTTTCATCTACACCAGCTGCACCACGGTGTGCCCGGTGGTGTCCTCGATCATGGGCAAGGTGCAGACGCAACTCGGCGCCCGGGTCGGTAACGAGGTGCAGCTTGTCTCCATCAGCATCGACCCGCAACGCGATGACGCCAAGCGCCTCAACGACTACGCCCGCAGCTTCCAGAAGGGGCCGGGCTGGAGCTGGCTGACTGGCAGCTCGCAGTCGATCAACGAAACCCTCAAGGGCCTCGGCTCCTTCAGCGGTGACTTCAAAAGCCATCAACCGCTGATTCTGGTGGGGGACGGCAACAGCCGCCACTGGACGCGTTATTACGGCTTCACCGACCCGGCCGTGCTGACCCGCCAGGTCGAGAAACTCAGCGGCCAGCGCAACGCCCACGCCAAACACACGGCCATTGCCATGGAGCATCAACCATGAAAGCCCTCGCTCTGATCTTCCTGACGATGTGTTTTTGCGTCATCAGCTTTATGGCGTTTTCCCACGAAGGACACCAGGAGCCCGCGCCGGCGGTGGCCGCTGCGCAACCGGCCAGCGGCACCCGGGATGCGAAAACCTGGTTCACCGACACGCCGTTGCAGGACCAGAACGGCAACACGTTGCGCTTCTACAGTGACGCGCTGCAAAACCGTGTGGTGCTGCTGAACGTGATTTTCACCAGTTGCAACGATGCCTGCCCGCTGATCACCCAAAAGCTCAAGGAAGTCCGTGAGGTGCTGGGCGACAAGGCCGATGGCATCACCTTTATTTCCCTTACCAGTGATCCGCTGCGCGATACGCCGGCGGTACTCAAGGCTTACACCTTGAAGCAGGGCGTCGATGGCCCCCACTGGCTTTTTCTCACCGGCGACAAGGCACAAATGGACCTTGTACTGGGGCGCATCGGCCAGATTGTGCCGACCCCCGAGCAGCACTCGACGCAGCTGATTGTCGGTGACGTGGCCAACAAGCGCTGGAGCAAGATCCGTCCCGATGCACCGGCCGCCGCCATTGCCCAGCGCTTGCAGTTGCTGACAATGCCCGTGGCTGGTCGTTGAGTACGGGCCATGAAAATTGCCCTCGTCCTCGGCTTGCTACTGATTGGCGGCATCAATCTCGCCGCCAATGCGTTGCCGCTGAGCCCCAGCGAAAGTGCCGGCAAACGGCTGTATCGCGAGGGCGTGTCGGCAAGTGGTGAGCCGATCATGGCTCGGGTGGGCGCGGCGGACATGCTGCTACCCGCCACCAGCCTGCCCTGCGCCAATTGCCATGGCGCCGATGCCCAGGGGCGACCCGAAGGCGGGGTGCGGCCGCCGGACATCAGCTGGTCGAGGCTCTCGAGCAGTTACGGGCAACAGCAGATCAACGGTCGCAATTACCCGGCCTACACCGAGGGCGCACTGGCCCGGGCGATCCAGGAAGGGCGCGATTCGGCGAATAATCGGCTGGACCCGGCGATGCCACGGTTCGTGCTCTCGATGAATGATCAGCGCAACCTCACGGCCTACCTCAAGCGCGTGGCCGATGACCGCGACCCCGGGTTAACCGCCGACAGCCTGCACTTGGGCACTTTGTTGCCGCGACAGGGGCCGCTGAGCACGGAGGGCGCCACGGTGGCGGCGGTGCTCAAGGGCAGCGTGGCGCGGATTAACGAGGCGGGCGGCATCCATGGCCGGCAATTGCGCCTGACCATCCTCGATCCGGGGCCGGACCGCGCCAGTGCCGAACAGGCACTGGACCGCTTGATTGAGCAGGAACAGGTGTTCGCCCTGATCGCACCACTGGCACCTGCGCTCGATACCGAACTGGTCACGCGGCTGGAACGCGCCGGTATTCCACTGATCGGGCCGCTCTCGTTGCAGGGCATGGCGCCAGCCAGTCGGCAGATTTTCGAACCGCTGTCCGGGCTGCGCGAGCAACTGATCGCCTTGGCCGACTACGGCGCCGCCAATTTGCGCTTGCTCCAGGGACCGACGCTGATTGTCCACCCGGACGAGCCGAGCCAACGGCAAGCGGCACAAAACCTTGGCCAGTACCTGCAAGATCACGCCTGGCAGCAAGTGCGGCTAAAGGCCTACAACTCGGCGCAGGACGAGTTGCCGCTGGGCTCGCGATCGGTGTTTTACCTGGGCAGCGGCGTCGGTTTCAGTCACCTCGCCGAGCGCCTGCAAACGGCGGGGCAGGTGCCTTACCTGTTCGCCGCGTCGAATCAAGTGGCCGGCGACCTGTTTCAATTGCCCAGCGGATTTTCCCGGCGGGTGTTTCTGGCCTATCCGTTCGTGCCCAGTGACTGGACGCTGGCCGGGCGCCTGGCCTTGACGCAACTGCGCGAACACCAAGGCCTCGGCGGTGAGCACGCGGTGCTGCAAGTCGGCGCCTACAGTTCGATGCTGCTGCTCAGCGAAGGCATGAAGCAGGCCGGACGCGACGCCAGCCGCGAAAAACTCATCAGTGCCCTGGAAGGTTTGCACGATTTCGACACCGGGCTGACCCCGCTGCTCAGCTTCGGTCCGGGCCGCCGACTGGGCTTGAGCGGTGCTCATATCGTCACCGTAGATTTGCCCGACCAGCGCTTCTTTCTGGTCGCACCGTACAAACCCATTGCCGCGACACCCTGACGGGAGGCCTGATGATGAAACTCAAGACGCTGCTGATTCTGCTGACGATGTGGGCCCCTGTGGCCTTCTGCAGCAACGGCCCGGCTGCCGCGCGGGTCAATGGCGAGGAAATTTCCGAGTTTCGCCTCGAGCGCTACTTCGCCGAATACCTGGAGGACCAGGGCCGCGCAGTGGGCAGCATTCGCAATCCCAAGGCGTACAAGCAATTGCGCCAGAAAGCACTCGACGCGCTGATCGACAAGGAGTTGCTGTGGCAGGAAGCGCGCAAACGCGGGGTGAAGATCAGCGATGAAGTCGTGCAAAGCCAGGTTGAGCAGACGCGACAAGCGATGGGCGGTGCCGAGGTGTTCGCCCGCCGGCTCGAAGACGCCGGTTTCGATGAAGCCAGTTTTACCGAGTACACACGCCGTGAGCTCGCGGCGCAAAAGGTCTTTGCCGACCTGCTCCAGGTGGCTGAGCCGGACGAAAAACAGGTCCGCGCGTTCTACGAGGAACATCGCGCCGAAATGAGCACACCCGAGCAAATCCAGGCGCGGCACATCCTGGTAAAAGTGCCTCAGGGGGCCGATGCCGCCACAGTTGAAGCAGCCCGGCTACGCTTAGAGGAGATGCGGGTGAAAATCAGCCAGGGCGAGGACTTTGCCAGCGTTGCCCGGGCCGGCTCCGAAGATGCCTCCGCCGCCGAAGGCGGGGACCTGGGCTATTTTCCCCGGGGGCGCATGATGCCGGAATTCGAAGCTGCGGCGTTTGCGCTGGCGCCGGGGGCCGTCAGCGCGCCGGTGCGCACACCGTTGGGCTGGCATTTGATTTATCTACAGAACCACCAGGAGGCGGCCGATGTCTCAGAAGCTCAGGGACTTGAAATGGTTCGGGCTTACCTTGCCCGACAGCAAAAGTCCCAGGCTCGTCTACAGGTTCTGGGGCAGTTGCGATCAAGCAATCGAATCGAGCGGATTGACGACGATTGAAGGTTCCCCCCCAAATGTGGGGAAAGCTTCAGGGCAAATCCGAGCGCTTCCCCGCCTTTGGGGGACGGGGTTCCTGAACGAAAAGATTTTTTCATGAAAATCATAGAGATGAAGCGGCCAAAAACCGGCGCTCAGTCTGGCATGAAGTGTGCGTTAGCCTAATTGAGGCGCGTACTCCCAGGCACGAATTTCGGACCTGCAGTTTCAAGGAGTCCACCTTGTTAAACAAAGTACTGGTTGTTGAAGACGAACAGCTGCTGGCGGAAAACCTCCAGGGTTACCTGCAGGCGCAAGCGCTGGAAGTCCGGATAGCTCACAACGGTGAAACAGCCATCGGCGAAGCCGAACGTTTTTCACCCGATGTGATGGTGTTCGATTACCGCTTGCCCGATATGGAAGGCTTTCAGGTGCTCGATGCCGTCCGCCAGAACAGGAAGTGCCATTTTGTGCTGATTACCGGGCACCCAACCGCTGAAGTCTGTGAGCGGGCCCGGCAACTGGGAGTCAGCCATATCCTGTTCAAACCGTTTCCGTTGGCGGAATTGGCCCGTGCAGTCTGTGACCTTTTAGGGATGGAGCGGGAAAACCGAACAGGCGCGAGCCCATCCGAAGGATTCGTCGAACGACGCCAGAGCAGGACAGAAAGCTTCCCGCTGCAGCTGTACGACGGTAGTTGGGTGCTGGCAGATCGTCGACGAAGTTCATCGACCTCCAAGGCACCAGACGACGAACAATTGCTCACCGGGGAGTAGTGGCGCGACAAGCCGTTCCGGTATATGCCGTAATTGCTCGCCGCGTCGACAGGGCTCAAAGCCCCCGGCGTTGGAGAGCATGCCATGGACCGTCTATCCCTTGCCGTAGAACCGGCGCAGTTGGAATGTGTACCGTCTCGCTTTTCCAGTGAACAACTGGCCCAGGCCCGGGTCCGGGCAACCAGTTCCGGCGAGCGGGTTCTGGAGGCCCTCGGGGTGTTGTGCGAACTGGCCCCCATGCCCTTCATCCAGTGCCTCGGCGCTACCCTGCATTATCCGGTGCTCGACACCGACACCCTGTTTCAAGCCACCCCAGTGTTCGACCGGGTCACCCTGGCCCAATGCCTCAAGCGCGAATTCATCCTGCTGCGTCATGACGATGCGGTCATTGGCGTGTTTGCCGATCCGTTCGACACGGCTCGTCTGGCCTGGATTGACGACTGCCTGCACGGCGCGCCGCTGTACCTGGTGCATGCCGACGACCTGAAAGCCTACCTGGCGCGTCACGAAGAGAGCTTCCACGCGGTGGAATCGCTCAACGCCCAGGCTGATGCCAATATCGAAATCGATACCCTGCAAAGCCTGTCCCTGACCAGCATCAGCGAAGACGCCAGCGTGGTGGTCAAACTGGTCAACTCGACCCTCTACGACGCGCTGAAAATGCACGCCAGCGACATCCACCTGGGCACCACCGGCAGCGGCCTGGTGATCAAGTACCGGATCGACGGCGTGCTGAACAACATCAGCAAGATCCAGGGCAGTGAGTTCGCCGAGCAAGTGATCTCCCGGGTCAAAGTCATGGCCGAACTGGACATCGGCGAAAAACGCGTGCCCCAGGACGGTCGCTTCAAAATCGGCATCAGCGGCCGGCAGATCGACTTCCGGGTCTCGATCATGCCGAGCATTTTTGGCGAAGACGCGGTGCTGCGGGTACTCGACAAACAGGACCTGGCAGACAAAGTCAGCGGCGTGCAATTGCAGGCACTGGGCTTCGAAGACGAAACCCTGCGCGCGCTGCGCCGGTTGGCCGCCGAACCCTACGGCATGGTGCTGGTGACCGGCCCGACCGGCAGCGGCAAGACCACCACGCTCTACGCCATGATCACCGAGATCAACCACGGCGTGGACAAGATCATCACCATTGAAGACCCGGTGGAATACCAACTGCCGGGCGTGCTGCAAATCCCGGTCAATGAAAAGAAAGGCCTGACCTTCGCCCGTGGCCTGCGCTCGATCCTGCGCCATGACCCGGACAAGATCATGGTCGGTGAGATACGCGACCCCGACACTGCACAGATCGCCGTGCAATCGGCACTGACCGGGCACCTGGTGTTTACCACCATTCACGCCAACAACGTGTTCGATGTGATCGGCCGCTTTACCCAGATGGAAATCGATCCCTACAGCCTTGTCTCGGCCCTCAACGCCGTGCTGGCCCAGCGGCTGATCCGCCTCGTGTGCGCCAGTTGCAGCGCCCCGAGCACCCCGACCGATGAAGAACTGCGCCTCTCCGGGCTCGATCCGCAGAAGGTCGATCATTACCACTTCGTTCACGGCAAAGGCTGCGGCCATTGCCGGGGCACCGGTTATCGCGGGCGGACCGCGATTGCCGAGCTGCTGCACCTGGACGACGAACTGCGGCAGATGATCGTCGAGCGCCAACCCGTTTCGAAGATCAAGGCACACGCTTGCAAACGTGGCTTGCGCTTGTTGCGCGAGTCCGCTCTGGAACTGGTAGCTGAGGGGCGGACCACGCTCGAGGAGATCAATCGTGTCACTTTTGTCTCGTGATCGTTATGTCGCCGTGCTCGGCGCCAGTGGTGTCGGCCTGGGCCAGCGCAAAGGTGGCGACACCCTGTGGCTGGGCAGCGTCGGCTTTATCGACGAAGGCTTCCATGCCTGGACCGTCGCCCTCGAAACCCTCGACCGCTTGCTGGGCGAACACGCGCCAGCCGGTGCGGAATTGAGTGTGGTGATTTCCGGCCACTTCAGTCGCTTCTGCCTGGTGCCCTGGAGCGAACAGATCAGCAGCCCCGACGAATTGCTCGGGTTTGCCCAACTGTGTTTCGAAGACCTCTACGGTGTACCGGCCCAACCCTGGAGCATGGTGCTGTCGGCCGAACCTGCGGGTTACGACCGGATCGCCACCGCGCTGCCGCAAGACCTGCTGGCGCGTCTGCGCAGCCTGGTCAGCGGTCGCGGCCTGCGCCTGCGTTCGGTGCAGCCGTACTTGATGGCGGCGTTCAATCATTTCGATAAAAGCCTCGACGCCGGTGACTTCCTGTTCGTGGTCGCCGAGCCTGTGCGCAGTGTCTTGCTGCTGGCCAGGGAAGGGCGCTGGACCTCGGTGCGTTCGGTGGGCAGCAGCGACAGCGATGCCGCACTGACTGCGCTGATCGGCCGGGAAAGCCAGTTGCAGGCCTCCACCAGCGAGCGGCCGCTGAATGTTTACCTGCACGCGCCCGCTCGCATCGATGCGCAGCCCGACGTACCTGGTGTGCACTTGCGCACCCTCGAAGAAGACCGGACAGCCGTACACGATTGTTTGTACGTGATGTCCCGGGCGGTGGCCTGACATGCGCGCCCTGACGCTCGACTTCCAGCCACGCCGCCGCTCGGGCCCATTGGGCTGGAGCCTGCTGGCGGGCGGCGTGGTGCTGGTCGTGACCTGTTTTGTCGCCCAGCAGCACGTCGCCGAACAGGCCTCGCAACAGCAAGGCCATTTGCAGCACGCCCAGCGCGAACTCACCGGCGACACCGGCAGCAAAGTCACCCTGAGCCCGGCCGAAACCCGCGAACAAGCCCAGAACCTGGCGGAAATGCGCAAGGTCTCGCAGCAACTGCGCCGCCCTTGGGAACGTCTGTTCGCCATGCTCGAAGCGATGCCGCGCGACAACATCGCTTTGCTGACCCTGACCCCGGATGCCCGCAAGGGCCAGGTGCGCATCAGCGCCGAAGCACGGGACCTGGAAGCGATGCTCGACTTCCACCGCCGTCTCGAAGCCAGTGACGAGCTCTCCGATGTGTCGCTGCTCAGCCACGAAATTGTCGTGAAATCGCCGGAACAACCGGTGCAATTCAACCTGTCGGCTAGCTGGGAGATCGGCGATGCGAATCCCTAGATTGATCGTCCACGAATACCTCCAGGGCCTGGGTGTGCCCGGCCTGGCTGGCTTGGTGATGTTGCTGCTGGCGCTGGCCTGGGCCCTGGGTGGCCTGATGCCGGACTGGAATTCGTTGCAAACCCTCAGCCAGCAGACCCGCGAAGCCGGCGAGTACCTGGCCAAGGTTGAAGACGGCAGTGTCGCCGCCCCGGTGGTGCCGCAACGTCAGCTCGACGACTTCCGCAGCAAACTGCCGTCGCAGCCCCAAGCCACTGTGGCCATCGACAAGATCTACGCGCTGGCGGCCCAGGAACACATCACCCTGGCCCGGGGTGAATACTCACTGGGCATTGACCCCAAGACCCACTTGGCCCGTTATCAGATTCTGCTGCCGGTGCGTGGCAGCTACCCACAACTGCGGCGCTTCCTGCACGCGTTGCTCGGCCAGTTGCCGGCCGTGGTGGTGGAGGATGTGGAGTTTCAGCGTAAAAAAATCGCCGACACCGACCTGACCGGGCGGATCCGCATGACCCTTTACCTGTCGAGGTCATGATGAATACCAAACGCATAGTGGGCTGGGTGGCGTTCTTCGGCGTGGCCGCGGCGCTGACCTGGGGGCCTGATTATTTCATGCCGTCGGACGAAGGCGATGCGTCGGTTACGACCGCTGCCACACCCGTCAAAAGCAAAATACGCGGCACGCTGCCGGCCGCTTCAGCCAGTGGCAAACCCGCAGTGATCAAGGACCTGAGCCCGTCCGGCGACCTGTTCGCCGCTCGCAGCTGGAAGGCTGCACCGACGCTGGCCAGCGTCACCGAACAACCCGTCAACCAGACCCCGGTGGTGCAAGTCCCCAGCGTACCGCCGATGCCTTTCCAGTTCGTCGGCAAGCTGAATGACCGTTCCGACCTGCAAGTGTTTTTGCAGAACGGCGAAAAAATATACGTCGTGCGCAAAGGGGATGTGATCGACGACACCTGGCGGATTGAGGGGATTTCCGATGTGGAACTCAGCTTTGTCTACCTGCCTCTGCATTTGTCCCAGACCTTGTCTGTGGGGAGCACGCAATGAACAGATCCCGTTTGCTGATGAGCCTTTGCGTATGCGTAGGGCTGGCTGCGTGCAGCTCGGCGCAGGTTGCCAAGCAGGAAGCGACCGACTTGATGGAGTCGGGGCAGTACGAAGCCGGCCTGGCGCGCATTGAAGAAGGGCTGAAGGAAAACCCTCGGGATACCGAACTGCACCTGGCCCTGACCAGCGGCCGCGCCCGTGCGGTGACGGCATTGTTGACCCAGGCCGACATGGATCGCGCCCAGCGTGATTTCGCTTCGGCCCGTCTGGAGTATGGCCGGGTGTTGACCATTGAACCCCACAACCGCCGCGCCCAGGATTCAATGCGCCAGCTAGAGCACATGCGCAGTCTCGATGACAAACTCGAACTGGCCCGGGGCGACCTGCGTCGTGGCGACATCTACGGCGCCGACCGTCAGGTGAAACAGATCCTCGAACTGGACCCCAAGAATGGCGGTGCCCTGGAGTTGCAAGACAATATTCGTCTGGTGCAAAGCCGCAACGTCATTCCTTATCCGCAACTGCGCACCCGTCTCGACCGGCCGGTGACCCTGGAATTTCGCGACGCCAACCTGAAAACCATCTTCGAAGTGCTGTCCCAGGTCGCGGGTTTGAACTTCATCTTCGACAAGGACCTGCGCCCCGACATGAAAGCCACCATCTTCGTGCGTGACGTGCGCATCGAAGACGCCGTGGAACTGCTGCTGCAACAGAACCAGCTGCATCAGAAAGTGGTGAACGAAAACACCTTGCTGATCTACCCCGACTCGCCGCAGAAGCTCAAGGATTATCAAGAGTTGGTGATGCGCACGTTCTACCTGACCAGCATCGATGCCAACACCGCGCTGAACATGATCAAGACCATGCTCAAGACCCGTGACGTGTTCGTCGATGAACGCCTCAACACCCTGACCATGCGCGACACCGAAGACGCCATACGCATGGCCGAAAAACTCTTGCAGTCGCAGGACCAGTCCAACCCTGAAGTGGTGCTGGAAGTGGAGGTGATGGAAGTCGCGACTCAGCGGATTCTCGACCTGGGACTGCAATGGCCGAACACCTTCGGCGTGGTCAACAGCGACGGCTCGGCCGTGACCCTGCTCGATCAACTCAAAGGCATCAACTCCAGCCGGATCAGCATTTCGCCGTCGCCGCAAGCCAAGATCAACGCTCAGGACAATGACATCAACACCCTGGCCAGCCCGGTGATTCGCGTCAGCAACCGTGAACAGGCGCGCATCCACATAGGACAGCGTGTGCCGATCATCAGCGCCACCTCCGTGCCGTCGACCCAAGGTCCGGTGATCACCGAAAGCGTCACCTATCTGGACGTCGGTCTGAAGCTCGAAGTGCAGCCGACCATCCATCTGAACAACGAAGTGGCGATCAAGATCGCACTCGAAGTCAGTAACGCCACACCACTGGAACCGACCCGCCAGGGCACGATTCCGGTTCAGGTCGACACCCGCAACGCCCAGACCACGCTGCGCTTGCATGATGGCGAAACCCAGATCCTTGCTGGCCTGGTGCGTAACGACCATGGCGCCACCGGCAACAAGATTCCAGGCCTGGGCGACATCCCCGGTCTTGGCCGGTTGTTCGGCAGCAACAAGGACACCGTCGGCAAATCGGAACTGGTGCTCTCCATCACTCCGCGGATCGTGCGCAACCTGCCGTACCAGAGCCCGTCGGACATGGAATTCCCCACCGGCACCGAAACCAGCATGCACATCCAGGCGCCGGACCGCCGGATGCAAGCGCCGATTCAGAATGAACACATCGATCGGCCGGTTGCTGCCATTACCACCACTGTTGTCGTCGAGAAGCCTTGATCATGAACGCCTCGCAACGTGGTTTTACCTTGATCGAAGTCGTGGTGACGCTGGCCCTGATCGGCCTGCTGGCCGGCATGGCCGCGCCACTGACCGAGACCGTGGTGCGCCGGGGCAAAGAGCAGGAATTGCGTGCGGCGCTCTACCAGATCCGCGACGCCATCGACGCCTACAAACGTGCCTTCGACGCCGGTTACATCGAGAAGTCGCTGAACAGCAGCGGCTATCCACCGAACCTGCAAGTGCTGGTGGAAGGCGTGCGTGATGTGCGTAGCGCCAAGGGTGCCAAGTTCTACTTTTTACGGCGCGTGCCCCATGACCCGCTGACGCCGGTCAAGCGTGACGACGACGGTGGCTGGGGCTTGCGCTCCTACGACAGCACGGCTCAAAACCCGCGGGAGGGGGAAGACGTCTTCGACGTTTACTCCCATGCACGCGGCAAGGGTCTCAACGGCATCGCGTACAAGGAGTGGTGAATCATGCGTCGGGAAAAGGGTTTTACCCTACTGGAACTGATGGTGGTCATGGCAATCATCGCGACCCTGATGACCATCGCCTTGCCACGCTATTTCAACAGCCTCGAGGCCTCGAAAGAAACCACGCTGCGCCAGAGCCTGTCGGCTATGCGCGAAGCCCTGGATCACTATTACGGCGACACCGGGCGCTATCCCGATTCCCTGGAACAACTGGTGGAGCAGCGCTACCTGCGCAACCCGCCGATGGACCCGATTTCCGAACGCATGGACCTCTGGGTACTGGTCGCGCCGCCGGACGGCGTACCGGGCGGGGTCGCCGATATCAAAAGCGGTGCCACAGGGAGGGCGCGTGATGGCAGCCTTTATTCCGAGTGGTAAGCCCGCCGACGAGGCCGGGTTCACTTACCTGGGCGTGCTGTTTCTGATCATGGTGATGGGCATGGGCCTGGCCAGTGCCGGCGAGTTGTGGTCAACCGCCTCGCGCCGTGATCGCGAACGTCAGTTGCTGTGGGTCGGCACGCAATACGCCCAGGCGTTGCGCAGTTATTACCGCAGTTCGCCGGGGCTGGCGCAGTACCCCAAAGAACTTGAAGACCTGTTGCAGGACGAGCGTTTTCCAACGCCCAAACATCACATTCGCCAGCTCTACCCGGACCCGATTGGCGGCGGTGAATGGACCTTGATGCGCGGCTTCGACGGGCGCATCACTGGCCTCAACAGTCCTTCCACGGACCTGCCGCTCAAGCAGTCGGATTTTCCCAGTCAGTGGTCGGACTTCACCGGCATGGCGAGTTACAAGGACTGGCAGTTCGTGGCCGAGAAAGCCTTCCTCGATGGCGCCTCGGGCCCGGTGAAAAACCAGTCCACGTTGCCACAGGCGTTGTCGCCATGAACCGCCAATGGCTGCCGGCCCTGATCCTGGCGTGTGTGGCGACGTTCGCCAGCGCTGGGGAGGACGACGAGATGCTGGGCTTTATCGTCGATGACACGATTTCGCACATCGGCCACGACTTCTACTACTCGTTCAGTGAACGCCTGCGCGCCACCAGCCCGATGGATTTCAACCTGGTGGTACGCGAACGACCTTCGGCACGCTGGGGCAGCCTGGTGACCGTGGAATATCAGCAGCGACTGGTTTATCGGCGCTTCCTGCCGCCGAACACCGTGGAACTCAAAGACGAGGCCTATGACGCCGCCGACTGGGTTCGCGGACAGATTGTCCAGCGCAAACTGGAAGCCTTGTTGCAGGACACTACGGACCTTGAGAGGGACGAATTATGAAAACGAAAACTGTCTCACGGAACCTCGGGCT
Organism: Pseudomonas mandelii; assembly: GCF_002251635.1. Lineage (GTDB taxonomy): Bacteria > Pseudomonadota > Gammaproteobacteria > Pseudomonadales > Pseudomonadaceae > Aquipseudomonas > Aquipseudomonas mandelii_B. The sequence continues at coordinate 42,503 of NZ_NMOJ01000244.1, forward strand.
CTGGTTGATCGGGCTGGGCAGTTGCTGCCTGGTGCAGGCCACGGAGCTGGTGTACACACCCGTCAACCCCTCGTTCGGCGGCAACCCGTTGAATGGCACCTGGTTGCTGAACAACGCCCAGGCGCAAAACGATTACGACGATCCTGATCTGAAAAATCGCACCTCGGTGGCCGGGACTTCGGCTCTCGAACGCTTCACCAGCCAGTTGCAATCACGGTTGCTGGGGCAGTTGCTGGACAACATCTCCACGGGTAACACCGGGAGCCTGTCCACCGACGCCTTTATCGTCAACGTCGTCGACGATTCCGGTGCTCTGACCATTGAAGTGACCGACCGAGCGACCGGTGAAATTTCGGAAATCCAGGTGAATGGCCTCGCCCCTTGATGGGGATTCGGATCGATGGGGAGAGACGGACATGAAAAAAATAATAGCGCTGGGGCTGATGTTGGCGGCATTGCAAGGGTGCAGTTTGCGCGAGAACGTGGGTGCCGAGCAGGACACCGAATCACCGACCCTGACACCCCGGGCGTCGACCTATTACGACTTGATCAACATGCCACGACCCAAGGGCCGGTTGATGGCGGTGGTGTACGGCTTCCGGGACCAGACCGGGCAGTACAAACCGACCCCGGCCAGTTCGTTTTCGACCAGCGTGACCCAGGGCGCGGCGAGTATGTTGATGGATGCGTTGCAGGCCAGCGGCTGGTTTGTGGTGCTGGAACGTGAAGGGCTGCAAAACCTGCTGACCGAGCGCAAGATCATCCGCGCCTCGCAGAAGAAGCCCAATACGCCGGTGAACATTCAGGGCGAGCTGCCACCGCTGCAAGCGGCGAACATGATGCTCGAAGGCGGGATCATCGCCTACGACACCAATGTGCGCAGTGGCGGGGAAGGGGCGCGCTACCTGGGGATCGATATTTCCCGTGAGTATCGGGTCGATCAGGTCACGGTCAACCTGCGGGCGGTGGATGTGCGCAGTGGGCAGGTGCTGGCGAATGTGATGACCAGCAAGACGATTTACTCGGTGGGTCGCAGTGCCGGGGTGTTCAAGTTTATCGAGTTCAAGAAGTTGCTTGAGGCTGAGGTCGGGTACACCACCAACGAACCGGCGCAGTTGTGTGTGTTGTCGGCGATCGAGGCGGCCGTCGGGCATCTTTTGGCTCAGGGGATCGAGCGGCATTTGTGGCAGGTGGCGGGGGATAATTCTTCGCCTGATAACAATGCGACGCTGGATCGTTATTTGACTCAGAACAAGGTTGTGCCGGAGGGTGAGGAAGAAANNNTTTNG
>NZ_NMOJ01000244.1:43796-109008 GCF_002251635.1 Pseudomonas mandelii
TTTAGNNNNTGAGGGGGTTAGGTAGATTGAGTACATATCCGTTGCTGCGGTAACGGCTGCTTAGGGTTCCGCCCTTACGGCGGGTCACTTTTNNAAACGCCCAAAAGTAACCAAAAGGCTTTGCCCCACCACTCGGTGCCTCGCCTAGGCTCGGCGTACCCTCGCTCCGGCATTCATCTGGGGGCATCGCCTCCGGTCGGCTTCGCTTCGACCTCCTCTCGATGTGTGCGGCTTCGCCGCACGGCGCTACGCGCCCACCCCCCAGATGAACGCCTCCACTCGGCCTCCCGAAGGGGCGGGTAGATCAAGATCAAGAGCTGCAGGCGAGCTAACGCTCGGCCTAATGAGTGGTGAGAAGCCTCGGGTGTACACCGTCCATTGTAGGAGTGAGCCTGATCGCGATGGCGGCCTGACAGCCGACCAATTTCTTTCAGGCATGCACCAAACCTTGTGGGAGCGAGCCTGCTCGCGATGGGGGTGTGTCATCCGACCAATCTCTTGCAGGTACCCACATTCCACTGTAGGAGTGAGCCTGCTCGCGATGGCAGCCTGACAGCCGACCAATCTCTTGCAGGTACACCCATTCCACTGTAGGAGCGAGGCTTGCCCGCGATGGCGGCCTGACAGCCGACCAATTTCTTTCAGGCATGCACCAAACCTTGTGGGAGCGAGCCTGCTCGCGATGGGGGTGTGTCATTCAACATTGATGTCGGCTGACCCAATGCCATCGCGAGCAGGCTGACTCCTACAGGGAATGTGTGCTGATTTGAGGGGTGTGTTTAATTGTGTTTAGCGTTACTTCCTGAAAGCTACAGTTCCTTGCGCCGTTGCCTACGACTGCGCCAGAATCCGCCGGCTTGTGCGCTTTGTGCCTGGTCTTTATCGTTTCCGGGTCGCTGAATTCAGCGGCCAGGTTTAGCGACCTGAACAGGTATAAGCGCAACAAAGCTCCATTTTTATTGCAGGCTGATGTCTGCAGTCGTGTTATGGCGGCTGTGCGCGGGAGATCTTCGGATCTGCCGGGTGTCTAGGTGACCGGTTCGCTAACCTGCGTACAGCTGCCACCCCTTTATGTTTAGCGACAGGTACCGGTGGTTCCAACAGGTATAAATGGAGTTTCACCATGTTCAAAGCCACACCCAACCCCCCGCAATCCGACGACGTTTCCCCCTACGATCCCCTCGATCCCAAAAAGCTCAACGAAGCCGCCGACCGTGCGCTGGATCACTATCTCAATCCGCTGAAAAGCGCGATCCCGCCACGCAAGCCCAGCACCATTTACCTCATCGCCCCGGATATCGACACCGAAACCCTGTTGGTCAATGCCTGCGAATCCCTGGCATCGGCAAGTGTGCTGGCGAGTGATTTCGCAAGCCAGTTGCAAGGCCCCCAGCGCAACACCATGCTGGCGCTGCAGCAGGTCATCATGCTGGGCGAACTAGCAGTGAACCGAGCGCTGGATAACGTCGATCCGCAGGGGTAAGCCACACCACTGATCGTTCCCACGCAGAGCGTGGGAAGGATCAGCCGCTCGGTGGCGAAGCCGTCGTAAAACCAGTGAATGCGGTGTGTCAATGGAGATGCGTATGCCGGGTTTAGGTCTGCTGCGCATAGCAGTGAACCGAGCGCTGGATAACGTCGATCCGCAGGGGTAAGCCACACCACTGATCGTTCCCACGCAGAGCGTGGGAAGGATCAGCCGACGCAGGCACAAAAAAACCGCGACCCTCCCCCAAGGGCCGCGGTTTTTTATGCCTTGCGATTATTGCTGCAGCACGGTCGCCCGGTTGTCAGCACCCATCTGTTGAACGGTCGCCGTTTGGGTCATGCCACTCTGGTCGACACTGGCGGTGTTGCCGGTGCCGCCCTGGGTCACGTACGCCACGTTCATGGTGTCAGCCTGTTTGACGGTAATCATGTTGTCGCTGCCATACAGTTGCGTGGTGAACGCCTGGTTGCCCGTGCCGGACTGGTCGAACTCGGTGGTGTTGCCGGTGCCGTTGGTGGTGCCCTGGGCCAGGTTGGTGGTGCCGCGCTGGTCGGAGATCAGGATGTTGTCGCTGCCGTTCTGGTCGAAGTACAGCTCGTTATACGAATCGGCCTGGCTGATGGTGGTTTTGTTGCCGCTGCCGGTCTGGTTGGTGGTCATGATGTGGCCGACGCCATCCTGTTTGAAGCTGGCGATGTTGCCGTTCCCCGCCTGGGTGACGGTCGCACGCTGGTTGCTGCCGAATTGGCCGCCCAGTTGCGGGCCTTTCCAGTTGCTGGCGTAGACCTTGTTTTCAGTACCCACGGAGGTGGCGTTCAGCACATGGCTGTCGCCGCTCTGATAGGTGAAGTGCACGTTGCCGGTGCCTTGCTGGTACAACGCGAGCACCGAGCCGACGGAGTCGAACTGGTCGGCGTAGATGGCGTTGACATCGCCGACTTGCAGGACCTGGGCGTTGTTGTTTTGGCCAAAGCTCTGGTCGACCACGGTTTCGTTGGTTTGCCCGTACTGGTTGACGGTGGCCTCGCTGCCGGTTTGTCCGCCTTGCCAGACTTCCGTGGCGTTGAAGTCGCCAAACTGGTTGATGGTCACGACGCCGCCATTGCCGTCGCGCTGGTCGCCATAGGCATAGTTGCCTTCGCCGGCCTGGTTGATGCCGATCTCGCCGCCCATGTGCGCGATCTGTTCGGCGGTGCCGTAGTTGGCGGTGCCGTACTGGATGATCGTCGCGTTGTTGGCGATGCCCAGTTGAATCTGCTCGATATTGGCCTCGTTGGCGTCACCGAACTGGAAGGTCTGGCCTTTGGTGGCTTCCTGGCTGTCCTGATAGAGGAACGAGAAGTTGCCACTGCCCGCCTGTTGTTGCAGCGCCTGGTTTTCACCCATGCCGATCGACTGGCTGGCATGGGCGGTGTTGAGGCTACCGACCTGTTGCTGGACGATGGTGCTGCCGTTCTCGAACAGTTGCTCACCGTAACTGGCATTGAAGTCGCCGACCTGATCCTGGGTGATGGTGCCGGTGGCGGTGTCTTGCACCGCCATGGCATCGTTACCCTGACCCAGTTGCTGTTGGGCTGCGGTACTGAACGGGGCCGCGGTCTGTTTCACTTCGGCAATGTTGGCGGTGCCGACCTGGGCCTGGGTGGAAACGCTGTCGTCGGCCATCGCCTGGGCACTGACAATGACCAGTATGGCGGCGGTGAGGGGCGTCAGTTTGAACATGATGAAACCTCCAAGTGGTGCAGTGCTTTAGCGATATTGTTTAACCGAAACGCTCATGCCATTTCCCGACTGGGTCACGGCGCTTGAAAGCCCCGTACCGGCCTGGTCGATGCTGGCGTCGTTGTTATTGCCGTTCTGGGAAATCTGCGCGCGGTTGTGGCTACCGTTTTGTGTGATTGAGGCGGCGTTGCCGGAACCTTGCTGGGTGATCAATGCCATGAGGTCGCTGCCTTGTTGCAGGATCCAGGCTTCCTGGTTGCTGCCCGACTGGACGATGGTGCCAAGCAACGACTGGCCGTTCTGTTGCACCAGCGCCACGTTGGCCTGACCGTTCTGGTCGATCAGCGCGTGCTGGCCCACCGGTGGAGGCAACTCGCCGAGGTCGGCGGACGGTGCCAGGTCGTCGTTCTCCATCAAATCGTCGGCGCGCGCGCCTGCACTGCTGCAAAGCAGAAGCAGGCAGAGCAGGGCGGCGGTCGGCGTTTTCATGGCGTTGTCCTGTAGGAAGAGGCCGGCCCCACCCACCGACATCGGCGGGTGGGGCGAGGGCTCAGTTGGAGATGACCGTCACGGTACGCACGGTGCCTTGGGACGAGCGGATGGTCGCCGTCGGATTAGCTGACGGGATCACCGTGGTGCTGTTGTTCACCGTCAACCTCCAGCGGCCAGTCACTGGCACCGTGGTGGTGCCCAGCGTTACCAGCCCGGTCGGGGTGGTGACCTGCACGGTGATGGTGTTGCCGGTAATCACCGATGAGGTGCCCGCAAAGTCCCAGGTGAAGCGGTTATTGGAGCGGGCCGACACCGTTGCCGTGGTCACTGTGAACGTTTCCGCAGCAGGCCGTGGCGAGACTTGCACCGTGACCGTCGCCGGCGTCGACAGGGCGCCGAAGCTGTCCCGGGCGATGTAGGTGAAGGTGGTGGTGAAGGCCGTGGTGACCGTGGCCGGTGGGGTGTAGGTGACGACGGTGCCGTCAGTGGTGACGGTGCCGCGACCGGCTGGCGGTGGGGTCACGCTGGCGACGGCGAGCGGCACGTTGCCTTCCGGATCGGTGTCGTTGGCCAGCACGCTGATCGGAATTGCCACACCCAGGGTCGCGATGCTGTCGGCGACGGCCACCGGAGGCTGGTTAGGCGCCACGGTGATGGTCACGGTCGCCGGAGCGGTCGAGGCCAGGCCTTTGACGTCTTGAGCCTTGTAGGTGAAGGTCGCGGTCAGCGGTGCATTGACCACGGCCGGCGGGGTGTAGACCACCGAAGTCGTGCCGCTCAATGCCACGGTGCCTTGCCCGGCAGCCGGTGGGGTCAGTGCGGTGATGCTCAGCGGCGTGTTGCCGTCGGGGTCACTGTCGTTGGCCAGCAGGTTGAGGGTCAGCGGCACACCGAAGCTGGTGCTGCCGGTGTCGGCGACCGAGAGCGGCGCCTGGTTTTCGCCGGTGTCCGGTGCCGTACCGACGACCACGACTGGCTCGGTATCACTACCACCAGCGGCGGATTTGACCGTGACAGTGGCCGGTGGCTGGGTCAGGTCGGCAACGGTCAGTTTTTGCAGGGTGCCGGATTTCGACAGACGTCCGTAACCTTGCGCAACCATGTCAGGCACCGCCACTTCATCCGTGGAGGTGGCCTCGATCAGCAGGCTGTGATTGCTCCAGTTGTAGCGAGCGGTCTGGATTTTCACCAGGTCGGTGAGCTTGCTCGACACCGCTGTAGGTCGGGTGGTGCCGGTAGGGTTGGTGGCAGTGATCACCACGACCGGAGGTACGGGGCCGGTGATCAGGTGATTGCCGAAGAACAAGCCATTGTTGTCACCGACCATAGTGGTTTGGCAGGGCGTAGGCGGTGGGCCGGGTACCAGGGCGAGGGTTTCGCGCAAGCACAGGGTCGAGCTGTTGTCCGCTTTGCCGAAGACTTCGACCCGGGTGCTGCTGCCGGTACCCGAAGAAGTGCGGCGGTAAGTGGCACGGCCGAGCTCCACATGGGTTTGTGCACGGTTGTCGAGAACTTTGCCGGACACGGTGAAGAGGCTGGTTTCGATGGTCCCCGCCGGCCCCTGGATACGCACGAAGTTGGTGTTGTTGGGACTGCCGGTGACCGGCTCGGTGAGGTTCGGGTCACCGACAAAGGTTTCTACGGCCCCGGTGTCCGGGTTCACTTCGGTGTAAGGGCCGTTGACGCTGCGCAGGAACGGTCCGATGGCACCGTTGAGTGCCCCTGTGAAATTCCCCGGCACACCGACGCCGATGTCGCGTGTGATGTTGATTGCGCGACGACCGGGAGTCGTGACATTGACTGTTTCCACGCCATAAGGGTGAGTGATGGTGTAGGTCCCGGCGACGGGTACGTTGATCCGCATGCGAATCCGCGCAAAGCTGATTTGATCGCCATCGAGCGGATTGCCGCCGGCAAATGCTGCTTCTATCCCGGCGACATAGGCGTCCATACCATAGCCAGCGGCGTTGTTGGGAATGGTGGTCTCGGCGAGGAACCAGAAGGATTCATCTGGCCAGTTATCCGGGAACACCATCGGCAGGGTGTCGTCGAAAACGCCCGGTGCCGGCAGCAGGGTACACATGTAGGCCGGTGGCGTGGCAGCCGGCACCCGCGAGCTGGCAGCCCGGGACTGACACAGTTCCATCGAGAGTAAATTGTTGTCCTGATACCACATCGGGAATTTCCCGGTGGCGAAGGTATATGGGCCGAGGTCGACAGCCGCGAGTTGCGCGAATGCGCTGCCGGACAGCGATAGAGTCAGTCCCAGGGCGTTGAGCGCCAGGCGTGGCCAATTGTTCATGATGCCTCCTGATGAGGATCTGGGCATGTGAGCGTTCATGGCAGGATGACCACTTCTTCGGTATCGGTGCCGCCATTGGATGACGTCACTCGAACCTTGGCGGGTGGAATCGGCGAGATACCGGTGGCCAGTGATTTCACTGCGCCGTCGCCACTGAGGGCGCCGATGGCGACTCCTGTGCCGGACGTGGCGGTCAGCACCGGTGGCGAGGTCTCATCGCTGGTGGAGGCCACGACGGTTATTTGCCCGGTGCTCAGGCTGTACTCGGCACGCTGAATGACGACCAGGTCGGACAGCGACATCGACAGGGTGGTCGGTGTGCTGCTGGGGATAGCCACGTGGTTGTCGGCCGTCACTTGCAGGGTGCTCGGTAACGTCGGGTTGTTCGAGGACTGCGCATACCAGTTGCCGGTGGTGTCAGCCTCGGTCAGGTGCAGCGCCGGGTTGTTGCTGTCCAGGGTCACGGTGGCCGGTGGTGGCGGGGCCATGACGAACACGTCTTGCTGGGCTACCGGGGCGCTTTCACCGGCCTTGCGCGAGTAGGTGCTGCGCTGGGTAATCATCGGAGTCGGACGGACCACCGTCGATAACTTGCCGGAGATGGCCATCACCGTTGTGCGCAAGTCCAGTCCGTTGGGCCCTTCAATGCGGATGAAATTGGTGTTGAAAGGGCTGCCGGTGAAGGCTTCCGAAAGGTTCGGGTCGCCGACGAATTGCTCTGCCGCACCGGTCACCGGATTGGTTTCGGTGTAGGGGCCGTTGACGCTGCGCAGGAACGGCCCGACATCACCCTTGAGGGCGCCGTCATAGGTTTTCGGCACGCCGATACCGATGTCCCGGGTCATGTTGATCGCCCGCCGCCCGGGGGTATCGATGTTGAACACATCGACGCCGTAGGGGTGGGTGATCACATAGGTGCCGGCAGTGGGCACGTCCACACGAATGCGGATGCGCGCAAAGCTGATTTGATCACCTTCGAGCGGGTCGCCACCGCCGAAGGCCGCTTCGACGGCACTGACATAGGTCAGGTCGATGCCTCGGGCTGCATCGACAATGGCGCCGTCGCCGGTGAACCAGAACGCTTCATCGGGGAAGTTGGTCGGGAAGACTACAGGTTGTGCATCGTCGAAGATCCCGGGGGCTGGCAACAAATTACACATGTAGGTCGGCGCGCCTGGAGCGCTCGGGACTCGCGAACTGACCGCCTTGGACAGGCACAGATCGAGGGTTCGACCATGAGTGTCCTGATACCACGCGGCAAACGAGCCGTTGGCGGGAACATAGGGGCCGGGGTCGACGGCAAACAGCGCTGCCTGGGCAACACCTTGGGCTAGAGCGCTGACGACCAGGGCGGCCGCCGTTTTGGACAGTAAAGGGTGCATGAGTATTCCCTCTATCAGAGTACCTGCCCCGTAGGGATGGGTCAGTTGAGAGGGTTTTGGCAACTTCCATACCAATCTTTCAAAACACCCGGCAGAGGCCCGCAGTGAAGGCTTGGAGCGCGCAAACGGTTTCACGGGGCCGAGGGCGTAAGCGGGCGACTGTCCCCAGCATTGGGGGTAGATGGGGGCAGTGGGGCAGGGGGGGAATCGGTGGGGGGGACAAAACCCGAAGTCGGGCAAAGACCGGACAGTGGGCTATAACCCTATAGGGAGTTTCCGGGAACAACGTCCATGACCAGTCAGACCACAACCCTCCAGAAAGAAGAGGGCGATATCCGCCTGAGCTCACGCAAACAGCCGTTCAATCTGCTGCGCTGGTTCTCGCTCATCAGCATGGCAGTGATCGGCACGGTGGCCGTGGCGCTGGGTGCGGTGTCGACGCGTTTCGTGATTACCGAAAGCGTGCAGCGCGATGCGTTGCTTACGTCCCAGTTCATTCAGGCGATTGCCTCGGCCGAGGTGCGCCATGTCTCGATCCCCAACGTGCGGACCATGGGCGAGCTGCTGGATCCGCGCAAGGACAGGGACTTTCCCGAGGTTGACCCCATGGCCCGCGCCAGTGCCCGCGGCGAATTCCTCGACCATATCGAGCACCTGCCCGACGTGATCCTGGCCAATATTTATGCCCCTGACCGCATGGTGATCTGGTCCACCAACCCGGCGCTGATGGGCACCACAATCCATTCCGACGACGACCTGGACCAGGCCTTCTCCTCTAAGACGCCGGTTTCAGCCAGCTATCACAACGTGGACAAGGGGCGCATGGAGCAGAAGTTCATCACGCCACCGGACTACATCTTCATCGAGAACTACATTCCGCTTTTCGATGCTGACGGCGATACCGTCACGGCGATGGTCGAGATCTACAAGGAACCCAAGGACCTGATCGACCGCATGGAGCGCGGGCTGGTGCTGATCTGGCTGGCCACGGCCCTGGGCGGCGGCCTGATTTATCTGGGGCTGTACTGGATCGTGCGCCGGGCAGCGATCCTGCTGGCGACCCAACAAAAACAATTGATCACCAACGAAACCTTCGTGGCGCTCGGGGAGATGTCCTCGGCGGTTGCCCACAGCCTGCGCAACCCCTTGGCGACCATCCGTTCCAGCGCCGAACTGGCCCTGGAGTTCGACACTGGCCCGGCCCACAAGAACATCAATGACATCATCGGTCAGGTGGATCGCATGTCGAAGTGGGTCAGGGAATTGCTGCAGTCGTTACGCCCGCTCAACGATGAGGCCGAACCGGTGAACCTGGTGGCGGCCTTGCATGACAGCCTCATGGCCTTCGAGCATCAGATTGCCAAGGTCGGGGTGAAGGTGGTGTTCGAGCCGCAGGAGACGCCGATGGTGTTGAGCCAGCAGGTGCAGCTCACGCAGATCCTCAACAGTTTGCTGGCCAATGCCGTGGAAGCGATGGACAGGGGCGGCACGCTGACCATCACTCTGGAGCCGACCGATACGCGGGGGATTTGCGTCGTCGTGAGCGACACCGGCAAGGGCATGAACGAAGAACAGCGCAGCATGGCCTTCCGGCCTTTCTTTACCACCAAGCAAGGCGGACTGGGTGTCGGGCTGGTGCTGGTGAAACGGATCATGGAACGTTTTGGCGGCGCGGTGACCCTGGGCAGCCGTGAAGGCGAGGGCACGAGTGTCCGTCTGTCGTTCAAGCGGATCCCCTGAAACTGGGTGTGAACTTTCCCCGCTAGCGGGTGTCAGGACCCAGTCGTTTTCCCCGGTCGTGGCACATTGATGTTGATAAGCCATTGTTTTGTTGAGTGTTAATGCTTTTGTATAAAACTGTTACAAATCTGGCGAGGTCTTTGCAAATCCACCACTACCCCTTCACGATTTCGAGGCGGCTGGTGATGGACAGAAAAGCGCGGTTCCCCTTCAAATGGTTCGGCCTGATAACGCCTCTAAGCGTCCTCCTGACAATGGCTCTGGGCACAGCGACGCTGCGTGCCAGCCCCATCGATGACGAACGAGAGCCTGAGCCGAACGATCCTTCCAGATATTACGACGAACCCGCTGACGAAGCGGCGGCATTGAACGCCATCCTGACCATGCCCGAGGCCAACGAAGATTCCTTCGATTTGCCTGATGGCGTCAAAGGCAGCCGAGACACGACGCGCAAGGAAAACATCCTGCCGCCGGCCGTGCAGACCAGTTTCAATTACCCCACCAATGGCAAGCCGAGCCCTTTGTTTGGTGCTCAGCCGTTCACTCAGCAGCTGGTGCTGTTCGAAGAATTCGGCCCGGAAAAACTCGGCGTGACGCGCCAACGCGCCCCGGCCTGGCTCAGCCGCTGGATTCGTGAACCGGACCGCATGCTCGCGGAAAAGGACCCTATCGCGCTGGAGCTGTTTGAACGTTTCGACAAAATCCCGATGCCCAACCTGCGTCTGGATGAGAACGCTGCGCAGTCAATTATGGGATTTTTGCAGGAAGAAACCGATCGTCAGCAACCGCTGCAAGCGGCGCAGTTGCAATAGCGGCGAAATACTATCAGTGAAGCCGTCAACCGCGATCAATGCCACCTACACTGATCCCAGACACGGCTGAAAAGGCTTGATGCACTTAGCCAGGACACTCCCATGCAGACGCTGGAACAACAAAAAGTACCTGCGCCGGACACACCGGCAGCAGAAGGCCTGGGTCGAAGTGGGCAGTTCAATCTGCTGCGCTGGTTTTCGCTGGGCAGCTTTCTCATCATTGCTGCGGTGGCGCTGGGGTTGGGGTATGTGTCTACGCGATTTGTCGTCGATGAGAGCATCGAGCGTGATTCCATGCTGACTGCGCAGTTCATCCAGGCCATCGGCGATGCGGAAATTCGTCATGCCGGCATCACCCGCGAAAGAACCATGGGCGAGATGCTTGACCCGCGCGAGGACAACGCCTATCCCGACGTAGATCCCGGCGCCCGTGCCGCGGCCCGGATAGAGTTTCTCGATCATGTCGAGCACTTGCCGGACACGCTGTTGGCGGTGGTGTACGCATTGGATCGCACGGTGGTCTGGTCGACCAATCCACAGATGATCGGCATGCGCATCGAAGGTGATGATGAACTGGACGAATCTTTTGAAATGAAGGAACTGGTGTCCACCAGCTATCACGAGATCGACGATGAGCGTCCTGAGCAGAAGCTGCTGCGTGAGCCTGAATACCTGTTCGTCGAGAATTACATCCCGATGTTCAATGCCGACAAGAGCAAAGTCATCGCCATGGTCGAGATCTACAAGGAGCCGACGGATCTGGTGGAGCGCATCCAGCGTGGCTTCAAGGCGATCTGGCTGGCGACCCTGCTCGGCGGCCTGGTCATCTACCTTGGGCTGTTCTGGATCGTGCGGCGTGCGTCCAAGTTGCTGCAGAGCCAGCAAAAGCAATTGATCACTAACGAGACCTTTGTGGCCTTGGGGGAAATGTCCTCGGCCGTCGCCCACAGCTTGCGCAATCCGCTGGCGAACATACGCTCCAGCGCCGAACTGGCCCAGGAAATCGCGAGCCAGAGTGCGCAGAAAAACATCGGAGACATCATCAACCAGGTCGATCGCATGTCGCGTTGGGTCCGGGAGTTGCTGGTGTCGTTGCGGCCGATGAACGACGACTCCGAAACGGTGGACCTGGTGCTGGCCATCGACGACACCCTGAGTGCTTTCGACGCGCTGATCCGACGTTCGAACGTGGAGGTGCGCTTCACGCCGCAGACCTGTCCACCGGTCGTCAGCCAACAGGTGCTGCTCACCCAAATTCTTAATAGCCTGTTTGCCAACGCCCTGGAGGCCATGCCCAAGGGCGGCGTGCTCAGCGTCGATATTGAACAGCCCCGGTCGGGACAGGTGCGGATGACCTTGAGTGATACCGGCAAAGGCATGACCAAGCAGCAGCAACAGATGGTCTTCAAGCCGTTTTTCACCACCAAACAGGGAGGGCTGGGCGTTGGCCTGGCCCTCGTCAAACGAATAATGGAGCGTTTCGAAGGCTCGGTCGAACTGACCAGCCAGGAGCAGGAAGGAACCCGCGTCTGTCTCAATTTCAAAGTGGCAACGGGAGGGGAATATGGAGCACAGCATACTGCTGGTCGAGGATGATGAACTCCTGGCCGAGAATATTCAGACCTACCTGGAGCGCAAAGACTTCGAGGTGACGGTCTGCCACTCGGCTGAAGAGGCGTTGGATAAACTGGGTACGTTCACCCCTGATGTGGTGCTGACCGACAACTCGCTGCCGGGCATGAGCGGTCACGACCTGATCCAGAAGCTGCGCATCAGCGCGCCGGATCTGAAAGTGATCATGATGACCGGCTACGGCAATGTCGAAGATGCCGTGGTGGCGATGAAAGAGGGCGCTTTTCATTACGTCACCAAACCGGTGGCCTTGCCGGAGCTCAAGCTGCTGCTGGACAAGGCCCTGGCCACTGATCGAATGGAGCGCACGCTGTCGTTTTATCAGGAGCGCGAGGCGCAGAAGTCAGGAGTACAGGCATTGATCGGCGAATCGGCTCCGATGCAATACTTGAAAAACACCATTGCCCAATTGCTCGACGCCGAGCGGCGCATGGCCAACACCGACCTGCCGCCCGTGCTGGTGGAAGGCGAAACCGGTACCGGCAAGGAACTGGTGGCTCGGGCGCTGCACTTCGACGGCCCGCGCGCCAAGGGCCCGTTCATTGAATTCAACTGCGCGTCGATCCCTTCCAATCTGGTGGAGTCGGAACTGTTCGGCCACGAGAAGGGCGCCTTCACCGACGCCAAGGACCGTCGTGTCGGCCTGGTAGAAGCGGCTGATGGCGGCACGCTGTTCCTCGATGAAGTCGGTGAAATGGACCTGCTGCTGCAAGCCAAACTGCTGAAGCTGCTGGAAGACCGGACCATCCGCCGTGTCGGCTCGGTCAAGGAACGCAAGGTTGATTTGCGGGTGATCAGCGCAACCAACTGCAACCTCGAACAAATGGTGCAACAGGGCAAGTTCCGCCGAGACCTGTTCTTCCGTTTGCGCATTATTTCGATCAAGGTACCGCGCCTGTATGCCCGCGGCGAAGACATCTTGCTGCTGGCCCGGCACTTCCTGGCGATCCACGGTAAACGCTATGGCAAGCCGAACCTGCATTTCAGCGATCAGGCTGAAGAGTTGCTGCTCAGCTACAGTTGGCCGGGCAACGTGCGCGAATTACGTAACATGCTCGAGCAAACCGTGTTGCTGGCGCAGAGCGATACGATTGCCGCCCATCAGCTCAACGTCTGCCTGAGCCTGGTGGATGATCCGATCGTGCTGCAAGAGCCCCAGCACCACGAACCGCGCCCGACCTACAACGGCACCGAGTCGATGAACCTGCCGGAAGTCGAGCGCGACATGGTGCGCAAAATGCTCGACAAGACCGACTGGAACGTCACCAAATCCGCACGGTTGCTGGGCCTGAGCCGCGACATGCTGCGTTACCGGATCGAAAAGCTCGGCCTCGCACGCCCGGACAAACGCCAGTGGTGAGGTTTACTGCAACGTCGCCCCCTGACGGATAAGGCATTCGAGCACGCAGGTGGGGTCGAGGACTTCCTGGTTGACGTAGACGCCACGTACCGGATCGTAGGAGCGGATGAATACCCGGACTGAGGCATCCGCGATGGTTGGTAATACAGAGTCGCGGAACTCATGCTGGCTGGCGATCGGGATGAAATCCTGAGGCGCTGTCGGGATGTATGACCCAGGCGGTACGGTGCTCAGGGAGGGCGGCACCGGGTGGGCGAAGGGCTGGTCGGCCCCGTAATAATTGAAGTTGCTGCTGTAATCGGTGGTGGGTGTCAGCGTGTCGTCCGCATGGGCGCCGGTGATGGCGGTCAGGCTGAGGGTGATCAACAGCGTCAGATCAGATTTTTTCATGGCAACACCTGCGAAATCGGTTTTCCCGCACTTCCCCAAGGCCATTAACTATAGCTGCCCTGCGGGCACGCGTTCGCGATGCCTGGATTACAACATTCCAACAAATGCCCAATGGGTTTTTCAGAACGTTGATCTAGACTCGTGCCGGTCAACAAAGACCCGAATCCTGGAGTGCGCAATGGAAATGCCGACCAAAGAAAATGCCATCGCCAGCAACCGCGATGCCTGGAACGACTCCGCCCGACACCACAAGGATGCGCCCGATTGGCAGGCCCTGGTGAAGGCGGTCAGTCATCGCGATTTTAGCTGCTTCGATGACACACTTCGCGGTGTGCTGGAGCAGGTCGGCGTCGAGGGCAAGGACGTGGTGCAACTGGGCTGCAACAACGGACGGGAAAGTATTTCGCTGTTTGCGCTGGGGGCTCGCAGCGTGGTGGGCGTCGACCAGTCCGAGGCGTTTCTCGATCAGGCGCGGGAACTGGCGTCCCGCTCGCCGCATGAGCCCCAGTTCATCGAGGCCGACATTCATCACCTGCCGGCTGAACTGCATGAGCGCTTCGACGTGGCGCTGATTACCATCGGCGTCTTGAACTGGATGCCCGACATCGGCGAATTCTTCCACCATGTCGCGCAGACCCTCAAGCCCGGCGGTGCGTTGGTGGTGTACGAAACCCACCCCTTCCTGGAAATGGTCGACCCTGAGGCCGCCGATCCCTATCGTCTGGACAGCTCATACTTTCGCAGCAAGCCGTTCGTGCAGGACCAGCCGATCGTCTACGAAGGCAAAGTCGACCAGCAAACCGCGTCGTCCTACTGGTTCGTCCACACCCTGGGCGCCATCTTCACCGGCGCCATCGAGGCGGGGCTGCAGATCAGCCACTTCAAGGAGTACCCGCATTCCAACCGCGAGGAACTCTATGACCGGTATGAGCGGCAGACCGCGCAGTTGCCGTTGTGTTTTACGTGGGTGGGGGTGAAGCGAGCAGCCTAGCCAGAAGAATCTCTCAAAGCACCGAGTGATTGATCGAATGACCTGGCTGCGCACAGAGATCGATGCCGAGGGCATGGATGACCTTCAAAACCGTATCAAAGCGTGGTTTTGCACCGGGCGCGAAGGCTTTGTACAGGCTTTCGCGACCCATACCCGAGTCCTTGGCAATCTGTGTCATTCCGCGCGCTTTCACCACGTATCCGATAGCACGAAGAAATTCCTCGTTATCGCCCTCTGCGAGCACTTGTGAGAGGTACTCGCTAATGGCTTCGTCACTGTCCAGCAGTGCCGCCATATCGAAAGTAGTCAAAGTCTGGCTCATGTTTAAACCTCCTTTGCCAATTTTTTAGCCCGCCTGATATCGGCGGTTTGCGAAGATTTATCACCACCGGCCAAAAGCACAATGACGACACTGTTTCGCAAAGTGAAGTAGACCCGATAGCCGGCGCCGACGTCCACGCGCATTTCGGAAACGCCGTCTCCCACCGGCTTGATATCACCCAGGTTACCTGCAGAGGCACGATCAATGCGACGAGCGATAGCAATCTTCGCCCGCAAGTCACGAACTGAGGCATGCCATGCCACGAAGATCATAGTTTGTTGAACAATATAATTCATTGCTCAAATGTATCTACTTGGATACGAATGAGCAGTCAGGCGCTTCCTTCGCCAGGGATGGCTTTTCCCATAGATGTGTGGGACGTATCACGCTCTCGCCAGCGAAATCACCCGGCCCTCCTGTAGTTGATCGTCGTCGAACACAAAATCTGCGTGCGCTGAAAATCCACTGTGGGAGCGAGCCTGCTCGCGATAGCTCTCGGTCAGTCACATCAATACTGAATGTGCCGCCGCCATCGCGAGCAGGCTCACTCCTGCATTGGATCGTCGTCGAACACAAAATACGCATGCGCTGGAAATCCACTGTGGGAGCGAGCCTGCTCGCGATAGCTCTCGGTCAGTCACATCAATACTGAATGTGCCGCCGCCATCGCGAGCAGGCTCACTCCTGCATTGGATCGTCGTCGAACACAAAATCTGCGTGCGCTGAGGATCTACTGTGGGAGCGAGCTTGCTCGCGATGGCTATCTGTCAGTCACATCAATGCCGAATGTGCCGCCGCCATCGCGAGCAGGCTCACTCCTGCATTGGATCGTCGTCGAACACAAAATACGCATGCGCTGGAGATCCACTGTGGGAGCGAGCAGGCTCACTCCTGCATTGGATCGTCGTCGAACACGAAATATGCGTGCGCTGAAAATCCACTGTGGGAGCGAGCCTGCTCGCGATAGCTCTCGGTCAGTCACATCAATACTGAATGTGCCGCCGCCATCGCGAGCAGGCTCACTCCTGCATTGGATCGTCGTCGAACACAAAATCTGCGTGCGCTGAGGATCTACTGTGGGAGCGAGCCTGCTCCGGGCGGCGTTCCGACGAAAGCGGTGTGCCTGACACATTGATGTCGGATGTCACGCCGCAATCGCGAGCAGGCTCGCTCCCACATTTGAATCCCTCCGTACACAAAGCCCGTGTGCACCGCAGATCCACTGTAGGAGCGAGCCTGCTCGCGATAGCTCTCTGTCAGTCACATCAATGCCGAATGTGCTGCCGCCATCGCGAGCAGGCTCACTCCTGCATTGGATCGTCGTCGAACACAAAATCTGCGTGCGCTGAGGATCTACTGTGGGAGCGAGCCTGCTCGCGATGGCCGCAACTCGGTCTGTCTATCGGATATCAGGCGCTAGCCGCCCCCGTCACCACTGGCCGTCCCGGTTTGCGCAGTGGATCAAGTCGGGAGCCGGTGTAGCGGGTTTCGCGGTAGAAGCGCCAGCGGCCGAACAGGCCGTAGACGTGGGTGACGCGACCCTGTTCATGGTAGCCCATGCGGATGTGCAGCTTCAGAGCCGGGATGTTGTGGGTTTCGCAGACGTCCACCACCTTGTGGCAGCCTTGGGCGCGCATCGCGTCCCACAGGGCGATCTGGACGTCCACCGACAGGCTGGTGCCGAAATAGGCGCGGGTCATTTCACCGCCGAACTCGAAAAACTCACCGGGTTTGACCGGGAACCAGCAGCCGTAATAGTGGCGGTCGTGGTAATCGCGCGTGCTGCCCCAGATAAACCCGATCGCGTGGCCGTCTTCGTCCAGGTACATGTGCCCGGTGTGACCTTCGGCCGCGAGTTCGGCCATGGTCTCGACGCGGTCACCAAAATTCTTGGTAAAAGCGATGGCATTTTGCGGTGTGATGGTCTCCATGCGCACGCCCGAATAGGGGCGCAGTTTGTGCGGCGGTACCGGGCTGATCAGGTCGCGCTCCATCCATAAAAGCTCCCAGTGGAAGAACACGTAGCGTTTCCACAGCGTGTTGAACGTGCGGCTCAAGCCCTTTTGTTTTATGCGTTCGCGAAGCTTTTCGATGATGCTCATGACGCTCTCCTTAGCCAAGGCCAGGGTGTGGTTGGAAACGCTTTTGATGGGTATAGATCAAGCTTGAAAGTTCATGTCAAAGCGCCAGCTTTGAATGTGTTGCAACGTATGTAACTCATTCGAGCGCGGCTTCACCGGTCATCAAATGGCTGTTTGCAGCGCCATAGGACACTCGCGGAACACCGTGAAGGCGCCGCTCTAGCACGAGGGTTAGCGACTCGTCTGCCTGCAAATAGGCATCGCCGAAATCCGCGCCCAGCTGCGTCGGATGAGCCACGATTTCCAGCAGGCCGTCGGTCGGCATTTCTTCATTGCGCAGGTCCACCGGCGTGCACACATAATCGGCGGTCACACCCGCCAGGCTCTGCAAACGATTATTCAGCAAGGTCTTGAACACGCGCTTGGGCAAGCTCAGGTTTTGCCCCAGATTGCGCGCAAGACGCACGGCCACTCCTTGGCTGGCGGCGAAGCGGGCGACGATCTCACCGATGGGCCAGATGTTGTGAACGTGCTGATGGGAATCGATGTGGCTGGGCCGTACACCGTTGTCCACGCAGCGTTGCCATTGGGCGGTGAGCTCCTCCAGCACCGCGTCGCGGTCCCTGCGGCTAAGCCAGAGGCGATGGCGGGACAGGTTGAGATCGAAAACCCCGTTGCTGTCACAGAAGTTCCTTCGACCCAGAATCGACTGACTCAACGGACGCCCATACGTGAGGTTGAAATGCAGGCCGATCCGGTCCTTGAGCAACGGATGCTGGGCCATGACGCATGCCGCTTCAAAGGCCGGCATATTGGCCATAGCCGTGGCGGAGCTGATCACCCCCGCCTGGAAGGCACCGAGGATCACCGCGTTTTCGCACGGGCTGAGACCGAAATCGTCAGCGTTGACTATGACTTGGCGCGGCATGGTCGCTCTCCCTGTTTGTGTCGCTTGGCTTCGCTGCTTTGACCACTGCGGCAACGGGCGCCGGTGCAGTGGCAGCGGTCGCTGCTGCCCGTTTGGCTTGCCATTTCTGCAGTATGGGTTTGAGTCGCTGCCAAAGTCTCAGGGCCAGGCCCAACGCCAGGCCGCTGGGGCGCCAGGAATAGAAACTCCAGCGCCAATGCTCCAGTTGCCCGGTCATGCGTTCGTGCAGTTGATGGCTGGAGTTTTCCAGGCTCACCCGCGAGGCATCGATCCAGCGCCAGTGCTCGTCCAGCCCCCAGCGAATCCACTCGTCGAGCAGCACCCGACCGCTGCCCAGATCGGCGTATTGCGGCAGGAACGCCAGGTTGTAATCGTACAGCCGGCCTTGCTCGAGCAACCCGAGGCGATAGCTGATGCAGCGTCCGTCCAGTTCCAGCACCACGACCCGCACCAACCCCTGTTCGGCGAGGGTGGTGAAGGCTCGGTCCATCCATTGTCGGTGGCGTTCGTCGGCGAAAATCCCGACGCCTTCATCGCCTTTCCAGCTGACCGCTTCGACTTCACTGATGGCCTGCAACAACGGGCCCATGGTCGACGCATCGGGGGTGATCCGCCGAACGACAGCGCCACAGGCCGCGATGCGTTTGCGTGCGCGGCGCAGTTTATAGCGCGGGTCACCCGAGACTTCCTGGTGGTCCGCGTCGCTGATTACGTGCACTGGCACCCGACAGCTGAGGCGCCGTTCACCAGTCGAACTGTGCGCCATCCACTCGGTCAGCGCGCTTTCTTCGCCGACCGGCTCCGACAACTCGTTGAGTTGCAGCAGGGCATGGGGAAGCTGTCGACGGATCTCGATCAGTGCCTTGCGGATGTTCTCCGAGTCCGTTTTCGCAAGAAACGCGAGGCGGTCGGCAAGGGGATAGCCAAGGTGATGCAGCACGCGAAACGGCAGCCTGGAAAAACGTTCGACGGAGGCCACCAACGGCAAACACAAAACCAGCTCATGACCCTGCCAGCCAAGCAACACATGCAAGCGTTGCCCGGTGGTCAGTGCCTGTTCGGACGCGCGCATCCAGGCCAGGGTGTTGAACGGCGTGTGGTCCGTCACTCGCAGACGTAACGCTTCATAAGCCGTTTCCGGGAAATCAGCGGCGCACATCGAAGTGCGCCATTCGAATCGTGCTGCCATAGGGTCAGGTCACCGCTGCTGTAGCAGGTTCACGTGCCGGTTTGCGCAAGGCATCCAGGCGTGAGCCGCTGTAATGGGTTTCGCGGTAGAAGCGCCAGCGGCCAAACAGCTCGTAGACGTTCATGATCCGCCCTTGTTCCTTGTAGCCGGTGCGTATGTGCAACTTGAGAGCAGGGACATTGTGGAACTCACAGACATCCACCACTGTGTGGCAACCCTGGGCCGCCATGGCTTTCCACAATTCCGTTTGCAGGTCCATCGACAGCGCAGTGCCCCAGTACGCGCGGGTCAGCTCGCCGCCGAATTCGAAGAACTCGCCTTCTTTCACCGGGAACCAGCAGCCGTAATAGTGCTTGTCGTGATAGTTGCGTGCCGCGCCCCAGATGAAGGCCACGGCGTCGCCTTGATCGTTCAGGTGCATCTGCCCGGTGTAACCTTCGCGGGCCAGTTCGGCCATGGTGTCCACGCGGTCACCGAAGTAACGGGTGAACGCCACGGCGTTCTCCGGGGTGATGGTCACTACCTGCAGCGGCGGGTAGGGCCTGAGTTTGTGCGGTGGCACCGGGCTGACCAGATCGCGCTCCATCCACAACAGTTCCTGATGGGAAAACACGTAGTGCTTCCAGATTTTACTGAGGGTGGCGCGCAGGCCTTTTTGCCTGATGTGTTGGCTGAGTTTCTGTAAAACGCTCATTTTATTGACTCCTGACGGTCTCGGCCGTGAGTGGAGTGATGCGAGGCGCGGCGAATGGCCGGGGTCGCAAAGCAATAGTTGGCAATTCATGAGGCGCTCCAGCTGAGATTGAACAGGGTCCGTCCTGGCAGCTCGAAGCTGACGCGACCGTCCTGGCAATTGAAGGGTGCGTCGCGGGCGCGGTTGTCGGCACCGAAATAGCGTAATGAACCGTTGGCCAGCGGACACGGGGCACCGGTCAGGGCCACACGCTGCAAGCGCGTGGCTTTGTTGACGCCCAGAAGGCTGCGCTTCTGGTCCTCGGCCATGGCCAGCACGTCAACCTCGAAGGCGTCGTTCTCGAGGAGCAACACGTTGTGCAGCCAGTGCTCGCGGATGAACTGCTGGGCCAGGCCCACCGGCTTGAGTTCGAAGCGATCGTCGCCGAGGACGCGCAACATGCCTTTGGGGTAGTTCGGTTCGTCAGCGGCCTGGAACCAGCCCAGCATTTCCAGCAAGCCATCCTGGGACGAATTGATGACAACCGACGCCCACCACATCGATGCGAAGTGGGTTTCCTGATCATAAGGACTGAGGCTGGAGCCGCTGGACATGTTGGTCTGGTCCAGCAGCAAGGCTTTGCGCGGCCGACCCTGGGCGTCGAGGCCCACCAGATCGGCGGCGCGGCGCACGCTGTCACGGTAGACCCGTGTTGCCAGCAGGTCGCGAATCATCCATTCGTGCCAGGCCAGGGCATCGATGTTGTCGCCGGATTCGGCCAGCAAGCGCTTGGCCCAATCGATGCCGCGCTTGTCGGCGGCGTTGTCGGCAAACGGGCCGTTGACCAGCCGCGAACTGGCGGGCATGGCGATGCGCACGCCAGCCTTGGCGTTGGCGGGATTGCTGCGCACTTGCCGGGCCATGCTGTTGAAGATGCTTTGGTAGTTGGCATAGTCCGGGTAGTTGAGGTTCGGCTCGTCGGCAAAACCGATGTAGTGCGTGCCTTTGCCGCCCAGGGCCCGGGTCGCTGCGAGCCAGGCGTCGAGCCCGGCGTTGCTCTGGGTGTCGGCGCGCAGGTCAGCCTGGCGCTGGCTCCCGGCCAACAAGGTGATGTCCTGGGTGATGCCGAAGCGGTCCTGGTACAGCCGACGGAAAGCGTCTTCGTAGTGCGGATTCTTCGCTGTGATGTCGACGAAGCTGTAATAGGTTCCGGCTTGTGGCTTGAGTGCATCGAGCACTGCGTAACTCGATTCCGGCACCTTGACGTAGGGCAGGGCGATGCCCAGGTTCGGGGTCGGTCCCAGCATTTTATTGTGCAGTGTCAGCCGGACCTGGCCATCATCCTCGCGCAGGGGCTTGAGCTGCTGCGGATTTTGGGCGAAGAGGTTGGCGGTGCCGTCGAGCCAGAACGCCACTTTGCCACTGCCTTGCAGGCGCAGGCGCCAGACCTGTGCTTCTGGTGCGACGGGCAACTCGACCTTGTCGAACTGCCAATAGCCCCGATACGGTTTCAGCGCCAGCGCGACTTGTTTGCCGTCGCCCACACGCTGCGCTTGCAGGGCACTGACACCGCCGTGGAACTTGCCGGCCAACACCGCGTGTTCACCCGGCGCCACCTTGAAGTACAGCTCATCGCCATTGTGGGTTTCGGCGCTGAAATGCACCTTGGCCGGGGCGAACAACGCCACCGTACGTTCGTCGTGTTCAACCCGGTAGCGACGGAAGCTGTAGCCTGGAATTTCCAGTTGATAGTTCGAGGCACTAGGGGCCAACGACCAGCTCTGGCTGCCGCGCGATTCACTGGCGGCGATCAGGCGCTCGCCCTGGAGTTTGCCCTGGCCGTCGAGCAGGTACAGGCGTTCTTCGTTGGCATCCGCCTGCCACGCCGGCGCCCAGCGAACGGTCAGGGTGTCGGGGCGATCCGGTTGCAGGTACAGGCTGCCGTCGCGAATATCGGCCCAACGCATGGGCGCCGCCTGGGCGCTCAGCGCGAGGCCCAGGCTCAACAGCAGGACCAGGCGTTTCATGCCGACTTCCGTTGCAGCATGTGCAGCATCGGCGCTACATCGCTGGGCAGGATGATCAGGGTTTGCCAGACCGGCACACCGCTCAACCGGCAGTACATCACCAACAACGCCAGGGTCACCGCGACGTAGGCGATGGACGATGCCGCCGCCGCGCCGACGATCCCGTAAGCCGGGATCAACACCAGGTTAAGCGCCAGGTTCAGCAAGGCGCCCAGCCCCATCAACAGCGAAATCGTGCCGGGACGGTTTTTGCCCAGCAGGTCCAGGCGCAGGATGCTCGCGTAGCACAGACCGAGCAGGCCCGGCAGCAGCGCCAGCAAGGCAGGATACGCCGGCTGATAGGCCGCGCCGAACAGCGTCACGATCAGCCATTCGCCTATCACTGCCATGGTCACGCAGGCGCCAAGCATTACTGTGGCGGTCAGGCGCAAGGCCAGCGGCGTCACTTTGTCGATGCCTTCTTCCTGTTGCAGCAGGCGTTTCATCAGCGGCGTGGTCACGGCTTCCGGGACAATCAGCAGCAACTCGGCAGCGGCGCTGGCCATGGCGTAATGACCGAGCGCAGTGCTGCCGAGCAGGGCGCCGATGAACAGGTAATCGGAACGCAGAATCACTTGCTGGAACAGCAGGTCGGGATGGCTGCGGGCGCTGTAGCGCAGCAGTTCATTCTGACTGGCGCGGTCCCATTGCAATTTCAGGGGCTGAGCACGTTTGAGCCAGAACCAGCCCGCCAGCACTACCAGGCTGATGCCTGCCAGCCAACTGATCAGCGCCGCTTCCAGCGCCGAGTCTTTCCACATCCAGAACAAGGCGAGAAACAGCAGCAGCGGCGCCAGGGATTCCACCAGGCGCAACGCATTGAATGCCACCACGCCGCCGGAGGCGTTGTGCAAGGTCAGCAGGCCACTTTTCAGTACGGTCAACGGCACCGCCAGCAACAACAGCCAGGCGAGCAGGCCCAGTTGCGTGGTGATGTCGAGTTCACTGCCGAACTCGCGCACCAGGGCGACCACCAGCAAGGTCAAGAGACCCGCCAGCAGGCAACCGAACACCAACACCTGACTCAGCAGCAAACCCATCGGCCGCTGCTTGGCCGCCTGAAAACCCACCGCCGAATTCAGCCCGCCGCTGGTGGCGGCGCTGATCAGGTCGGGCAAGGTGCTGAGCAGGGCAAACAAACCCCGTTCGCTCGGCCCGAGGATCCTTGCGAGCAACACGTTGCGCATCAGCCGCAAACCGATCATCGCCAGTTTGGTGCCCATGCTCAGGGCCAGGTGCTTGAGGTAATGGCTGCGGCTCATGCGCGTGCCCCGCGGTACAGGCGCCAGGACAGCAGCTGCGGATTGCGCGCCACCCGTTGGCTGACGCCGAAGCGGGGCAGGTTCAAGGGATCGTCGGTGCCCCGATAAATCCCGGTGCCGGTGCCCAGGGCGAACGGGTAATCATGATCGGAAACGTGTTCGCGCACCCGCGCATCGTTGTCGCCGTTGGGGTAGCAGTAAACCGGCAGCGGCCGGTTGCAGCCATTGTGCAAGGCGTCGCGGCTGCGGCTGAGTTCTTCATGCAAACGCTGATCGTCGAGACCGGTGAGAATCGAGTGGCTGGCGCCGTGCGGGCCGAACCGCACCAGTCCTGAGGCTTCCAGGGCGCGCACCTGATGCCAGTCCAGCGCCTGGGGCAATGACTCGTCCGGGCACTCGTCGGTCAGGCGATTCAGGTCAGCCGGGCTGAGGGTTTTCAGGCTTTGCAGAAAATGCAGCAAGGCCAGGCTGCGACGCTCCACATCCAGTTCCTCGAAGGGCACCGGCAAGGGCCGACCGACCTCTTTCAGGCAGTCGATCAATTGCTTTCGAGCACGTTCGCCGTGGCTGCCCCAGAGGGTTTCACCGATGCTTTCCCACCAGAACCGCTGACGGCTGCCGATGAAATCGGTGGAGAGAAAAATGCTCGCCGGCACCTGGTATTTTTGCAGCAGCGGGAAGGCATTCAGCGCATTGTCACGCCAGCCGTCGTCGAAGGTCAGGGTGATTTTCGGGCGATCCGACCTCACCTTTCCGGGTTGCAGGATGTCCATCAACGACACGCAGTCGAAGTGTTTTTTCAGCCACACCAGCAAATGTTCGAAGGCCTTAGGCCCGACGCACAGCTCATTGCGGTGCGGCAGGTCGGCGGCGTGGTCGGTGGCCAGCACCCGGTGCAGCATCAGGATCACGCCGGCGCCTTGCAGCTGATTGCGGCCCACCGACGAGTTGAGATAAAGCCAGCCACTGGTGCGTTTTAATAATTGTTTGATCGCCATGGCTCAGTCCTCTCAACGGTTTTGCTCAGGGTTCCACTGGGCGTACCGCTGCCCCCGCAGGAACTGCCACAGACCGATACTCATCCCGGCCAGGGTCACCAGAAGGAACGCGGCGAGACGGAAAGGTTTGGGCAGCCGGTGTTGCGAATCCAGCAGGCCGGCGATGGCCACGGCGTAACCAAGCAGTTGTGCGACCAGGCTGAGGCGATAGAAACCGTGTTCTTCCCACAGCCAGAAATTGCTCAGCAACAGCGGCAGCAACAGGATCGGCGCCAGCCGGCGGATCAACTTGTGGCTGATCAAGGCAATCGAATACAGGCCATGCTTCAGCGGATTGAGCAGCTCGCTGCGCTGGGCCAGGCTTTGCAGACCCCCGACGGTGACGCGCTGACGACGACGGAATTGTTTGTCCGCTTCGTCGACGCCGTGGTCGATCACCTGCGCCTCGGGCACATAAACAATGCGCTTGAACGCCACCGGCGCGCAGGTGCTGATGAAGAAGTCATCGTTGACCTCGGCCGGCACCTCCTGGAACAACTCACGGCGCAGGGCGAGCAGGGCGCCGTCGGCGGAGACCATGCAGCCGGTGCGGTTCTCCACGCGGCGCAGCCAGCCTTCGTAATGCCGATAGAGGCTGTCGCCGATGCTCAGGCCACCGCCGGTGACCGGGATCACCATGTGCCCGGCGCATGCTCCGACCTGTGGATCGCACAGCGGCGCCAGCAGGTGACCGAGGGTGTCGCGGGACCATTGGTTGTCGGCGTCGGTGAACACCAGAATGTCCCCGGTACTCAACGCCACGCCGGCATTCAGGGTCGCGGCCTTCCCCTGGCGGGGCAGGTCGAGAATAGTGATGCGCGGGTCGATGACTTTGCGCGCACAGGCCACGGTGTCATCGGTCGAACCGTCGCTGGCCAGAATGATCTGCAGCGAGGCCGGCTGATAATCCTGGGCGAGCAAGGTGCGCAGCTTGTGTTCGATGTGCCGCGCCTCGTTGTGCGCGGCAATCACGATGCTGATGTTCATCGGTTCCGGCGCCGCATGACGCCGCGCCGCAAACAACGGCGCCAGTAGCGTCAACAACAGCGGGTAACCGAGATAGGCGTACACCGGCAATAACAGGCACAACCAGAAAATGAATTCAGCCACGGGCAGGCCTCCTGGCTTTCCAATGACACATGCTGAGGATGAACGCGGCACCGGCCAGGTGCAGACGCAGCCAGTGCAGGCCCCAGAGTTGCAGAGTCAACAGCAGGTCGCGGTGCTTGAGGGTCTGGCGCATGCTCAAGGCGAGCGCCGGAATGCTGGTCAGGAACAACATGAGCGCCGCATGATGAGGGAAGCCATCGAGCAGGGCGGAGATCGCCAGGAAATCCAGGAACCAGGCGGCGAGTGACATCAACGGAAAGCGCAGCAACCGCAGACTCATCCCATGGCTGCGCAGGAGCTGCAGATGGCTGCCCTGACGCCAGAATTCCTTGCCCATCCATTCACGCCAACTGCCCTCGTAACCCCAATGCAAGGCGACGGTCTGATTGACCGAGAGCAGGCGGGCGCCCGCGTGGGAAAGGCGCATGGTGAAATCCTTGTCCTCGCCGGTGCGCAGGGTCTCATCGAAACCGCCGACCTTGTCGAACCAGGGGCGGCGCATCAACAGGTTGGAACTGGGCAGCCAGCGCACCGTTTGCACTGTCTCGTTGTTCGGACGCAAGGTGCGACGTTGCCAGGCGTTGGCGTACCACGGGGCTTCGGCCGGGGTGTGCAAATCCAGCCCGAGGACGTCGACCTGAACCGCGGGCTCGATTTTCAACAACAGCGTGAGCCAGTCTTCGGGCATCTCGACGTCGGCATCGATGAAGGCCAGCCAGTCTCCGGTGGCGACAGCGGCGCCGCGATTGCGCAAGGCGCCAATCATCAAGCCCGGCAGCACCAGCACCTGCGCGCCCAGTTGCCGGGCAATGTGCGGGCCCTGATCTTCGGAGCCGTTGTCGGCCACGATCAGCTCACATTCCAGCCCGGCGGCGATGGCGGCGCGTTGCGCTGCCAGCAGGGTCCGGGCGATGTGATGGGCTTCGTTGTACATCGGGATGACAATACTGATGCGGCTCATGCCTTGGCCTCCACGAGTGGGCTTTCTTCGGCTTTCAAACGCAGCACGCTGGTCAGGGCGAGCATGATCCACACGTACTTCTGGTTGGGCGCGCTGAGGAACATCAGGAACAGGGCCAGCGACAGAAAGCTCATGCTCAGGTGCGTCAGCAGATCCGCCTGCTCGCGGTTGCTTCGCTGTATCCATGCACGACGGGCGCGGACCAGGTTGTACAAACCGAGGCCGAGCATGCCGACGAACAACAGGCCGGCGGGAATCCCCAGTTCACTGAAGATTTCCAGGTAGGTGTTGTGGGCGCGGCGGTACAGGTCACCGATTTTGCGGTTGGCCGAAAACGCCTTGGCGTAACCGGTGGTGGCGTAGTGCAGGGGGAAGGTGCCGGGGCCGGTGCCCAGTAGCGGGTTCTCACGGATCATCTCGCTGCCGACCACAATGTACGAGGCGCGACGGCCGAGGGATTGGTCCTGACTCTTGGCGCCAGCGCTCAAAATGCTCAAGGACTGAATACGCTCGATGTAACCCTTGGGCATCGCATAAAGGGCCAGCGGTATCACGATCACCAGGCCCAGCATGGCAAACCCCAGATGCCGTGGACGGATGCGTTTGAGCTCGAGGCGGTAGTGCCAGACGCCGATCATCAGGCTGAGGAACAGCACCACCAGCCCCGAACGGGATTCGGTCTTGGTCATGCCGCCCAGCAGCAAAATGCAGCAAGCGACCCAGAACACCCGATGCAGGAAGTGCGGGCTGCGCACCACCAGCAGCAAGGCGAGTGGCACGGCGAAGGCGATCAGCATGGCAAAGGCGTTCGGGTCTTCCAGCAGGCCGGCAGCGCGCCCCTGGTCCTGATATTTACTGGAGAACATTGCCAGCACGCAGGTCGCCGTGACACTGATAGTGACCATTTTGGCGAACAGGTTCATGTTCATCTCGCGGCCGATCAGCAGGGTGATCACAAACAGCACCAGGCCGACACTCAGCTCCCGCAGATGCCCCATCGACATGTCCATGTTGTCGGTGTTGATCGTGCTCAGCAGGTACAACGCCATGAACCAGATCAGGTAACGCCAGATATTGCTGCGCAGACGATCGGAGGGAATCTGGTGGATGGCCAGTTGCAGCATCAGGATCACGGCCAGTGACGCGCCGAGGAACTTGGTGCCCGACAGCGAACTGTCCTTGAAGAAACCTTCGAACGGCACCAGCGCCGCAATCCCGAGCAAACCCCAGGTGGGTTTTCGGTAAAGCATCGCGACACCGACCAGGCCCAGCACCGCCCCCGGCGCCAGATACGGATAAGGGCTGGCCAGCAAACCAAGGCAGACCAGGCCGAACAAACTGACGATCGAGAGCGGAAAGATCACGCGCGTGCCTCCCGTGCAGTACGGAGATAAAGTTGCGACCAGCGTTCGGCCAGGGCCTTGAGGTCGTAACGGTCCAATTGCGTTCGTTTTGCGTTGTCGATCAGGTCGCGGGCCATGGCCGGTTCAGTCAACAACGAGCCGATCTGCCGGGCGAGGGCGGCGCTGTCGGCGGGTGTCGCCAGCAGGCCGTTGTGCCGGTCTTGCAGCACATCGGGAATCCCGCCGACGCCAAACGCCACCACCGGCACGCCGGCTTGCATCGCTTCGAGCAGAATCATCGGCGTGCCTTCGGTGCGCGAGCTGATCACCAGCGCATCGAGTTGTCGCCACCACACACTCATGTCGGTCTGGTAACCAGGCAGGGTGATGCGGTCCTGTAAACCCGCTTCGTTGATACGCGCCAGCAGCGCCTCCCGTTCCGGGCCGTCGCCGAGCATCACGGCGTCCAGTTGCGGGTGTTGCCGGCAGAGTGGAATCAGCGCATCGAGAAAAAAGTCCGGGCCCTTTTCACTGCTCAGCCGCCCGACGTAACCGGCCAGCCAACGCTGGCGGTCCACGCTGTGCGGCAACAGTCCGGTAGCCGCCGGTAAACCATTGGGAATCACCTGCAGCTTTTCCGCCCGGACGCTGGCCTGACGGCACAGCACGGCGATGCTTTCGGCAACGCAGACCACGCGATTCACCGACGCGGTGCGGCACAGTTGCAGGCTCAACCAGGTGTAGAACTTCTGCTTGCGGCTGCGCGGTGTGAAACCGTGCTGGGTAATCACCAGCGGCAGGCGCAACAACGTGGCGCCCACCCAGCCAAACAACAGGCCCTTGAAGTTGTGCGTATTGATCAACGGCCGTTCCGCCCGGCGCTGGCGCAAATGCGTGAGCAGTTGCCCCAACCCCGCGCAACCCCGGCAGTCGACCCCCGCCTGGCGAAACCGCGCGATCAAGTCTGGCGGCGCATCGAGAAACAGCACTTGGTGCTGCCCCGGCGTCGCCAGGCAATGGTCCAGCAGCATCCGCTCAGCCCCATAGAAGCCACCGCTGCTGAGCAAATGAATGATCGGCAGGGAAGGGATGAGCGGCGCGTTCAATTGCGCACCCAATGCACGAGGCCAGGCACAGACCAGTTGCTGTGCGGATTGGTCGGTTCCACGTTCTGATCGTTGATCACCAACAGCACCGGCAAGCCCAGTTCGTGGGTGATTTGCGCTGGGTGTTTGAAACGGTGATCGAAGAACTCACGCACGTAGACCAGGGCAATCGCCAGCAACAGACCGGTGAACAACCCGAATGGAATGATCAGCATCGGTTTCGGAAACGCCGCTTCGGTGGGCTCATACGGCGGGCTGAGCACCCGTGCGTTGGACAGGTCGTTGTCCAGCGAGCGTGCGCTGCTGCTTTCGGCGAAGCGCTGGGCATAGGTCGAGAACGCCGCATGCAACGCGTTGATCTCGGTGTCCATCTGCCGCAGCTTGCTCTGGGTTTCCTGCAACTGATGGATGCGGTTCTTGAACTCGGCAATGCGCGCGGTTTTCTGGTCGATCACCGAGCTGACAATCGCCAGGTCAGTGTTGCGCTCCTGAATCCGGTTGCTGACTACTTTCAGAAACTGCTGACGGGTGCGGGCAATTTGCTCGCGGGTCAGCAACATCGGTTCGCTGCCTGGCTGGAAGATCGCCAGGTCGTTCATGTAACGGCTGACCTGCGTGGTCAGGGCCTCACCCATCTGTTTGATCTCGCGGTCTTCAAACGCCACGTTGTCCACCGTGGTGGTGAAGGTGTAGGGGAAGGTGTAGTCGTTGAGTTTCGAGTTGCTCGCTGCGGCCAGGCTGGTTTTCAGGTAGTCGAGCCAGCGTTGGCTTTGCAGCAGGCGGTCGCGGTACAGGTTGAGCGCTTGCTCCTCGGTGTTGATGGCGTTGAGGCGGAAGGTGATTTCTTCCTTCGGATCGGACGAGCCGACCGCTTCAAGCAGACCCAGCCGAGTGCCTTCCAGACCATCGAGACGCACCTGGTATTGCTTCTTCTTGGTTTCGTAGAACGACTGCGGCAAGTCGATCGATTGCAGTGCCTGACGGCTCGTCAGGTAGTTCTGCAGCAAGGCTGCGACAAACTTGGTGCCTTGGGCCGGATTGTCGAAGCTGTAGATGATGGAGATCACGTTGGAGCCTGGCAGGGTCTCGATTTTCAGACTGTCGATCGCCTGTTGGGTCAGAGCATCCAGCGCCGTGTCGCGTACCGGGTCGGTTTCCAGGCCCAGGGTGGCTTTCATCGGGTTGATCACGTATTCACGCAGTGGCGTGGTCACGTACTGTTTGAAGGGCTGGGTCACCAGTTTGTTGAAAACGCCAGGGGTAGGCGTGTACTCACCCTTGTCGCGCAACTCGCTGATGGTCTGCCGGATCAACGCCGGCGAGCGCAGGATATTGCTCTCGGTTTCCATGTCCGCCAGGGACGGTGGAATGAACGAGGCGTTCTCCTGGTTGAGGGACGTCGTGGCGTCTCCCTGTGAGAGTTTTTTGGACTGCACGATCACCTGGGCGGTGATATCGAAGCTCTGTTTGAGCATCAGCGGCAAGACCAGGGCGATCACTGCAAAGACCAGGAAGACTCGTTTCACCAACTGCTTGTTGGCGAAGAAGATCCTGAAGAACTCGTGCAGGTAGTTTTCCTTTGGATTCATGGTCGGTCACCTGAGAGTCAGTTGTTGTTGCTGTCTTTGTTGTCGACGCGGTAGCCGAAGCTGAAGCCCACGCCCTGGAACAACACCACGTCCGCCAATTGCCGCGCGAGCTCACCGGCGCTGGCCAGTTTGGTCTTCGGCACATAGAGCATGTCGTCCGGTTGCAGGTACGCGATCTGCGACGCATCGCCGGCGAGCGCTTTTTCGACGTCATAGCGCACGGCCTGCACCTGGTTACCGTTGCGGCGCATGATCATTACCGAATCGAGCCGTGCCTTGGTGTTGCTGCCACGGGCCAGGGTCAGCGCTTCAAGCACCGAGACCGGCCGGCGAATCGGGTAGGAACCCGGTTGGCCAACTTCGCCCAGCACATAGATTTCGTTACCCGCCGTGGACTTCAGCAGCACGTCGACGGTCATCCGCCCCGGCAGTTGCGCGTAGCGTTTGTTGAGGAAGGTTTCCAGTTGATTGACGGTCATGCCTTGCAGCGGCACGGCGCCGATTTCCGGGAAGCTGGCGTAGCCGTCGGTGCCCACGGTGATCTCCCGGCTCATGCCGGTAGCGGGGTGGTTCAGGGCACTTTTGAGGTTCGACTCGTTGCTCAACGGGCTGATGACCTGCACGGCCAGCTGGTTGCGGTTAGGCTGGAACAGCTGTTTGCGCTGGTAGGCGCGCTGGATTTCCTCACGCGCCTGTTCGGACGTCAGCCCGGCGATTTTCACCGAGGTGTTGGCGCCCGGCAGTTCAATGGTGCCATCGGGCAGCACCAGTTGATTGCCGTTGAGCTGGCTGGCGGCGGTGAAGTTCAGGCCGATCTGGTCACCGGACTGGATGCGGTAGGCGTCCGAGCCGCTGGTGCTGATGTGAAAGATCACGTCCAGCACGTCCTGTGGCCGCAAGGTCTGTTCGACTTTGGGCATATCGGTGGCCTGGGCATTGGCCGGTGAGGCCGTGAGGATATTCACCGGCATGTTCTGGGTTTCGGAAGTGCTGGAGCAACCTGCAAGCGGCAGCAACAGCAGGACAAGCATTTTGGCGTTCATGTCGTCATCCTTTTCTGATTGCTCACAGGTTTTTGTAGAGCCATTTCGGCATGTAGTACTTACGTCGGTTGAAGACGCTGCCGACCAGTTTTGCGCCGGCCTGGGTCAAGCGCTGAACCGCCGCCTGGGCCACTTCCCAGCGCGTATCTTCGGAGCGCACGACCATGATCACGCCGTCCACCTGGGTGCTGATGATCATGGTGTCGGCGGCGGAATACACCGCGTCGCCGTCGATCACCACAAAGCGATACTGACTGCCGAGCTGATCGAGCAACGGGCCCAGGCGTTCGGGTGTCAGGTGTTCGGTGCCGCGCACATACCGGCCGTTAGGCAAGATGTGGAAGGGCAGGCTGGACACATTCACCACGCAGTCCTGCAGCAATGGCGGGCTCTGGGTGTTGAACAGCAGGTCGCGAAAACCGCGCTCCTTGGTCAGCCCCAGCTGCTGCGTGAGGTTGGTCGATGACTGGCTGGCATCGACCAGCAGCACCTCGCCGCTACTCATTTGTGCCAGCTGACTGGCCAGCGCCAGGGCACTGGTGGTGGTGCCTGCGCCGGGGTTAGCGGCGGTGAGGAATAGGATCCGCAGATCTTGATCGAGCACGGTCGACGTCAGGTTGGACTCGCTCGGGTTGGCAATGCTTAGGCTTTTGGCTGATGAACCGTCCATTTAACTCGCTCCGTGGCCGCTGAATACTTTGAAGGGGGTTTTCAACAGGATCTTCAGATCAAGCAACAGGCTCTGCTCGGCGATATAGCTGAGGTCCAACTCAACGCGCTGGTCGAAGTCGATATTGCTGCGCCCGGAGATCTGCCACAGGCCGGTCATGCCGGGGTAGATGCTCAGGCGTGCAAGGTGATTGTCCTTGTAGCGGTACGCGTTGAACGAGGTTGGCCGCGGGCCCACCAGGCGCATGTCGCCCATCACCACATTGATCAGGTTCGGCAGCTCATCCAGGCTGCTGCGCCGCAGGAAACCACCGATGCCGGTGATGCGCGGATCCTTGTCGATCTTGAAATCGATCGCGTCGGCGCCGTGCTTGTTCAGGTGACGCAGGGACTCCTTGAGCTCCTCGGCGTTGGCCACCATGGTGCGAAACTTGTACATGCCGAACTTGCGACCGCGGTAGCCCGTGCGTTTCTGCACGAACATCACCGGTCCCGGGCTGCTGAATTTGATCGCCAGCGCCAGGCCCAACAGGATGGGCGAGATCAATAGCAGAATGACCAGCGCGCCGAAGCAGGCGACCACGCGGTTGGTGCGTGACAACGTCCAGGGGCGACCGCCGTCACGGCCGGTCATCCAGCCACGACCCTGCATATGGATCGCGGTGTCGAGGCGCATTCGGTGCTCCGGGTCCAGGCGCTTGTCCCGGCGCATCTGTTGCAGGGGCACCGTTTTTTCATGTCCAGTCATAGAATCCTCCGCTGAAGTTCAGCCGCTAGCGGCGCGTGGGCGATAGGCAGTGGGTAGTAATCGCGGAACCAGGCGATGAAGCGCCCGAGTCCCTCATCCAGCTCGATACAAGGCTGAAATCCGGTCGCCCGAGCCAGGTCGCTGGCATCGGCGCAGGTGTTGAGCACGTCGCCCGGCTGCAGCGGCAGCAACTCGACGAGGGCTTTTTGTCCAAGGTGTTTTTCCAGCAGCGCCAGGTAATCCTTGAGCTCCACCGGGTGCTGGCCGCCGATGTTGAAGATCCGCCACGGCGCCATGCTGCTGGCCGGGTCCGGTTGTTCACGGTCCCATTCGGCGTTGGCTTGCGGTGGACGCTCGATCAGGCGTGCGATGCTTTCGATGATGTCGTCGATGTAGGTGAAGTCGCGCTGGTGCTCGCCGTAGTTGAACAACTTCAGCGGCGTTCCTTCGGCAATCGCCCGGGCGAACTGGATCGGCGACATGTCTGGCCGCCCCCAAGGCCCGTACACGGTGAAAAAACGCAGGCCGGTGCAGGGAATGCCATACAGGTGGCTGTAGCTGTGGGCCATCAGCTCGTTGGCTTTCTTGGTCGCGGCGTACAGCGACAGCGGATGGTTGACGCCGTCCTTCACCGAATAGGGCGTGTGCTGGTTCGCGCCGTAGACCGAACTGGACGAGGCATAGATCAGATGCTTGACCGGGTGGTTGCGGCAGCTTTCGAGAATGTTGAGGAACCCGCTCAAATTGCTCTCGAGGTAAGCCCTTGGGTTCTCCAGCGAGTAACGCACCCCGGCCTGGGCGGCGAGGTGAATCACCACCTCAGGCTTTTCACGGACAAACAGGGCCTCGATGGCCGGACCGTCGGCCAGGTCAACCGTCGCGAGCTGGAAAGCGCCAACCTGCTCCTGCACCCAATCCACGCGGTCGTGTTTGAGTTGCGGGTCGTAGTAATCATTGAAATTGTCGAGGCCTAGCACCTGGTGCCCGTCACGGATCAGCCGCAACACGCAATGGGCACCAATGAAACCGGCCGCTCCGGTGACGAGAATCTTCATGGTCGCGGCGCCTCGGGAACGATGTGCCGCAGGCCAATGCCGCTGTAGTGCAAACCGGCCGCCGCCACTTGTTCCGGGTTGTAGAGGTTGCGACCGTCGACGATCACCCGCGAGCGCAGTTTGCTCGCCAGCAAGTCAAAGTCGACCACACGGAAGTTCTTCCACTCGGTGCAGATCACCAGGGCGTCGGCATCTTCCAGGGTGTCGTCGCGGGTGGCGCACAGGTGCAAGTTATTGCGGTAGCCGTAAATGCGCCGGCATTCGGACATGGCTTCCGGGTCATAAGCCTGCACGCTCGCGCCTTCGGCCCAGAGCGCTTCCATCAGGTAACGGCTGGGGGCTTCGCGCATGTCATCGGTGTTGGGCTTGAACGCCAGGCCCCAGATCGCGATGGATTTGCCGGCCAGGCCGTTGGGGAATTGCGCTTTCAGTTTGCTGAAGAGGATGTGACGCTGACTGTCGTTGACGTCGGTGACGCTGCGCAACAGGCGCAACGGCATGCCGTTATGTTCGGCAGTGTGCAGCAGGGCACGCAGATCCTTGGGGAAGCAC
Organism: Pseudomonas mandelii; assembly: GCF_002251635.1. Lineage (GTDB taxonomy): Bacteria > Pseudomonadota > Gammaproteobacteria > Pseudomonadales > Pseudomonadaceae > Aquipseudomonas > Aquipseudomonas mandelii_B. Next base: position 77,843 of record NZ_NMOJ01000244.1, read on the forward strand.
GAGCCGCCGAAACCGCAACCCGGGTAGATGAAGTGGTAGCCGATGCGTGGGTCCGAACCGATGCCTTTGCGCACCGCTTCAATGTCAGCTCCCAGCAGCTCGGTGAGGTTGGCCAGTTCGTTCATGAAACTGATGCGCGTGGCGAGCATCGCGTTGGCCGCGTACTTGGTCAGCTCGGCGCTGCGGTTGTCCATGAACATGATCTTTTCATGGTTGCGGCAGAACGGCGCGTAGAGCTCGCTGAGCTGGCCGCGGGCTTCTTCGTCGTCGGTGCCGACGATGATCCGGTCCGGGCGCATGCAATCGGCGAGGGCGCTGCCTTCCTTGAGAAACTCGGGGTTGGAGACCACCCGCACAGTGAGGGCGCTCTTGCCACGGCGCAGCAGTTCTTCGTTGGCGGTGGCAGACACCTGGTCCGCGGTGCCGACCGGCACGGTGGACTTGATGATCAGGGTGCGATCGGCCTCCATGTAACTGGCGATCTGGCGGGCTACATTCAGTACGTGACTGAGGTCGGCCGACCCGTCTTCATCGGCGGGCGTGCCGACGGCGATGAAAATCAGCTCGGCGTGTTCGACTGCATCGCTGGCCTGGGTCGTGAACAGCAAACGGCCGGCCTTGATGTTCTCTTCCAGCGTGCTGGATAACCCCGGTTCGCTGATCGGCGGCACGGCCTGTTGCAATTGCTTGATCTTGTTCGGATCGATGTCGACACATAAGACACGATGTCCGACATCGGCCAGTGCCGCTGCTTGTATCAGGCCAACATAGCCCGTACCAAATACGCTCACGTCCATATTGGCGTGCCTCGTAAGACGGTGGAAAGAACTTAAATAAGACTGTCAAAAGGGGTATAGCCCAGCGCTGGGAAAACGTGTCAGCAAAATGACATGTTGCACTGCTATAACAGCCCCATTTTTGGGGCGTTTTGCCATCAAGTGCTTGCCGCTGCTGGATTTGCCGCGGTTTTGACGGGTTTTTCACATGTCGAAGAAAACGATAAACGGTCGTAGGGCATGAAACACAAGGGTTGTAGCGGTTCGAGTGTGTCAGATTTGAGTCAACGTTTTTTTGACGCTTTGTGTAAAAACCCGACATTTCTTGCGCTTTGATGGCCCGGTGCTAGTGTCAAAAAATGGCCGACAATCTATTGGCCAACGGACGGCCGCGAGCATCGGAAAGACTATGATTCGATACCTTAAAGAACTGCTCTTAGTTCTCTACTTATTCAAAAATTACGACTATTACCTGGAACGCCTGAGCGCAATGGGAATAGGTTTTCCAGTGCTGCTGTTTGGCGGGATGTTTATCGCGCTAACCGTGGCGCTTTTTATGACCGCTTACATTCGCCAGACATTGATCCGTCATCTATTTGCCCTGGTGATGTTTGTGTCCGCGGTGTTTTTCGATGTCTATACCCGCGTCACGGCCGACTACCTGACCTACAGCAGCTTCGTGTCGCTGGTGTATTCCGGTGGGTTCATTCAGGAGGCGGCGTACCAGTACCGCGACGCGATCATCAGTGGGGTGGTCGGCGGCTTGCTGCTGTTGTTCGGCATCGGGCTCAAACCGCGTCGGCGAATGCCATTGCCCGGTGCGTTGCTGGTGGCGGCGCCGGTGCTCGGGGTGCTGCTGCTCAGTGCGGTGTTGTTTGTGCGCGCTGGCGAAGGCGCCCGTGGCCTGCCGATCATGTACACGCCGCTGGCTTATTTGAATCTGTTCACTTATGAAGCCCTGCACAACACCGTCGGCCCGCGCGAGCCTGTGAGCCTGGCGCGCAACGACGCGCCGCCGGGGCACGACATCGTGCTGGTCATCGACGAAAGCATTTCCGGCAACTACCTGGACATCAACGCGCCGTTCGGTGTGCACAGCAACCTCAAGGAACCGCGCCCGGGCGTCGCGATCTTCAATTACGGATACGCCGCGTCCATTGCCAATTGCAGCGCCGACACCAACATCACCCTGCGGTACGGCGGCACCCGCGCCGACTACATGCGCATCAACAGCACGATGCCGTCGATCTGGCAGTATGCGAAGAAGGCGGGCCTGCGCACCGTGTACATCGATGCCCAGCGCACCGGTGGCAACTTGCAGAACCTGATGAACGAAGCCGAGAAAAAGGACATCGACGAATTTGTGCAGTTCGACCAGACCAGCGTGCGTGATCGCGACATGGCGGCAGCGGCGAAACTGATCGACCTGCTCAACGACGGCAAGCCTGAGCTGGTGGTGATCAACAAGGTGGGCGCGCATTTTCCGGTGCATGACAAGTACCCGGACGCGTTCATGGCCTATCGTCCGACACTGCCTCGCGGGCAGTTTGTCGAGATCGCGGACACCGGCAAGCGCGATGGCTTCAACGGTCAGCCGGATGACTGGCTGCTGTACCGCAATGCCTACAAAAACACGCTGCTGTGGAACGTCGGGGAGTTTTTCTCCCGGGTTTTCGCCCAGGCGGACATGAGCAACGCGCTGCTGATCTACACCTCGGACCATGGGCAAGACCTGCATGAACGAGGCAACCCAGGGTTGAATACGCACTGCGGGGGCGATCCGGTGGAAGAGGAGGGCCTGGTGCCGCTGGTGGTGATTCAAGGCGATCAGTTGCGCACACTGGATTGGCCGAAGGCGCTGGCCGCGAACAAGGATCGGTCGAGTCACTACAACATCTTCCCGACGCTGTTGCAGTTGATGGGCTATGACTTGGCGGGGATCGAGTCGGTGTATGGCAAGCCGTTGAGCGTGCCGACCGCGGACGAGTTTACGTTCAACTATCGGTTCAATGCCCGGTTGGGGGCGAAGCCTGAATGGAAGCATATTGATCTGAAGAGCATTGTGACGCCGGGGCAGGCGGCGACGAGTGTGGCGGTGGGGCAGTGAGGTTTTGGGTTGTCTGATCCGGCCTCTTCGCGGGCAGGCCACGCTCCCACGGGACCGCGTTGTTTACCAATGCTGTGAACGACGCGGTCCTGTGGGAGCGTGGCTTGCCCGCGAAGAACGATAACGCGGTGCCGCTACCGTCCGCTATCCTAGGCGCACTGCCATCAGCGAGCCTCCCCCCATGCTTCAGGTCAAGGGCGTCTTCAAAAGCTACGCCACTGCGCAAGGTCCGTTGCCGGTGCTGCAAGGTGTCGACCTGACATTGAAACCCGGCAGCAGCCTGGCGCTGATGGGCGAGTCGGGCAGTGGCAAGAGCACCTTGCTGCACTTGATCGCCGGGCTGGACAAGGTCGATCGCGGCAGCATTCAAAGCGGCGAACATCGGCTGGACCAGATGAACGAAGGGCAACTGGCGAACTGGCGGCGGACTGAAATTGGCCTGGTGTTCCAGCAGTTCAACCTGATCGGCAGCCTGCGGGTCGAGGACAATCTGGCGTTTCAGGCGCGCCTGGCCGGGCGGCATGATCCGCGCTGGCAGGCGCATCTGGTGCAGCGACTGGGCTTGAGTGATTTGCTGCGGCGTTACCCTGAGCAGCTCTCCGGAGGGCAACAGCAGCGAGTCGCTTTGGGTCGCGCCCTGGCGTCGAAGCCGAAATTGCTGTTGGCCGACGAGCCCACCGGCAGCCTCGATGAAGCCACCAGCGATGAAGTATTGAAGTTGCTGCTGGAATTGCTCGACGACAGTCCTACCACCCTGTTGATGGTCACGCATAGTCATCGCGTTGCCGCACGCCTGGCGGAACAAGTGGTGCTGCACCGCGGCCATCTGGCTGGCGCGGGCGAGCACTGAGGTGCGCGTCTTTCGTGAAACGTTGCGGGCGCTGCTCAGCCATTGGTGGCAGCACCCGGTGCAATTTTTCAGTGTGCTGGCCGGGCTTTGGCTCGCCACCAGCCTGCTGACCGGCGTAGAGGCACTGAACAGCCAGGCGCGTGACAGCTATGCTCGAGCCAGTCAGTTGATCGGCGGCGAACCGCAAGCCAGCCTTAGTGCGCCCAGTGGCGCGACCTTTTCCCAGCAACTGTTTGTCGACCTGCGTCGCGCGGGCTGGCCGGTATCGCCCGTGTTGCAAGGGCGGGTGACGCTCAAGGGCCATGAGGAGCAACGTCTACAGCTGATGGGCATCGAACCGGTGTCGCTGCCGGCCGGCTCGGCGGTGGCGGGGCGGTCGTTGGCGATCGAGCAAATTGTCGAGTTTTTCACCCCGCCGGGCCGCACCTGGATTTCGCCGCAGACTTTGCAAGCGTTGGGTCTGCATGAAGGTGAACAGCCGCTGAGCGTGAGCGGCGTGGCATTGCCTCCGCTGCACGTTCAAACCGATATGGCCCCCGGCATGTTGCTGGTGGACATCGGCTTCGCCCAGCAGATTCTCGGCCTGCCGGAGCAACTGTCGCGCCTGCTGTTGCCCAAGGATTTCAGTGCCGCACTGCCCGATCAATACAAAGGCCAGTTGCAGCTCAAAACCAGTGGGGAAGAAAACAACCTTTCGCGGTTGACTGAAAGCTTTCACTTGAACCTCGATGCCTTGGGGTTTCTGTCGTTTGTAGTCGGCTTGTTCATCGTTCACGCCGCGATCGGGCTAGCGCTGGAGCAACGTCGAGGCTTGCTCAGAACCCTGCGCGCCTGTGGGGTCAGCGCTCGAATGCTGATCACGTGTCTGGTGGTTGAGCTGGGAGCGCTGGCGCTGATCGGCGGCCTTGCCGGCGTCGCCAGCGGCTACCTGCTGGCCAGCGTGCTGTTGCCGGATGTGGCCGCCAGTCTGCGCGGTTTGTACGGTGCCGAAGTGGCGGGGCAGTTGAGCCTCAGTCCGTGGTGGTGGTTCAGCGGTGTGGGCCTGAGCCTGCTCGGCGCGTTGCTGGCCGGGGCCAACAGTCTGCTGCGGGCGGCACGTCTTCCGTTGCTGGCTTTGGCCGATCCGCAGGCCTGGCATCAAGCTCACGCGCGCTGGTTACGGCGTCAGGGTTGGGTCGCGGCACTGGCTGCTGTCATCGCGCTCATCGCCTTGTTCCGGGGTGAGAGCCTGGCCAGTGGCTTTGTGCTGATGGCGGCGCTGTTGATCGGTGCCGCACTGGCCTTGCCGGTGGTGCTGAATCTGGTCTTGAACCTGGCGTTGAGCCGCAGTCATTCGGTGCTCGGCCAATGGTTTCTCGCCGACTGCCGTCAGCAACTGCCGGCGCTGAGCCTGGCCCTGATGGCGCTGCTGTTGGCGCTGGCGGCGAACATCGGTGCCGGCAGCATGACCGCCGGTTTCCGCCAGACCTTCAACGACTGGCTCGAACAACGGCTGACCGCCGAGCTCTACATCAATCCACAAAACCCGGCACAGTCCCGAGAACTTCACACCTGGCTCAAACAGCAGCCTTCACTGACGGCCGTGCTGCCCAACTGGCAGGTGTCGATCCAGCTCCAAGGCTGGCCGGCAGATATCTTCGGCGTGATCGATCACCCGACCTACCGCCAGCATTGGCCGCTGCTGGAAGCCTTGGGCGACAACCCCTGGGACCGTTTGGCCAAGGACGATGCGCTGATGCTCAGCGAGCAACTGGCCCGGCGCTTAAAGGTGCGGCTCGGCGATCACCTGACCATTCCCACGCCGGGCGGCCCGTGGTCGCCGCGGATCGTCGGGATCTACGCCGACTACGGCAATCCCAAGGGCCACATACTGGTGAACGGCAATCATCTGCTGCGCGGGTGGCCGCAGCTCACGCCCAATCGTTTCAACCTGCGCATCGAGCCCGCGTTGATTGCGCCGTTCCTCAAAACGCTGCAAACACGTTTCAGCCTGGACGACAGCCGAATCGTCGATCAGCAGCAACTCAAAGGCTGGTCGAGCCAAGTGTTTGAACGCACCTTCGCCGCCACCGCCGCCTTGAACAGCCTCACCCTCGGCGTGGCCGGTGTGGCGTTGTTTATCAGCTTGCTGACCCAGAGCCAGAGCCGTCTGGGTCAACTCGCGCCACTCTGGGCGCTGGGGGTGACGCGGCGGCAATTGATGCTGCTCAACCTTGGNCAAACCTGGTTGCTGGCGGTGCTGACGCTGGTGCTGGCGTTGCCGTTGGGGATCGCGTTGGCGTGGTGCCTGGACACGGTGATCAACGTGCAGGCATTTGGCTGGCGATTGCCGTTGCGGGTGTTTCCGTTGCAGCTGTTGCAGTTGATGGGCCTGGCGTTGTTCGCGACCTTGCTGGCATCGGCGTGGCCGCTGTATTCGCTGTATCGCACGCAACCGGCGGACCTGCTGAGGACGTTTGCTCATGAGGATTAAGGTCGGTCTTTTGTTATTGGCGTTGCTGAGCGGCTGTGATGATTCGGTGCCTGAGGAGAAGGGCTTCGCAGGTCTTGGTGGTGACGCCTCCGTATTCACACCAGTGGTGCCCGGCCGGGTGTTCAGCTTCCCGGCAGACCACGGTCCCCACGATGGTTTCCGAATCGAATGGTGGTACGTCACTGCCAATCTCAAAGACGCGCAAGGCAATCTGTTCGGCGTGCAGTGGACTTTGTTTCGCAGCGCGTTGAAAGCTGTCCCGGAGCAGTCGGGTTGGGGCAATCAGACCATTTGGCTGGGGCACGCAGCCGTGACGTCGGCAACCGCCCATCACGCCGCCGAACGCTATGCCCGTGGCGGGGTTGGTCAGGCGGGGGTGAGTCTCGCACCGTTCAATGCCTGGATCGACGATTGGCGTTTCAGCAGCCAGGGGCCCGATGCCTTGGCAGATCTGCAACTCAGCGCGCGGGACAAGGGCTTCAGCTACCAATTGCGGTTGACGTCCACCCGTCCACTGGTGCTTCAGGGCGACAAGGGTTTCAGTCAGAAATCCGAACAAGGGCAGGCGTCGTATTACTACAGCCAGCCGTTCTTCCAGGCCAGTGGCGCGCTGGAAATCGATGGCAAAACTTATCAGGTCAGCGGTCCGGCCTGGCTCGATCGCGAATGGAGCAGTCAGCCGTTGACGGCCAATCAAACAGGTTGGGACTGGTTTTCGCTGCACCTGGACAGCGGTGAACAGGTCATGCTTTATCGCATGCGGCAAAAGGACGGCGCGCCTTATCTCACAGGCACGTGGATCGATGCTCAAGGCCAGACTCAGTCATTGCATGCCTCCGACATCAGCCTCACACCGCAGGACACTGCCAAAGTCGCCGGCCGTGAAATGCCGGTGCGCTGGGCGATCAAAATCCCGGCCAAACATCTCGACATCTCCATCACCGCCCTCAATCCCAACGCCTGGATGGATTTGCGCATTCCTTACTGGGAAGGCCCCGTGCAATTCAAAGGTGGCACGGGTTATCTGGAAATGACCGGGTATTGAGTCGGAACTCTCGGTTCGGCGACGGCCTCCTAAGTTAACAAGCCCATTCAATGGAGCCCGTCATGAGCGAAGACCTCAAGCCACCTGACCTCGATGCCTGGCAGCGCTTGTTCGAAGACAAGGCCTACTGGCAGCAATCCCCCGACGCCCACTACAGCGAACTGCTGCGGGTGGCCGACGACTTGCTGGGGCAGGGCGCCATTGACCTGGAACAGTGGCAGACATTGAAGGCCAAGGCCGAGCAATCCCACAAAGACTCGCCTTCCGTAAACGTCGCACAAGAGGTCGATGATCCCGAAGCCTGAGGAGATCCACATGAAACCCCAATCACCCGACATCGAAAAACACCCCGACGAACCGCGCCCAGCGGGCGAAGTCGAGCGCGACAACGACGCCCTGCGCTCCACCGATCCGACCCGGCGCAAGGAAAGCGGCAAGGGCACGCAAAGCGGTGAATCCACCGCGCAAGAAACTGCAAAAAATCCCTGAACTGCGTCTATGCTGAGTTGCACAGTCGGCGCTGACCCTCGGGCCAGAGCCGTCTGCTGCCACCCAATCACAGGGAAAGTATGCTTATGAAACTCCACGCACTGACGAAAGCCATCACCCTCGCTACCTTGCTGTCTACCACCAGCCTTGGCGCCATGGCTGCGGACATTCCGCTGTCTGCCGTTGTGGAAGCGGACGAGGTCACCACCAAAGTGGTCTCGGTCGACGCGGCGAATCACCGGGTTGTCCTGGAAGGACCGGAAGGGCGTCAGGTCCACGTGCAACTGACCGACAAGGCGAAGAACCTTGGTAATCTGAAAGTCGGCGATCAAGTCGACGTCAAGGTCACCAGCGCCGTCGCCGCCTACCTCGACACCGATGTCGACAAAGGCTTGCCAGGCACCGTCGAGCGCACCGGCGAAGTCCGTGCAGCCCCTGGCAGCGACAACCCGGGCGGCGAAGCCTACCGCCAAGTGCAGGTTCAACTGAAAATCACCAAAATCGACTTGAAGAAAAACCAGCTGACCTTTGAAAACCCTGCCGGCCAGTCCAAGACCATCGACGTTGTACGGCCCGAAGTTCAAGCAAAACTGAAAGACCTGAAAGTTGGACAGAGTGTCGTCGTGACCTACACCGACATCCTCACAGTGACCAGCAAACACTGAAGTTGAGTATTAGCTCTATATATTGATTGTTCTTGTACAGTTTTTTTGTATAAGAACAATCAGTTTTAATGGTCTAGCTGGTGAGTTTTTGTCGTCGTACAAATAATATTTAAGATGACATTTAATTAATGTTGTATCGATAAATTTCATGATTATGTATGCGGACAACTTCGCCAACTTCCATTAAAATACTTCCCGTTCGCCCAGTGGCAAGGCTCTTTACCAGTGCATGGATTGCCGAGGCCATTACACTGGGCGAACACCTCCCGGGTACGATATGCACCTGCAGCAGCACGTCAACGCCGAATCCCGCATGTCGTTTCGCGACCTCAAACACACCTCCAAGCTCATTCGTAAACTCGGCAACTCCGATATTTTGCGCTGCAACACAACAAAGTCATCAACCTCAAACAGGCCGTGTCATCAATAACGACATAGTCATCGCGTCGGGTGAATACTTTTCCTTCTGCCGCCCGACCCGCAAACGCGGTTACGTCGAAGGCATGGACCTGTCATTTGGTGGCCATTCATTCGCCGCTTTTAGTGGTGGAGCGGTCAAACCACAGCTTCGATCGGTTTCCTGATGAAGGTCGGATACTGCCATTCGGTTCAGAGGCGGCGAAGTAAAGGGCAGGGGAGTGAGGTGTTGGAGAATGAGCGGCTTTATCGGCATTTTCAGTTGAAGTTGAAGTTGAAGTTGAACGTGGGCGAGCAGCAGTTGGAAGGGGAATTGTTGTGTGATCGGGTGCGGGGGTTTTTGGTATCACATTTATCAGGTTGGCATCGGTTTTTGCGCGAGGTTTCCTGATGAAGGTCGGATACTGCCATTCGGTTCAGAGGCGGCGAAGTAAAGGGCAGGGGAGTGAGGTGTTGGAGAATGAGCGGCTTTATAGGAAGCTGGTGGTTGTTAAGTATGAGGTTGGGGAGAGTTTGTTGGCGGTGAATGTATAAAAAAAGGGCGATCATAAGATTGCCCGTTTTTTGTTATATAAAGCTGTGCCTGTAAACGTCAGCCTATGACATCCAGCAAATCGCAGCCGTTGCGTCGCGCCCTTTGACTTCATAATGCCGAACTATCTACCGGCGCCTTTTCCTCTTTTTTGCTGAGGTTGGTCTTAAAGTACGTCATGAAATCCTGTCCTTCAGCAAAGGCGATGTGCCGCCGTGTCATGTAATACGTCGAGGGGAGCCTCAGCATCAATCAGCAGGGAAGGGATCATGCAGTCGATGCCGGTGATTGGCATGTATCGAGCCATGTCTGATTCTCCTTTCTCTCAAGACTCAGTGCCCGACGGAACGTCGGACGCCTCGCCGGGTGGATCGAGGTTATCCAGCGCTCGGTTTACCAGCAGCTCGCCCAGGACGGCCAATTGCTGAATCGACAGCGCGAGGCTGCGGTGTGAACCCTCGAGTTCACAGGCCAGGTCAGTGGTGAGAACGTTGAGTGAAGCGAGGGTTTCGCAGGCATGACTTAGCAGGGTTTCGGTGTCGATGTTGGGGAGGATGGTGAAGACGTGGCTGACGGGGTCAGGTTTTTTTGGGTCGCGGAGGCGGGCGCTGACGGCGCGTTGGGTGGCTTTGCTTAGTTCTATCGGTTTCGTAGGGGGAAACGTCGTCGGTTTCGGGTGGGTTGGGTGTGATTTTGAACATGGTGAAACTCCTTGATCAATGAGGCCACCACGCATCGCTGCTAAACGAAAGGTGGCGACTGTACGCGGGTTAGCAGACCAGGGATCAAGGAACCCGGCGCACCGAAGTGCCCCACGCACAGTCACCAAAACGCCAATCAGGAGGCAAAAAAACCGACTGATCAAGAGGGGACATTGCGTGCCTTGATATTTACCGAGCTGCTAAACCCGATCGCTGCATTTGCAACGACACGGAAACGATATCGGCATGGGAAGCTGAGCGCAAGTTCGAATATACGCCGTAGCTTGCAGGAAATCTCCGACGGAAAATGGGGACAGATTTATTTTCTCTAGTGAAAATAAATCTGTCCCCTTTTTGCTGCTGCTCGGTCTTTCCAATATTGAGGAACTTTTTTAAAAGTTCCCTATCTACAGGCGCATCTAGGTGTTGGTTATGTCCGTAAGGATGTACTGCTTCTCGACCCTTGCCTTTTAAGGTTGTAAGGTGAGTCCTACACTTAGCTCAAAAAGCGGCCCCTTTTCATGTTGCCTTGAGTGGTGCAACTAAAACTGTTGAGGAACCCCATCCTTCATGATGTAAGGTGCACCGCCTTCTTTCGCTCTATCCAAATTCGACATGCCTTTAAACGAAGGAAGAAACCCTTTAGCCTTGACTGGAGACCGGCTAATGGGTGTCCCGTTTCTTTAGGGTTTTAGTTGTCTTTTTGGGCGTTGTAGGTTCGTAGCATTTCCTCTGAACCGTCCCAGTTCGGGGGCGTCTCCCAATTTATATTTTTCTTTTTTCCAATTATTGCGCCAATAAATGTATTTTTTTCATCATAAAAAATGCGACCGTCCCAACTGATACTGTCAATGAAGCGCATTGATAGTATTGCGTCAGGCGCCATACTTGAAAGCGCATTTAAAAGCTCTTCAAGTCCTGGCATTACCGATGAAGTTGTGTTTGCAATTTCTTTTTGAGTGGTGAGTTATTTTTTATACGCATCGCTAGTTTTTTTTATAATGTAATCGTTTTTAAAAATGAAACTTTCGTTAGTTGTTTTTTTTAATAGTTGAGCCGATTTTATCCCGTCGTCTGCGAGATGAAAGTTTTGCTGTAACAAATCTAATATATTCATGGTTTAAATATCTCGATATCCCCGCTACGGGGTACTTTCAAGAGAACTTCTTGCTCCCCCCCCCCCAACGATCTTTCGAATACTGCCATGACCACTTGTCCCCTTCTTTGGGGGCGCCAATTTTAACTCTCAGAATAAGTCCATCCTCTTTCGCAAATTGCCTGGCGATATCAGGTGATCTTGTCCATGAAGTATATGGTGAAAAAGGGGACAGATTTATTTTCTCTAGTGAAAATAAATCTGTCCCCTTTTTGCTGGTCCCCTTTTTGCTGTATATCAACACAAGGGAAAGAGTCAGGTCGCTCATTCCTTCCTCCTTTGTCCACAGAGGTGTATCGAGGGCTAAGCCAGAGCCATCCTTGTACTCATAATTATCTATCTTTTCTACGAAAGACGCTGGAGGTAATGCCAATGTATTGCCGTACTCGGAGATTCTTGCATTAATATCCGGTTCGTTGAGTATTCCATACTAGTTTTTGCCGGAAATTTTATCAAGATCACCAATAACCAGTGCGACAATAAGATCTATTACCTCTAGTTAGAGGCTCTTGTCAATTTTCACTTTCATCGGTTTCCTGGTATACGAGTCGAAGTCTCCGGATTAACATCAAGGATTTCCCAGGGATAGATTTATTTTAGAATGCAGAAATATATTTATCCCTTACTCTCTAGTCTCTGAGAGTTTAGTCTTGGTATTCAAAGCTTCCTCGGTATGTAAATAGATTATTTCTGATTTTAGTGTTTTGGGGAGTGCCCGAGAAGGAGTAGTCGTAGATTGCAACTATGGTGTCTATAGGCGCATCGGTCAGAGGAGTGTTTTTATTTTTCATGTCAGACGCGATGTCAAGGTCGTATGAGCATCCGTCAATTGCATTAATTAGAGAATTGGTTGGCTCGATTTTATCTGCTTCGACAGTGTCATCGTCAACAAAACCAAGTGAGAAAGCCTTACTGAACTCAGAGCCAAGAAAGTCTCCGTCGTCAGAATACTCTGAGCTCATCACATCTCGAAGAGTAGACGGTTCCCAATCGGTGTTTGCCGTCCAAATAGAAACGATTTTTTTCGAGCCCATTTTTTGTTTCCTCAATTTTTTAGTCCTGAAGGTAGAGCATCGGCACCGCCTTCCAATCGCCGTCCAGCCCACTCATTTAGGCCTTTTCGGAATTCACTGTGATCTTTGGAGTTGTCGATAATGTCTAGGATTTCATTATGCGCTTTCGTCGAGCCTTTACCGCCATGGTGCCCAGCAGGATTGACAAATTTCACATCTGAAATTGCGGACCGTAGCTCATAAATTTGTTCTGCATTCACTCCCCAGCGCTTGAATGTATCCGCTCTCGAAACCATGTGCCATTCGTGAATTCCACTTGGGTACCTCAACCTGGCTTTAATGAAGTCCTGATAGGTTTTGTTGGACCAAACCGTATCAAATTCGTCTGGAGTCAACTCATTGAACCACTTATTAAATGCGCCATCTTTGACACTTGGAATGCTACCGCCGGGAACCAATTCCTCTAAGGACTTTGTTTTAGGAGTACAGTTTGGCTCGCAACCATCTCCACCNGGACATGTATTCAAGCCTAGCGGATCTACCCACCCCGTAGGGTTCGGCACGTACTGGTACGCGTTGATCCCACCCGCCAGCTTTACCGGGTCAGGCGTCAGGTAACGACCACTGTCCGGATTGTAGTAGCGATGGCGGTTGTAGTGCAGCCCGCTTTCCGCATCGAAATATTGGCCCTGAAAGCGCAGCGGGTTGTCGATTTCGGCGACGTCGAGGGTGGCGAGGTTGCCGTAGGCGCGGTACTTCGCCGACCACATGATCTGGCCGCTGTAGTCAGTGAGTTCCTGCGGGGTGCCGAGGTGGTCGAGTTGGTAGTAGAACGGTTCCGCTTTGAGCGGGCCTTCGCCATCGAGCATGGCCAATGGGCGGAAGGTGCCCGGTTCATAGATGTAGCTGCGGTAGCGGTTGTTGGCGCTTTCGGCGATGAGACGTTCGCCTTGCCACAGGAACTCAGTGGTGTGGCCATCCACGATCTTGGCGATACGGCGGCCAAAGGCGTCGTATTTGTAGGTTGCATTACTGCCGCCGGGGAGGCTGACGCCGATCAGGCGGTGTTGGCAGTCGTAACGGTATTCAGTGACGAGTTTTTGTCCGGTTCCTCGACGTTCACGGCTCAAATTGCCATAGGCGTCGTAGTCGTAATGTCGATCACCCTGCATCAGCAGGCGGTTACCTTTGACGTTGGCCAGGCTTGCAGCCTGCTGATCACCTTGGCCGAGCAGGTTGCCTGCCGGGTCATGGGCGAAACTTTCCGGCGTGGTGCCACGAACGTTGATCAGCCGGTCGAGCGGGTCGTAATGATAGCTACGATTGCCTTTGCGGCTGTCGTCGATACCCGCGAGATTGCCATTGGCATCGTAGGCGTAGCGACGCTGGAACAGGTTGCGATCTTGCTGACCCACGGTGTGGGCTTGCAGTCGGCCTTGTTCGTCGTACTGGTATTGGCTGAGCAACAGACCCTGTTGAAAAAGGGGACAGATTTATTTTCTCTAGTGGAAATAAATCTGTCCCCTTTTTGTCAATTTTTTTTATTTTTTGAATCTGTGAATTACAACTTCACTTTCTAGTTGGTATCCGGATACAAAATCCGATAGACCTGCGTTTACGATGTCTTCCCATCCGGCGGGAGTGGTTCCTATGTCATCTGTATATTCAAGCCATTCAGCTTCTTCAAATTTTTTATCACTAGCATCAAAAGTCTCACCTTGTTGAATAGAGACTTTAGTTATGTCTTTTGTGCATATATCAAACTCGCAGGCGGCTCCGTATATAGTGCCTTCTGGCGATTTTATAATTATCAAGTCTGCGCCTTGACCGTATGTGCTCACATATGCATCTGCAGCATAGAATATTTTTTCCATATGATCCTCACATCGGGAATGCGGTAACAACGTTATTTGTGTTTGGTTTAACTACAATTCTAATTGAGTTCAATACCGGATGACCGTCCGCTGCGCCTGGGAGTCCACCTTTAAATCCTGCATTTGGGTATGGGACATCGTAGATCCAGTTTCCGTTACCAGGTTGTTCGACGTATGGGGTTATACCATCGCGCTTGGCTATCGCCCACGCATTTTCCGTCGCTTTTATTGGTTCCTCTGTAAAGACACCATGAGGTACCGGTCTGGTGGGGTCGTCCGCGCCATGTCGACGTATTAGTTTTATCAAGGTCGATGATTTCATCAAATTTTTCCTGCGTCATCGGCAAGCCTTCGGGCTTTGTCGCATTTGCAGAGTTGTTGGGTGGTTTGCATGCATCACCGCCTGGACATGTATCCAACCCCAACGGATCCACCCACCCCGTAGGGTTAGGCACGTACTGGTAGTTATTCAACCCCCCAGCCAGCTTGATCGGATCCGGCGTCAGATACCGTCCAGTGCCCGGATTGTAGTAGCGATGCCGGTTGTAATGTAAGCCCGTTTCCCCATCGAAGTACTGACCCTGGAAGCGCAGCGGGTTGTCGATTTTGNCGANGTCGAGGGTGGCGAGGTTGCCGTAGGCGCGGTACTTGGCAGACCACATGATCTCACCGCTGTAGTCGGTCAGTTCCTGCGGTGTACCGAGGTGGTCGAGTTGGTAGTAATACGGTGTGGCCTTCAGCGGGCCTTCACCGTCGAGCATTGCCAGCGGCCGGAAGCTGCCCGGCTCATAGATGTAAGTGCGATATCGGTCATTGGCACTTTCCGCGATCAGGCGTTCGCCTTGCCACAGGAATTCGGTGGTGCTGCCATCCACGATCTTGGCGATACGGCGGCCAAAGGCGTCGTATTTGTAGGTTGCATTACTGCCGCCGGGGAGGCTGACGCCGATCAGGCGGTGTTGGCAGTCGTAACGGTATTCAGTGACGAGTTTTTGTCCGGTTCCTCGACGTTCGCGCGCCAGGTTGCCGTAGGCGTCGTAGTCGTAGTGGCGGTCGCCCTGCATGAGCAGGCGATTGCCTTTGACGTTGGCCAGGTTTGCGGTTGGCTGGTCGCCCTGGCCCAGGAGGTTGCCCGCCGGGTCGTGGGCGAAGCTTTCCGGGGTGGTGCCACGGACGTTGATCAGGCGGTCGAGCGGGTCGTAGTGGTAGCTGCGATTGCCTTTGCGGCTGTCGTCGATACCCGCGAGATTGCCATTGGCATCGTAGGCGTAGCGACGCTGGAACAGGTTGCGATCTTGCTGACCCACGGTGTGGGCTTGCAGTCGGCCTTGTTCGTCGTACTGGTATTGGCTGAGCAGCAGGCCTTGTTGACGTTGCTGCTCGCGGCCGGCGCTGAACTGGTGAGTGGTTAGGCGTGAGCCGTTGAGGTCGATGCTGCTCAGGCGACCACCGGATTGGTGGCGGTAGTCGAGTTTGCTGCCGTCGGGGAGGCGGCAGTGGCTCAGTTGGCCGAGTTTGTCGTACTCGTAACGCGTGGTGCCCCAACCCTGGTGTTCGGTGATCAGGCGGTCTTGCAGGTCGTATTCGTAGGCGAGAGGCCAGTGGCCGTCGTCGACGTTTACCAGGCGACCCAATGCATCGTAGCTGTAGTGAATTTCTTCGCCATCGGCCAGGGTTTTTACCAGCAAGCGCCCAGCGGCGTCGCGCTGGTACTCGGTAATCAGTTCGCTACCGTCGTCGCCAAATTCGGTTTTCTTCAGCAGGTTGCCGTTGAGGTCGTANNCGTAGGCGGTGCGCTGGCCGTCAAAACCGATTTCCTGCTGGATCAGGCCATTGGGGTGGTAATCGAGCTGGTAGGTTTCGCCGACTTCGTTTTCGATCTCGCTGAGCAACAGGCGCGAGTTGTCGTAGTGGTAACGCAGTTGGCTGCCGTCCGGGTTGATGCGACGGCTGACCAGATGCAGGTTATCCGCATACTCGTAGCGGGTGACGCGGCCCAGTTCATCGCGTTCGGCGGTGACTTTGCCGTAAGCGTTATAGGTGAACGCACGGGTTGCACCGCCGGGCAGAGTGATTTGCGCGAGGCGGTTCGCGGCGTCCCATTGATAGTGGAGGCCTCCTTGGAGGACGTCGGTCAGCAGCCACAGTTCGTTCCACTTGATTTTCGTGTGTTGGGTCAGGGCTCGGAAGTAGCCACTGACCAGCAACGGCTGATCGCGGTTATTCCAACCCAGTTGATGGCGGCTGCCATCGGGGTGGCGGATTTCCAGCAGACGGCCCTGGCGATCGTAGCTATAGAGGGTGGCGTTGCCATCCGGGTCAATCTGTTGAGTGATGTCGCCCTGGTTGTTGCGTTGATACTTCCACGTGGCTTTGCCGCGATGAACATCGCTAACGAATCCATTGCTGTATTCGTAAGTAACAGGTTCATCTTCTGGGGGAATGACAGCCGTCATCAGGCCGTCTTCGTCATACCGGTATTCGGTCACGGCACCCAGTGGGTCTTTTTCCGCGATCAATTGGCCTTTTTCGTCATAGGCCTTGAGGTGTTCAGCTCCGTCGGGGTCAACCTTGCTGATCAATCGCGCTTTATCGTCGTGGGTGTAGACCTCTTCGCTGCCATCGGCGTTGGTAACGGTCACGCTACCTTTATCGTCCCAGGCGTAATGCGCTTCCATCTGCGAGAAACTCGCCCAGTGATGGATGCAGCGAGCCAACTTGCCTTCGCTCTCCCATTCCCAGAAGAAACTGGCGCCGCCTGCCAGTTCCCGCTCAAGAATCACGTGTTGATCGTCGTAGCGATAGTGCTCGGCTTCGCCGGCAGCGTTCTTCGCTTCGATCAGGCGATGCTGGGCGTCATAGCTGTACGTAACCAACGTCTGGACGGTGTTCCAGGCGTCTTCCAGATTGTCTGCCGGAAGGAACTGCTGATAGTCGACGGCAACGATGTGCTTACGGTCATAACGCAAGAGCAGGGCGCGACCGGCACCGTTATCGAGGCGTTTGATCCGGCCGTGAATGTCACGGGTGATATGCAAGCGGTTGCCATAGCTGTCGCTGATGGCGATCAGGGTTGCGCCTTTGCTGTTGAAGCGGAAGTGGTAGAACGAAGGACGGTTGCCCGCCTGCGCCAGTACCAGTTCCGATGGGTCGTCACCGATAAAAATCGCAGCCCGGGACAGGCTGTTGGTGATGGCGGGGCGTTGCTGGCTCGGCAACGGAAATGGCGTGGCCCGGTTTTCGTGGTCAGTCCAGATGACCTCGTCACCGTTGATTTCGATACGGTGGGCCAGCGCATGGCTCCAGCCGTAACCCAGACCACAATCGATTTCCACGGCACTGGTTCGGTACAGGCGCGTCCACTCAAAGGGCAACAAACCGTCGAGCTGGCCATCACTCAGCGTCAACAGCTCTTCGCCGGTGACCATCGAAACGGGGCACTTGTCTGTACAGGTTTTAGCGGCGGGCTCAGCACTTTTGTCGGCAGGTGTCGTCGCCTGTCTGGAAACGTCATCGCCGGTCTTCCCTTTGCCCAGTTTGGCGTTTTTCTTCCCGTCAAAACGCAACTGCGCCAAACCCTTCTTCATCTGCGCCGTCACACCACGCGCCGCAACAGCCGTGTACTTCGTGACGTATTCCATGAAGCCTTTGATGATCTTGAACACCGACTCCACAAAACCGGTGACCGCCTTGATGATGATTTCGCCGTACTTCTTCAACCGTGCAGCAAGGTAGATGACGCCAGTACCTTCAGCCGCAATGGTCAGTACAATCGAAATGACGATATCGATGGCGATGCCGACAACCGCCGCCGTGGTCATTTTCGCGACGTCGCCGGCCATCTTCATCGGTGGCAGGCCCGCGAGCCAGATAACGGCGCTACGTACCATCAGGAACAGGGCGGCCTCGTCGCTGGCCAGCAACATGGCCTTTTTCATGACGTCGGGCGCTTGTTTGGCCAGATCGATAAGTTTCTGGGTGCCAGCCCCGAGATCCTTCGCAAACTTGCTCGGGTCTTGCAGGATGTCGAGCACCAGACTGATGCCGTCCCAGACGCCTTTGATCGCTTCCCAACCACCCTCAAGAATGCCATTGCCGACGGCCATGGCGGTGCCTGAGGCGGATACGTTGGACCATTGCGGTTTGAAACCGGCCCACTCCTTGCGCAGGAAGCCTTCCAGGTCCGCGGTGAGACCGCCATAGGAGCTGAACAACGTATCAATCTGCGCCGATGTCACTTCATTGTGAACGCGGATCTTGTAGAACTTGCCGGGCACACCACCTGTCCAGGCCGCTTTGCCTTGAGCATCCAGTTTGACCTTGCTGATCGCGCCGCCTTCTACCGCGACGATTTCGACTTCGATATCGCCCAGCGGAATGTCATAGACCGATTCGAATTTGCTTTCGATCAGCAGCGGGCCTTTGAGGGGACACTGAGCCACGTTAGAGGAGAAGTCACCGTCGGTCATGCTGACCGATTTACTGGTGCCGGCAACCTTTATCACTCGTTCCATGCCGAGCAGGGAGGGTAGGTCTGTTGCGCGGCTGCCTTTATCGGCGACCTTCGCGTACCAGGTTTTGGTTTGTTCCTGATACAGCTTCAGACTGTCCTTGAACGTACTCAGTTGGTTGTCAACGTAGGCAACGCGATCCATCAGCCTTGCTCCAGAATCAGGTGGTTTAACAGTACTTCATTCAGGTTTTGCGGAGCATCCGGGCGACCCACGAAACGTGCGATTTTCAGCTTCAGGTTGCTCTCAGGGTAAGCGGCGTAGATGTCTGGACGTTCCTCTTCCAGCCATTGCATCAAGTTGCCAATCAGGGTTGACGGGTTTTTCTTGGCCAAGCCATCGAGCAACGTCTTGGGCACTTCCCACCACGGCCAATCCTTCGCTGGCGGCACAACCCGCGGCCCAACCTCCAGACGCTTCCCATTAATCAAATACCGATCAAACACCGGCAGCACTTCACCCGCCGCATCACCCAATCCTTCAAGAATCGGCAAGATATGCCGCCCATCCCAAAACCGGAAAAACACCTCGGTCCCATCGGGCATACGCACCTGGGTCAAACTGCGAAGGTGTTCGAACACCACCTCAGGCGTGCTGGATGAAACCGCCAGCCAACCCCAGTCCCGCGCATCCGTTTCGGCAATCCACTGCAGAAAACCGGAGGTGGGTTTCAACTCGACGAGGTAGGGCATGACCTGTTGCCAGCCCGCGTAGGGCGTTCCGCCCCAGATCGGGGTCGCTTGGGTCATGGGTTCATTTTGATAAAGCGTCTTGAGCGCTTCAGCATCGCTGGCGGCGCTGACGATCAGGTACAGGCGTTCGTCTGCTTGCAACGGTTTGCTGATTTCCCCGGCTGGTGAATGGGGCAATGGCCGGAAGCATCGAGGTGGCATGAAGGGGTAGGTAGTAGCACCCCCGTTTTTGCTTGCGCTTTATACGAAGCAAGGGAAGGGGCAACGACTTGCCCAGCCTTATCCGCATCCGCCTGCTTCAACACCCCCGGCAACAACGGCGCCGCTCCCGTCCCGCTACCCGGCCCACCCCCGGAGTTCATGTTGATCACCGGCCCACTCAGCGTCACGCCGCCAGCATCGATCTTGATAAAGCTGCCACCGCCGATCAGCGTCAACTCACTACCCGCTTCAAGCACGACTTTCATGCCGCTGCTCAGGTGAATCTCCTGGCCGGCATCAATGAACTGACCGGTGCCAATCTTGATGTGCTGGTTCACGCCCACGGTCAGGTGGTCGTTCGCCCGGGCCTCGACTTTGCGGTCGGCGTAGACGGTGTGGTGTTCTTCGGCCTTGAACTCGCTGTAGCTGTTCTTCTCCACGGTGTCGTGGCGTTCGTTGCCGACGCGGATTTTCTGGTCGTGTTCGACGTTTTCGTCCCAGTCGCGCTGGGCGTGCAGGAAGATTTGTTCCTGGCCTTTCTTGTCTTCGATGCGCAGTTCGTTGAAGCCGCCACCGCCCTTGGAGCTCAGGGTTTTGAAGGTGCTGCGGGTTTTGTTCGCCGGCAGCGGGTAGGGGACGACGTTTTCCTTGTGGTACAGGCAGCCGCTGACCAGTGGTTGGTCGGGGTCGCCTTCGAGGAAGGTGACGAGCACTTCCATGCCGATCCGCGGAATGGCGATGCCGCCGTAGTGGGCGCCGGCCCAGGCGGAGGAGACGCGCAGCCAGCAGCTGGTCTTGTCGTCGGCCTGACCTTCGCGGTCCCAGTGGAATTGCACTTTGACGCGGCCGTACTGGTCGCAGTGGATCTCTTCACCCTTGGGCCCGGTGACCACGGCGCTTTGGCTGCCGAGGATGCGCGGCTTTTTCTGCGTTAGCGGCGGGCGGTTCGGCACGTCCCACGGGGTGGCCTGGAAGCGGTTGCGGTAACCCTGGTGGAAATCGCCCTTGAGGCTGGTGGTGTCGCTGGTCACCGACTCTTCCAGCACTTGCGGCTGTTTGCCTTCGTGCAGGACTTCGGTCAGCAGCCACAGGTCGTTCCATTTAGGCTTAGGGTGTTGGGTCAGGGCCAGGAAGTGGCCGCTGACCAGCAAAGGCTGATCGCTTTTGCCTTCGGCCAGTTGGAAGTCGCTGCGGTGACGTTCAAGGTTGCGCTTGGCCAGGTGTTTGCCGCGCTCGCGGTCGAGGAAGCGGCCGGGGTAGTCGTAGTCTTCGAGGTCGGGCAGGGCGTCGCCACGGTTTTCGCTTTCGAGGGTGATGCGCGGTTTTTCGAAGTCGTAGTCGCGGCGGGTGGTGCGGCTGGTACGGGTTTCCAGGCGCAAGTCGAAGCGCTTGATCACCGGGTCGTTGGCGACCATGCCGGAATCTTGCTGATAGGCCACGGGCGCGAGTTTCGGGAACACCGTCTGGTCATCGCCGAACACCAGTTTGTGGGCCGTGGCGCTGTGCTGGAAGTGGTAGTGGATACCTTCTTCCTCGCACAGGCGCTGGATGAATTGCAGGTCCGATTCATCGTACTGAACGCAGTAAATGCGCTCGGGATAGATCGCCCCGACCTTGAATTCATAGGCGTTGCTTTGGATGCCGTGCTCTTCGAGGACCATGCCGATGATTTTCGGCACGCTGAGGTTCTGGAAGATGCGTTGGTTGATGCGGTGCGCGAGGTAGGACAGTTGCGGGCGCAGGGTCACCGCGTAGCGGGTCAGGCGTTTGCCGGAATCACCTTGGGCGGCGCGATAGATCTGGCCATGGATGCCGCTGCCGTCAGGCGAGAGCTGCAAAAAGGCCGGTTTGTGCAGCAGGGTCTCGAGGTCCAGGGACGGCTGTTCACTGACCAGCTCCACCTCAAACACAAAAGGCTGGCTGATGGCTTCCCGACCTTGCAGGGAAAAGACCTGAAAGTCGCTGGAAAGACCTTCGATGGTCAGGGCAAAGTGAGTTTGATTGGCCGGCGCGAACATCCCTTGTTCCTCGTGCAGTGCTGCGGCATGCGCTGACACCCGGAAACCGGGTCAACGGACGCGAAATTCTGGAAGGGCGGAAACAACATCGACCAGCAGAGCTGGCCGATGCGTGAAGCGGTCAGCCGCAATTAAGCGACTGGCTGACGCCAGTCATCGGAACCCGAAGTACCGGATACTTCGTGGGTCCAGGTGATTTTGCGGTAGGTGAACTGTACTTCTTCCAGGTGGGTGAAGTGCGAGTTCGACGGATCCTGGCAGTTGTGCATTTTGTTGTTGATGGCGACGATGATCGCGTCTTCCAGTTTGGTGGTGTAGTAATGCTCTTGGGTACCTTGAGCCGAAGTGCGGTACCACTGGATAACGATTTCGCTCATGCGCTCGCCGGAGGTCAGAGCAGCTTGCAGCAGTGGCGAAGCCTTGTCGTAGACCTTGGTGATCACGACTGGCTTGTGAACGCGCTGACCGGTTGGCTGGCCGGACTGTGGGTCACGCGGGATGATCACGTCGTGGCTGAAAGCCTGAACCATGACTTGGTCTTCGTGACCTTCTTGATAAGTGTTGCCAACCGAGTCGGCGGTGAATGCGCCGGCGGTGATCAGACCTTGTTTTTCGCCAGTGACGGACATGTACGCTGGAGTAGCCATGGATGTGCTCCTTGCTGAATAAAGTAAGAGTGCCCGGGAGGCGGTATCGCCCGGTGGGTGCATGACTGTCATCAAGGTCCGTGCCAGAAACGGTTAAACCCATACAAATCAAGGTGTTGAGGATTTTATTAAAGTGCCTTGAAGGTTTTTGTAAGGAGCGCCGCAGGAATGTGCGCAAGTTCTTGCGCAGCACTGCGCAAGAACTTGCGCACTTGGCCGGAGAGCCTGGCAGGCTGGGCGATCAGCGATCCTGCAAGCGCATTTGACGCGAGCAGTGCGCAACTTCTTGCACAGCAAGGCTTTGCGCCATCACTGAAAGGCATGTGGCATCCGGTGCAACGAATCGACGGGCCGGGTGGTCCATAAAAACAGCGCCGTCGAGAGTCCGAACAACCTGGAAGTGGAGTGAGAACGACATGAAAATCCTGATGGTTTTAACGTCCCACGATCAATTGGGTGATACGGGTAAGAAAACCGGCTTCTGGCTGGAAGAATTCGCAGCACCGTACTTTGCGTTCAAGGACGCCGGCGCTCAACTGACCCTGGTCTCGCCCAAGGGTGGCCAACCGCCGCTGGACCCGAAAAGCGACGAGCCGGACGCGCAGACGGCTGCCACTGATCGCTTTCGCAAAGATTCCGCGGCGCAGTCCGCATTGGCGTCTACCGCTCTGCTTAGCAGCGCGAGGGCTCAAGATTACGATGCGGTTTTCTATCCGGGCGGTCATGGTCCGTTGTGGGACCTGACCGAAGACAAGAACTCGATTGCGCTGATCGAAGCGTTCATCAAGGCGGATAAACCGGTCGCGGCCGTTTGCCACGCACCGGGTGTGTTGCGTCACGTCAAGGGTGCGGATGGCCAGCCTTTGGTCAAAGGCAAGCGGGTGACGGGGTTCACCAACACTGAGGAAGAGGCGGTGCAACTGACGAAGGTCGTGCCGTATCTGGTGGAGGACATGCTCAAGGAGAAGGGGGGCATTTACTCCAAAGGTGAGGACTGGGCGAGCTATGTGCTCACGGATGGCTTGCTGATCACCGGGCAGAACCCGGCGTCGTCCGAGGCTGCCGCTGAGGCGTTGTTGGCAAAACTCCGCTAAACACGGAATCTCAGCGGATTGAAGTTTCTATGTGGCGAGCGAGCTTGCTCGCGCTGGGCTGCGAAGCGGCCCCAAAAATTCTACGTATGACGGAGATTTTGTGAGTGCTGCGCACTCAAGCGGGAGCAAGCTCCCTCGCCACACATTGCAATCGGCTGGCAGTTCGTTGAGTCAAATCAGACGCGACAATCTCGAAGTCTCAAAACATTGTTCGATCGAGCGCCGCTGCGTCTCGGCATACAACCCCAATTCATCAATGGTCGGCCGCCCCAGCGCCTGTTCAAAGGCCTGCTGGTTCGAATGTCCGCCATAATTCACCTGCGCCGCATCCCCCAGGTTCGACTGGAAAATCCCCGCTGCACTGACCGGCAGAAAATCTTCATACACCAACGGTTCAACCCGCAAATACCCGCCGCTGAGCAAATCGTCTAGCGACAACGATTTCAGCTCATCCGCCTCCAGGCCTTTTTCCGTGACGAAATAACGAAAGTACGCCAGTTCCTGTTGGCGCATGCCTTCATACGTGTCAGGGAATTCTGCAAAGTGCTGCGTCATCAGCGCGTTGTAGCGTGCGGCATTGGCCTCGTTGGGGAAGTCCTGCAACTCATCACGGGCTGCGTTGAGCAGGCGGTCGTAAAGTGCCCGGCCTTTCGGGGTGAGCGCCGCGCCGCGCTGTTCGATTTCACCGAAGCGTGCGCTGTGGCTGCCGCGTGTCCCAGCTTGATCGGTAAAGGCAATCGGCTCGTCGAGCGCCTTGAAACTGGTCTGGCGCAGCAGGATCGGGCACTGACGGCGGGGCGGGCCTTCGATCACGGCTTTGGGCGTGATGCCGTGGGCGGGCATTTGCGCCTGGACGATGTCGATGTCCAGGGTACGCGGCGTCAGGTGATTGATGTGCGGGCCTTTGAACGCGACCACATCGGCAATCAGGCGATGCTGTGCGCTGAGTTTCTGGTATTGCTCGGCGGTGACCGTGGCGCTGTGGTGCCAGCGGAAGGTTTCAAGCGCCTGTTCGACGAAGTCCTGCGCCTCTTGTTCGTTCAGACCGCCTGCGGTTTCGGCGCGGTCGATCAGGGCAAGGGCTGTCGGGGTGAAGATCTGGCGTTTATCCAGCACCGATTGAGCGAAGGCTCGCAGTTCCAGGTCTTCGATCAGTTCCAGGCGCANCAGTGAGGTAAACACCCGGAACGGGCTGGCCTGCAATGAACGTTCGTGCACCGCGCGAAAGGCGGTGGAGTGCACGGGCACGCCGGCCGGCGTCAGGTCGTAATAGCCCACCGGTTGCATGCCCATGACCGCGAACAATCGGGCGAGGGTGGCCAGTTCGTCAGCGGTGCCGACGCGGATTGCGCCGTGACGCTCCAGGTCCAGCCGCTCGATTTCGCCGGTGCTGTTCAGCTGGCGGGCCACCTGCGGATCACTGTCGAGCACGTGACGGTTGGTCTGCTCCACCAGCTTCATCAGCGCGCCGTACAGCGGCACTTCTTCGCGGTACATGTCGGACATCGCTTTGGAGAAGCGTTGGCGGATCAGGTCAGGGCTGACGAAGCTTGGGTGGCTCATGAAAAAAATTCCTGGCGCGGTGACGTGAAGGATGGGGGAAAAGATCGCAGCCTTCTGCCACGCCGACAAACGAAGAATCTTACGGACTTCATTCTGCCAAGGACTGACGCACAACTGGCCTGTAGATGCCCCCTCGCCGCAGGGCAGCTGCTACAGAGGTTGGCGGTTACAGGTGCGAACGGCTCTCCGAGCGCAGCGATCCGAGGAACTCCCGATACAACCGCGCCGTATTGGCCGGCTGTTCGACCATCGGCATATGCCCGATGTGGTCCCAGATGTCCACGCGCAAATCAGCGATGCCTTTACTCCAGACCGCAACGCTACTGACATCGATCAGACGGTCCTTGCGCCCCCACAGCAGCAGCGCCGGGCACTTGATGTCGGGGAGCCGGGGTTCCATCGGCGGGCTGGCGCGGAAGTCGTTGAAGATTTCTTCCAGCTCATCGCGACTCTGTTCATAACGCTGGGCGATGGCGTCCAGCACCACGCCCGGCACCCACGGCGGCTCGGCCATGGTCATGGCGTAGAAGCCCCGGAATTCTTCCCGGGAGTGAATCAGAAACGGGTTGTGCCCCTTGGCGAGATGTCGTTCCAGGTCACTGGCCTCCGGGGCCGTGACGCCGGCCGGGTCGATCAGGGCGACGGAGGCAATCCGGTCCGGGTAAGTCGCCGCCAGCCACGCCGCGATGTAGCCGCCCATCGAGTTGCCGATCACATGGACTTTTTCGACTCCGCAAACGTCCAGCAGTTGGATCATCCGCTTGGCCTGCAGCGGGATGTCATAGCCACCACCGGCCTTGAAGCCGGTTTCGCCGTGACCGGCGATGTCCGGGATGATCACCCGATAATTGCCGACAAAATGCCGGGCGAAGCGCAGCCAGATGTTCTTGTCGGCGCTGTAGCCGTGCAGCATCAGCACACTGCTGGACGCTTCATAGGGCCCGCCTTGCCAGGTCGAGACGGTCATTTCCGTGATCGGTACGACGATTTTGTGTAGCCGATACAGCTTGGCTTCCAGGGCCATATTCAGGTCATAGAGCCAATAGCCGATGGCCGGGTAACTCAGCCAGCTCCAGGCCACAAAAACCGCGATAAGGACAACCAACACAAGCATCAGGCATCTTCCTTTTACGTGATCAGGACAAAATGTGGTCGGCGGGTTTCAGTGCCCGGGTCAATCGGTGATAGCTGAAACTGAACCCCGGGAACATGGCGATCACATGACCGCTCTTGCTTTGATACCAACTGTGGCAGCCCCCGGACTTCCAGACGGTGCGCTCCATTTCACGGTGGATCATCTCAGTGTAGGTACGTTCTGCTTCGGGGCGTACTTCGATGCTGCGCAAACCCTGTTCTTTGAGCGTGCGGATGCAGTCGAGGATGTAATTCATCTGGGATTCGATGATGAACAGCGCCGAGGTGTGGCCGATGCCGGTGTTGGGCCCGGTGACGATAAACAGGTTGGGAAAGTCCGGCAGGCTGGTGCCCAGATAAGCCCGTGGGTACTGGGCCCAGACGTCTTTGAGCCGGGTGCCGTTTTTACCGGTGACCGGGTAGGAAATCACCCCGTCGGTGGCGTCGTACCCGGTGGACCAGACGATCAGGTCCAGGTCGATGTGCCGGCCGTCCTGGGTGACGATGCCGGTTTCGTCGATGGACGCGATGCCTTGTTCGCGGCTGTGCAGCGTCACGTTGCTGCGCCCGAGCGCCGGGTAGAGGGTGCTTGAGACGATCACTCGTTTGCAGCCGATGGTGAAGTCCGGGGTCAGTTTGCGGCGCAATTCGGGGTCGGGCACCTGGCGTTTGAGGAAGCGCAGGGCGTGTTGCTGGACCATGCGGATCGCCGGTTTCGAGTATTTGAAGGCAATCACCCGGGTTTCGAATTGCCAGTAGAGCATCCAGCGCAGCAGTTTGTAAGCCGGTTTGAGGCCCAGCAACCAACGCTGGAAAGGTCCGAAGGTACGGTCGGCGCGGGGCAACACCCAGTGTGGTGTGCGCTGGAACACGTGCAGGTGCTCGACGTCGGGGGCAATCGTCGGAATGACCTGGGCCGCACTGGCACCGCTGCCGACGATGGCGACGCGTTTGTGCCGGTAATCGAAGGTGTGATCCCAGTTGTTGGTGTGAAACGTCTTGCCCTGAAAGCGTTCCTGGCCTTCGAAGTGTGGGACGACGGGTTGACTCAGCGGCCCCGTCGCGTTGATCAGGAACTGCGCGTAAAACGTACCTTTGGTGCCGGTGTGCACCGCCCAGCGCTGGCCGTCGGCGTCCCATTCGATACGCTCGACATTGGCTTGCAGTTCGACCTTGTCCCGCAGGCCGAAGTGCTCCACCACATACTGGGTGTAGTGGTGCAGTTCAGCTTGATCGGCGAACATTTGCGTCCAGCGGTAAGGGGCGAAGGACAGCGAATAGAGCGGCGAGGGCACATCGACGGCCGCGCCGGGGTAGGTGTTCTGGCACCAGGTACCGCCAAAGAAGTCCCGTCGTTCCAGCAGGCGAAAATCGTCGATGCCTGCCTTGAGCAGATTGATCGCCGCGCACTGACCGCCAAAACCGCTGCCGATGATCAACACTTGAAAGGTCTGCATGGGTCTCCTTTATCGTTGTTTATCCAACTCTCCCTTCATGTATAGCCCAAACACTGCACGCTCCCACAGAGACTGCGCAGGATTCAGGCTGCCCGCCGGTGATGGCTATTTAACGTTGCCCTGATAGACTCCCACCACACCCGCACCCCGTGTTTTGTCGGGTTCCGTTCTGTGACGCAGAGGCCCTTATGGGAAAAACGGGAGGAAAAGGGCTGTCACTGGCCAGAAGGCTCTATACATCGCGAACCCTGGGTTTGGCCTTGGGCCTGTTGTGCGTAGGCGCGGCGATGTATCCACTCAACCCGGCGCCGTGGGTCTGGGTGCTGATGCTGGTCAATGGCGTCCTCTGGCCGCATGTTGCCTATCAATGGGCGCGTCGGGCGAAGGTGCCCTTTCACGCCGAGCATCGAAACATCCTGGTCGATGCCTTTCTCGGTGGATTCTGGGTCGCCGCCATGCAGTTCAATCCGCTGCCGAGCGCGGCGACGCTGTCGATGATGGCCATGAATAACGTGGCAATCGGTGGTTTGCGGTTCCTGCTGGTGGGCACGGTTGCGCAGATTCTCGGGATGGGTGTGGGTCTGCTGGTGTTCACACCGGCCTTCGTCACGCAAACCAGCCCGTTGCAGTTGTACGCCTGTCTGCCCCTGCTGATCCTGTATCCACTGGCGCTGGGCTGGATCTGCTTTCAACAGGCCACCACCCTGGGCCGCCAAAAACGTGAACTGCTGGCCCTGAGTCGTACCGACAGCCTCACCGGCCTGCTGAACCATGGTGCCTGGAAAGACCAGCTGGAAGTTGAATTCCAGCGCTGCCAACGCGAGCAGGTAGGCGCGGCCATTGCGCTGATCGACATCGACCATTTCAAGACCATCAACGATACCTACGGCCATGTCACCGGGGACATCGTGCTGCGGCAACTGAGCAAAATGCTCAAGCAGAACCTGCGGGCGACCGATGTGGCGGGGCGCTATGGTGGCGACGAATTCTGCGTGCTCCTCCCGGATTTGCCCCTCGACAGCGCAGCGGCTGCCATGGACGCCTTGCGTGATCGCTTCGCAACCCTGGGCTATGAGCAGAACCCGGCGCTGAAAGTCAGCTTGAGCATTGGCCTGGCGGCATTCGACCCGTCACACACCGACGCCACCCTGTGGCTCAACGATGCCGACCAGGCACTCTACGAAGCCAAGACCACCGGCCGCAACCGCGTGATCTACCGCATAGACGGCAAACCCCATCACGAACTGCTCGACCCGGTCTGAGGGCCTGCAAAGGCTCGCTCCCACCAGTAATCATCGGCCTCAGGTTCGTGTATGTCGCATTCGGTCTAGAGCCTTGCGCCGTAGTCAGGTAGGGTGTTTTTGCCCCCCCCCCCGACACGAAACAAGGATCGATTCATGACGCTCAATCTCCCTCGTTCCCTGCTGGCCACCAGCCTTGCCATGACCCTCGCCCTCGGCGCATTCGCCCCTGCAGCCTTCGCCGAACCCCACAAACACGTCCTCGCCGATTCCGAGCAGTACAAGGGTGAAGCCCTGAAACTGTTGGAGCGNCTGGTGAATATTGATTCGGGTTCCGGCTATGAACCCGGCCTGACACAAGTGCGCGACATCGCCATCGACGAGCTGAAAAAACTCGGCGCCACCATCGAACTGGTGCCCAACACACCGGACAAAAGCAGCCACGTAATCGCGACTCTCAAAGGCACCGGCAAGGCGAGGATCCTGCTGATGGCCCACATGGACACCGTGTTCAAGGAAGGCTCGGCCGCCGAACGCCCGTTCCACATCAAGGACGGCCGCGCTTATGGCCCGGGCGTGATGGACGACAAGGGCGGCATCGTCGCCGGTATCTACGCGCTGAAAGTCCTGAAAAACCAGGGCTTCAAGGACTACGCACAAATCACCTTCCTGCTCGACGCCAGCGAAGAAACCGGCTCCGAGGCCGCCTCCGAGCTGATCAAGAAAACCGCCAAGGCCCACGACGTGACCCTCAACCTCGAACCGGGCCGCCCCGCGGATGGTCTGGTGGTGTGGCGCAAAGGCAGCGCGACGGCGGTGGTCGAAGTCAAAGGCAAAGCCGCCCACGCCGGCGTCGCNCCGGAGCTGGGCCGCAACGCCGCCATGGAAGCGGCGCACCAGATTTTGCAACTGGGCAAACTGGGCGATGAAGAAAAGAAAACCACCATCAACTTCACCGTGATCAAGTCGGGCGACCGCACCAACGTGATTCCGGATCAGGCCACCGCCAAGGCTGACGTGCGGGCGGCAGTGCCGGAGGAGTTTGACCGGATCGAGAAGGACTTGGCGCGGGTATCCAAGGACAAGCTGATTCCTGAGACCGAAGTCACGACCACGCTACAACGCGGTTTGCCGCCGATGCCGCAAACGCCGGAGTCGGATCGACTGATGGCCATGGCCCAGGGGATTTACGGTGAGATTGGCCGCAAGTTGACGGANGAAGGCAGCGGCGGGGCGGCGGATGCGAGTTTGTCCGCCGGGGTGGGGACGCCGACGTTGGATGGGTTTGGGATTGTCGGTGGGAATATTCATACGCCGGAGGAGTACGCAGAAGTAGAAAGCGTGGCGCCGCGGATATACCTGCTGTCGCGGATGATTATGGAGTTGGCGAAGCGCTGACTGACACTGTTGTAAGCGATATAGCGGTGCCTGAACTGACGCCATCNCGCGATGGCGTCGGCTCGGTTCACACCGTCAGACGCGCTGAACGGGTTATTCCTTCACACTCATAAACTCTTCCGCCCAACGGATGTATTCCTCAGGCTGCGTATACGTATGAGTCAGCTCGGTAGCGCTCAAATCCGACGCCTGGGTAAAGATCTGCCGCTGTTCGCGCAAGCTGTCGTAAGTCGCCTTGATCGCTGCGAAGTACGCGCCGTGACCATCAATGGTCACCCGCACGCCCAGTTCAGCCAGGCGTTTGTCGTCGCGCAGCGCCGGGTTGCCGTAGGTCACCAGCATCAGAGGCACGGTCAAGTGTTCGGCAATCTGTTCGAGGTGATCGAAGTCCCGCACGCCGACCATGCAGATCCCGTCTGCACCGGCCTGCTGGTAATGACAGGTGCGGCTGATGACTTCCTGAACCGGCAGGATCCCGGCGTTGGTACGCGCAATGATCGCCATTTCCGAGTCGACCCGGGCTTCCAGGGCCGCGCGGATCTTGCCGACGCCTTCCGCCACGCCGATCAGGTCGGTGGATTTGCGGCCAAATTGCGCCGGCAGCAGGGTGTCTTCGATGGTCAGGGCGGCGATGCCGGCGCGTTCCAGTTCAACGATGGTGCGCATCACATTGAGCGCGTTGCCGTAGCCGTGGTCGGCGTCGGCGATGACCGGCAATTGGGCGACACGGCCGATGCGCGTGGCCTGCTCGGCGAATTCGCTGAGGGTGATCAAGGCGAAGTCGGGGGCGCCCAGCACCTGCAACGAGGCGACCGAGCCACCGAGGATGCCCACTTCAAACCCCAGGTCCGCGGCGATGCGGGCCGACATCGGGTCGAAGACCGACGCCGTGTGATAGCAGGCATTGGAAGCAAACAGCTCGCGGAAGTTACGGCGCAAATCTTGATGAGAAAGCCTGGACATATGAGTTCCACCAATACAAAGGAATGGAAAGGCTTGAGCAAAGGTGTCAACGCCGAAGGAACAAAAGGCTATCACGCGCGCGAGGGGAAGATGATGACGAATTTACGCAGCGGCTGGAACACGATCGATTACGCCGCAACTGCCTGCCG
>NZ_NMOJ01000245.1 GCF_002251635.1 Pseudomonas mandelii
TCTGTGGCGAGGGAGCTTGCTCCCGTTCGGCTGCGTAGCAGTCGTAAATCCATCGATGTGGTTTGCCCCCCAAGAATTTCGTGGCAGGTTTTGGGGCCGCTTTGCGCCCCAACGGGAGCAAGCTCCCTCGCACTAGGTTTTAATTCGTTTTTGGGNACGCAGCGGCTGGAACACGATCGATTACGCCGCAACTGCCTGCCGCTGTTGATCAGGCAGCGGCACCGCCCGCACCGAGTTCCCCGGTTGCAGTTGCAGGCGTTTGGCCGTGAGTCGGTCGACGATCAAACTGTTGCCCACCAACCGGGCTTGGGCGGTGGTGATGCGGCAGTTTTCCAGGCGGCGGTTGTGGATCAGCCACACCGGGGCCTGCTCGTCAGGCGTGCCGATGGCCAAAACCAGCGGTTGGCTGTCGCGCACGGTGCGGATTTTCGAGACCGGGGCTTCGATCACCGGGCCAGCGTCGAAGATGTCGATGTAACCCTGATGCACAAATCCTTCGGCGCTGAGGATCTTCAGCGCCGGTTCGGTGTTCGGGTGTGCCTTGCCGATGACCGCCTGGGCCTGTTCGGTGAGCAGGCAGGTGTAGAGCGGCTGGCGTGGCATCAATTCGGCGATGAACGGTTTGCTGCCCAGCCCCGACAGGTGATCGGCGTGGCTGAAATCCATCTTGAAGAAGTGCCGGCCCAGGCTGTCCCAGAATGGCGAACAACCATGTTCGTCGGCGCTGCCGCGCAATTCGGCGATCAGCTTGTCGCCGAACAGGTGCGGGAACTCGGCCACGAACAGCAGGCGTCCCAGGGACAGCAACCGACCGTTGCTGCCGTGGCGTTGATCGGGGCGCAGAAAGAGCGAGCAGATTTCCGATTGGCCGGTCATTTCATTATTCAGAAACAGCGTCGGAATCTGCCGCTGAATACCCAGGTCCGGCGACGAACTGACCGTCAGCCCGACCCGATAGTTGTACCAGGGTTCACGCAGGCCAACGGCACCGGCCAACGCACTGATGCCGACCACTTGCTGATCGTCATCTTCGAGCACGAACAGGTAATCGGCATCCGCCCGCTCGACCTGGTCGGCGAAGGTCCGTTGGGCCCAGCGTACCCGGTGCACCAGGCGTTCTTCGTTGGCCGGCAGGGTGGTAAACCCGGGGCCGGCCTGTTGCACCAGGTCCATCAAGGCGGGCAGGTCGGTAATGCGAACCGGGCGGACAATCATGATGCAGCTCCTTCTTCGCGCCAGTTCGGGCGCTGTCGTTGGGCACGAGGCCGGGTGATGCTCACAGGGCAATCAGCCGGATCGCGCTGCCATCGGTGACGTTCAGGGCGGCGCACATCTCGGCGCTCAACCCCACCGGTTGGCCGGCCTGGACATTCAGCTCGGCGACGATTGCGCGATAGTCCTTCAGCGAATCGTTGCTCACCAGGTAACGGCCGCGCGCATCGATCAGCGAAGCCCGTTGCGCCGTGCCGGTCTGGCTTTGGGCGATGGAGAGAATGTTCGAGGTGCGCGCGTACAGCGTCGGCCCACCGTCGAACAGGTCGATGTAGCTGTTGGTTTCAAATCCCTCACGCTCAAGAATATCGAAGGCCTCCTGGCCATCGGGGTGGATCCGGCCGATGCAATCCTGTGCCGCCTGGGGCAGCATCGGCACATAGATCGGGTAGTGCGGCATCAGTTCGGCGAGGAAGGTCCTGCTTTCCAGACCGCAGAGCCGCTCGGCCTCGGCGTAGGGCAGGTCGAAGAAATGCTTGCCCAGCGCATCCCAGAACGGTGATTGCCCTTCATCGCTGCTGAAACCGACGATCTCGGTGATCACCGCTTGCGCAAAACGCTGCGAATGGGCGGCGATGAATAGCAGGCGCGCCCGGGACAGCAACTCCGAAAACGCTGTGCGCACCAGCGCCGTGTCGATGTGAAAGCCCCGCAGCAAGGTGTGGCCGCTGAGGTCCTGACACAACGACAACGCCGGTACGCCGTGCTCGATGTTCAGCTCCCGGGAGGCGCTGGTGAAGTGGCGGTTGCGCAAACTGTAGAACGGTTCGTTGAAGCCGGCGGTGGCAAGGATTTCCGAGCACCCCACCAGGCGCCGGGCCGCGAGATCCTCCAGCACGAAGAAATAGTTCTCCGGGCCATGAACCTCCACGTCTTGGTCGAACGAGGCGCAGGAGTCGAGAATCCTCAGGCGCAAGCGTTCAGTGTCGTCCGGCAAGGACGTGACACCGACCAGGCTGTCGCGCGCCAGTTGCTGTAACTGGGGCAGGTCGGTTAACTCGACTGGGCGTAAGACCAGCATGGATGTACTCCTGTATCAAAGGGTTCGGCGATGTGTGCCGAACCTGACTATCACTGTCGGTTTCCACGCATTAAATCGGCGGTCGCCTGATTTCTTGTCAGACGCCGCTCTTTTTCTTGTCAGCCGTTGCTCGGGTCGGGCAACGCTGTGCTAGTGCCCAGCTTGTTGAGGAAAAACAGATACACCAGGCCCAAGGCAATCCAGATCAGACCGAGTTTTTGTGCATCGACACCCATGTTGTACATGATGGCCGCGACGATGATGAAGCCAACCACCGGGCAGATCAGGTGGCGGATCACCTGGCCGGACTTCTGCCGACGCCAGTAGTAATTGATCACCGTTAGGTGCAGCAACATAAAACCGCTCAACGCGCCGAAGTTCACCAGCGAGGTGAGGGTGTCCACCGAGTTGATGAACAGGTAGCAGATCACCAGCGACAGCACGGCCACCAGGTAGATGCTCAGGTACGGGGTGTTGTGTTTCGGGTGAACCTTGGCCAGCACTTTCGGCAGTTTGCCGTCCCGGGCCATGCCGAACAGCAGGCGCGACACCGCCGCTTGCGACGTGATGGCAACCGCTACGCCCCAGGCCAGGGCCGTGGCCACGCCGGTCAGGGTTGCCAGCCAACTGCCGGCAGCGATTTCGGCGATTTCATAGAACGCGGTGTCGGCGGAGGTGAAGCCCATGCCGGCCGCCAAATCAGTGGCAATCCAGGTTTGCACAACGAAGATCACGCCCATCACCAGCAGCGTAATCAACGCTGCTTTGCCGACGCTGCGGCCCGGGTCGCCCTTGATTTCTTCGGCGAGGGTGGAGATCGCATCGAAACCGAGGAAGGACAGCACTGCAATCGACACGGCTTGCATCAGCAGGGCGAAATTGAAGGTGTCCGGGTTATACAGCGGCGCCAGGGTCAGCTGACCATTACCGCCACCGCTGTGCAGCGCATTCCAGGCGTAGAACAGAAAAATCCCCAGCACCACCAGTTGCGCCAGCAGAAACACAATGTTCATGCGAGCAGTGAAGGTGATGCCCCGCAGGTTGACGAAGGTCGCGCTGACCAGAAACGCCAGGATGAAACCGACCTTGGGAATGTCCGGGTAAAGGTGATTCAGCGCCATGGCCGCGTACACGTAGAGCAGCGGCGGAATCAGCAGGTAATCGAGCAGCATCAGCCAGCCGGCGATAAACCCGACGTGCGGGTTGAGGCCGCGTTGCGCGTAGGAATACACCGAGCCGGCAATCGGAAAGGCCCGCGCCATGCTGCCGTAACTTAGGGCGGTGAACAGCATCGCCACCATGCCGATGATGTAGGCCAGCGGCACCATCCCGGGCGCTTCGGCGTTGACGTAACCGTACACACCGAACGGGGCGATGGGGATCATGAAGATCATCCCGTACACCACCAGGTCGGTCAGCGACAGGCTACGTTTCAACTCTTGCTTGTAGCCGAATTCTTCTATTTCCATGAAGCCCTACTCCTTGGGATGAAAGCAGCTGCACGCTGCGGGTTTGACGCGACTTTTTACAACAGCGGAGCCAGATAACCTGCCCAACGACTGACGTTTTCAGGGGTGCGCAGCAGATCGTTGCGCACCTCGATCAACACCGATTCCAGTCCTCGTGCATCGCCGTGCACCGGCACGGTCATGTCGCCCAGCGGGTTGATTTTGTACGGCTCATTACCGGCGACCTTCAAGGGGTGCTGGCTTAACCCGTCAATCAATCGTTGGGCGTAGCCCTTGGCTTCGCCAAACAGCACGCCGACTTCCAGCGCGCGCGGTTGGCCGTGGTAAACCGGGGTGAAGCTGTGAATGCCGACCACCCGGACCGGCCGCCCTTGTGCGACACGCTGGTCGATCAAGGTTTGCAGCCGGGCATGAAACGGATTGAACAGGGATTCGCGGCGGTAATCACGCGTGGCCTCGTCCAGATCCCGATTGCCCGGTATCGGATAAATCTCGCTCTGCGACGGGATGCTGTCCGGGGCATGGCGCGGGCGATTGAGGTCAATCAAGAGCCTTGAGTAATTGGCCGCCAGCAACGTCGCCCCCAGTGTCTGGGACAAACCTTCGGCCAGTTCCAGCGCGCCAATGTCCCAGGCGATATGTTCACGGGCCGCGTCGTGACTCAGGCCCAGGTCATTCAAACCGGGTGGAATAAAACGGCTGGCGTGTTCACACACCAGAATCAACGGGTGCGCTGAGTCTTCGCGGCTCAGGGTGTACGCGGGCTCGGTAAAAAGACCGAGTTCAGCGGATTCAGTACAGGCGTGCATAGTGCTCACAGCGTTCGGCGGGCGACAGCTGTTCCGTCAGCGTCAGTTCCTCGGTTTTAAGGGCGAACCAGGTGTCCATCAACGCGCTCGGCAGGGCTTCGATCAGCGCCTCGCTGTTGCGCAGGTACTCGAGCGCCTGGGCAAGGGACGCGGGCAGGGCGACGATGCCGCGGGCCTGGCGTTGTTCTTCGTTCAGGGAATCGGGGATTTCATCGGTGATCGCGTTCAAGGCCAGGCGTTGCTCGATGCCCAGGCGACCGGCGATCAGCAGCGCGGCCATGGCCAGGTGCGGCGACGCCGTGGCGTCCATGGCGCGAAATTCCAGGTTGTATTGCGCCGCCACTGATTTACCGCCCAGGCTCACGGTCGGGCAGATCCGCAGCGCTGCTTCGCGGTTGCGCTGGCCGAGGCAGGCGTAGGAGGCGCTCCAGTGATGCGGCTGCAAGCGCTCGTAGGACACCGGTGTCGGTGCGGTAAATGCGCACAGCGCCGGCAAGTAATGCAGGATGCCGGCGGCCCAATGCTGGCCGAGGGTCGACAGGCCATTGATCGTGCCGGCGTCGTACATCAGCGGTTGGCCGTCCAGATCCAGCAGACTGACATGCAGATGGACGCCGTTGCACACGGCATGCTCGGACGTCTTTGGCGCAAAGCTCACGTCCAGGCCCATCTGCCGGGCGATCTCGCGGGTGATCTCACGCACGTTCACCGCACGGTCCGCTGCGGCCGCACCGAGGGCGGGGCGGCAGGTGATTTCGTATTGATGCTTGCCGTATTCGGGCAGGAACATTTCCGGTTCGACGCCACCGGCGCGCAGGGCGCTCAGCAGCCAGCCACCGAACTCGGCGCCCTGACGCTGGGCTTCGAGGGAGAACGCCAGCTGATCGGCCTTGCCGCTGCTCAAGTTGAATTCATGTTCGAACGCGGCGTTGACCTGCAAGCCCAACTCGGCGCGATACCGCTCCACTTCATTGCGCAATAACGTGCGTGGGCAGGCGCCCCACGGGCGGCCATCGGTTTCACGAATGTCGCCGTGGATGAAGTCCAGCGCCGGGGCCGCGGCATCCGGGCCATTGTTGACCGTCACCCGGCTGCTCAGGTCGGGAATCAGCCGCAGATCGCCATACGCGCCCCACGGGTTGGTGGAGGCGATGATGTCTTGCGGGGTCAGGGCGCTGTTGGCCGGCACCCAGCCGCAGCCTGTCGTCAGGTAGTGTTCAAGTTCGTCCGTCGGGAACGAGCGACCACGGGTCACGCCGATCAGGTCGGTGGTGACGATGGTCGTCATGGGCAGCGGCGACAGGCGTTCGCTCATGCTTGCATCTCCTGCAACCGGCCGAGCACGGTCTGGGTGTCGGTGATCCAGCAGTAACCCTTGATTGCGTTCAGGCAGGCTTGATGACGCTGGGGCGTGTAGGTCGCACAGGCATCCTCCACCAGCGTCACCAGGTAGCCACGGTCGGCGGCATCACGCACGGCCATGTCCACGCACTGGTCGGTGACGATGCCGGCGATGATCAGGTGCCGCGTTTCAAGGTTGCGCAGCACGTAATCAATGTTGGTGGAGTTGAAGACCCCGGAAGAGGTCTTGGGCAGGACGATTTCGTTTTCTGTCGGCGTCAGGTCGTCGATGATCCGCGCCGGGGGGCTGCCCTTGGGCAAGTGCATGTCCGAGAGCTTGTGGTCCAGCGAGCGGTCGCGGCCATCGGCGGTCAGGCTTTCGATGATCGTGTGCAGCACGTTTTGCCGCGCGCTGCGAAAGGCACTGAGCAATCGGCGTTGATTGGGCACCACCTGCATGTGGGTGCGGGTCAGGAAGTACTCGCCGTCCGGTCCGTTGAGGTGCGGGTCGAACTGTGGTTCGAGCCAGGCACGCTGCATGTCCACCAGCAACAACGCGGTGTGATCGGCAGTGAACGGCAAGTCCCGGGGCGAGTGGTGGGGGAGCGTGAACATCCTTATTTATCCTCCAGCAGGTGGGTGTCGAAGTCGGTCCGCAGGGCATCGATGCCTTCCAGGCGATCGGCCAGTTCCGGGCTGCGCAGGGTCAGGCAGGCAATCAGCGCCTCGACCTGGGCCAGCGCCGGGACCATGGTGTCGAAGGCCGACACCGATTCCACCGGCGCACTGATAATCAGATCGGCCATTTCCCGCAGCGGTGAAGCATAGATGTCCGTGAACAACACCACGCGGGCGTATCGGCTTTTTGCTGCATTGGCCACGCGCAGGGCCTGTGACTGGTAGCGGCGATAGTCGAACACCAGCACCACGTCCTGGCGCTGCACGTCGAACAGCCGGTCCGGCAGTTGCGCGTTGTCTTCCAGGGCGAAACAGCCCGGGCGCAGCAGGCGCAAATGGTTGAGCAAATAGTTGGCGAGGAAACTGCTGAAGCGCCCGCCAAAGCAGTGAACCTGATGGCGGGTGTCGAGCAGCCACTCCACCAGAATCCGCACATCTTCGGGTTGGGTCAGCGCATGGGTATCCACCAGCGCCCGATGGGTGTTCGCCAGGTAATGACTCCAGGCGTCGCCTTTCTGAACATGAGAACGAAGCTGCAACAGGGCGCTGGGGGATCGGAGGCGGTGGTCCATGTCGCTGAGCAAGGCATCCTGGAAATCAGCGTAACCGCTGAAACCCAGTTTTTTCACCAGCCGCACAATGGTGGGGTCGCTGACACCGGCATGTTCGGCCAAACGTGACATCGGCCCCAGCCCGTTACGCGGGTACTGGTCCAGTAAGGCACGGATGACTTTGCGTTCCGCCGGCGTAAGGTCCAGGCCGGGATCGGTGATCAGGTCTCTGAGAGAGGGCATCCGGGCTCCTGCTGGATGGGTATGTCGGTTTTGTTTCATAAATCGCTAAAACAGTATTTATGTAGCGCATGCTACATGTCTAGTGAATTTTTCGTGGTTTTTTCAGGACCCAAAATGGGGCGAAAAGCCCGTGCGCTGAGGGCTACACGGAAGTCGACTGGCGTTGTAGTCCATCGCCCACAAGGGTGTCAGCAATTGCCGAAATTCAAGGCTCGAATGAGCCCGCATCCTGTCGGTGCTGATGCAAACGAAACGCCCTGGATCAAGCGTCTTGCGGCACAATTGCGTCATTATCGGCGGCATCGAGCCTTTTTCCATTTCATCGACAGGGTGATAAACCGTGCAGGCAACCCGTTTGACCCTGATGTGCCACGCTCGAACCGTCGCACAAAAAATGTCGCGTTTTCCTACAAACGAGCCGTTGGAATTTTATGGCCAATTGGCGAAGGGTTCGCGCAGCGGCCAGTTCGATGGGGCACCACGGGTGCTCTGTGGGCCGGAGCTGCGCACGCAGCAGACGGCCGAGTTGTTTGGCAATGACGTTGAAATCGTCTCGGCTCTGAGGGATTACGACTTCGGACGGTGGAGCGGGGTGCGGATCAATGACTTGCAAAAGTCCGACCCCGAGGCACTGCAAACCTGGCTCGATGACCCGAACTCGGCGCCCCATGGTGGTGAGTCGGTCGCGCAACTCGCTGAGCGCGTGGCGCAGTGGCTCCAGTCCCTTGAGGCAACACCGGGGCATTTCCTTGCCATCACCCATCCCTTTGTCATTCGTGCGGCACTGACGCAGGTGTTGCAGGCCAAGGCATTCAACCTGATCGACGTCGAACCGTTGTCGGCCGTCGAGTTGCGGTTCACCGGCCGCTGGCGCCTGCGTTTGCTTGAAGGAGAAATCTGATGAAAAAGCTGCTGGTCATCGGCATCGGCGCCGGCAACCCCGACTACATCACGATGCAGGCCGTGAAGGCGCTGAACCGCACCGACGTGTTTTTCCTGATGGACAAGGGCCAGAGCAAAGACAAACTGATCGACCTGCGCCGTGAGATCTGCGAGCGCTACATCACCGATCACGACTACCGCTTCGTCGAAGCCCACAGCCCGGAGCGCGAGCGCGGGGAGGTGGACTACAAGACCAGTGTCGAAGCGCTGAACCTCGCCAAGCAGCAGACCTTCGAGCGTCTGATCAATGAGGAACTGTCCGACGGCGAGTGCGGCGGTTTTCTGGTGTGGGGCGATCCGGCGTTGTACGACAGCACCCTGCGGATCTTGCAGGCGATCCTGGCCTCGGGCCGCTTTGCGTTCGAGTATGAGGTGATCCCCGGTATCACCAGCGTTCAAGCGCTGGCAGCNCAGCACAAGGTGCCGCTGAATCGCATTGGCCGCTCCATCGAGATTACCACCGGGCGCCGGTTGGCGGCGGGGCAGGCGAGTGATGCGGACACGTTGGTGGTGATGCTCGATGCCGAGGATTCCTACCATCAAGTGGCGGATCAGGAGACGGAGATTTACTGGGGGGCCTATCTGGGGACGCCGGATGAAATCCTGATCAGCGGCAAGCTCAAGGACGTGGCGCCGAAGATTGAGCGGGTGCGCAAGGCGGCGCGGGTGGCGAATGGGTGGATTATGGATACTTACCTGTTGCGCAAGCCTTGAGGTAAACCGGTGCCCGGGAGGAGGCCCTCAAGCGCACCTCAAATAATGGCTTTGACCTTGCGCAAGCCTTGAGGTAAACCGGTGCCCGGGAGGAGGCCCTCAAGCGCACCTCAAATAATGGCTTTGACCTCCCGCCCAAACCGCTCCCGATACACCGACGGCGGCACGCCCACCACCCCACGAAACGCCACCCGAAAGCTCTCCACCGTGCGATACCCACACTGCGCGGCAATCTGGTCGGTGTTTTGCCCGGTGCTTTCCAGCAACTCCCTCGCCCGCGCCAGCCGCTCATGCTGTAACCACGCCTTGGGCGGCATGCCGGTGGCTTCAGTAAACCGACGCAGGAACGTGCGTTCACTCATGGCCGCCTCACTGGCCAGTTCGCGAACCTCCAGCGGTTCGTGCAAGCGTTCCCGCGCCCACTGCATGACACGGGACAAATCGCTGCGCGGCGTCGGGCTGACGGGCGTAGGAATAAACTGCGCCTGCCCGCCCGTGCGTTGCGGCGACATCACCAGGCGCCGCGCCACCGAATTGGCCACCTGCGTGCCGAAATCCCGCGCCACCAGGTGCAGGCAGGCATCGATCCCCGCCGCACTGCCGGCCGAGGTGATCAGTTGACCGGAATCGACATAAAGCACATCCGGGTCCACCAGAATGTTCGGGAAACGTTCGGCCAGCTCAGCGGCGTAGCGCCAATGCGTGGTGGCACCGTGACCGTCCAGCAGACCGGTCGCCGCCAGCACAAACACGCCGGAGCAGATCGACAGCAACCGTGCACCCCGCGCATGGGCCTGGCGCAGGGCGGCGAGTAAGTGTTCCGGCACCGGCGCGTTGCGGTCGCGCCAACCGGGAATGATGATCGTGCGGGCCTCTTCGAGCAATTCCATGCCGCCATCGGCCAGTACCTGAATGCCACCCATGGCGCGCATCGGGCCCTGATCCACGGCGACGATACGATGCTCATACCAGGGGAAATCGAACTCCGGCCGCGCCAGGCCGAAGATCTCCACGGCGATGCCGAATTCGAAAGTACAGAGGCCGTCGTAGGCCAGAATCGCGACCAATCCAGGGTTCGGTTGCATTTGGCGGAAAGTTCCCGGTGAGTGTCTTGTGCGCCACTGTAGCCGCAAGTGGCGGGCGGATAAAGTCTTCTCACACCCACTCAAGACTTGGAGTACAGCCCATGACCAGCCTGGTCCGCGCCATTCCCGCAGCCCCTTCGGCCATTGCCCTGATGCACTTCAGCAACCGACTGACCTATGAAACCGACTGTTCCGACGTGTACGGCAGCCAACAGGCCGGTGATGTGGATTTTGTCTTGGTGGACGTGCGCGGACCGTTGGCGTTCGAGCGCGGGCATGTGCCGGGCGCGATCAACATTCCGGGACGCCTGCTCACCGCCGAGGGCCTGGCGGGTTACCCGACTTCCACGCTGTTTGTGGTCTATTGCGCCGGGCCGCACTGTAACGGTGTACACAAGGCGGCGGTGAAACTGGCGGCGCTGGGTTACCCGGTCAAGGAGATGATCGGCGGCGTGACCGGGTGGCTGGATGAGGGGTTGGAACTGAGTGTTGCGGTGCAGCGGCCTGCCACCACCGCCATCGGCTGCGAATGCTGATATTCAGACACCGCTGAACCATCGTGGCGAGGGAGCTTGCTCCCGCTGGGTTGCGCAGCAGCCCCCCAATCTTGGCAATTGTCGAAGATTTTGGGAGCGCTTCGCACTCCAGCGGGAGCAAGCCCTCTCGCCACAGAGCCCCATCGCCACAGAAGCCCCATCGCCACAGAAGCCCATCAATCCTTAAGTTCAGCGACTGCTTGAGCATGCTGCCCACCACTCATCCAGCGTCGCCTGCAACCACTCGAACACGGCTGCATGGGCGGCGCTGTCCTGTTCCCCCCGGGGCAATGGCGACGCCTTTCCAAAGTGCGCATTGAGCAACGCCACCGACTCCGCATTCCACTCCGGATGAAACTGCAAGCCCACCCGCGTCGGCCCCACGCGGTACATCTGCTGTTCACATTGATCACTGCTGGCCAGCACCTGCGCATCAGGCGGCAAGTCGATTGCGTCTTCGTGCCACTCCAGCACTTTCAGCGTCCGGCCATCGACGAACGTCACGGTGGTCCAGCCGGTTTCGGTTCGATCCATCCGCCGCACGTTCCCACCCAGACTCAGCGCCAGCAACTGCGCCCCCAGACAAATCGCAAACACCGCCGCGCCCTGAGCCAGACTTGCCGCCAGCCACTGCCGTTCTGCTTCCAGCCACGCCGGCCCGGCGTTGGATTCATAAGGCCCGCCCAACACCATCACGGGCGCCGCGCTCACCGGCGGCAAGTGGCCGAGGTCGGCGCGAAAGACGTCCAGCGTCAAGCCTCGGGACCTGGCCCAATCGGCAATGGCGCCAGGACCTTCGGCGGGGTGGTGCTGGATCAGATTCAATGTGGGCATCGGTACTCTCTGTAGTTTTTGCGCGTAGGTTTTGTCTGAAAAAAGGGCTTGTCCTACAGTCCTTGCACCGCCTTGGCGCACGCTTCAAGGGCTTTGAATTGTTCGGCCACTTTTCTATAAGTATTTGTCGCTTAAACACAATTTGCCCGTTTGAAGCCGCTCTAGACTGCCGGCCACTTCGATCGTCACCGACCGAAAGTCATTCGAAAGCTGCCAATAAAAGCCTCCGCACACAGGAGTTATAAATGAAGAAGCTAGTGATGTTTGGTGCCCTGGCACTGTCGATGTTGTCCCTGACCGCCGTGGCCGATGACGCCAAGCCGATCCGCATCGGTATCGAAGCCGGTTACCCGCCATTCTCGATGAAAACCCCTGACGGCAAACTCACCGGTTTCGACGTCGATATCGGCGACGCGCTGTGCGAGCAGATGAAAGTGAAGTGCACCTGGGTCGAGCAAGAATTCGATGGCCTGATCCCGGCACTGAAAGTGAAGAAAATCGACGCGATCCTGTCGTCCATGACCATCACTGACGATCGCAAGAAGAACGTCGATTTCACCATCAAGTACTACCACACCCCGGCCCGTTTCGTGATGAAGGCAGGTACCGACATCAAGGACCCGCTGACCGAACTCAAGGGCAAGAAAGTCGGTGTGCTGCGTGCCAGTACCCACGACCGCTTCGCCACCGAAGTGCTGGTGCCGGCCGGTATCAACCTGGTTCGCTACGGCTCCCAGCAGGAAGCCAACCTGGACATGGTGTCCGGTCGCGTAGACGCGCTGCTGGCCGACTCGGTCAACCTGGACGACGGTTTCCTGAAAACCGACGCCGGTAAAGGCTTCGCTTTCGTCGGCCCGACCTACGAAGACGCCAAGTACTTCGGCGGCGGCGCCGGTATTGCTGTGCGCAAGGGCGATACTGCGCTGGCCGACAAATTCAACACCGCCATCACCGAAATCCGCGCCAACGGCAAGTACAAGCAAGTGCAAGACAAGTACTTCGACTTTGACGTTTACGGCCAGTAATCACGCCGTGCAAAAAAGTGGCAACCGTTGACGCGGTTGCCACTTTTTTTATGCGCATTTTTAT
This sequence comes from Pseudomonas mandelii, assembly GCF_002251635.1. GTDB lineage: Bacteria > Pseudomonadota > Gammaproteobacteria > Pseudomonadales > Pseudomonadaceae > Aquipseudomonas > Aquipseudomonas mandelii_B. The sequence continues at coordinate 12,585 of NZ_NMOJ01000245.1, forward strand.
TGAGACGAATAACCTGTGGGATCGAGCTTGCTCGCGATAGCAGTGTGTCAGGTGAAGAGTTTTCGACCAGGACATCGTCATCGCGAGCAAGCTCGCTCCCACATTTGATCTCATCGTTTGAACATTGGGAGTTCCCATGCAACGCATCGACCATCTTCTGCCCTGGAGCCACCTGGGCACCGAACGCACCCTCAGCGTGTTTCGTTACGGCGCGGGCCCTCGCAAGGTTTATATCCAGGCCAGTCTGCACGCTGACGAGTTACCCGGCATGCGCACGGCCTGGGAGCTGAAGAAACGCTTGGCCGAACTCGAAACCCAGGGCCAGTTGCAGGGCGTGATCGAGCTGGTGCCGGTGGCCAATCCGATCGGTCTTGACCAGCACCTGCAAGGCAGCCACATGGGCCGCTTCGAGCTGGGCAGCGGCAAGAACTTCAACCGCGCCTTCGTTGAACTCAGCGCCCCGGTGGCCGCGTTGATTGGTGATCGATTGGGCAGCGACGCGGCAGCTAATATTGCGTTAATTCGCCAAACCATGGGTCAAGTCCTCGACAACTTGCCGGCACCGGCCTCGCAACTGGAAGCCATGCACCGCCTGCTGCTGCGCCACGCGTGCGAGGCCGACATCACGCTGGACCTGCATTGCGATTTCGATGCGGCGATTCATCTGTATGCCTTGCCGCAACACTGGCCGCAGTGGCAATCCCTGGCCGCGCGTTTGAAGGCCGGGGTGGCGTTGCTCTGTGAAGACTCCGGCGGCAGTTCATTTGACGAGTCCTGTTCGTCGCCGTGGTTGCGCCTGGCGCGGGCCTTCCCCGAGGCGGCGATTCCGCCGGCCAACCTGGCGACGACGCTGGAATTGGGCAGCATGGGCGATACGCGAGTCGATCAGGCCCAGGCCAATTGCGAGGCGATTCTCGGGTTCCTCGCCGAGCAAGGTTTCATCACCGGTACCTGGCCTGCGGCACCGAACGAGTGCTGTGAAGGCATGCCGTTCGAGGGCACCGAGTACCTGTTCGCGCCGCATCACGGAGTGGTGAGTTTTCTGCGTGATTCGGGGGAGTGGGTGGAGAAGGGCGATGCGTTGTTTGAGGTGGTTGATCCACTGAACGACCGCGTGACCACCGTGCGCGCCGGGACCAGCGGCGTGTTGTTTGCGATTGATCGCGGGCGGTATACGCAGCCGGGCACGTGGCAGGCGAAAGTGGCGGGGCGTGAGGTGATTCGGGTTGGGAAACTGGTTAACGACTGAGGAATGTCGCTGTTCTTTCGGGTCTCATCGCGGGCAAGCCCGCTCCCACAGTATTTGCGGTGTTCACAAAACCTGTGGGAGCGGGCTTGCCTGCGATGGCTGCATCAGCAGCACCGAATGTCCCCGGCAAGCTTCACAGTGTTAGGCTCTCCCCCGAATCCTGCGCTCTGTGAAGGAAGGCTTATGTTGAAGTTTCTCGCTCTGCTGACGCTGCTGGCCAGCGCCACTGTCCACGCTGAAACCCCGCTGCACACTGATCTGCCGCTCAAATATCTTGAGCAGGCCAACCCCGAATCCCGCCACCAGCCCCTGGTGATTTTTCTCCACGGTTACGGCAGTAACGAGCAGGACCTTTTCGATATCAAGGATGAATTGCCGGCGCAATACACCTTCCTGTCAGTGCGGGCACCGATGGTGATGGAGGAGGGCAGTTACAAGTGGTTTCGCGAGAAGGGCAACGCTGCCTACAACGGTGAGACCGATGATCTGAAGGCCAGCGGCCAGGTGTTGCTGGACTTCATCGCACAGGCAGCGAAAAAATATCACACCGAACCCGACAAGGTGTTCCTGGTGGGTTTCAGCCAGGGCGCGATCATGTCCTACGAGGTGGCGCTGCGTCATCCCGAAGCCGTCGGCGGGATTGCGGCGTTGAGCGGGCGGATTCTGCCGGTGCTGAAATCCGAACTCAAACCGGATGAAAAACGCCAGAAGCTGGCGATCTTCATCGGTCATGGCACGACAGACAAACGCTTGCCGTACATCGACGGCACCGAGGCCAACAGCCTGTTGCAGAGCCTGTCACTCAAGCCTGAGTTTCATGCCTACCCCGGCGTCGGTCACAGCATCAGTGCCACCGAAATGCAGGACTTGAGCGCCTGGTTGCAGCGCCTCAACCCTTGAATCTTATTTACCGCTGACGATCTGTTTGACCAGCGTCTCGTGGCCGCCATTGTCGCTGAGGCGCGAAATCACCTGAACGATCGCCATACGCGTGTTGGACGCGGCCATCACGGTGGTGTCGAGGGTTTTGCCGCCGCCCTGGGTGGCGGTGCTGTCGATCTGCCGCAAGCCGAGGCCGGTGCCTTTCTGGGTCAGGCTTTTTTCGCTGAGTTTGGTGAAGTCAGGCAGCGCCTTGGCTTGTTCGGTGGCGAAGTCGGCCGCCGCGGAGTCGAGGAACGGACCGTCGTTATCCTTGACATTGGCGCCACCGGGAATGGTGTTTTCAGCGGCGATTACGACGGTTTTGGTGGTCTGGTTGGTGTACATGGTGCCCGTTGCCCCGGCAGTTCCGGTGGCTGCGTCGCCGGCCGGCAGCGGGTTGGCGATGAAGCCCTTGGGCAGGGTGAACTTGAACTTGCCGCCGAGCATCGAGACTTCCTGTGCAGGCGCTTTATCGCTGGCAGTGGCCTTGGCGGCATAGGCATTCAACGCCCCCAGGCTGGCGGCCGCCGTCAGTAACAGGACAACGGCTTTTTTACTCAACAATGACATTCGGAAACTCCAGGGATGATGGCGCATTCGCCGCAATCATCCCATGGAGGCTGTAATGCATTCCAGCGCGCAATAACACCTCCAAACATTCTTACGCCTGATTCTGCGGAAACAGGTTACGACGGGTTTCTTCGTCGAACTCGGCCTTGAGCACCAGCTTCTCTTTCAACCCTTGCGCACGCTGGGCGGCGGGGCGAGCGCTGATTTCATCGAACAGACGCTTGACGTTCGGGTAAGCCGCCAGACCGTTCTCACCGAGGATGTAATGCGCGTAGCTGGCCCAGCCCCACAGTCCATTGNCGTACAAGGTTCTTGCGCTACTCGTTCGGAACAATCGAACGTGTTGCGGGCGCTCTATCGCTTGCTCTTGACGTGGCGATCACCGCCCCCGCGATGATCAACACGGCAGGGACGATCAGAATCGGGCCGGCATGGCTGCGTCCCACGGCGAGCAGCAATAATGTCGAAATCAACGGCGCCAGGTAGGAAAGTGCCCCCAGCGTCGCCAGACTGCCGTGTTTGGTGGCGTGGTCCCAGGCAAGAAATGCCAACCCGACTGGCCCGAGGCCGAGCACCACAATCGCGGTCCATTGCCCGGGATCAGGCAGCACCGTGGTTTCGAAGGTCAGGTGGCAGATCAGACCGGACACGGCCGACATACCGCAGATCCCGCCGATGATGCTGCTGGGCACGTTGTTGAACCGGCGGTTGATCACCGAGTAACCGGCCCAGATCAACGCACAGCCGAAGGCCGCGAGATAGCCGGCGATGGGCATCGATGCGCCAGCCTCCGGGCCGTGTTGTTGCATGATGAACGCGGTGCCGGCCAGCCCCAACAGCGCGCCGAGCATTTGCCGTTTGTGCAGCTTTTCCCCGGCCGAGAACGCCGACAGCAGCACCAGCAACAGCGGCCACAGGTAGTTGATCAGACTGGCTTCGGCCGCCGGGGCGACTTTGAGCGCGAAAAAATACAGCGCGTGATAAACGAAAATGCCCACGAACCCGGTCACCCATACTGCCCAGGGCTGTCGCCAGCTACTGAAGCCAGCGAGCCCGCGTCGACCGAGAATCACCAGGCTCGCCACAAATGCTATGCCGAAGCTCAGCGTCAGCAGTTCAAAGGGGGGAATGCCTTCGGTGAGGGTGGTCAATAGCGCGAGGCAGGACCAGAGAACGATCGCGATCACGCCGACGGCGGTGGCTGAGTGGGGGGTACGGACGAGGGACGATGCGAGACTCATGTCTGTTCCTTCAGCACGTAGCGGGCGACATCCTGGCCCTCTGGATGTGAAGGAGCTTAGCGTTTGATCGCTGATCGTCCAGTCTCGGTCGTCGGGTTGACCGGCCGCGCCAGCAAGCGCCTGGTAATGCCCAACATTCCCACGGACACCGCAACACCGAGGGCAAAGGCGTTCATGCCCATGTCGGGCAACGCCAGCGCCAACACCAGGCAAAACGCCGCGAACGAATACATGCCGGTCGCCGTCGCCCGCAGCAATGCAGCCGTAAACGCCGGGCCGCGGGTTTGCTGGGAAAACACCGCCATCACGCTGCCGAGCACCGGGAACACCGCGAGTAAACCGCTCCAGCCTTCGCCGACGGTGCTGGCGAGTAATGTCACGGCGAGGGTGAGCAGGGCGCCGGCGATCATGCGCAGCAGCAGTCTGTCGGACTTCGGCGCCGGGCCTGTAATGATGGGTTGCACGCTGGGAAACAGGTACGGCGCCGCCAGCAGCGCGGTGGCGGCCGCGATCACCGAGAACACCCGCGAGGGTGGAATCAGCGAGAGCATCACGGCCACGACACCCCAGACCAGCAGTGAAATCGTCAACGCCCATGGCCATCCCGCCCGTTGAGCGACCTGGGCGTAGGTTACGCAGAAGGCAATCATCGCGAACATCGCCGACAACGCCGCCGTCGCCGATTGAGCGGCAAACACCTGGCCTTGTTCGATGGCAAGGAAGAACAGAATCGGCCCGACCACCACCGGCAATCCCGACAGCCAACCGGCCACGCTGGGACCCCAGCGTTTGCCCGCCAGGGAAATCAACAAGAGAAAGCCTGGAATCACCAGCAGTTTGAGCATCAACACGCACACGTCTCCGACCTGAGTGAGGCGCCAACGTTAGCACTGCGGAAGCAGGATTGCTCTAGGAATGAGGGGGTTTTGTATACAAAGCTTGCGACTCAAATAATTGTACAAATTGAAGCTTTGCGTATAAGTTTTTAACAGATGCCCATGGTGAAAAAAACGCGATGAACAGACTCCGGTTGCGCTTGTATCACGGTGTGTTGTTGCTGGGATTGTCAGGCACCCAGGCCTTGGCCAATTGGCAGGAGGCATTGCCCGGCGCGCAGATCATTGGCACCGGTGAGTTTCGGGTGTTCGGGTTCGATGTGTACAACGCTCGGCTCTGGAGTGCGGCTCGACCCTTGGCGCCGGACCAGCCGTTTGCCCTGGAACTGATCTATCAGCGCAGCATTTCCCGCGATGATCTGGTGCAGGCCAGTGTCGATGAAATTAAGCGGTTGTCCGGTGCCTCGGTCAGCACCGAGCAACTCGAGCGCTGGAAGGCGCAGATGCAACAGTCGTTCGTCGATGTAAAAGCCGGCACGCGCATTACCGGCGTTTATTTGCCGGGGCAGGGCGCGCGGTTCTTTGTCGGCCAGCAGCCGCAACACGAAGTGAAAGACCCGCAATTTGCCAAGGCCTTTTTCGATATCTGGCTCGACCCACGTACACGTAATCCCGAGTTGCGCCAGCAGTTGCTGGGCAACGCCAAGCCTTGAGGTGCAGGACAATGCTGAAGAATCTGCTGCTGGTGTTGTGCGTCTGCCTGGCCGGTTGCAGCATCGATGTGCAGCACTACAGCGAGCAAAACCCCAAGCTGGATTTACCCGGGTTCTTCGTCGGGCGAGTGGATGGCTGGGGAATGTTCCAGAAGCGCTCGGGCGAGGTGATCAAGCGCTTTCATGTGCTGATCAACAGCCGAATGGACGGCCAGAACCTGATCATGCATGAAGCCTTTACCTACAGCGATGGCACGAAGCAGACCCGCGTCTGGACGTTGTACCCGGACGGCCCTGGCCGTTGGCGCGGAACGGCCGGCGATGTGGTCGGCGAGTCCCGCGGTGAGGTCGCCGGCAACGCGCTGCACTGGCGCTATGAACTCAGCCTGCCGGTGGACGACAAGGTCTACCAGGTGCATTTCGACGACTGGATGTACTTGCTGGACGAAAACACCATGGCCAATCGCTCAGCCATGACCAAGTTCGGTGTCGAGCTGGGCCAGGTGACCTTGTTCTTCCGCCGCCACGGCGCCTGATACCCGGGCATCTGCCCCTTGGGCGCACGGGCTGAAACGTCTAAGCTGCGCTTTTCCACCTGTCGACGGATGTTTGCGTGAAATTCAGTTTGCCCAAAGTTGCCACTGCGCCGTTTTGCCCGCCGGAAGTGGCGGGCAGCGTAGTCGTTGACCCCCGTGCTTCATTCTTCAAGCGCATGCTGCGCTTTGCCGGGCCTGGCTTGCTGATCTCCATTGGCTACATGGACCCGGGCAACTGGGCCACGGCCATCGAAGCCGGTTCACGTTACGGCTACAGCCTGCTATTTGTAGTGCTGCTGGCCAGCCTGGCCGGAATGGCGGTGCAATGCCTGTGCTCGCGCCTGGGCATCGCCACCGGCAAAGACTTGGCGCAACTGTGCCGCGAGCGCTATAGCAAGCGCTCCTCGCGCACGCAGTGGGTGCTGGCGGAAATCTCCATCATCGCCACCGACCTTGCNGAAGTGCTGGGCTGTGCGCTGGCCTTCCACTTGCTGCTGGGCTGTTCGCTGACTGTCGGCATCGCACTGACCGCGTTTGACACGCTGCTGGTGCTGGCCCTGCAAAACCGNGGCTTTCGCCGCCTTGAAGCGATCATGCTGGCCCTGGTGGCGACCATCGGCGTGTGCTTCTTTATCGAACTGGTGCTGATCAAGCCGTACTGGCCGGACGTCGCCCGTGGTTTCACGCCGTCCCTGTCAGCCATTGGCGATGCCGCGCCGCTGTACCTGGCCATCGGCATTCTCGGGGCCACGGTGATGCCGCATAACTTGTACCTGCACACCTCGATCGTACAGACCCGAATGATCGGCAAGGACCTGGCCAGCAAGCAGGACGCGGTCAAACTGGCGCGGATCGATACCATTGGCTCCCTGGCGTTGGCGCTGCTGGTCAATGCGGCGATCCTGATCCTCGCCGCGGCGGCGTTTCACCAGAGCGGGCATACCGATGTGGTGGACATCCAGGACGCCTATCACTTGCTCGACCCGCTGGTGGGCGGCGCCTTGGCCAGTGTGTTGTTCGGGGTGGCCTTGCTGGCGTCGGGGCAGAGTTCGACGTTTACCGGGACCATCGCGGGGCAGGTGATCATGGAAGGTTATCTGAACCTGCGGATTCCCTGCTGGCAACGACGGCTGATTACCCGGGGGCTGGCATTGATCCCGGCGTTCATCGGCGTCTGGCTGATGGGTGACAATGCGATCGGCAAGTTGCTGGTGTTGAGTCAGGTGGTGTTGAGTCTGCAGTTGCCGTTTGCGTTGTACCCGCTGATTCGCATGACCAACGATCACAAACTCATGGGGCCGTTTGTGAATCGCTGGCCGACGCGGGTGTTGGCGTGGGGGTTGTTTGGGGTGATCAGTGGGGCTAACAGTTGGTTAATCTTGCAATTTTTGGGGTGACTGGGCTGGCCTCATCGCGAGCAGGCTCGCTCCCACAGTGGATCTGCGGTGAACACAAAACCCTGTGGGAGCGAGCCTGCTCGCGATGAGCGATTACTCGGTCTTCTTTTGGAATGCCTCCACCACAAAATCAATAAACACCCGAGTCTTGGCCGGCNNNANNTGCCGCCGGAAAAGAAGTAACCCCGGTCTCCAGGGCGCAGGCCTCTGTGGCGAGGGAGCTTGCTCCCGCTCGAGTGCGAAGCGCACGCAATATCTTCGACAGTTGCCGAGATGTTGGGGCTGCTTCGCAACCCAGCGGAAGCAAGCTCCCTCGCCACACCCGGTGCGAGGTGAGTCGCACCGGGTGTGTTGCCAGACTGCAGCGGTTCTTCGTGGGTCCCCGCGCAGTCTGTTGAACGCTTTACGCCCGCTCGATCGCCAGCGCGACGCCCTGACCACCACCGATGCACAGGGTCGCGAGGCCTTTCTTGGCATCGCGCTTGATCATTTCATGCAGCAGGGTCACCAGCACACGGCAGCCTGAGGCGCCGATCGGGTGGCCGATGGCAATAGCGCCACCGTTGACGTTGACCTTGTCCGCATCCCACTCCAGCTCTTTGCCCACCGCCAGGGATTGCGCGGCGAAGGCTTCGTTAGCTTCGATCAGGTCCAGGTCGCCCAGGCTCCAGCCGGCTTTGCCCAGGCAGCGGCGCGTGGCCGAGACCGGGCCGATGCCCATGATGGCGGGGTCAACACCGGCGTTGGCGTAAGCGGCGATTGTCGCCAGCACTGGAAGACCCAGGGCCTTGGCTTTGTCGGCGCTCATCAGGATCACGGCGGCGGCACCGTCGTTCAGGGACGAAGCGTTGCCGGCGGTCACCGAACCGTCCTTCTTGAAGGCCGGTTTCAGTTTGCCCAGCGCTTCAGCGGTGGTGCCGGCACGCGGTTGCTCGTCAGTGGCGAAGGACAGCGGATCGCCCTTGCGCTGCGGAATCAGGATCGGCGTGATCTCATCGGCAAAACGCCCGGCTTCGATGGCGGCCGTGGCTTTCTGCTGCGAGGCTGCGGCGAAGGCGTCCTGGGCTTCACGGCTGATGCCGTATTTGTCCACCAGGTTCTCGGCGGTGATGCCCATGTGGTAGTCGTTGAACGCATCCCACAAGCCGTCGGTGATCATACTGTCGATCATCTNGGCGTGACCCATGCGCAGGCCGGTGCGGGCACCGGGCATGACGTAGTTGGACAGGCTCATGTTTTCCTGGCCGCCGGCAATGATCACGTCGGCGTCGCCGCAGCGAATCGCCTGAGTGGCCAGGTGCAGCGCTTTCAGGCCCGAGCCGCAGACCTTGTTCAGGGTCATCGCCGGCACGGTAAACGGCAGACCGGCTTTGATCGCGGACTGGCGCGCAGGGTTTTGCCCGGCACCGGCGGTCAACACCTGCCCCATGATGACTTCATCGACTTCAGCAACGTCCAGGCCGGTTTGCGCCAGCAGCTGACGGATCACCGCGGCGCCGAGGTCAACGGCAGACACATTGGCCAGCGAGCCCTGGAAACTGCCGATGGCGGTACGGGTGGCGGCAACAATCACGACGTCTTGCATGGAATCTGTCCTCACTGGAAGTGCATTTCTGGAACGTGGTCCGGGACGATCAGTTTACCGGCGGTCTTGCTCACAATCTCTTCAACGCTGACGCCAGGTGCGCGTTCCTTGAGAATGAACGCGCCGTTTTCGATTTCAAGGTAAGCCAGGTCGGTCAGCACACGCTTGATGCACCCGGCGCCGGTCAGCGGCAGGCTGCATTTGGACAGGAGTTTGGACTCACCGTCTTTGGAGGCGTGGGTCATGATGACGATGATGTTTTCCGCGCCGGCCACCAGGTCCATGGCGCCGCCCATGCCTTTGACCAGTTTGCCGGGGATCATCCATGAAGCGATGTTGCCGTGTACGTCGACTTCAAACGCGCCGAGCACGGTGAGGTCGACGTGGCCGCCGCGAATCATCGCGAAGGACTCGGCGGAGGAGAAAATCGACGCGCCAATGCGCGCAGTCACCGTCTGTTTGCCGGCGTTGATCATGTCGGCATCGATGGTTTCTTCAGTCGGAAACGGACCCATGCCCAGCAGGCCGTTTTCCGATTGCAGCATCACTTCCATGCCCTCGGGGATGTAGTTGGCCACGAGGGTCGGAATGCCGATGCCGAGGTTGACGTAGAAACCATCCTGCATTTCGCGGGCGACGCGTTGAGCCATTTGTTCGCGGGAAAGTGCCATTGTTATTTTTCCTTCAGGTCCGGGGGCTGGGGATCACTTACGCACGGTGCGCTGTTCGATGCGCTTCTCGAAGGTGCCGCAGATGATCCGGTCGACGTAGATGCCAGGGGTGTGGATCTGCGCCGGGTCCAGCTCGCCCGGTTCGACGATTTCTTCAACTTCGACCACGGTGATCTTGCCGGCGGTGGCGGCCAGCGGGTTGAAGTTCTGGGCGGTATGACGATAGATGACGTTGCCGAAGTGGTCGGCTTTCCAGCCTTTGACAATCGCGAAGTCGCCGGTGATGGATTCTTCCATCAGGTACTTGCGGCCATGGAATTCACGGGTTTCCTTGCCTTCGGCAACCGGGGTGCCGACGCCGGTGGCGGTGAAGAAAGCCGGGATGCCGGCACCGCCTGCGCGCATTTTTTCGGCGAGGGTGCCTTGGGGGGTCAGGACGACTTCGATTTCGCCTTTGAGCAGTTGGTCTTCGAACAGTTTGTTCTCACCGACGTAGGAGGCCACCACTTTGCGAATCTGCTTTTCTTCCAGCAGCACGCCCAGGCCGAAACCGTCGACGCCACAATTATTGGAAACCACGGTGAGGTCACGGGTGCCTTTGCGCTTGATCTCGGCGATCAGGTTTTCCGGGATCCCGCACAGGCCGAAGCCGCCGGCGATCACGGTCATGCCGTCTTCAAGACCTGCCAGNGCTTCNTCATAGGAACTCACGCGCTTGTCGAAACCTGCCATATGCACCTCTTTTATTCTTTGTGGGCGGCTGGCTAGCCGTATGGGGTAGGAGTGTCTCGCTGGAGGATTTATTTGTTAAGTTGATTTTTAAGGTTGATTGATAGATAAAACTCACTAATCACTTATCTGTAATACGTTGGAGCCAGCGCCCATGACAGTCAAGCAGATCCGTGCATTCCTGGCCGTGGCCCAGAGCCTGAGTTTCGCCGCTGCCTGCGAGCGCCTGCACCTTTCCCAATCGGCNNTGAGCCTGACTATCAAGGCCCTGGAGGAGGGGCTGGGCGGCCGGCTATTCACCCGCAACACGCGCAATGTGGCGCTCACGCCTGAAGGTGAATCGTTGTTACCCCTTGCGCGGCGCTTGATTGCGGATTGGGACAACGCCGAGGACGAGCTGCGCCAGCGCTTCACCCTNCAGCGCGGACGCGTGACCCTGGCGGCGATGCCGTCGTTTGCCGGCAATCTGCTGCCGCCGATTCTCAAGACCTTTCGCGCCCGTTATCCCAAGGTCAACGTCACGGTGAACGACGTGATCAACGAGCAAGTGCTGGAAATGGTGCGCGACCGGCAGGTGGAGCTGGGCGTGGCGTTTGAACCCACACAGAGTTCATCGCTGGAATTCACACCGTTGTATATGGACCGTTTCGTTGCCGTGGTGCCGAACGATTCTCCCTTGGCGCAACAGCACGACATTGATTGGCAGACCTTGCTCAAGGAACCGTTCATTACCTTGCAGCGTCCGTCGACGGTGCGGGTGATGCTCGAGGAACACTTGCAGGCCCGGGGCATGAAGTTGCCGGTGGAGTTTGAAAGCCATCAATTGGCGACAGTCGGACGAATGGTCGCCAGCGGATTGGGTGTCAGCGCCGTGCCGGCGTTGTGCGCCGGGCAAATGCGCGAGTTGGGCGCACGGTGCATTACCTTGCGCGACCCGGTGGTGGAACGGGCGATCGGGGTGCTGACCAAGCCTGGGGTTGAACTGTCGGCGGCAGCGCAGGCGTTGTTCGATATCCTCAAAACCGAAAACCTGGGCGAGCGATTGTCCTCAGGATGAACACAAGACCCGGTAGGCGCTTGGCTTGCCCGCGAAGAGGCCGGGACCTTCAACAGAGCTATCAACTGACCCTACGCCATCGCGAGCAAGCTTCGNCCCTGTGGGAGCGGCGGTGATCAGGGGGAGAGACGCTGGGCTAGCAAAGGCAAAAGCTGTTCGCACGACGCCTCAATCTTCATCTCCAGGAGGTCATCCGCCCGGGTCTTGCCCAAATTGATCGCAATCAACGGTTTGCCCTGATCCGCCACCACCCGGCACAGGCGAAACGCCGAATACGCCATCAACGAAGAGCCCACCACCAACAATCCCGCCGCCTGTTCCACCGCCGCCATGGCTTTGGCGGCCGTCACCTGCGCGACGTTCTCGCCAAAAAACACCACGTCCGGTTTCATCCGCTCACCCGCGCAATGCGGGCAGTGCGGCACCTGGAACCGCGCCTCGAACGCCGGATCCAGCAGCGTGTCGCCATCCGGCGCCTGCACCGCATCGACCCCGGCCAGATAGGGGTTCTGCGCTTCCATCAGTTGCTGGATCGAATCCCGCTCGCTGCGCTGCCCGCAGTCCAGGCACAGCACCCGGTGGAGGCTGCCGTGGAGTTCGATCACATCATGGCTGCCGGCCTGATCGTGCAAGGTGTCGACGTTCTGGGTGATCAGCCCGCTGATCTGCCGGCTGCTTTGCAGACTGGCCAGGGCTTCGTGGGCCACGTTCGGCTGAGCCTGGCGCACGCGCGGCCAGCCGAGCATCGCCCGCGCCCAATAGCGGCGCCGTGATTCCGGGGCCGACAGGAACTCCTGATACATCATCGGTTGCCGGCCACGCCGCACGCCCTGGTTGTCTCGGTAGTCCGGAATGCCCGACGGGGTACTGATGCCGGCGCCGGTCAGGACCATGAACGGCTGCTCGGCCATTAATCGCTGGAGTCGGTCGAGTTGTTCGTGGGTGGGACGGTCAAGCATCTTCAACACTCCAGAGGGCCTTGAGTGTTTGCAGGGTAGCACTTGCCGATCACCCGGGCAGACGGTCTGTCCGGGTGCTGATCCGACACTTATTTGCGCGCCTCCAGAATCAGGTTGAACGGCGTTTCCGTGGCCCGCCGGAAAGTCTTGAATCCCGCCTCGGTAAACACCTTGCGCAGCCGCGCCTCACCCGCCTGGGCGCCGAGCCCCAGACCGACTTCCTGGGACAGCGAGTTCGGTGTGCAAATGAAAGTCGACGCAGCGTAGAACAACCGCCCAACCGGAGTGACGTTATCGTCGAGCGAGTCGTTGGCGAACGGTTCCACCAGAAGCACCGTGCCGTCCGGTTTCAATGCGTCATACGCGTGTTTTGCCGCGCCCACCGGGTCACCCATGTCGTGCAGGCAGTCGAAATAGCAGACCAGGTCATAGTCGTCGCCGGGGAAACTTTTCGCGGTGCCCTGAAAGAACCGCGCGCGCCCGGAAACGCCGCCTTCTTCAGCGCGTTGGGTCGCGACGGTGACGGATGGTGCGTGGTAGTCGAAGCCGACGAACCGCGAGTCCGGGAACGCCTGGGCCATGATCACCGTGGAGGCACCGTGGCCACAGCCGATGTCCGCGACTTTGGCGCCCGCCTGCAGTTTGGCGACCACGCCGTCCAGGGCCGGCAGCCACTCGGCGATCAGGTGCGCTTTGTATCCGGGCCGGAAGAACCGCTCCGTGCCGCTGAACATGCACGGATGGTGATCGCCCCAGGCCAGGGCGCCGTTGCCGCGCATGGCGTTGACCAGTTTGTCCTTGTCATGGAAAAACGACGCGACCACCCCGATACCGCCGGCGATATAGACCGGCGAGTCTTCGATCGCCAGCGCCAGGGCTTGCTCTTCCGGCAGGCGAAACTGACCGCCCTCGTGTTCCATGTAACCGGAAGCGGCGTGGGCGCTGAGCCATTCGCGCAGCAGGCGGGGGTTGCAGCCGGTCTTGTCGGCGAGTGCTTCAGGGGTGATCGGCTGACTGTCGGCCATGGCCCGGTACAGGCCGAGCTCTTCGCCGAGGATGACGTTGGCGAGCATCGCCGCGCCACCCATGTCGTTCACCAGTTTGCCCATGAAATCATTGAGTCGGGCCTCGTCCATCACGTGTGCTCCTTCAGCAGGATCACGGTCCAGAGGCCTTGTTTATCGAGGCGTACACCTCTGGGCGGTGGTCGTGGGAATGAACAGGACGATAAGCCCGTCCTGCGTGCAATAAGTTTAGTCCTAGCCCCGTGCGCCGCGGCCTGGAGCGACGAAAGCCCACATAGCCAGCTTCCACAGGGGGATTGGCGGTGTGTATCGCACTGTATCAAGTCGGAGTGTCAGCCCCGTGCGCCGCGGCCTGGAGCGACGAAAGCCCACATAGCCAGCTTCCACAGGGGGATTGGCGGTGTGTATCGCACTGTATCCAACCGCCGTCCCGATACATTCCACTTCATTCGCGGCGCCCTCCGAACACAGACCAGATACAAACCTGCGATGAACTGTAAAGGCTACCCAGCGCCCGAAACCCGGGGCTGTCGAGGCACTTTTCAGGGTCGTCGCAACAGGCGGCCGTCTTTGCTCGTGACTCCGTGAAGGGAACAATAATGACCACGCTCCTGCCTGAAACCGACCTGAAATCCGCTCCCGTCAACCACCTGCGCGTCGATCAGTACACCAACGGCCTCATTGGCCCCAGCCAGCCGATGCTCGGCCCTCTGGCCGACGGCGGCACCCTGATCACCGGCACACCGCCGGGTTGCTGGGGCCCGATGATCACGCCCGCCTTCGAGGGCGGCCACGAAGTGACGCAACCGGTGTCCATTGCCGGGGCGGAAGTCGGCGATGCGGTGGCAATCAAGATCAAGAGCATGCGCGTCACCTCGCTGGCGACATCGTCCGGGGTCATGAGCTTCGTTGAGGGGCGCTACAACGGCGACCCGTTCGTCGCCAAATTCTGCTCCAAGTGCGGCACCGACCACCCGGCCAGCCATGTCGAAGGCATTGGCGAGGAGTCGATTCGCTGTAACAACTGCGGCGCCGAGGTCAGCGCGTTTCGCTTCAGCCATGGCTACGTGATCGTGTTCGATGCGCAGAACCAAGTCAGCCTGACCGTCAATCAGGACGTCGCCAACCGACTGGCCGGCAATGCCTCTGAAATGTCGGCGCTGCCGGAATTCGCCGCCCAGCATTCGATCCTGTCCCTGGCCCGTGCCGACATCCCCGGCGTTGCCGCGCACATGCGCCCGTTCCTCGGCAACATCGGCACCACGCCGTCCCGTGACTTGCCCGACTCGCACAACTGCGCCGACTTCGGCCAATACCTGATCAATGCACCGCACCGTTTCGGCATGACCCGCGAAGAGCTGCACGCGGCCAAGACTGACGGCCACATGGACACCAACTCGATCCGCGAAGGCTGCGTATTGATCTGCCCGGTGAAAGTGCCGGGGGCCGGTGTGTACATGGGCGACATGCATGCCCAGCAGGGCAACGGCGAGATCGCCGGGCACGCCACCGATTGCTCCGGGGAAACCGAAGTGGTGGTGCAAGTGGTGAAAAACCTGACGCTGGACGGGCCGATCCTCCTGCAAAACCTCGACGATCTGCCGCCGATGGCCCGGCCCATGAATGCCGAACAACGGCAAAAAGTCCGCGAACTGGGCGAGCGCTGGGGCCAGCACGAAATCGAACAGAGTGGCCCGATCACTTTTATCGGCAGCGGTGAGAATCTCAACGTCGCCGTCGAGAACGGCTTGAAACGCGCCGCTTCGGTCACCGGCCTGCCGTATGACGAAGTGCTCAACCGCGCGACCATCACCGGCTCGATCGACATCAGCCGTTTGCCGGGCACCGTTCGCGTGACCTTCCTGTGCCCGATGAACGTGCTCGATCGCATCGGCATCGGCCACCTGGTGCGCGAGAAATACGACCTGGCGTAACAACTGCCGAAGGGTCTGTACCAAAGTGTGTACAGACCCGCCGGCGATACAACCGCTGCGAATTACTGCCGGACCGGAACACAACCCCGATACAGCGCTTGGGTTAACTGTGATTCCGTACTGGCAACCCTTGAGACCGATATCATGCAGACCCCCATCACCTCAGCCAAAGCGACCGTCGGGCTTGGCCTGCGTCGCGGTTTAATGAAGGACCTCCTGGCCGCCCGTACCGGCGATTTCGACTTTCTGGAAGTCGCGCCGGAGAACTGGATCGGCATCGGCGGCGCCCATGGTCATGCGTTACGAACCCTGGCCGAGCGCTTTCCGTTGTCCTGCCACGGCTTGTCCCTGTCATTGGGCGGGCCGGCGCCGCTGGACGTCGGGTTTCTCCAGGAAGTCCGTGTGTTTCTCGATCAATACAGCGTGCCGCTGTACAGCGAGCACCTGAGTTATTGCAGCGATGACGGTCACCTGTACGACCTGTTGCCGCTGCCGTTTACCGAAGAAGCGGTGCATCACGTGGCTGCGCGAATTCGCCAGGCCCAGGACATTCTCGGTCGGCGTCTGGCGGTGGAAAACGTGTCCTACTACGCCGCGCCCCAGCAGGACATGGACGAAGTGACCTTCACCAACGCGGTCCTGCGTGAAGCCGATTGCGACCTGCTGCTGGACGTCAACAATGTCTACGTCAACTCGATCAATCACGGGTTCGATCCGCAGACCTTTCTGGCGGGCATCGATTCGGGGCGGGTGGTGGCGATGCACGTGGCCGGGCATTTCGATGAGTCCGATACGTTGAAAATCGACACCCATGGCGCGTCGGTGAAACCGGTGGTCTGGTCGTTGCTGGCCCAGGCCTACGCCCGGTTTGGCGCACAACCGACATTGCTAGAGCGGGATTTCAACTTCCCGGCGTTCTCTGAACTGGTGGCGGAATTGCAGACCATTCGCCGCTTGCAGGCTGAGGGGGTGAACCGTGGATAAGCCCTCGCTGCATCAACAGCAATCCACACTGGGCCTGTACCTGCGAGATCCCGATCATTGCGCGCCTCCGGCCGGGATGGATGTGGCCCGGGCACAGGTTTACCGCGACCTGATTTTTTCCAACCTGTCGTTGTTGCTCAGCGGGACCTTTCCGGTGCTGATCAAGATTCTCGGTGATGAGCGCTGGCGTTCGCTGGTACGGATTTTCCTGCGGGACTACCGCGCGCGTACCCCGAAGTTCGGCGAAATCGCCCAGGAGTTTGTCGAGTTCCTGGCCTCCGGACCGCAGGCGTTGAGTGAGCGTGAGTGGCCGCCGTTCATGGTGGAGCTGGCGCATTACGAATGGGTCGAGATGGCGTTGCAGCAGTCCGAGGCCGAGCCGTTGGCGCCGAGTGATGTGGCGTTGATCCTGGAGCGACCGTTGCAGGTGTCGCCGCTGGCCTGGCCGTTGGCCTATGCCTGGCCGGTGCAGTTAGTAGGACCGGATCATCAGCCGGACATTGCACCGCCTCAACCCACATTATTGTTGGTGCGCCGGGCCGAGGACTGGAGTGTGAAATTTTCCGAGCTGAGCCCGTTGGCGTGGCGGTTGTTGCAGCGGATCGAGGAATTTCCCGAGCTGGATGGGCAGGCGCAGCTGGGAGGGCTGGCGGTGGAAGCGGGGGCCGCTGGATCGCCCGAATTCATGACAAGTGGCACCGCGTTGTTGCAGCAAATGCACGGGGAAAGGGTGGNTATGTCAGCGAGATTGTTCCCACGCTCTGCGTGGGAATGCCTCAAGGGACGCTCCGCGTTCCAATGGGACGCAGAGCGTCCCGGGCTGCATTCCCACGCAGAGCGTGGGAACGNTCGCTCCCACAGGGCTTATCAGTGTTTATGGCGCGGAGAAGAAATACCGGGTCAGGTGAAAGAAGATCGGTGCCGCGAAACAGATCGAATCCATCCGATCCAGCATGCCGCCATGACCTTTGATCATGGTTCCCCAATCCTTCGCGCTCAGGCTGCGTTTGATCGCTGACATGACCAGCCCACCCAGAAAACCCATCACCACGATCACCAGCGACATCAGCAGCGACTGCCAGAAACTGAACGGGGTCATCCAGAACATGCACCCGCCAATCAGCGTGGCCGACAGGCCGCCACCGACCAGTCCTTCCACGGTTTTCGACGGACTCACCAACGGCGCAACCTTGTGCTTGCCGAAGAGTTTGCCGAACACGTACTGCAACACGTCACTCAACTGCACGACAAACACCAGGTAGAACAGCAACAGCGCGTTCTGCCCCTGGAAACCTTCCAGGTCCAGCAGCAACAAGGCCGGCGCGTGGCTGATGCAGTAGACGCAAATCATCACCCCCCACTGGATCTTGGCCGCCCGCTCCAGAAACGCGTCCGTGTCCTGACTCAGCACCGCAATCGCCGGCAACAGCAGGAAGGCGTACACCGGAATCAACAGTGTGAACAACGAATACCAATGCGTGCCAATCAGTACGTATTGCAGCGGGATCAGAATGAAGAACGCCGAAAACAGCGCGTTATGGTCGCCCGGCCGGGTCGGCGTCAGGGTGATGAACTCCCTGAGGGCGAACAGTGAAATGAAGCCGAACAGAATGACCGTCGCGTTGCCGCCCAGCAGGTAGGACACGAAGAAGATGATGACCATGCCCCACCAGGCATTCACCCGCTGGTTGAGGTTTTCGATGGTCGAGATCGAGCCTTCCGTTGTCGCACGCCTGGCCAGTATCCGGCCGATGATCGAAGCTACGGCCAACAGGCCGGCGATGGCGCCGAAGAACCACAAAAACTTTTCATCAAGATTCATTCCGACAACCTCACAATCGCTTCACGCGCCCGATCCAGAAACACCTGTTTTTCCTCGCCACTGATCCGTTGCAGCGGGTCGCCGATACGGATCGTGCAGATGATGGGCAGCGGGACGTGTTTGCCTTTTGGCATCGAGCGATGCAGGTTTTCCAGGTAGATCGGCACCAGGTCAACCTCGGGAAATGCCTCGGCCAAGCGGTACAGCCCCGATTTGAACGGACCGGGCAACGCCTGGCTGCCGCGGGTGCCTTCCGGAAAGATGATGATCGAATGGCCGGCCCGCACCACGTCGAAAATCGGCTCCAGCAC
The DNA here is from genome assembly GCF_002251635.1 of Pseudomonas mandelii. GTDB lineage: Bacteria > Pseudomonadota > Gammaproteobacteria > Pseudomonadales > Pseudomonadaceae > Aquipseudomonas > Aquipseudomonas mandelii_B. The sequence continues at coordinate 31,125 of NZ_NMOJ01000245.1, forward strand.
GTTGACGCCGGGCGCCGGGTTACGCTCGATCAGCACCGCATTCAGGCCTTTCTGCGAGATGTACGACAGAAACCGGTTTTTGCCCCAGTAGTCAGCGGCCGCGACCGGTTTCACGTTCACTCGGGCTTCCGGTGGCAGGGCGGCGATGATTGCCAGGGTGTCCATGTGGCTGGAGTGATTGGCGAAATAGATGCGCTGGCGCGTCAGGTCCGGCGGGCTTTCCCATCGGGCCGTGACGCCGATGAGGAATCGAAGAACAGAAATCAGCGCGTTACTGATCCACATGGTGATTCCCCTTGAGCTGGCGCGAGATGGCCAGGGTTCGCGTGACGCAGGTCGCGGCGGATCCGGCCGCGATGATGACCAGCGCGATCAAAAGAATGTAGTGAGTGCCGTAAACGGTGGCCTCGACGGCATTCAACAGAAGTCCTGCGGTCATTACGGCCATTCGATGCTGCTTGGCCATGGGGCCCATGAAGCTTTGCTTCAGGCCAATCGAGCCACCAAACACCCTGACATACGCCGTCAGTGCCGCGGCCAGCGCCGCAAACCAGCCAAGATCGGCATACCCGATGGCACACCCCAGCGCGACGATCAGCAGGCTGTCGGCAATGCGGTCGGGGAATTCATTGTAGAGGCTGCCGATGTCGGATTTCTTGCCGCCCTCGATCGCCACCATCCCGTCGAAGAGGTTGCACAGCAGGCGCAGCTGAATGCCGACGGCGCAGAGGAGCGAGCCGACAAGGCCGTTATCAACATTCAGTGCTACCGCCCCGGCGAGCGCGAAGGCGATGCTGGCGACGGAGATCTGATTGGGGGAGATGTCTCGTTTTACCAGAAGGTCGGTGATGTATTTCGCCCAGCCCGCAGAGCGCGTCTTGATGGGCCTTCGGTTGTCATCCATTTGCCAATATCCATATAAGTGTCGGTTGCTATCGGGTGCGCCGCAGCGCGCGTTGCGCGACGGTGCCCGACAATATAAAGGCTTTCCTGCGCCTTTGTGTCTGTTTACTGACTGGCAGGTCGAACCGGCAACTTCAACTCCGCACACAACCCGCCGCCTTCACGATTACTCAACGTCAACGATCCCCCGATCGCCAACGCCAATTGCTGCGCTATCGCCAAGCCCAGACCGGTTCCGCCGGTGCTGCGGTTGCGCGAATTCTCTACCCGATAAAACGGTTCCATCACGTGGGCCAGTTCCTCTTCGGCAATGCCCGGTCCGCGATCCATGACCTTCACCGAGAGCAGGCCGTTTTTCGCTTCCACACACAATTCAGCGGCCCCGGCGAACTTCAGAGCGTTATCCGTCAGGTTCACCAGCACCCGCCGCAGGGCATGCGGCCGGGTGTCAATCACCGCAGCACTTTTGCCACCCAGTTGCACGTCCTTGCCCACGTCCTGATAGTCAAACACCAGGCTGTCGAGGAATGAATCAAGGTCGGTGCGGCGGCTCTCTTCCGTGGCGCCGTGAACGCTGCGGGCATAGGCCACGCCTTCGCGCACCAGGTGTTCCATCTCACTGAGGTCGCTCCACAGTTTGTCTTTCTCGCTGGAGTCTTGCATAAATTCGGCGCGCAGTTTCATGCGGGTAATCGGTGTTTGCAGGTCGTGGGAAATCGCCGCCAGCAGTTGCATGCGCTCCTTCAGGTANGCGGCGATGCGTGCCTGCATNGAATTGAAGGCGATGGCGGCATGGGCGACTTCTGTCGGGCCTTTTTCGTCCAGGAGCACCGCGTGGGTGTTGGGGTCAAGGTTGTCCACCGCCTCGGCAAGGCGGGTGAGGGGGCGGATGGCGATTCGCACGGCCAGCCAGGTGCAGAGAATCATCAGCGCCAACTGGCCCAGCAGGACGATGGGCAACCACGGCGACAACGGCACCATCGATGGCCTGACGTCGATGGTCACGGGGCTGCCGTCCGCCAGTTTCAGGTGCACCTGAAAATGCTTCTGCTCGCCGGGAATGTCCGTCACGGTCATCGGGTAATCCTTGCCGATGGCGTCCTTGATCGAAGTCACCGCGATGGGTGTATCGCGCATGGCCACGCCCGGTGAACCTTCGTCGAGCAAATAACGGTAGTTGCGGCGGTTCAGTTGTTGCAGCCAGCTCATGCGTTCTTCGGCCGGCAAGCGGTCGAGGATGGCGATGGAGGTCGAGACGTCGGTTTCCAGGTTACCGAGCATGGTGTTTTTTGCGCTTTCGTACCGCTCGTAATACTGCGCGCCGAAGGACAGCGCCTGAGCGAGGATCAGGCCGATCAGAAAGATCAGCGAGAGTCGCGAGGCCAGGGTACGGGGCCAACGAAGGGTGAGGTTCATGACGGCGCACCGAGTACTTCAACTGCCAGGGAAAACACATAGCCTTCGCTGCGCACGGTCTTGATATAGGCCGGTTCGCGGGCATCATCCAGCAGGCGTTGGCGCAGACGGCTGACCAACAGGTCAATGGAGCGGTCGAACAAATCGGCGTCGCGGCCCTGGGTCAGGTTGAGCAATTGGTCGCGGTTGAGCACGCGCTGCGGGTGATCGAGGAACACCCGCAGCAATCGGTATTCCGCGCCGCTGAGCGCGACCATGGTGCCGTCTTCATCCAGCAAGTGCCGGGCGGAGGTGTCCAGGCGCCAACGCCCGAACGCCAGCAGGCGACCGCTTTCGGTGACCACCAGGTTGGGCGGCAGCATCCGCGTGCGGCGCAGCACGGCGTTGATTCGCGCGAGCAGTTCACGGGCGGCGAAGGGTTTGACCAGGTAATCATCGGCACCCATTTCCAGGCCGATGATGCGATCGGTTTCATCGTTACGCGCGGTGAGCATCAGCACCGGCGTAGCCTTGTGTTTGCCGGCGCGCAACTCGCGGCAGAGCATCAGGCCGTCGTCGCCCGGCATCATGATGTCGAGCACGATCAGGTCCACCGGCGTGGACTCAAGGAAGCTGCGCATCTGGCGTCCATCGGCGACGACCGTGGTGCGCAGGCCGTTCTTCTTCAGGTAGTTACCTACCAGTTCCCGGATCTCGCGGTCATCGTCCACGATGAGAATGTGATCGACGTGTTCCATGGGGCCAAGCCTCTATCAATGGGGGATGTTGCGCAGTCTATCGAGCCTTGGCCCGCTCGCCCGCAGCCCTTTGTATTGCAGTGTATCTGGCGTAGCGGCGGATACACGCGAACGCAAAAATACGATTTTCCAGGGGTTTTGTATCGCTCTGTATCAGGGGCCGGCTTTGATACGTACCGATTTACACGCGGCTGTTTTCGACACAGACGAGATACCTCGCGAGCATCTAATGGGTTCCATCGAGGCAACCCAAACCGCCTCGGCTCAATTGAACGACCTACCCATTGAAGCCTTGAGGAAACCGTCATGAACACCAAAGCCATCTACGCCGCTTGCCTGTTTGCCGCCCTGAACATCTGCACCTTGTCGGCCCGTGCCGAAGCCGCCGATGTCAGCGCTAAAACCTACACCTACGGCACCCACCTGGACATCAAGAAAGTGGTGTCGTTGAAAGAGGACGCCACGCCTTCCTGCGGGGTTGTGAATGCCCAGCTGACCTACCTGGACTCCCAGCACAAAACCCAGGTGCTGGATTACCGCAAATTTGCCGACGGCTGCAATTCGGACAACTGAGTCCTTCGCTGACCGATTGCCAACCCCCCTTTGAAACAGGAAGAACACCATGAACAACGTCACCCGCTTTTTGACCGCTGTTGCTTTCTCCGTAGCTGGCGCGGCTGCCCATGCCAACGCCGCTGTTGAACAGAAAAGCTGTGGCACCGCGACCTGCTTCCAGCTGACGCCAGTGGCAGAGCAGGGCGGTCATGCCTTCCTCGCACAGGACGGCTCGAGCCGCACGCCGCAGGGGCAGCAGCTGGATAACCAGACGGCTTGAAGCCTGGCTAACTTCCCCACAAGCACCACCGTCCCCCTGTGGGAGCGGGCTTGCCCGCGATGACGCCAGCACATCCAACATCAATGTGACTGACAGACTGCCATCGCGGGCAAGCCCGCTCCCACAGGGAATTGGTGTGAATCGCCACCCCCTCACATGTTTAGGTGATCCCATGTTTCTCATCGCTTTCCTGGGCGGCATATTGACCGTCCTCAGCCCCTGCATCCTCCCGGTCGTGCCGTTCCTGTTCGCCGGTGTCAAACGCACCCGTTCATCCATCCTGCTCACCCTCGGCGGCATGGTCCTGACCTTTGCCCTGATCTCCAGCCTGGCCGTGGTCAGCAGCGAATGGGTGGTGCAAGCCAACAACACCGGTCGCCACGTCGCCCTGATCGTGATGGGGCTGTTCGCCCTGTCGCTGATTTCCGCCCGTGTCGGTGACTGGATGGCGCGTCCCTTCGTGGCGCTGGGCAATCGCCTTGATCCCGACACCCGCAAAATGTCCGGCCCGCTGGGTTCGGTCATGATCGGCGTCGCCACCGGTCTGCTCTGGGCACCGTGTGCCGGGCCGATCCTTGGGGTGATTCTCACCGGCGCCATGCTCCAGGGTGCAAACGCACAGACCAGCCTGTTGCTGCTGGCCTACGGCTTGGGCAGCGCGCTGTCCCTGGGCACCTTGATCTTTGCCGGTCGCGGCCTGGTCAATCGCTTGAAAGCGTCGATCCCGGTCACCGGTTGGCTGCGTCGTGGTGCCGGTGTTGCCGTGCTGGCCACCGTGGCGGTGATTTCCACCGGTGCCGACCGGACACTGCTGGCCGGCACCTCGTCCGAAGGCGTCAGCAGCCTCGAGAAAGGTGTGCTGGAAAGCGTGCCGAAAGTCGTCGACTACTTCGTCAGCAAGGTCAAGGCCGACTCCATGGACAACGCCCAAGGCGCCATGCCGTCGCTGTCCGGTGCCGTCCAATGGCTGAACTCGCCAGCGCTGAGCAATGATTCGCTCAAAGGCAAAGTGGTGCTGGTGGACTTCTGGACCTACGACTGCATCAACTGCCAGCACACCCTGCCGTATGTGAAGGACTGGGCGAAGAAATACGAGAAGGATGGCTTGGTGGTCGTCGGCGTCCACACCCCTGAGTACGGTTACGAGCGCATCATCGATAACGTTAAGGACCAGGTGAAAAAGCTCGGCATCACCTACCCGGTGGCCATCGACAACAACTACGCGATCTGGCGCGCCTTCGACAACCAGTACTGGCCCGCTCACTACTTGATCGACGCCAAGGGCCAGGTGCGTTACACCCACTTTGGTGAAGGCGCCTACGAAACTCAGGAAAAGATGATTCAGCAACTGCTGGAAGAGGCCAAGGCACCTTCCGCGTAACCCTCGACATCAATGGCTCACAGGCTGCGCGCCGTGGGCCATTGGCTTTTTCTCCTGATTGCGCCGCCACGCCGCCGGTGGCGCGCCGTACTCTCGACGAAAGGCCCGGCTGAAGGCCGTGTCGGTCTGGTAACCCACCTCTTCGGCAATCCACATCAACGAACGGTTACTGCTGCGTAACAGGTTCGCCGCCAGCAGCATCCGCCACTGCGTCAGGTACTGCATCGGCGAACTCCCCACCAACTGCGCAAAGCGTTCTGCCAACACCGACCTTGAGGTGCCGGCCGTCCGCGCCAGTTCATCCAGGGTCCAGGCGTGACAGGGTTTTTTGTGCAGCGCATTCAGGGCAGCACCGACAATCCGGTCGCCCACGCCGGCCAGCCAACCGGTCCGGCCTTCAGCGTGCTCGTTCATGTACAGGCGCAGTACTTCGATGAACAACACCTCGGCCAGTTTCGCCAACACACCTTCGCCGCCGGGCCTGGGCGAGCGTGCTTCGGCCAGCGCGTAACGGACTGAAGATTCCAGCCAGATTCCGGCATTCGAGCCGCGCACATTGACCCGGACCACCGCCGGCAACCCCGTCAGCAACATGCCCGCCAACCGCGTATCGCAGGCCAGATAACCGCACACCAGACGTGTGACCGCGCCGCCACCGCCGTAACTCAGTTGCCGGGGACGGCGCGCCAGCACTACGTCCAGTCGCTTGCCCGTGACCGGCGTCAGCCCCGGTTGCGAGCTCATGCGATGGGCGTCGCCCTGAGGGAATACCACCACATCGCCGGCGGTCAGGCGCAGCGGCGAGTCGTTTCCCATCTCGACATAGCACTCGCCTTCGGTAATCAGGTGAAAGATCACCACCCGCTCGGCACCGGGCTCCAGAAAGGGGGCGGCCGTGTCGGCGCTGGGCGACTGATAGCACCAGGGCGCCGTGAACCTGGCATTGATGAAGATCGCACCGACCAGGCGGACGACGCGCAGGGTTTGGGACAGGGCGTCCATGGTGGCTTCCCGTGCGGCTGAGGGCTTTCTGATTGTGAGCGCGTTGCCGCGTAACGTGAATTCTCCGGACGATCGGGCAGTGTTGCCCGACGATCGGGCAGGACGCCGGCCCGCGCCGGAGCGATAGTTTGCCTACAGGGCCACTGCCGACCCTGTCATCAATAACAAGAATGAGAGGTTGCCATGCCAAAGTTCGTCATAGAACGCGAGATCCCAGGTGCTGGAACACTGTCAGAAAGGGATTTGAAAGCGGCTTCGCAAAAGTCCTGCCGGGCGCTGCGCGATTTGCCGGAGGTGCAGTGGCTGCAGAGTTATGTCACGGGCGACAAGCTGTACTGCGTGTACATCTCGCCGAGCGAAGCGCTGATTCAGGAGCACGCCAGGCAGAGCGGTTTCCCGGCCAACCGCATTTCCCAGGTCACGAACATCATTGATCCGACCACGGCGGAGTAAGCCGGGCCTGCGTTCCAATCCTTACGGAGCAGATTTAATGAGTACCCCCCTTGATCTCACTGCCCTGAAAAACCGTCAGATGGCTTCTTGGGCCAGCGGCGACTACGCCGTGATCGGCACCACCCTGCAGATCGTCGGCGAGCAACTGGCCGAAGCCTGTGACTTGCTCTGCGACGAGCTTGTGCTGGACGTGGCCGCCGGCAACGGCAATGCGACGCTCGCCGCCGCACGCCGTGGCTGTAATGTCACATCGACCGACTACGTGGCCGCACTGCTTGAACGTGGCGAAGACCGGGCCCGGGCCGAGCGTCTGGAGGTGACCTTCCAGGTCGCCGACGCCGAGGCACTGCCGTTCGAGGACGCCAGCTTCGATGCCGTGCTCTCGACCTTCGGTGTGATGTTCACGCCGGACCAGGCCAAAGCGGCTTCAGAACTGGCCAGAGTGTGCCGCCCCGGCGGTCGCATCGGCCTGGCCAACTGGACGCCTGAAGGTTTTGTCGGCCAGATGTTCAAGACCCTGGGCAAGCACCTGCCGCCACCGGCTGGCGCAGAACCGCCTTCAAACTGGGGAACCGAAGCCTGGTTGCACACGCACTTCGATGAGCGCGATTTCCAGGTGCAGGTGACGCGGCGGACCTTCAACTTCCGCTATCGCTCGGCGGCCCATTTCATCGATATTTTCCGCAACTGGTACGGCCCGCTTCACAAGGCCTTCGCAGCGCTGCCTCCCGACGGCGCGAAGGCTTTTGAAAGCGACCTGACTGAGCTGATCAACCGGATGAACAGGGCGGGAGAGAAATCGGTGGTGGTGCCGAGTGAATACCTGGAGGTTGTCATCACCCGGCGCTGACCAGACACCACAAAACCCTGTGGGAGCGGGCTTGCCCGCGATGGCTGGCTACCTGCCGATCCAAATGTCGACTGATAGTCCGCTATCGCGGGCAAGCCCGCTCCCACAGGAATTGTGGTGTATTTGAGACGGTTACTCATCCACCCGCTCGGTGTACACCACCCACACACTGCAGGGCATTTTGTACAGCAGGTGCTCCACCGTGCTACCGATCAACCGGCCCAGACCGCGATGGCCGACCCGGCCCATGACAATCACGTCGACGTCGTAGGCGTCGGCATAGCGGGTCAGGACCTTGGCCGGGTTGCCCATGATCATGTGCCGCTGCTCGGGCGCGATGCCGTTGCGCTCGGCCAATTCGTTGAAGGCGTCTTCCTGGCAGTCGAACAGGGTCTTGGCCTTGCCGGAACTGAAAAACGCCGAGCCGTTGTCAAAGCCGAACTCGTCTGCGCTGATGGAGGAAAGGTCGTAGGCGTACACCACGTCCAGCTCAGCATTACAGGCACTCGCCAGTTTCGACGCTTCGTGCAGGATCCGGTCATTGAAGGTTTTGTAGTGATCATCGCGATGGAAAGGATCGACCGCCGCGACGACCTTGCGTGGCAGGGCGTGAACCGCATGGCTGACAAAATGCAGCGGCACCGGGCATTCACGCAGCAAATGCACGTCGAGCGGGGTAAACATCAGTCGCGACAGCAGCGATTCGTGCTCCAGTGCCTTGATCAGCACGTCCATCGGCTGCTCTTTGAGGTGAATCAGGATTTCTTCCAGCGGGCGTTCGACCCACGCCACCTCGGTGGTGACGTGCACACCGATCTTGCGCAGCGGACGGGCCTGTTCTTCGAGCCACTGACGGTGTCGGTCGACGTAGCCCAGTCGCATCTGTTCGAGGGCCTTTTCGTTGACCAGACTGGCGGTGGCCAGGCCTTCCAGGTAATCGAACGCCACGATGTGCAACGCCGCGTCTTCGGCCTTGGCCAGCGCCGCCGCCCTGTCGAAGGCGGGGCTGTGTTCCATCAGTGGCGAGGCGACCAGCATGAAGCGTGACTGACCAGACATGTCGAACCTCCCGCGTCATTCAATCCCCTAAGTATTGACCATGATCGACCTCCCGTCCGTCAGTCCGGCGAAGGTTGGGTGGGCGTGGCAGTCAGAGGGAGGTCAGTGGCCGTTCCATGATGATCGTGCGCTCGGCACCGTGGAATTCGTCGCGGACTTTTCGAAAGCCCAGCTTGAAGTAGAAGGCTTCTGCGGTGATGGAGGAGGGGACGCGCAATATTTCGATTTTCGCTTCGGTGGCGATGGACTCGATCGTGGCCATCAATTGCCTCCCGAGGCCGCGCCCTTGTTGAGCGGGTTCGACAAACACGCTGCGCACCACATCGCGATCAAGGCTGGCCGTGGCGACTATGCGGTGATCAATCGTCGCGACGAAGACCTGGCGTTGGGTCAGCAACGTGCGAATGGACTCGGTGGAAAAGCTCTTTGCCACCTGCGCGATGATGTCGGGGGAGTAATCCAGGGCGTTGGACTGGCGCAGCGACTGGATGATGACCTGGCTGATGGCGGACGCGTCAGCTGCGGTGGCGGGCCGTACTTGCGGTTTCATAGTGCTACCTCAGTCCTTTGAACATCCAATCCCCCTGTGGGAGCGAGCCGGCTCGCGATGGCTGAGTGTCAGTCGACATCTACATCGGCTGGAAAGCAGTCATCGCTAGCAGGTTAGCTCCCACAGGGATCTAGGCGATCTGTGCGCCGCGTGCTGCCAGCAGCTCCCGCAATACCGAACGATGGCAATGCGCTTCATCCTCGCAATAACAGCCAACCGCCAGCGCGGTTTGATGGGAGAGGGCGGCCAGCAGATCCAGCAACTGATTGGGCGCCGGATGGTTCATTTCAGCCTTGAACTTGCGCCTGAACGCCTCCCAGGCTTTTTCATCCTCGGCCGCCTTGGCTTCGGCCACCAATTCCGCACTCGGCGACAGCAGCGGCTGCCACACATCATAAAAGTCCCGACGGGCGAACTCGGCCTTCGGTACACCGCGAGGGGGGCGGCGTACCGTGCCGATCCGCAGCCCTTCATCAGGCAGGCGCGGCGAGCCGAGTCGAACGATATGGATGGCCATGCCGCGTTACTTGTGGCGCGATCCGTCGAACCACTCCATGGCGGTGCGCCAGATGCAGATCCCCAGGAAGTAAGCCGACATCAGCAACCAAAGCCCCATGACCATCGGGTTGATGACCGGATGGTTGACCACCAGCGACAAGCTGCACAGCAGCCAGATGGCGGTCACGGCAATGTTGATCGGCATGAACTTGCGCACACGGAACGGGTGCAGGAACTTCATTCGGGTCACGGTCAGCAAGGCCAGGCCAATGACGGTCAGGAAGGTAATCCACGGCGACGGGGCGATGATGTACAGGCACAGGGCCACGACGTTCCAGGCGGCGGGAAAACCCTGGAAGTAATTGTCTTTGCTTTTCATGTTGACGTTGCAGAAGCAAAACAGCGACGAAACCAGAATCAGCGACACGGTCAGCAGCAGCGTGTAGTCCGGCAAGGGGATGTAGCGATAGATGAACAGCGCGGGGATGAACACATACGTCAGGTAGTCGATCACCAGATCGAGAATCGATCCATCGAAACTCGGCAGCACCGACTGCACATTAACCTTGCGTGCCAAGGCACCGTCCAGCCCATCGACGATCAGGGCCACGCCCAGCCACAGCAGGCAGTTGGTGGCCTGGTTTTCCAGCAAGGCGAGGGTGGCGAGGAAGGCAGTGACCACGCCGGTGGCGGTAAAACCATGGGCGCCCCATGCTTTGAGCCTGGCGATGTGTAGGGTGGATATCACGGGGGCGTTCTCCAGAAAGATGAAGCAAGCCAGTCATCACCCTCGTTATCAAGGGCGGCGGCAAACCGGTTCGGTTGCAGGTATCGACCGGAAATCCGGGAATAAGGTTCACCGTCAGTAAATCTTAGCTGGGCCGCCGAGAAATACTTCGGATTAATCCGCAATGCTGTTCACTTAAATACTGTGCATCAGGCACTCCGCTTTTGTGGCGAGGGAGCTTGCTCCCGCTGGGCTGCGTAGCAGCCCCAAAAATGTGCCTACCATGCCGATTTTTGTGAGTGCTACGCACTCAGACGGGAGCAAGCGCCCTCGCCACAGGCTAAACGGTAATGGCACATTTGCTAGCGAGGACTATTGTTGCCTGACTGGATCACTTCCCTTTAGTGAGGACGTCGTCATGAACACCAGCGATTTGCTCGAACAACTCCTGCGGGCCGGCCAGGGCTCCGGGGCGCAACAGGGTGGCGCATCCGCCCAAGGCGGCATTGGCGGCGGTCTGGGCGGGTTGCTTGGCGGCCTGTTGGGCGGTGGCGGCGGTTCAGCCATGGGCGGCGGCGGATTGGGTGGCTTGCTCGGTGGCCTGCTCGGCGGCGGCTCACCCATGGGCGGCGCGACCCGGACCCGTTCGGGTGGCGGCACCAACTATGCGGCCCTGGCGTCACTGGGGATGATGGCATTCCAGGCGTATCAGGCGTGGCAACGCAGTCAGGCAGCTGCGCCGCAACAGGCACCGCGCACGGTCGACTTGTTATCGGGCCCGGAAGTGGAGGACCACAGTCATGCGATCCTGCGCGCGTTGATTGCGGCGGCCAAGGCCGATGGCCGGATCGACGAGTCGGAGAAGCAGATGATCAGCACCGAAATCGGCCGCCACACCGATGACCCGCAATTGCAGCAATGGCTGGATGACGAAGTTGCCCGGCCACTGGATGCTGCGGATGTGGCGCAATCGGCATCGGATCCCGGCATGGCGGCGGAAATGTACCTGGCCAGCGTGATGCTGGTGGACGATCAGCAGGATGCCGAGCGCACCTATCTGGATGAGCTGGCGGCGGCTCTGAAGATTGATCCTGAACTGCAAGTGCATCTGGAGCAGCAGGCCAAGGGTGGCGCGGCGTAAGGTGTGCCCGCAAACATCGCGTTGTCTTTCAGGCCGCCTTCGCTAGCAGGCTAGTTCCCACAGTGGATCTGCGGTGCGCGCCAAACCTCTGTCGGAGCTAGCCTGCTAGCGAAGAACGATAACGCGGTCAACATGGTGGTTTGGGCACCAGGAAAATAACCCCGTGCGCTTCGGCAATCTCCAGTATCCGTGGTAAATCCTCCGGCACCCGTAGCCGATCCACCGCCGCAAAAAACTGCCCGCCCCGCGGGTCGGACACCACGCCAATCATCTTCGCGGTAGGGCTGATGTTCTTGTAGGCATGGATCGAACCCCCGGGGATATGCACATACCCCCCGGCCGAGACGGTGGTGGACTTGCCCGCCACGGTCACTTCGACCTGGCCGTCGACCACATAAAACGCCTCGTCCCACGGATGAAAGTGCAGCGGCGGCCCACCGCCTTGCACACCTTCCTGAATATGCATTTCAAAGGGCTTACTGAGGTCGCCGCCCGCGAGGATGGTGATCGCCTCGCCCACGACGTTCACCGGCGCCGGCGAGTGCTCGATGACGTGCACCGTTCGCATGATTGCTCTCCGAAGATGACCCCGCACCCGCTGATTATAGGCCTCGTGCATCCGCCGGGCCGCGCACCGCAGGCCCGTCCGTCAGGGCGATTTCAACGCCGATTGAATTTTTTTCCAGGCAAATCGCTCTGCTGATGTAGAGACGTGTTGATTCAGCGTCCTGCCACTGGCCTCAGACCGAGAGATGCGCCCATGACTGCCCTGACACGACTTGAATCGCGGCCCGCCCACGAACACCCGATCCCGGCCGCCGGTAGCCTGAAACAAACCTATGAACACCTGCTGCTGGGCGACGACCCCGAGCAACGGCGCGCACTCGCCCGAAGCTTTCTCGAGGCGCAGCTCGAACACGCCACCCCCTTGCCTCAAGAAATGCCAACGGACCTGTCGGCGCTGCAATCGTTCGTCGAACAACACAGCGTCGACGTCGCCCGCCAATACGCCGATTACCTGCAACAACGCAAGGAAGGCGGGCCGCGACAGTTCTTTAGCAACAAGGCCCACGCGCTGTTTTTCCTGCAAGCGGTGGCCCCGACCAAACTGGTCGACGGCGCCTGGTTGTATGGCCTGTTGCGTCAGTGGCGCGACCCGCGTTTCGAAGGGCTGATCTGCACCTATCTGGAAGAGCTCGGCGACGGCAACCCGGCGCAGAACCATGTGGTGATTTACCGCAAGCTGCTCGCCGAACATGGCCTGCAAGACCCCGGGGTGATCGCCGACGAGCATTACCTGCAAGGCGCGATACAACTGGCGCTGGGCGAATCCGCCGACGAGTTTTTGCCGGAGGTGATCGGCTACAACCTCGGCTACGAACAGCTGCCCTTACACCTGCTGATCAGCGCCTATGAACTCAGCGAATTGGGCATCGATCCGTACTACTTCACCCTGCACGTGACCATCGACAACGCCAGCACCGGCCACGCGCAAAAAGCCGTGCAGTCGGTGTTGCAACTGCTGCCGGTGGAAGGCGATCGTGAGGACTTTCTGCGCCGGGTCGCGCTGGGTTATCGGCTCAACGACCTGGGGCAGGGCAGTCGCGCGATCATCGAGTCGTTCGACCTCGACGCCGAGCTGCTCAACATGCTTGAGCGCAAGCGTCCGTTCGGCCAGCACATGCATTCCGACTACTGCCGTTTTGAAGGCAAGACCGTCAACCAATGGCTGTCGGCGCCGGAGCAGTTGCCAGGGTTCCTCGCCGCCATGGAAAACAAGGGCTGGATCAAACGCCAGCAGGACCCGCAAGCCAGCCGTTTCTGGCAGTTGATCGAGGGTGACGGCGCCGCCATGTTCGGCGTGTTCAGCCCTTATGAAAAACAGCTGCTGCATGACTGGATTGCCGGCGACTGGGCGCCTGAGCGCTCAGCCACAGCGGTTCGCCGGGCCACGAGTGTCGCGACTGAACCGGCAGTGCCCGACAACGACCCGGATATCCAGAGCCTGCAAACCTCGCTGGAGGGGCTTGCCGCGCACGAGCAGATGCCGGTGCTGATCCCGTGGCTGTCGGCCCATCGGCATTTCCATCCGGCCGGCCTGATGGCCACGCGACGGTTCATCGAACTCAAATCCAGTCTGCGATAGGAGCACGGCATGAATCAGGAAGAGCAACTGGGCGCTGCCGATCTGGCGCTGGTGCAGCTGGGCCGCCGTTTGCAGGCTGATGGTTACCGGTTTATCACCCCGACCCCGCTCACCCACCAGCGGGTCAACGACCGTGCCTTTGGGCAAAACGCCCGGACCTTGCGCGACGTGTTCGGCTGGTCGCGCTCGTTCGAACCGGGCCTGCTATCGACCGATGAACAGCGGCAGTTGCAGGAGGCGGGCGTGCTGCAAGAAAGCAACGGCCGACTGAAAAGCCGCGTGCGCTGGTCCAGCCTCGATGATTTGCTGTTCGTGCACTCGGGCTTCCCCACCGACGCGGCTGACGCGGTGTTTTTCGGACCGGACAGCTACCGGTTCGCGCAGCTGATCCATGCCCATCTTCAACAAACCTTCGCGCCGATCCGGCGTGCCGTCGACATTGGTTGCGGCGCGGGTGTCGGGGCGATTGTGATTGCCCGCGCACGCCGTGAAGCCGAAGTGCTGGCTGTCGATATCAATCCTGCGGCGCTGCGTTTGACGGCGGTCAACGCGGCACTTGCCGAGGTCGCAAACGTCACGGTTGAGGCCAGCGATGTGCTGCAGGATGTCGACGGCCAGTTCGACCTGATCGTTGCCAATCCGCCCTACATGGCCGACCCCACCGAACGCGCTTACCGGCATGGCGGCGGCGCGCTGGGTGCGCAGTTATCGTTGCGCATTGTCGAGCAGGCGTTGCTTCGACTGGCGCCCGGTGGCTCTTTGGTGCTCTACACCGGGGTGGCAATGATCGATGGCCAGGACCCGTTTCTCGAGGCACTGACCCCGCGCCTCGAGTCGCCGATGTTCGGCTGGACCTATCGCGAACTCGACCCGGATGTGTTCGGTGAAGAGTTGCTGACACCGGGCTATCAACGGGTGGAGCGGATTGCGGTCGTGGCCTTGATCGTCACGCGCATCGGCCCCGGAATTGGGGGGCGCGTTGAGCCAGCAGGTGCGCCATGAACAAGAATCTGGACGATTACAACCGCATGCGCGATTTCTCGGCGACCTCTGAACCCGCTGCGAAACGATCTGCCAAAAAAACCGCGAAAGACCATGCCTTGCAGTTCTGTATCCAGAAGCACGATGCCTCGCGGTTGCACTATGACTTTCGCCTGGAACTCGATGGCGCACTGAAAAGCTGGGCAGTGCCGAAAGGTCCTTCGCTGGACCCCAAGGTCAAGCGCCTGGCCGTCCACGTTGAAGACCATCCGATCGATTACGCGACGTTTGAGGGCAGCATTCCCGAAGGGCATTACGGCGCCGGTGACGTGATTGTCTGGGACCGGGGCGTGTGGATACCCCAGGAAGATCCGGCCAAGGCCTATGCCAAGGGCAAGCTCAAGTTCGAGCTGCAAGGCGAGAAACTCGGCGGCTTGTGGAACCTGGTGCGCACGCACATGCCGGGCAAGCAGGAGCAGTGGTTTCTGATCAAGCATCAGGACGGCGCGGCGAAATCCGAAAGTGATTACGACGTGGTCGCCGCCGAGCCCGGCAGCGTGCTCAGTGACCGCACCATACTCCCCAAAAAGGCCAAGACCGCCGCCAAGCCCAAACCGGTGAAGAAGCCGGCGCGCAAGGTCGCGGCTAAAGAGCAATCGGCGCAACTCACCGGCGCTCACAAGGCCAAGCTGCCCGACCAGCTCAAACCGGAGTTGGCGACGCTGGTGGAAAAAGCCCCGCAGGGCGAGTGGAGCTATGAGATCAAGTTCGACGGCTACCGGATCATGGCGCGTATCGACCACGACGAGGTGAAACTCTTCACCCGCAACGGCCACGACTGGACCCACAAACTGCCGAAGCAGGTCGAGGCCCTGGCCGCTCTGGGCCTCGAATCGGCCTGGCTCGACGGTGAGATGGTGGTGGCTAACGAGCAGGGCGTACCGGACTTTCAGGCGCTGCAAAATGCCTTTGAATCGAACCGCAGCGGCAACATCCTTTACTACCTGTTCGACATGCCTTACCTCAATGGCGTGGACCTGCGTGAGGTGCCAGTCGAAGAGCGGCGGGTCGCGCTGGCGACGGTGCTCAAACCCAATAAAGACCCGCTGCTGCGCTTCTCCGATGCGTTCGGCGAAGAACCGGAAGCGTTGCTCAACAGTGCCTGCCAGATGCAGATGGAAGGGCTGATCGGCAAGCGGCTGGGGTCGCCTTACGTGTCCCGGCGCAGCAGTGACTGGATCAAGCTCAAGTGCAAGCATCGGCAGGAATTCGTCGTGGTCGGTTTCACCGATCCCAAAGGCGCGCGCAATGCCTTCGGCGCGTTGTTGTTGGGCCTGCATGACCGTGACAGCGGCGAGTTGCGCTATGCCGGCAAGGTCGGCACCGGTTTCAACGAGACCACGCTCAAGCACATTTACGAACAGCTCAAACCCTTGCAGGTGAAAAAGCCGGCGGTGGTCAATCCGCCGACCGGTTTCGACGCCAAGGGTGTGCATTGGCTCAAACCGGTTTTGCTCGCCGAAGTCGCGTTCGCCGAGATGACCAAGGACGGGTCGGTGCGCCATGCCGTGTTCCATGGCTTGCGCGATGACAAGCCCGCCGAAGGCATCACCGAGGAGCGTCCGAAAGCCGTGAAAGCCCAGACCAGCAAGAAAGCCGCCGCTGACAAACCGGCCACCGCGACGAAAAAGAAACCCACCAAGGCAGCGCCCGCGCCCTCGCAAATCGGCCTCGGCGACGGCAAGGTGCGTATCACCCATCCGGACCGGGTGATCGATGCGAGCAGTGGCACCACCAAAGTGCAGCTGGCGGAATATTACGCCAGCGTCGCCGAATGGATTCTGCCCGAGCTCAAGGATCGGCCCGTGGCGCTGGTGCGCGCCCCGGACGGTATCGCCGGCGAGCTGTTCTTCCAGAAAAATGCCGAACGCCTGGCCATTCCGGGCATTACCACACTGGACAAGGACGTCACCGGCCAACCGGTGATGATCATCAACAACGCCGAAGCGCTGATTGGCGCCGTGCAGATGAGCACCGTGGAACTGCACACCTGGAACGCCACCACGGAGAATCTCGACAAGCCTGACCGCTTCGTTCTCGACCTCGACCCGGACCCGGCGCTGCCGTGGAAAAGCATGGTGGAGGCGACCCAGCTGACGCTGTCGGTGCTGGATGAACTGGGACTCAAGGCCTTCCTCAAGACCAGCGGCGGCAAGGGGATTCACCTGGTGGTACCGCTGACCCGCAAGCTCGGTTGGGACGAGGTGAAGGACTTCAGCCACGCAATCGTCAGCCACATGGCGAAGTTGCTGCCGGAGCGCTTTTCGGCGGTTTCAGGGCCGAAGAATCGCGTCGGGCGGATCTTCATCGATTACCTGCGCAATGGACTGGGCGCCACCACCATTTGCGCCTACGCCGCCCGCACTCGCGAAGGGCTGCCGGTGTCAGTGCCGATTTTTCGTGAAGAGGTGGCCGAATTGAAGGGCGGCAATCAGTGGAACATCCACAACATGCAGGAACGACTGGCCGAAGTCGGTGATGAACCTTGGGCGAACCTGAAGAAAACCCGGCAAACCATCACCGCCGACATGCGTCGGCGGGTCGGAATGAAAAAATAGGCCCCGACACAGCCTTGTAGCAGCAGCCTNGCCGCTACCGGACAAACGCCTGCAAATCGCTGGTCAGTTTATCGATCGCCACTTTGAAGTCTTTGGCGGTGATCTTCTGACTGGCATTCGACAGTGTGCTGCCGAAGACTTTGCGCACGACTTTGGCCACGGTCTGGTTGTTGCTGGCGTCAATAAACTCGGCCTCGATGAACAGCGTGGTGTCCTGATCCCGATGCCCGCTGGCAGCGGCAACACCACCGACGACGGCCGCGACAGGCACCACTTCATACCATTTCATGCCTTCGTTTTCGGCATTCACCCCGGTGATCGCCGCGCGCATGATCAGTTTTTTTGAACCGGCCGGCGCTGATTGTTCGCTCGATACCACGCGGTATTTCTGCCCCAGCACACCTTTGGCCTTGCTGGTCATGTAGTTCTGCAGTTCATCCAGGGTTTGCTGATTGACCCGCTCGTTCGGCTTGGGCGCCGGATAGAGCTCCAGTTTGTTGAAGACCACGGTGTCGTAGGCGTTTGGATTCCAGGACGGGCTCACCCAGCGCATCGCAGTTTCGCCGCTGGTGGTGGTGACTTGCTGCAAGTTGTTGTAGTTGGACAGGAAGCCTGAGTACTGGTCTTTTTCGGTGACTTTCGAGGTGCAGCCTCCGAGTAGCAGGCTGGTCAATGCGACGCCGATGAATAATTTCCGGGACAGATTCATTGTGGTGTGTGCTCCATGGATTTAGCCGTTTTTTTTTCGATTGCAGGCATCAAAAACGCCAGGTCATATTTCCGGTCACCGCTTGAATCCAGGCATTGTCGAACTGACCGGAAGTTCGAGTGCCCGACGTGGACTTGGTCTGGTCCACCGGCATGTCGCCAAGCCAGACCATGGCCCAGCTGACGTTAATGTCGGTGACCTTGTTCACAGCATAGGTGGCTCCGGTCGCAATGCGCCAGGATTCGCCCATGGGCACGGTAAACGTGCGGTTACCGTCGGAAACGGCGCTGCTGTCGTAAGCTACGCCGAAATTCCACAACAGGTGCGGGGTGGCCTGGTATTGCGCGCCCAGGGCCAGTTGCCAGGTGTCTTTGAAATGAGCGTCGACCGTGGTCGATTGGGAACCGACTGCGGTGGTGTCGACTTGCACCGCGATATCGCCGAACTCGGACCAGTCCTGCCAGTTGACGGAGGCGAGCAAGGCCCATCGCGGGTCGAGTTGCTGGAACAGGCTCAGGGTCGCCGTTTGCGGCACGGTCATGTCGAGTTGGGTATTGGTGTTGTTGACGCGCTCCAGCAGACGGCCGTCGCCTTTCACATCCAGCCGGTCTTCGAAGTCCAGGTCGACCTTGCTGGTGTAGGCCAGGCCAACGCGGGTGCCGGGTTGCGGGGCATAAATCACCCCCACATTCGCACCAAAACCCCAATCGTTGTCTTTGTACTTGAACTGCCCGTCGCCGCGGTCGGTGAAGCCAAAGGGTGAACGGTCGATAGCGGTTTGCGCTTGCAGCATGCCGTACATGGCTTTTACGCCGACACCCACCGACCATTGCTCATTGAAGCGATACGCCACGCTGGGCACAAAAGACAAACCGGCGAGGCTGGCGTTCTGCGCGAAGTAGCGCCCGGACCAGTCGTTGTCGTAGTTGGCGGCCAAGCCGAAGTCGCCGTAATTGCCGAATCCGACGCTCCAGTGGTCATCCAGTTGATGGCTGATAAAAAAACTGCCGCCGGGAATCGGGTCGAGGGCGTTGCCACTGCCGCTGCCCGTGCCGTTGGTGTTTGAGTCGCGATCAAAGCTCAGGTTGCCGTAGAGCACCTGCAATCCGCCGGTAATTTGCGTACCTGGCAGATAGCTCATGCCCGCCGGGTTGCTGGCGATGGTGGAAGGCCCCTGCGCCCGGGCGGCGGCACCGGCGTTGGCCAGGCCGGCGTTATCTGTGCCGATTTCATAGAGCATGATGCCGCCGGCCTGGGCCTGCTGGCAGCACAGCGCAAACAGGGTGAGGGCGGGCAGGGTGGCTGTTTTTAGCTGCATGGCGCTACCTCGGAAAATGTCCTTCACGAACGCGGGTGGCCGCTGTTGGCCACCCGTCTATCGACGGCCTACTTGGCCATTTCCGCCCGAGCCGCGGCGATCTTGGCTTTGACAGAGTCGAGGTTGAAGCTCGCGCCTTTTTGCATCGGTGGGTATTCAATCGCTGTTTCAGCCAGTTTGGCGACCTGTTGCTGAACGAACACGAAGCGCCAGAACTGAAACTTGAACCAGTCGAAGTACTGCTGGGAACCTTGAGCCGCCTGGTTTTCCGGCCAGCCCATACGTTCGAACGGATCAAGGCGAAGATTGGTCAGGATCGGTACGTCGACCGCCACTTTGGCGCCCATCCACCCGCCTGGCTGGTCGATAAAGCGATACTTGTAGTCGCCGATTCGCACCGCGCCCAGCGCACTCTCACCAAAGTAGAAGATTTCGTTTCGAGTCGACGGACCTTTGCCGGTGATCATCGGCGTCTGGTCATAGCCGTCCAGGTGCACTTTGTAGGTGCGGTCGCCCAGTTGTTTTCCCTTGAGCAGTTCCTGGGTAATGTTTGGGTTACCGGCCGCCGCGATGAGGGTCGGGAACCAGTCCATCCCGGACATGATGCCGTTGGCCACGGTGTTGGCCGGTACATTGCCAGGCCAGCGAACGATCGCCGGCACCCGGAAACCACCTTCCATTACGGTGCCTTTGCCCATGGCAAACGGTGTGGTGCCGCCATCCGGCCAAGTGAAGTTTTCCGCGCCGTTGTCGGTGGTGAAAATCACGATGGTGTTGTCATCCATGCCGTCTTTTTTCAGCTTGGCCATGACGTCGCCGACGATGTCATCGAGCTGCGCCATGCCGGCTTCCTGCTCCGACCAGCCATTCTGCGAATTGCGCATCGCTTCGTACTTGTCGGACAGGTGCGTGACGATGTGCATGCGGGTCGGGTTCAGCCACAGGAAGAACGGTTTGTTATCGGTCTTGGCCTTGTCGATGAAGGTGAAAGCCTTGTCGCGGATTTCGTCGTCGACGGTTTTCATCCGCTCGGGATAGAGCGTGCCGGCGTCTTCGATTTTCTGTTTGCCGACCTTGCCCCAGCGCGGCATCACCGTCGTATCGTCGGTGGCGGTCGCCCAGCTGTGGACCATGTTGCGCGGGCCGACGGTGGCCAGAAGTTCTTGCGGATAATTGGGGTGCGCCGGGTCTTCCATGGCGTCGAGGTGATAGAGGTAACCAAAGAACTCGTCGAACCCGTGCACGGTGGGCAGAAATTCGTTCAAGTCGCCGAGGTGGTTTTTGCCGAACTGGCCGGTGGAATAACCCATGGCCTTGAGCGCGGTGGCAATGGTGACTGCTTCGGCGGGAATACCGACAGGAGAACCTGCCTGGCCGACCGTTGTCATGCCGGTGCGGATCGGCAGTTCACCGGTAATGAAATTGGCACGCCCGGCGGTGCAACTGGCCTCGGCGTAGTAGTCGGTAAAACGCATGCCTTCAGCGGCGAGTTGGTCGAGGTTGGGGGTCCGGCCGGCCATCATGCCCTGGTTGTAGACGCCGATATTGGACCAGCCGATATCGTCGCCCATGATGACCACGATGTTGGGGGCGGGTTTGTCGGCCGCTTGGGTGATGCCGGGTAGAACCATTGCAGACAACACCATTGAAGCAGCTAACAAACGGGAGAATTTTGTCTGGTTCATGTGACGCTCCTGCCTACTGACGTAAGTAACGAAGACCGACCCCCCCGACCTTTCTAAAATGCGTATCCCCCGCAAGAGCGTAGGTATGAACTGGTAAATTTCCAGTAAAAAATTGCCGCCGTATGCACTTGTCTCATGGGCTTTACAGCGGTGCTGATCCCGGCGTTGTCGCACTTTCTGTTGCGCAAGGTGCGATAGGCAACACCTGCATCACCAGCGAAACATTGGCAGCGGCTTGAGTGGCGAACGCAGAAACTGCCGTGCGGTTTGCCGGAGCAGCATCCCGTGAAAGCCATGATTGGGCAGCGCCGCCTTCACCGTTTTGATGTAGGCCCGTGGCAGGCCGAACGTCATCAGGCCGAGCGAAACATCAATGATATCGGCGCGCCGGAAGGGCTCGACGCTGAGCGCATGATCGGCAGCGTAGGACCGCACTTTGTGGTGTTCCAGGATCAGCGCCGTCACTTCGCCGTTCAAGTGCGAGCGTTGCCGCTTGGCGAGGTAGTCGCTGGCCAGGCGCACCGAGGGTTCCAGGTAATCAATGGTTTGATCGGTCCAGATGCCCAGGTCGTGAAACGCCCCGGCGATCTGCACGGCTTCGGAGGGCAGGCCTTCAATGCCGCTGATCGCGCGATAGAAGTTCAGCACCCGGTAAATGTGATTGCGATAACCCGACAAATCGCTACCGATCGCCAGTGCGTAGGACGTCAGTATTTCGTCGGTAACGGGGAATTCGAGAAGGGGATTCATCGGTTCGGACCTCAGGCGTCGCGCAACAGGTCATTGGCGTTGAGGATCTCGAAGGCGATCTCCGGGCGTTTCTCCAGGCTGCGGCGAATCGCGGCCGGGATCGACTGGCGGGTCTTGCGGCACAAACCCGGCAACTCGCCGAGGGTGATGCCGATGCCGCGCATGGTACGTACTTCGTTGAAGCTGGGGATGATGTCCACGCGGATGCCCAGTTGTGCGTACATGCGGTTTTGCAAGCGTTCGAGGTCAGCCAGGCTTTGCAAATTTTCCAGACGATCGAGCAGACGCTTTTCTTCCTGTCGGGTCAGAAACAGGATGCGCACGTCCGCGCCCGGTGTTTCCAGCAATGAGTCTCGCCCGCAGATGCAGGCGCCGGGCGGGCAGGGTGAGCGAATCGGAGCAGAGGTCGTCATGGGCTTTAATCATAGAGCGCCCCAAGCGAATCGTCAGTCGGAAATATCGGTCACCGGGATGATCTGTTCGCCATCGGGCTGAGTGCCGGTCACGGTTTTCCTTTCCCGACGATCATTGATCCAGTTGTCCACCTGGGTGCCGAACTCGGCCGGGGCTTTTCGCCCGACCCTGCGGGCGAGGTCGAGAATGGTCTGCTGGGCAAGGGCGTCTTCCATGCGTTGCTGCGCGGTCATCATGACGGCGTGAACCGAGCAATGACCTTCCACGGCCCACGTCGGCGGGGAACCCTCAAACAGCGCGCAACGCCCACGGATATCCCGGCAATCGAAGATGAGCTTCTGGCCATCAATGGCGTTGACGATGTCCAGCACGCTGATTTCGTCCGCCGGCCGCGCGAGTTTGAACCCGCCGCGCACGCCCTCGGTCGCGACCACCAGTTTGGCCTTGGCCAGCTTGGTGAAGATTTTCGCCAGGTAGTCCAGTGGCACACCTTGCAGCTCAGCGAGGTCGCGCACGCTTGCCTCCCGGCTGTCGCCGTAATCGCCCACCAGAAAAAGCAGGCAGTGAATGCCGTACTCAACGCCCGCGCTGTAGAGAGACATGGTTATCTCCGACTGAATGAGTCGCCAATATTATCAGCCGATGGTCGGGGGTGCAACGAAGCATCGGCATGGCGTTGATCGACTATCTATGCTGTTCTGCTTATAGATAGAAGCTTGTGCCTGGATTGTCGAGGTATCTGTATTTGTGATGATAACCATCGATAGAAGGTCATTGCGCCTTATAACTCGGATCACTATAGTCGCCGTTGTCAACTCGGCGACGAGTTCAGTCTTTGGTCTTCTTTGGAGTTAAAACAATGAAACAGCACATTCTGGTCATCGGCGCAGGTTTCGGTGGCATGTGGACGGCATTGAGCGCCACGCGCCTGTTGGACATCCATGATCACAACCACGTAGAAGTCACAGTACTGGCGCCTCAGGCCGAGCTGCGGGTGCGTCCGCGCTTCTACGAACCGAATGCTCATCAACTGGCGGCACCCCTCGGCGACCTGTTCGATGCTGTCGGTGTGAAGTTCATCAAGGGCGCCGCTGAAACCATCGACGTGCAGCAAAAAAGCGTCGGCTACACCGATGCGTCGGGTGCCAGACAAGTGTGCAGCTACGACAAACTCGTTCTGGCCACCGGCAGCGGTCTTGCGCTGCCGAACACTCCGGGCGTGGCCCAACACGCCTTTGACGTGGACCAGATCGAACAAGCGGTACGCCTGGAAAACCATCTGAAATCCCTGGTCAACCTGCCGCAAAGCAAAGCGCGCAACACCGTCGTGGTGGCCGGCGGCGGCTTTACCGGGATTGAAACGGCGACTGAAATGCCGGCGCGTCTGCGGGCCATCCTCGGCGAGGACGCTGACATTGAAGTGATCATCGTCGATCGCGGTGAAAAAGTCGGGGCGTCCATGGGCAGCGAAATCAGCCAGTCGATCGCCGAAGCCAGCACTGAGCTGGGCGTGAAATGGCGCTTGAAGTCGTCGGTCGTTGCCGTCGATGAAAACGGTGTGACCCTGGCCGATGGCCAACGCATCGACGCCAAGACCGTGGTCTGGACCACCGGTGTGCGGGCCAGCTCGCTGACCGAGCAGATCCCGGCTGAACGCGATCACCTCGGTCGCCTGCACGTTGATGCGCATCTGAAAGTCATCGGCCAGGACGATATTTTCGCCACCGGCGATGTGGCTTACGCCGCCACGGATGACATCGGCAACTACGCTCTGATGACCTGCCAACACGCGATCTCGCTGGGGCGCCATGCCGGCAACAACGTCGCTGCGCAAATCCTGGGCGTGGACCCGAAGGCGTACAGTCAGCCCAAGTACGTCACCTGTCTGGATCTGGGTGCGTGGGGCGCGGTTTACACCGAGGGCTGGGATCGCCAGGTCAAACTGGTCAAACAGGAAGGCAAGTCGCTCAAGACCCAGATCAACACGGTGTGGATCTACCCGCCGGCCGCTGACCGCGCAACAGCGCTGGCGGCTGCGGATCCGATGATTCCGGTTGTGGCCTAAGAGATTGGCAGTGCTGTTTCGATAAGACTGCCTGCATAAAAAATCCCGCTCAAGTCACCTTGAGCGGGATTTTTTTATTCAGATGCGGAAGGCTTGCCGGCCGACCAACAGCCATTTTCCGGACTTCTTTTGCCAGATCTGGAAGTTTTCGATTTCCGTCGGGACCACCTCGGTGCCCTTGATCGCCTGTGCCGAAAAATGATGGCGAACCAGCGCTACATCACCCGAGACGGTGATGGTCTGGTTCTGCATTTCCAGGGTTTTGAAAGCGCTCTTGCCCGTTTCGATATCAGCGATGAAGTCTTTCTTGTCCTGGACCTTGCCGCTGGAGTGGCCGTAGGTCAGGTTTTCAGCGGTGAGCGCTTTCAGTTCGGGGATGTTCTTGTTCAGCATGGCTTGCGTCAGATGGTCCACCGCCAGCGCCACATCCTTCTCGCCCGGAGCAGGAGCTGCTGCCGCCACGTAGCCACTGAAGAGGCACAGAAAACCAATCAGCACTTTCACTTTTTTCATGGGTAGTTCCTTGTTGTTATGAATGACTCGTCGGTCATCGTACAACCTGGCAGAAATTAAATGAATAGTGGCAAAACGACGAGGCAAGACTTCTGTGGGCTGATAGAAGTCTTGCCGGGTAAAGGGAAGGGGGTTTGGACTACAGCTTCAGGCCAGCATCGACAACAGGGCACCTTGACGGTCCAGTTTGGCCAGGTCGTCGAAGCCTCCGACATGGGTGTCACCGATGAATATCTGCGGCACGCTGCGACGACCGCTGCGGGTGAGCATTTCCTGGAATTTTCCGGGGTCCGATTGAACATTGATTTCCCGGGTGGCGATGCCTTTGCTGGCCAGCAGCGCCTTGGCATTGCGGCAATAAGGGCAGGTGTCGGTGGTGTAAAGCGTCACAGTGTTCATGGGGTGTACTCCTCGGGTCAGACATCCGCCTCAAGCATCGATGGCAGGGAAGTCGATGTCAGTCAGGGCCAGGTTGTTGAGGTAGTTGGTCAGGGTCTGCGAGGCAATGTGGGCGACCACCTCGATGATCTTGGCGTCGGTGATGCCGGCTGAACGCGCCGCTGCAATCTGTTCGTTGCTCAGGTGGCCGCGACTTTCGGTGATTTGCTGGGCCAGCGTGGCAAACGCATTGAGTTGACCGTGTCGAGCACTGACGATGTCTTGTGCGGACAGCCCGGCCTTGCCGGCAAACAGGGTGTGGGCCGCCAGGCAATAGTCGCAACCATTGACCTGCGAGGTGGCGAGGAAGATGGCTTCTTTTTCAGGGGCGCTCAGGGATGTTTTGCCCAAGGCCACCGACTGTTGCAGATAGGCCGACAGCACGGCGGGGGCATGGGCCAGCGTCTTGAAGACGTTGGGCAAGAAGCCGATTTTTTTCTGCACGCCTTCCAGCAGCGGGCGAGTGGTGTCGGTGGCGTGTTCAAGGTTCAGGGGGGCGATGCGGCTCATGGTGAGACTCCGTCGATTCAGGCGCGGTATGCGCTGGGTACGGGGTCCATGCTAGGGATGAATGCTGGCCTTGAGGGTGCAAATCGTCGAGGATATGCGACAGATCGTCCAGATTTGTCCCGGGGAGTCGTTCCATGGATCGCTTGTCCACTTTGCTCACGCATTTCGGTGTCAGTGCCGGAACCTTCCACAGTGGCGAATTTTGCGGCGTCACGGCGTTTGATGGCGAGCAGGCCACCGGGCACCTGCATTTGCTTCAGGCCGGCGAACTGACGCTCAAGTTGGCGGATGAGCGCGTCCTGCAACTCAATGAGCCGACGTTGATTTTTTTTCCGCGTCCTTATCGTCACCGGTTGTTCGCCAGCGAAGCGTCAGGCACTCAGTTGGTGTGCGCGTCTCTGGAATTTGACGGTGGGGCGGGCAATGCCCTGGCGGCCGCGCTGCCTGAGTACCTGGTGCTCAAACTCGACAGCATCCCGACCCTGGCCGGCACGCTGGACTGGCTGTTCAGCGAGGCGTTCGGCGGCATTTGTGGACGCGAAGCGATGATGGATCGGCTGTTCGAACTGCTGGTGATTCAGTTGTTGCGGCACATCCTCACCAGCCGTGACCAGACGCCCGGGATGATGGCCGGTCTCGCCGACCCGCGTCTGGCAAGACCCTTGAGCCTGATGCACGATGCGCCCGGCAAGGCCTGGACCGTAGCCGAACTGTCGGCGGCGGCCAACATGTCTCGGGCCAGTTTCGCCGACTACTTTCGCTCGGTGGTGGGGCAGACGCCGGTCGACTATCTGGTGAGCTGGCGGATCAGCCTGGCGCAGAAACGCTTGCGTGAAGGCAAGTCCATCGCGCTGATCGCCGATGAAGTCGGCTACGAAAGCCCTTCGGCGCTGGCCCGGGCGTTCCGGCGCAAAACCGGCAGCAGCCCGCGCGAGTGGGTGCAAGAGGCAAAACGCCCGCGGTGACCCTCAGGCCGGTTAAACACAATCCCTGTGGGAGCGAGCTTGCTCGCGATGGCGGTGGATCAGTCGCCATCGATGTTGGATGTGCCGGCCAATTCGCGAGCAAGCTCGCTCCCACAGGTTTCGTGGGCGTGAGATAGACTCATCTACGGGCACCGAACCGTGGGAGTGACACCTGTGGCGCAATCCAAATGGACTCACTGATCACCGCCGCAGCGCACGCACTTGCGGCGGGCGATCCCCTCGGTGCGCTGAACCGGGTTGCCTTGCGCGACGATGCCCCTTCGCTGGCGCTTCGCGGCATCGCCATGGCGCAGTTGGGCGATCTGGTCCGGGCCAAGGCATTGGTGCGCAGCGCCGCGCGCGCCTTTGGTCCGAAAGCGCCTGTGGCCCGGGCGCGGTGCGTGGTCGCCGAGGCCGAAATCGCCCTGGCTTCACGGGATCTCGGCTGGCCGGTGAAGGCGCTCGAAGCGGCGCGAGTGACCTTGCAGGCGCATGGCGATGGCGCGAATGCGGCCCATGCGCGGTATTTGCAGGTTCGACGTTTGTTGTTGATCGGGTCCCTCGATGAGGTCGAAGCGCTGCTCGCCGAGCTCGACCCCGCACCGCTGCCGCCGGCATTGCGCGTCGTTCATGAATTAGTGGTGGCCGGGATCGCCGTGCGGCGACTCGAAACAAGAAGGGCACGGTCTGCGCTCGAAAGGGCCGAGCGCGCGGCCTCAGACGCCGGTATTCCCGCGCTCACCGCCGAGGTTGAACACGCCGCTCAAGTCCTCGACACGCCCGCCGCGCGATTGATTGCCCGGGGTGAAGAACGCCCCCTGCGGCTGGATGAGGTGGAGGCATTGCTGAGTTCACCGTCACTGGTAGTCGACGCGTGCCGATACGGCGTGCGCGGCGCAGGGATGTCAGTGTCCCTGGCCAAACGCCCGGTGTTGTTCACCCTTGTGCGGGCGTTGGCCGAAGCCTGGCCCGAGGATGTGGCGCGGGAAACACTGATCACCCAGGCCTTTCGACTGAAGTTCACCGATGAGTCCCATCGCGCCAGACTGCGCGTCGAAATCGGTCGGCTTCGCACAGCGCTGAAGCCTCTGGCCGGTGTCAGTGCGACGAAGCGTGGGTTTGCGCTGAAACCACAGAGTGCTGACGACGTTGTGGTGCTGGCGTGGCCCGTCGAAGAGCCGCAGGCGGCGCTGCTCGCGTTCCTGGCCGACGGCGAGTCGTGGTCGAGTTCGGCGCTCGCCCTGGCGCTGAAGGCCAGTCAGCGCACGGTGCAACGGGCACTCGATTCGCTGGCAACCGCCGGCAAAGTGCAGTCGTTTGGTCGCGGGCGCGCCCGGCGCTGGATGACGCCGCCGCTGCCGGGATTCGCGACGACTTTGTTACTCACAGCTTGGGTGCCGGGTGACTAGGATCCATCCCACCACCCAATGAAGAGGATGCAACCATGAAGCAATCATCTGCCGAGATCATCCGCGAATACGGACCCTTTCCGGGCGTCGACACCGTGCATGGCGTTTCTTATGACGGTGAGCACGTCTGGTTCGCCTCCGGAGAAAAACTCAATGCACTCGACCCGGCAAGCGGTAAGACACCTCGTTCCATCGATGTCGCCGCGCATGCGGGAACAGCCTTTGACGGCCGCCACCTGTTCCAGATCGCCGAGGATCGCATTCAGAAGATCGATGCACCATTGCGGNAAGATCGATGCACCATTGCGGCGCCCGGCGGCGGTGGTGACTCAGGGCTGGCCTGGGCTGAAGGCACGCTTTGGGTGGGCCAGTATCGCGAACGCAAGATCCATCAAATCGACCCTGATACCGGCAAGATTCTTCGCACGATCGAGTCTAACCGTTTCGTCACCGGGGTGACTTGGGTTGAAGGGGCGCTGTGGCACGGCACCTGGGAAGAAGAGGAAAGTGAATTGCGGCGAGTAGATCCGAACACCGGGGAGGTGCTGCAAAGTGTCACGCTGCCAGCCGGTGTCGGCGTATCGGGGCTTGAATCCGATGGCGCGGACCGGTTTTTCTGTGGCGGTGGCAATAGCGGGAAGGTGAGGGCCGTTCGTCGGCCCGCCTCATCCTAAAACGTGAACTGACGCGAAGACCGGGGCGCGCTCTGGGCCAATTCGATCTCCAGCAGGTGTTCAACCAACACGTCATTGAGGAACCGGAACTGATCGTTGAGCCCGACCACTTCATTGTTGAAGTGGTTTGCGGCAGCCGGTATCAGCAATGCCTCGAAGTTTTTGTCGAACACCAGTGACAGCTCTTTGCGAGAGACGAATGGCTGCGAATAGAAGTTGTTGCCGAACACCGGGAAGCTTACGGAAAGGCTGATGGCGTGGATCATGATCTGCGCTCCTCGGCGAGGACGATGTAGGAAAAGACAGTCAGCGTAATGGCCGTCAGGGCCAGGCAGGTCAGCAGATGGATCAACATGATTTTCCCCTCCGGTGTGGGCTTTTGCCTTGGGATGGGTCGATCCTGCGCCTGGCGGTTTTTTTGCGGAAGGCAATCGTCGCGATGGTGAGTATCGATGTCGTTGATGGCGGATTTTTTGGTGTTCTGGAGGGCCTCATCGCGGGCAAGCCCGCTCCCACAATGTTCTTTGGTGAAACACAGATGTTGAAACGACGCTAATCCCTGTGGGAGCGGGCTTGTCCGCGATGAGGCCCTTAAAGTCGCTACCAATCCCAAGCGAACAATTACCGCCACCTATACTCAAATAAACAGGCCTTTGAACACCGGACATACCGTTCGGGGAACACTGTAGGAACCGCGATCTTGAACCTGCGTTCGCTGATCGTCGCCGTGATGGTGGTGTTGGCGGGATGCGCCACGCCTGTGCGTGCCCCGGTGGTGGCGCCGATCGTGGTGGTGTCCGAGAGCACTTGGCGCCAGGTGAATCAGGAGATTGTCGCCGCGTCGCAGTCCGCCACCGAACAGACCAAAATCTACGCCCGCGGCGCCATGGATTACTGGCGAACGCGGGTCTACCAACTGACCGAAGAGAACTTCATTCCCTGGTTCAGCAGTTACTGGACCCAGGAATGGCTGTCCATGAAAGTCAGCTGGTACACCCTCAGCGCCAAGGGCGAGCAGGATGCTTCGGCCAAGCGCCTGGCGGCCTACCTGCTGGAGCAATACCAGGAGCGCGTGCTGGCGCCGGTCGCGGTAGAGATCGATCCCGACGCAATCCTCGGCCTGGCAACCGCCTTCTACGTGGACATTCTTCAGGAAGAGCTGCAGCGAATCTCCCAACGCCACGGCGTACCGATGGCCCAGCTCAATGGCCGCATCCAGAAAATCCCCGCGATTGCACTGGGGCCGCCGCCTGCGCGCGATGCGTCGCTGTATCAGGTCGTGCACACCCAGCCGCTGAATACGTTGCCGGCCTACGCGGCGTTGATCGACAAGATCCACAAGGCAGGCGGCGACAAGGGCGTCGGGTCGACCGACACGGCGATGGCGCCGGTGGCCAAGCGCGCCAGCCAACGGATGGAAGCCGAAATGGCCCCTCGGGGCGCTGCCAGTGCCGTAGCGGCGGCGGCCGGCAAACTCGCCGGGGGCTTGATAACGGTGGGGGTGGCGGGGATCCGCGCGATGATTCAGGCCGCCGACCGGCCGGACAGCGAGGCGCTGATTCGTAGCAGCCTGGGCAATACGTTCGACAAGGCCTGGATGAAACTGGTGCAGAACCCGACCACCGGCGTGATGGCGGGTACGTTTTACATGGCGGCGCAGATCGAGGGCAACCTGGCGGGGAGCGCCGACGTACCGTCGGTCAGTTCGGGCGGCGGCGCTGTCGATTGGAGCCCGATGGAAACGACTACCCAGCAAACCGTTCCATAACCGAAGGAGAAACACCATGTCCTACGTTGATGGCTTCCTCGCTGCCGTGCCCACCGCCAACCGCGAAAAATTCAAGAAACACGCCGAGACCGCCGCGGTCATTTTCAAGGAGTGCGGCGCGCTCAGCGTCACTGAATGCTGGGGCGACGACGTGCCGGACGGCAAGGTGACCTCGTTTCCCATGGCGGTGAAGCTCAAGGAAGACGAAACCGTGGTGTTCAGCTGGATCATCTGGCCAGACAAGGCCACCCGTAACGCTGGCATGGACACACTCATGCACGATCCGCGGATGCAGCCGGACGTCAATCCGATGCCCTTCGATGGCCAGCGCCTGGTCTTTGGTGGTTTTGAAGTGATCGTGAAGGCCTGATCCCGACGAAAGGATCACTCCGGCGACGGGGTGATCCTGCAACTTTTGCGGTTGCGGATCTCGCTGTCCGTCGGCCGCTCCCTGACGAATTCGAAGCGCGGCTCACCTTCGCTATAGTGAACCAGCCAGCCCCATTCCAGCTCGGACTCATCCTGCCCCGGTTTCGGCGGCATTGCCCACCATGGCTCTTTGCTGATGATCTGTCGCATGGCCCCCTCCCGTTGATTCGGTTGGTTCAACTATAACGTGCATGTCAGGAGCTGCCAGGCATGACTGACGAATCCCGTGAACCGTTCAAGCGGCTGTTTTTCGCACTCAATTGCCCGCCGGAGCAACGCAAGGCCATTGCCCAATGGCGCAGCGCCCTTGAGCTGCGCAGTGGGCGTCCGGTGCCGGCGGAGAACTTTCACCTGACGTTGTTGTTTTTGGGGGCTGTCGGCGTCGCGCAGATTGGCGAGATCTGCGCGGCGGCCGCGAAGGTTCACGTGCCAGGTGCTCCGCTGAGGCTGGCGCTGGATCGAATGGACGTCTGGCGCAAGTCAGGGGTGTTGGTGCTGGCGCCTGAGCAGGCACCGCCGGAGTTGTTGCGTCTGGTGTATGCGCTGGAACAGGCAATGTTACCGTTCGGGTTTGAGGAGGCGTCGAAGGCGTTTCGGCCGCACCTGACGTTGATGCGTGATTATCGAATGCCGGTGCCTGAGTCCGCGACGTCGCCTGAATTCTTTATGCGGGCTGATCGCTTTGTCCTGTTTGAATCCCGCAAAGGACGGTATCGGGCGCTGGCCGAATGGCCGCTGGTCCCCGCATAAAAAAAGGCGCCCGAGGAGGGCGCCTAAATTCACCTTAACCGAGGAAGCCAGGTGAGGCCGTTCTGCTGCAGGGAGCGTGCAGCGGTGGTAAGGCGCTGCGTGAACGGAAACTTTGACAGTGATCGTTCCCACGTTNAGCGTGGGAACGATCATTGAGCGACTATTTCCCGAGTTTCACCCGCGTCCAGCCCCGGGTCATCACGCGCTGAACGCCGATCGGCATATCCGGAATCGCATACAGCGTCGCCATGACCGCTTGTGGCGGATACGACCCCGGATCGTCCCGGATCGCCTCATCCACCAGCGGCGTGGCCGCCGCATTGGCGTTGCTGTAACCGATGTTGTTGGTGATCTCGGCGATGATGTCCGGGCGCATCAGGAAGTTCATGAACAGGTAGGCGTTCTCCACGTTCGCCGCGTCCTTGGGGATCGCGACCATGTCGTAGAAGCTGCCGGCCCCTTCTTTGGGAATGCTGTAATCGATCTTCACTTTGTCGCCCGCTTCCTGAGCGCGCGCCTTGGCTTGCAGCACGTCCCCGGAGTAACCGACCGCGACGCAGATGTTGCCGTTGGCCAGGTCGGAGATGTATTTCGACGAATGGAAATACGCCACCGACGGCCGAATTTTCATGAACAGCGCTTCGGCTTCGGCGATCTGAGCCTTGTCCTGGGAGTTCACCGGATAACCCAGGTAGTGCAGGGCCGCCGGGAGCATCTCGGTAGGCGAGTCGAGGAAGCTGATGCCGCACGCTTTCAGTTTTTCCGCGTTTTCCGGTTTGAACAGCAAGTCCCAGGAGTTGGTCGGTGCATTGGCGCCGAGCACTTCCTTGACCTTGGCCGGGTTGAAGCCGATGCCGATCGAGCCCCACATGTACGGGAAGGCGTGGCCATTATCCGGGTCGCTCGCGGAGGCGTTTTTCAGCAGCACCGGGTTGAGGTTTTTCCAGTTCGACAGCTTCGACTTGTCCAGTTCCTGATAGACACCGGCCTTGATCTGCTTGGCCAGGAAACTGTTGGACGGCACCACGATGTCGTAGCCGGACTTGCCGGCGAGCAGCCGTGCCTCAAGGGTTTCATTGCTGTCGAACACATCGTAAGTCACGCGGATGCCGGTCTCGTCTTCGAACTTCTTGACCGTGTCCGGGGCGATGTAATCCGACCAGTTATAGACGCGCAGAACCTTGTCATTGGCCTGGGCGCCGGCAGCCATTGCGCCCACTAAGGACAGTGTCAGCAGAGTCCTGCCAAACATTTTCATCGGTACAACTCCATTCTTTTTATTCAGTGACACAAAGCAAAAATGCGGTAAATACAAAACCTGTGGGGCAACACACAACCTGTGGCGAGGGAGCAAGCTCCCTCGCCACCGTTAACTCATCAACCTAAACCGTGGCTTCCACCATGTGGGGCAACACACAACCTGTGGCGAGGGAGCAAGCTCCCTCGCCACCGTTAACTCATCAACCTAAACCGTGGCTTCCACCATTCGCTTTTCAGGTTGCTGCCACGATTCGCTCGCGGTCTGGTCCATCGCTTCCTGGATCGCACGTTTGCGGGTGGCTTCGGCACGGCGGCTGAAGTACCAGACCATGAAGGTCACGATCGAAACGGCCAACAGAATCAGACTCGCCACGGCATTGATCTCAGGTTTCACCCCCAGACGCACCGCCGAGAACACTTCCATTGGCAAGGTCGTCGAACCGGGCCCCGAGACAAAACTCGCCAACACCAGGTCATCCAGCGACAGGGCAAACGACATCATGCCGCCGGCCGCCAGTGACGGCGCGATCATCGGAATGGTGATCAGGAAAAACACCTTGAACGGCTTCGCCCCAAGGTCCATCGCCGCTTCTTCGATGGACAAATCCAGCTCACGCAGACGCGCCGAGACCACCACCGCGACATACGCCGCACAGAACGTGGTGTGGGCGATCCAGATGGTGACAATGCCGCGCTCCATCGGCCAGCCGATCAACTGCGCCATCGCCACGAACAGCAGCAACAGCGACAGACCGGTGATGACTTCCGGCATCACCAGCGGCGCAGTCACCAGACCGCCAAACAAGGTGCGACCCTTGAAGCGCGTCACGCGAGTCAGCACGAATGCCGCCAACGTCCCCAACGCCACCGCCGCAATCGCCGTGTAGCAGGCGATTTCCAGCGAGCGCACCACCGAACCCATCAGTTGCGTGTTGTCGAGCAGACCGGCGTACCACTTGAACGACCAGCCACCCCAGACCGTCACCAGTTTGGAAGCGTTGAACGAGTAGATCACCAGAATCAACATCGGCAGGTAGATAAACGACAGGCCGAAAATCAGCATGAACTTTGAAAATCCGAAGCGTTTCATCCCCGTGCCTCCATCTCTTTGGCCTGACTGCGGTTGAACAGCAGAATCGGCACAATCAGGATCAACAGCATCACTACCGCCAGGGCAGATGCCACTGGCCAGTCGCGGTTATTGAAGAACTCTTGCCACAGCACGCGACCGATCATCAGCGTCTCAGGGCCGCCCAGCAGCTCCGGAATCACGAACTCACCGACCACCGGAATGAACACCAGCATGCAGCCTGCGATGATCCCGTTCTTGGCTAGCGGCACGGTGATTTTCCAGAAGTTGTTGAAGTTGCTCGAACCCAGATCCGACGCCGCTTCCAACAGGCTTTGATCGTGCTTGACGAGGTTGGCGTACAGCGGCAGCACCATGAACGGCAAGTAGGCGTAAACCACGCCGATGTACACGGCCGTGTTGGTGTTGAGGATCTCGATCGGGTGATCCGTCAGCCCGGTCCACATCAAAAAACCGTTGAGCAAACCGTTGTTGCTGAGAATGCCCATCCACGCGTAGACGCGGATCAGGATCGCGGTCCAGGTCGGCATCATGATCAGCAGCAGCAAAACGTTTTGCGTTTCCTTGCTGGCCTTGGTGATGGCGTAGGCCATCGGAAAACCGATCACCAGGCACATCAACGTGCTTAAAAACGCGACCTTCAACGAGCCGAAGTAGGCCGAGATGTACAGCTCATCCTGAGTCAGCAACGAGTAGTTGCCGAGGTTCAGCAGCAGCTGGAATTTCTGCTCGGCGAAGGTGTAGATCTCGGAGTAAGGAGGAATGGACAGTGCCGCTTCCGAGAAGCTGATCTTCATCACCAGGAAGAACGGCAGCATGAAGAACAGGAACAGCCACAGGAAAGGAATCCCGATGACGAGCTTTCGACCACTCGGCATCAGCCGCATGAACTGCTGATTGAGTGTTTTCATGAGCGCAGTACCACGCCGCTGTCGTCTTCCCACCACACGTAGACCTTGTCGTCCCAGGTCGGCCGCGCGCCACGGCGTTCGGCGTTGGCCATGAACGACTGCACAACTTTGCCGCCAGGCAATTCCACGTAAAACACCGAGTGACCGCCGAGGTAGGCGATGTCATGCACCTTGCCTTCGGACCAGTTGTAGCGGGTGTCCGGCTTGAGGGTGCTGACCAGCATTTTTTCCGGGCGGATCGCGTAGGTGATCGACTTGTCCTGCACCGAGGTGCTGACGCCGTGACCGACGTAAATCTTCTGTTCCAGGTCCGGGCTGTGAATGATCGCGTGACCCTCAAGGTCTTCCACCACCGTGCCTTCGAAGGCGTTCACGTTGCCGATGAACTCGCAGACCATGCGGCTGACCGGTGCTTCATAAATGTCGACCGGGCTGCCGATCTGCGCGATCCAGCCCAAGTGCATGATCGCGATGCGCTCGGCCATGGTCATGGCCTCTTCCTGGTCGTGGGTCACCATCACGCAGGTCACGCCGACCCGCTCGATGATTTCAACCAGCTCCAGTTGCATCTGCGAACGCAGCTTTTTATCCAGTGCGCCCATCGGTTCGTCGAGCAGCAACAGCTTCGGACGTTTGGCCAGGGAGCGGGCGAGGGCCACGCGCTGACGCTGACCGCCGGACAATTGGTGGGGTTTGCGTTTGGCGTACTGGGTCATGTGCACCAGGCGCAGCATCTCTTCAACGCGGGCGTCGATTTCGCTGGCGGGCAAACGGTCCTGCTTGAGGCCGAAGGCAATGTTCTGCGCCACAGTCATGTGCGGGAACAAGGCGTATGACTGGAACATCATGTTGATCGGCCGTTCATACGGCGGCATGTCGGTGATGTCGACACCGTCGAGCAGAATCCGTCCCTCGGTCGGGCGCTCGAAGCCTGCGAGCATGCGCAGCAGGGTCGATTTGCCGGAGCCGGAACCACCGAGCAGGGCGAAGATTTCGCCTTGATGGATCTCAAGCGAGACATCATCCACCGCGGTGGTTTCGTCGAATTTCTTGGTGACGCGGTCGACTTTCACCAGCACCTTTTTCGGTGCCTGGTGACCTTCAAGAGCCTTCCTGTAGATGCTGGAGGCGTTTGCCATGTGAAACTCCCAACAGGTTTCAGTCGTCGGGCCAACGCGGCCTGACTTAATAGTTGATTGCAAGCCCGGAGCGGGCTTATTCGGCGCCGCCGTCCTGGCTGCCTGGTAGTACTTGTTGTTAAGGCGGTGTATCAGGTAACGATGATGTCGACTGACACTCCGCCTTCGCGTGCGTCGGGCCAACGCGGCCTGACTTAATAGTTGATTGCAAGCCCGGAGCGGGCTTATTCGGCGCCGCCGTCCTGGCTGCCTGGTAGTACTTGTTGTTATCGCAGTGTGTTGTTGTCGCAAGTCACGGACGCGCAAAGACACGCCCGCCTGACTCGCGGGGGCAGTAAACGGGTTTTGACTCAGCGGGTTTTACGCAACGCGGCCCGTCGCCGGCACGCATCACCGAACGCCTGGAAAATGCTCAAGTAGGGCGGGTTCGACAGGACCTGCCATTCCGGGTGCCATTGCACACCGACGGCAAACGCCTGGCTGTGCTCCACCGAAATCGCCTCGATCAAACCGTCCGGCGCAACCGCTTCCGAGCGCAAGCCCGGAGCCAGTCGATCAATGCCCTGACTGTGAATCGAATTGACCCTGAACTCGGTCGGCAACTCCAGCGCTTCGAACACGCCACCCGGTTGCACCGTCACCGCATGCGCCGGGGCGTATTGCACCGCCAGCTCTGGGCTGTCCGCTTCGCGGTGATCCATCATGCCCGGCACTTCATGAACCTTCTGGTGCAGGCTGCCACCCAACGCCACGTTCATTTCCTGGAACCCACGGCAGATGCCCAGCACCGGCACGCCCGCCGCAATGGCTGCACGCAATAAAGGAAGGGTGGTGGCGTCCCGCGCCGGATCGTGATCCGTGCCGGGGGCACTGGCCGGGCCTTGATAGTGGAAGGGTTCCACATTCGAGGGCGAGCCGGTCAGCAGCAGACCGTCGAGATGCGCGAGCACATCCTCGATTTCAGTCAGTTCGCCTAGGGATGGAATGACCACCGGCAGCCCCAAAGCCGCGACGCTGACAGCACGCAAGTACTTGTCGCCGCTGATGTGGTAGGGGTGCAGGCCAATCTGTTTGACGCACGCTGTAACGCCGATCAATGGCTTGAATGCCATTTTTATCACCTCGAAGTTTCACACTTGAACGAGCTTTTCCGGAGCTTAGCCTTGTTGATTTTAATTAACAACTCTCATGTAAAAAATTCTAAACGCCGATCGTCCGATCCTCATGATTTACGCGGTGCCAAAGACTGATCTGGCACTCTCGTCCCCCAAAAAGGCCCGAAAATAAAGGTTGAAAGGCCAAGTGTTCGCTATTGACTTCACTTTGCCTTTCGGATTGACTGGGCTCGCAACAAGGTAGTGAACATAATAATTAACAGCTAAATAGGTGCAAAATGTCGGTCCCTCTGCGTACCGTTCAACTCAACGAAGCAAACGCATTCCTTAAGAAATATCCTGAGGTTTTGTACGTCGACCTTCTGATTGCGGATATGAACGGTGTGGTGCGCGGCAAGCGCATCGAACGCACCAGTCTTCATAAGGTTTACGAAAAAGGCATCAACCTCCCCGCGTCTCTGTTTGCTCTGGACATCAATGGTTCTACGGTGGAAAGCACCGGCCTGGGTCTGGACATCGGCGACTCGGATCGAATCTGCTATCCCATCCCTGACACCCTGAGCATTGAGCCGTGGCAGAAGCGCCCAACCGCGCAATTGCTGATGACCATGCACGAACTCGAAGGTCAGCCGTTCTTCGCTGACCCGCGAGAAGTGCTGGCCAATGTGGTTCGCAAGTTCGACGACATGGGCCTGACCATCTGCGCGGCGTTCGAACTGGAGTTCTACCTGATCGACCAGGACAACGTGAACGGTCGTCCGCAGTCGCCGCGTTCGCCGGTCTCGGGCAAGCGTCCGGTGTCGACCCAGGTGTACCTGATCGACGACCTCGACGAATACGTCGACTGCCTGCAAGACATCCTCGAAGGCGCGAAAGAGCAGGGCATTCCTGCCGACGCCATCGTCAAGGAAAGCGCCCCGGCGCAGTTCGAAGTGAACCTGCATCACGTCAATGACCCTATAAAGGCCTGCGACTACGCGGTGTTGCTCAAGCGTCTGGTGAAGAACATCGCCTACGACCACGAGATGGACACCACGTTTATGGCCAAGCCGTATCCGGGCCAGGCCGGCAACGGTTTGCACGTGCACATTTCGATTCTCGACAAAGAAGGCAACAACATCTTTGCCAGCGAGGATCCCGAGCAGAACGCCGCGCTGCGACACGCGATCGGCGGTGTGCTCGAGACCCTGCCGGCGCAGATGGCCTTCCTGTGCCCGAACGTCAACTCGTACCGCCGTTTCGGCGCGCAGTTCTACGTGCCGAACTCGCCTAGCTGGGGCATCGACAACCGTACCGTTGCCGTGCGAGTGCCGACCGGTTCCGCCGATTCGGTGCGCATTGAACACCGCGTGGCGGGCGCCGATGCCAACCCGTATCTGTTGATGGCGTCGGTGCTGGCCGGTATTCACCACGGCCTGACCAACCAGATCGAACCGGGCGCCCCGGTGGAAGGCAACAGCTACGAGCAGAACGAGCAGAGCCTGCCGAACAACCTGCGCGATGCATTGCGCGAATTGGACGACAGCGAAGTCATGGCCCGTTACATCGACCCGCTGTACATCGACGTGTTCGTGGCGTGCAAGGAAAGCGAGCTGGCCGAGTTCGAGAATTCCATCTCGGACCTTGAGTACAACTGGTATCTGCACACCGTTTGATGGGCGAAAACCCGTCAGTAAAGGGGAGGAGGTGAACACAAAGCCTGTGTGCACCGCCAAACCCTGTGGGAGCGGGCTTGCCCGCGATGGCGTCATCACCGATGGCGCCTGACGCACCGCTATCGCGGGCAAGCCCGCTCCCACAGCGGGCTGCGGTGTTCTGATCCTTTGCTGACTGGCAATCAATTCAACGACTACTTATTCCTCTGCGTCGAGTCACAACCATGACAAACACTCGCAGCGACTGGGAACAACGCTTCCAGTCCCTCACTATCGAAGGCCGCGCCTTCATCGACGGCCAATACCGCCCGGCACTCAGCGGCGACAGCTTTGAATGCATCAGCCCGGTCGACGGCCGCTTCCTGGCCAATGTCGCCAGCACCGACGAAGCCGACGCCAACGCGGCAGTCGCCGTCGCGCGCCAAACTTTTGAGTCCGGCATCTGGGCGAAAAAAGCCCCGGCCGAGCGCAAGCGCATCCTGATCCGCTTCGCCGATCTGATCCTGGCCAACCAGGAAGAGCTCGCCCTGCTCGAAACCCTCGACATGGGCAAGCCGATCAACGATTCGATGAACATCGACATCCCGGCGACCGCCAACGCGATCCGCTGGAGCGCCGAAGCCATCGACAAGATCTACGATGAAGTCGCCGCCACGCCGCACGATCAACTCGGCCTCATCACCCGCGAACCTGCGGGCGTGGTCGCCGCCATCGTGCCGTGGAACTTCCCGCTGATCATGGCCAGCTGGAAGTTCGCCCCGGCACTCGCGGCCGGCAACTCGTTCATCCTCAAGCCTTCGGAAAAGTCGCCACTGACCGCCATCCGCATCGCCCAGTTGGCACTGGACGCCGGCATCCCGAAAGGCGTGTTCAACGTCCTGCCGGGTTACGGTCACACCGTCGGCAAGGCGCTGGCATTGCACATGGACGTCGACGTGCTGGCCTTTACCGGCTCGACCGCGATTGCCAAGCAACTGATGATCTATTCCGGGCAAAGCAACATGAAACGCGTCTGGCTCGAAGCAGGGGGAAAGAGCCCGAACGTGGTGTTCGCCGACGCGCCGGATTTGCGCGCGGCAGCACAAGCAGCGGCCGGTGCGATTGCCTTTAACCAGGGCGAAGTCTGCACCGCCGGTTCGCGTCTGCTGGTGGAGCGTTCGATCCGCGAGCAGTTCATTCCGCTGTTGGTGGAAGCGCTGCAAGCCTGGAAACCGGGCCACGCACTGGACCCGGAAACCACCGTCGGCGCGGTTGTCGATCAGCGCCAACTGGACAACGTGTTGCGCTACATCCAGGTCGGCAAGGACCAGGGCGCGCAACTGATCGCGGGCGGTAGCCGCACCCTTGAAAGCACCGGCGGCCTGTACGTGGAACCGGCGATTTTCGACGGCGTGACCAACGCTATGACCATCGCCCGCGAAGAAATTTTCGGCCCTGTGCTGTCGCTGATCACCTTCGACACCGCTGAAGAAGCCTTGGCCATCGCCAACGACAGCATCTTCGGACTGGCCGCAGGCGTCTGGACCAGCAACCTGAGCAAGGCCCACACCTTCGCTCGCGGCTTGCGCGCCGGCAGCGTCTGGGTCAACCAGTACGACGGCGGCGACATGACCGCGCCGTTCGGCGGGTACAAGCAATCGGGTAACGGTCGGGACAAATCGCTGCACGCGTTCGACAAATACACCGAACTCAAAGCGACCTGGATCAAGCTCTAACACCTATAAAAAAAGCGACGGTCGCCGGCACTGCCGGTGGCCATCGGAGAAAGCTATGAAACAAGATTCTGTGAAACAAACCCACGTAAACAGCTATTACGCCGCCACCCGCAACTTCACCGGCGATTTCCCGGTCCTGGAACAAGCCGTGGACTGCGACGTCTGCATCATTGGCGCCGGCTACACCGGTCTGTCTTCGGCCCTGTTCCTGTGCGAAGCGGGCTACAGCGTGACCGTGCTCGAAGCCGCCAAAGTCGGTTTTGGCGCCAGCGGTCGCAATGGCGGCCAACTGGTCAACTCCTACAGCCGCGACGTCGATGTCATCGAAGAACGCTACGGCGACAAGACCGCTGAAGTCCTCGGCAGCATGATCTTCGAAGGCGCCGACATCATCCGCCAGCGCATACAGCACTACGACATCCAGTGCGACTACAAGCCGGGCGGCATCTTCGCTGCGCTGAACAAGAAGCAGCTCAAAGGCCTGGCCGAGCAAAAAAGCAGCTGGGAACGTTACGGCAACAAAAACCTTAAAATGCTCGACGCGGCGGACATCAAGCGCGAAGTCGGTTGCGACAACTACGTCGGCGGCCTGCTCGACATGCAGGGCGGTCACATCCACCCGCTGAACCTGGCCCTCGGCGAAGCCTCGGCCATCATCGGCTTGGGCGGGAAAATCTACGAGCAATCGGCAGCGGTGGAAATCACCTACGGCGAACCGATCACCGTGCGCACCGCCAAAGGCGTCGTGCGCGCCAAATACCTGTTGATCGCCGGCAACGCCTACCTGCCGCAAGACCTCGACAACCGGGTCACACGCAAAAGCATGCCGTGCGGCTCGCAAATCGTCGTCACTGAACCGTTGTCGGAAAAGGTTGCGCGCAGCCTGATCAAAAACAACTACTGCGTCGAAGACTGCAATTACTTGCTCGACTACTACCGCCTCACCGCCGACAACCGCCTGCTGTACGGCGGCGGCGTGGTCTACGGTGCCCGCGAACCGGACGACATCGAGCAACTGATCAAGCCGAAAATCCTCAAGACCTTCCCGCAACTCAAGGACGTGAAAATCGACTACCGCTGGACCGGCAACTTCCTGCTGACCATGTCGCGCATGCCGCAATTCGGACGCATCGAGAAAAACGCCTACTACATGCAAGGTTACAGCGGCCACGGCGTCACTTGCTCGCACCTGGCCGGCAAACTGATCTCGGAAATGATCCGCGGCGACGCCGAACGCTTCGACGCGTTCGCCTCGCTCCCGCACATGCCGATGCTCGGCGGCCGCACCTTCCAGGCACCCCTCACCGCCATGGGCGCCGCGTACTATGCGCTGCGTGATCGGTTCGGTATCTAAGCCCCGCGCAGAAACCTGTGGGAGCGAGCCTGCTCGCGATGAGGCCACATCAGCTGCCATTGATGTAGCTGACACACCGCCATCGCGAGCAGGCTCGCTCCCACAGGCACTAGCGGTGCNTNNATTCCCCACCCGACGCAGCCCCCCTGTGGGAGTGCGCCTGCTCGCGATGGCGTAATTTCAGGCGACATCGATGTTGAATGACACACCGTCATCGCGAGCAGGCTCACTCCCACAGGGAGATGGTCGGTGTTGGCGAGGTCTTTGTTCAAAACGCGAAACAGGAAGAGTGAGCCTGCTCGCGATGGCGCCAGATCAGCCAACATCAATGTCGCCTGACACACCGCCATCGCGAGCAGGCTCACTCCTACAGGAGATCTGTGGCGTGCACAAAATGTGTGTACGCCCGGCCCAAACTGTAGGAGTGAGCCTGCTCGCGATGGCGCCAGATCAGCCAACATCAATGTCGCCTGACACACCGCCATCGCGAGCAGGCTCACTCCTACAGGAGATCTGTGGCGCCGCAGTTCAAACTGTGGGAGCGGGCTTGCCCGCGATGAGGCCAAATCAGCCACCATCGATGTTGACTGCCGGACCCCCATCGCAAGACCACTCATACCCACAGTTTCCATCTGTGAACAGGCTGCCATCAGCCCCCAACAACCTTTTCACCCACCCATTCATCGAACCTGCTGAGCAACACCACCAAACGTGATTTAATACCCGCCTTTCACATTTCCGGGACAGGGAAGCGGTACTTTCGCGGCCAAAAGTCGCCCGCCATCCACCCCCATAACCCTTAAGTATTTCTCGCATAAGGCTGTCATGGACACGGGCTCACGACTCAAACTAGTACGCGAAAGCTACAAACTGTCCCAGCGCGAGCTGGCCCGGCGTAGCGGCGTCACCAATGCCACCATCTCCCTGATCGAACAGAATCGGGTCAGTCCCTCCGTCAGCTCCCTCAAAAAACTGCTCGAAGGCATTCCCATGTCTTTGGCGGACTTCTTCACCTTCGACCAGCCGCCGCGTGAGCATCAGTATGTGTTCCGCGCCAATGAACAGCCGGATCTTGGGCGTCATGGGCTGCGATTGCTGCTGATTGGCGCGTCGGTGCCGAGCCGGCAGATGCGCTTGTTGCGCGAGCAATACGCGCCGGGCGCGAGTTCGGGGGAAGAGCCGATTGTGCACTCGGAAGGGGAGGAGTGTGGGTTGGTGACGCGGGGCACGGTTGAGTTGACGGTTGATGGGCAGATCAGTGTGCTCAATGCTGGCGACGGGTATTACTTTCCGACGACGCTGCCTCACAAGTTCCGCAATATTGGCCAGGATGAAGCGGAAATCATCAGCGCCAACACCCCGGCTAACTTCTGATATCAAAACGGACACCCTGTAGCAGCAGCCAGCAGCCAGCAGCCACGCCGAACGGACGCACCTGCCACAGGGTTTAAACAAAGCAAATGGACTTCACCTCATGACCACACTCCGCATCCGAGCCCTCGCACTCTGCCTCTTCCATCACGATGGCAAGATACTGGTCAACGAAGCACTCGACCCCGTTGCTGGAAAGCCCTTCTTGCGCCCGATCGGTGGCGGCATCGAGTTTGGCGAAACCAGCGCCCAAGCCGTACTACGTGAGGTCGACGAAGAGCTGGGTTTATCCATCACCGATGTTCGCCTTCTCGGCACACTCGAAAACATCTTCACTTATGCCGGCACGCCCGGGCACGAAATCGTGCAGGTCTACGATGCGAAATTCGTGGATGCCAGCGTTTATGAGCTGCCCCACCTGGATGCTCAAGAAAGCGATGGTGCTGCCTTTGTTGCGAAGTGGCTGTCGCTCGACAGTATTACTGGCGAAACGCCGCTGGTGCCTGCTGGGCTATACGAGTTGCTGAAGAAAGTCGTAAAAAAAAGGTGACAGATCTATTTCAATAAATAGGTCAGTCACCTTGTCTTAAACGCCTTGATTAGTTCGCGTAGCAGTTAGCTCTGTCCTTGACCTGGCGGTTGCTAGGTCAGCATCGCGATGACCAATCCAGTAAACGCGGAAATCACCTTGCGCTTGCCTTCACTGGGTTTGAACCAATGCATGCTCACGGCGGGCTGCCTTTTTCAGGCCGTCTGGAATCATCAGTCGAAACAGTCGCCAGCGTGGGGGATCAAGGATTACGACGTTTTCTACTTCGATGAGGATTTGTCGTGGGAGGCTGAGAATGAGGTCATTAACTCGGCACAGCGCCTCTTTCAGGATCTCGGAGTTAGCGTAGAAATCAAGAACCAGGCCCGTGTCCATCTTTGGTACAGCCAGAGGTTTGGCGGGTCTTATCCTCGGCTTCAGTCGACCAGCGACGGCATTGATCGTTATCTGATCGCCGGTACGTGTATCGGGCTGGATATTGAAACAGGTGAGCTCTATGCACCCAACGGTCTGGCCGACACGGAGCAGGGGATTCTTCGTATCAACCCCAAAACGCCCCAGCCGGATTTATTTGAACAGAAGGCGAAGAGTTATCAGGCACGCTGGCCTTGGCTTAGGATTCATGGGTACGGCTGACTTAATGTTACCAAGCAAAAACGTTACTTGGAACGCGCGGTTATTACGAGCATTTTCGGTGGAATGTTCTAATTGATTTTAAATTGCATGAGGGGCGTGTAAATGACAGTGAGTATTTCAGAAGTTACCGCTTTATTGAGTCTTTTTGTTGCCTTTGTTGCATATCGAAATAGCGTAGTGTCGTCTCGAGATAACTCAAAAAAAATTGATAAAATTGCAAATGATTATATGGTGTTGACATCAAATATTGCGATTTCAGAGGCGAGTAAAAAATATATATCACTTCTTTCTGAAGTCAATAAAGAGTTCGAGTGCATAGTGGCGAAATTGGCACATCCTGCGCTTAGTGGGAGCGTCAATATAGGAGATGTTTTCGATGAGTTCGATGCGCAAAGGCATTCTCATCCGTACTTGAGGCCCGCATTAAACACAAGCGTGAGAGTAGTGCGCGAGGCCTATGACTACGAGCTGACGTACCAGACAGGTCTTAATCTCGTATCCA
This sequence comes from Pseudomonas mandelii, assembly GCF_002251635.1. Lineage (GTDB taxonomy): Bacteria > Pseudomonadota > Gammaproteobacteria > Pseudomonadales > Pseudomonadaceae > Aquipseudomonas > Aquipseudomonas mandelii_B. The sequence goes on from NZ_NMOJ01000245.1 coordinate 76,117, forward strand.
GGCTGAGGGCGTTGAAATTTATTAAGGGTGATGTTGTTTTATATGAGTCTGAGAAATCGAAAGCTTCGGTCTTTGCTTTTCTGAAAAAGAAATCCGTGCCACAGGGTCCCGAGGAAATAATTGCCGGGTCGTCAGTTTTTTGGGAATCGCTGGGATCTGTATACAATAGAATTCCAGAGGAAAAAGAGTCCGAGCTTTTCCGTAAAGTATTGCCATGCATTCAGGAGTATATGGCTCTGCACAGTGAGTACAGACCTCGCCTTAAGGTACTCGAAGAAAAGCTAGAGGATGCAATTAAAGAAAACTCACTAGAGATGTTTAATATTCGGGATGTTTCGGGTCTAGGGGAAAAATTCTATAGGGTAAAAGGGGATATCGGTCGGATGAGGGAGTTATATCTTCCGGATTTTTATAGGATTGAGGAGGTGCCTGTTTCTGAGGGTGTTTCATATTCGGAGCGAGCCTGAATACAACGGTTTCATGGGCGTTTCTGTCCTTAGCGCTTTGAGGTGGGCACTCTAATACTACTTGTTGGAAGTGGAATAAATAGATCAGGCCCCTTTTTTCCCTTTTTTCCATGTTGCCCAGTCAGGTGTAGGCTAGCAGTCGGCCACAGAGCACCACGCTGATCCATAACATAATCGAAAATATCGCCTGGATTTTTGCTATTCCAGGCGCCGCGGTGTCGGTGTTCCACCGGTCTACTGAACGGAACACACCAACATGAAAAAGAGCCGCATTGAGGCCCGCAATACCGATCAAGCAAAGCTTCAGGATAAAAACGCCGTTGGATGCGAAGTCGTGTGGATGGGCTGAAAACATCATCAGCCCAGCCGGGACGATCAATAGCAGGGCCGCGACTCCCCATCTCAGGAGGTGGCGAGCCAGTGCCGTCACCGGAAGACCTTTCGACAGCCCGAGAACCCGCAGATCGAACATGACGACCGAGCCGACAAGCACCACGAAGCCAATGATGTGAACCACCTCGACGATCGGATACAGCCATAACTCGCTTCGCATGGCCGACCCGAGTGGCGAGTCACTCGCGTAGTCCAGCCAGCCGTCCAGACTCGATCCACCGCTGGTGCCGGTTGTCTGCATCAGCGTAACTCGGTGGTTTTGTTGTCGACCGTGATGCGTTCTGCGCGCAGTTCATCGGGGTTGTTGCGATTTTGATAGCCCACCACCGTAGCCCGCTTGCCGACACTCAGCATTTCCCTGGAAAGCCCCCGGTTTTCCATGCGCGATGGCGGTGCCAGCACGACGCTCCAGGTCTTGTCGTCGGTCTTCAGGCGAATGAACCCGTGCGGGTGGGAATAACCGGACTCTTCGATCGTTCCGTCCAGCTGCAAGGGTTTGCTCGCGTCGTACTCGCTCCAGCCGTGATGAGCGAACACTGTCGATGCCACCAGTAACGTTGAGAATCCAAGGGACCCAAGCAAGCGCTTCATGATGCGATCTCCTGTTACGGATCATTGATGACCGTCGACCTGTTCTGATCGGGAGCAGGTCAATCCAGAGAGTCTTAAAAATAGTATAGATTCGTGAGGTGGGGAGGCCGGGACGGCGAAGCCGTCCAGCAGTAGCAGGTGAGGTGGGGAGGCCGGGACGGCGAAGCCGTCCAGCAGTAGCAGGTGGAAAGAGGTGACAGATCTATTTAAATAAAGGACCTGTCACCTTTATCACGCGGCTGTCTCTGTGTCGTTCAGCTAAGGTGCCAAGGATTTGCACTGGTTGCGCAGACCGTCGTCCTTGATGTTCTGGCAACCTCCAGAGCCTTGCTGGGCCTTGCAGTAATTGCGCTGGTCATCATCTCGAATGTTTCCACAGTCACTCGTACCTTCTGTTTGCGCTTTGCAGGCATTGCGCATGTCGTCATTCTTGATGTTTTGGCAACCGCCGGAGCCTTGCTTGGCTTTGCAATAGTTGCGCTGGTCATCATCGCGAATGTTTCCACAATCACCCGTACCTTCCGTTTCCGCTTTGCAAGCGTTGCGCTGGTCGTCGTTCTTAATATTCTGACAACCGCCCCGGCCCTCACGCGCCTTGCAATAGTTACGCTGGTCATCGTTGCTGATGTTTTCGCAACTGGCGTAAACGTAGCTGCTGAACATCAGCATCACTGCGAGTATTAGTCTCATTACACACTTCCTTGATTGCCAGGGAGCCGCATGGCGCGGAGTGGCCCAGGATGAATGGGGACTCGGATGAGCCGTGCACTCAGTGATTCAAGGCATTACATTGGCTGCGCAGGTCGCTGTTTATGATACCCGCACAGCTTCCGTTACCTGCTTTGGCATTACAGTAGTAGCGCTGGTCACTGTCATTGATGCCCGCACAACTGCCGTTGCCGGTCTCCGCATTACAAGCATTGCGCAAATCTGAGTTATTGATCCCCGCACAGCTTCCGTTACCTGCTTTGGCATTACAGTAGTAGCGCTGGTCACTGTCGCTGATGGCGGCACAACTGCCGCTGAAGTTGCCGCTGCCGCTGCCGNTGCCATTGCCATTGCCATTGCCATTGCCATTGCCATTACCTCTGACGTTGACGCTGCCGTTGCCTCTGACGTTGCCGGTCTCTGCATAACAAGCAATGCGCAAACCTGAGTTACGGATACCCGCACAGCTCCCGCCACCTGCTCTAGCATTACAGTAGTAGCGCTGGTCACTGTCACTGATACTGGCACAACTGGCGTGGGCATACCCGCTAAGCATCAAAAGCGCTGCAATAATCAGTCTCATCACACACGTCCATGGTTTTCCAGGAAACAGCCTGGCGCTGGTTGGCCCACTGATTGATGTTGTGGTGCGCCATCATATCGACATCAGCTTGTTAAAAAGTTCCAAGACAGAAAAAGACAGTGTGAGGAGCGAAATATGTAAAAAAGGACGCGTTTATTTTCCCCATCAAAATTGACAACCCCGTTCATCCAAAACACTATCGACCCATGACCTACATTTCCCGCATGAACATGATGTGTTCCTCCATGACCGCCGCTGGCGGGCCGTGAGGTCACGCGTTCATTGGATTGACGTAGGTACCCAAAGCCCCGCCAGAGATGGACGGGGCTTTTTAGTTCTCCGTCCACCGATGGCTCTAGGAGAATGAAATGTTCGAGATTAGACGCGCTCAGCCCCACGATGCCCAAACCGCATTCGATATCCGCCTTCAAGCGATACGGCACCAATGCATCGGTGCCTATACCGCAGAACAGATGCTTGCCTGGACGGCAGGCGCGGCCAACGACGGGTACAGCGACTTGATGGAGAAGCACTTCTACCTGGGCTGTATTCAGGGTGAGCCGGTGGCGACTGGAATGCTTGATCTGAACAACAGCGAAATCGGCGCGATCTTTGTGTTACCCGGTTTCATGGGGGAGGGCATCGGCTTGAAGATGCTCGACCATCTGGAATGCCTGGCGCGGGAGTTGGGCGTGAAAGAAGTTAATCTGGACGCTACGTTAAACGCGGCTGATTTTTACCGGCGCTGCGGTTTCGTGGGTGACGAACCTGCTATTTACCATTCACCTTCAGGGCTTCAGTTGGCATGTGTGCCTATGGCGAAGAGGCTTTAGCCTTGATCGGGGAAGGCGGGCAGGGGTAAATACAGGTCATGAAAAACCCGCAGTGATGCGGGTAATTTGTGGCTGAAATCGGTTGCGGCTTCTACTTGGTTCACTCGATGAACTGTTTGATCATCGCTTCAATGAATCACACTGGTTACGCAGGTCGCTGTTGCTGATATTCGCACAGCTCCCGTTCCCTATTTTGGCATTACAGTAGTTGCGCTGGTCGCTGTCATTGATGTTGGCGCAACTGCCGCTGCCGCTGCCGCTGCCGGTCTCCGCGTTGCAGGCATTGCGCAAATCCGAGTTGTTGATATTCGCACAGCCCCCATTGCCTATTTTGGCATTACAGTAGTTGCGCTGGTCACTGTCATTGATGTTGGCGCAACTGCCGCTGCCGCTGCCGCTGCCGCTGCCGGTCTCCGCGTTGCAGGCATTGCGCAAATCCGAGTTGTTGATACTCGCACAACTCCCGTTACCTGATTTGGCATTACAGTAGTTGCGCTGGTCACTGTCGCTGATGTTGGCACAACCCGCGTAGGCATACCCGCTAAGCATCAAAAACACAGCAAGGATCAGTCTCATCACATACGTCCATGGTTTTATCAGGAATCAGCCTGACTCTGGTAGCCCCACTGACAAGATGTCGTGGTGCGCCATCATATCGACATCATTTTGTAGTAAAGTTCCAGGCAGAAAAGGCAAGAAAAAGGTGACAGGAAAAGGTGATAGAACTATTTGAATAAATAGACCTGTCGCCATTTTTCAATAATGGAGAGGCAAGGATGACTGGACAGGTTTTAAAATCGAAGTTGGTGAATTTTCTGGTCGCCGATGCCGAAGTGAATTACGACAACATGGACGATTTGTATTCCATAGCCGAGGCAGGGGATGTGGACGCGTTGGGCGATGTGCTGGAGGCCTTCAAGGAAGCATACGGAGGACTTTGGGTTGGCGGGAAGATGGAGCTGACGCAAAAAATGGTTCGTTTGAGTGCCAATGCCATGAACCGCCTCGTTCAGGACGGGACGCTGGATATTGAGCTCCCACTGGCATTCATCCGAAAGGTCACTGTTGAAGGCGGGTTCATGACGAAGATCATCCGTCTGGATACCGGTGCTGGCAGCGTTAAATTCCGGTGTTTTGGTGCGAAGGATGTCGCCGCGTTGATAGAGACGACAATCCTTTCGTCAACTCGACAGGCCTGAACAAAACAAAAAACCCGCAACTCAGTGCGGGTTTTTTACGACTCAACTTTGATCACTGACGCTTGGGTGCATCAAACCCTCGCTGCTCAATCACCCGAAACACATCGCTCACATCCTGGACCATGATCCGGGCGATGTTGGTGACGGTGTTGATGTCGTGTTCGGCGTAGTCGGGGAGGCTGGAGCAGGCCATCAGGTTGAGGTGTTCAAGGGCGGCGTTGAGGCGTTCGCTGAGGCAGGCGTGGAGNTCGCGCAGTGGGGCGTCGCTGTCGATGAGCAGGACGGGGTANTCGGTGGCGAGTTGGGACATGGGGGTGAAGCGGCGGGGCGGTTGTTGATNTGTCATGGTGTAAATCCTAATAAAAAAGAAGAATTACCACCGTTTGCTGCGAAACAAATTGGGTGGCAGCTGTACGCGGGTTCGCAGACCGGAGGANTTAC
>NZ_NMOJ01000246.1 GCF_002251635.1 Pseudomonas mandelii
AAACCCGGCAGACCCGAAGGTCTCCCACGCACAGCCGCCATAAAACACTTTGCAGCCGGAGCCGGCTGCATCATGCCTGACGGTGTTTTGGTGTCAATCTTGAGGGCTGCGAAACCCTATCGCTAACTTTGGTCAGCGACGGGTCGAATATAGGTGGCGATTTTGGTGCCTGCAAACGGGTGTGTAGGACGAAAATCGTTGCTTTGTGGCTGATGGCGGATCCTGCATTCAGCTGAATAACAGTCGGGAAATCAGAACGTGTTTAACGTCAGATGAACCGTGCGTGCCGGATTTGCGGCTGCTGTGCAGCCGAACGCAGGCTTCGCCAGCGGCTACGGGAGGTGGGCATGTTTAAAATTTTGGCAGGGTTTGGGGCGGCTTCGTCGCCCAGCGGGAGCAAGCTCCCTCGCCACAGTGGGTGGTTTCCTACACGATTTTCGGATATGAAAAATCAGAAGATTGCCAAAGCCCGCAAAAGCGGGCCTTGGTTTTTGCGTGCCAGATTTACGCCTGACGGGATTCCAGTGTCCACCGCCGTCTAAAAAATGTACGTTGATGTACATTTTATGTACGCCTTGCACGCAGCCGCGTACAGTTGCCGGGACATCAGATATCAAAGAGGAAGCCGAAATGCCGCAGGCAGGAAAGACGCGAATCAAGGCGCAAGAAGCGGGTTGGCGTGGCTCCGTCAATGGCTGGCTGGACGCGGCTTACGATGCGCTGAAGGAGTCCGGTGTGGACGCCGTGCGGGTGATGCCGTTAGCCAAGCGGCTGAATTTGTCGCGCACCAGTTTCTACTGGTTTTATGAAGACCGGGAGCAGTTGCTCGCGGCGCTGTTGGCGCGGTGGCGGGACAAGAACACCGGCGGCCTGATTGGCCAGTGCGAGAGTTATTCAGAAAGTATTTCCGAAGCGATCCTCAACGTTTTCGAATGCTGGTTAAACCCTGATTTGTTTGACTCGCAGTTTGAATTTGCCGTGCGCAGCTGGGCGCTGCAATCGGCTGAGGTGTCCGCCGAAATCGCGCTGGCTGATGAAGCGCGAATCAATGCCCTGGCCGCGATGTTCCGACGGTTCGGTTATGAGGTTGCGGCCGCCGACGCTCGGGCCAGAACGATCTATCTCACCCAGATCGGCTACATCTCCATGAAAACCACTGAGGATATCGTCGTGCGTTTCCGGCGAATCCCTGAGTACGTCACCGTATTTACCGGCAAAGCACCGAAGCGGCGCGAGCTCGACCGGTTTTATGGGAAATTCGGCTACGCAGAAAAAGAGCCGGGGGTTTTCGTGTCACGGGTCGACAGCTTTGAGGAGGCCACCCCCGATGCAGAATAGAACCCTGGGCATCATCGGTGGCACCGGCTGGCTGGGCCGCGCGATTGCGCAGGCGCTGCTCGATACCGGCTTCATCCGTCCTGATCGTTTGCTGGTCTCGAACCGGTCCGGCACCCACGCGTTCGAACCACCGGTGCGGCTGCTGGCTGACAACCAGTTGCTGGTGGATCTCAGCGATATCGTTGTGCTGTCGATCCGGCCAGAACAATTTCGCGAACTGCGGATAAACGCCAAGGGCAAGCTCGTGATTTCCCTGATGGCCGGGGTTCCGGCGACGGCTATTCGCGCGGCAACGGGCGCCGAAGTGGTGGTACGGGCGATGCCGAATGCGGCGGTGGAAATCAGGCAATCGTTCACGCCTTGGTGCTGTCCTGCCAGCCTGTGCGAGCAGGACCGAGCGCTGGTGCAACGGTTGTTCGAGTGCGTGGGTGCGGCGGATGAAGTGCCGGATGAGGACTGTATCGATTACCTCAGCGCGCTGTCCGGCACCGGGCCTGCCTTGGCGGCGATGTTGCATCAGGCGTTGATGAATCAGGCGGTGGCGGCGGGCATCCCGGCCGCGATCGCACAACGAGCCGCACAAGGTGTGGTGGTGGGTGGCGGTCAATTACTCGCCAGCCACGATCCCCGGCAAATGATTGAAAACTTGATGGCTTATCGCGGGGTGACGGCGGCCGTGCTGCAGTCGATGGCTGATCAGGGCATCGAAGCCATGGTGGGGCGTGCCGTGCAGGAAGGCGCGCAAGTGGCCCGGCGAGGCATGTAGTCGATCGGTCCGTGCCCACACTTTGCGCCCGAAGCGCCTCCTTCCGCTCAGGGAAGGAGGCTGTCGAGTCAAATATCTTTCACCAGTCGCAACGCGTCATAGATCGCCGCGTGGGTATTTCGAGCGGACACCGCATCACCAATCCTGAACAACTGGAAACGCCCTTGCGGGTTGGTGACGATGTGCTGTGCGTTGCCCGCGATGAGGTCGTGCTGTTCGACTGCGCCTTCATTGCTCGAATGAGGACGAAGGTCGAAATACAGGTCATCCAGGGGGATCGTGCCGTGGTTGACGACGACCTGATCGACCACGCGTTGCTTGTGGACCTTGCCGTAATCGCTGCCGAAGGTCGCAATGAGCCTGCCATCGCGCTTCTCGACTGACTCGACCCGATAGGTGACGGTGAAGGTGACGGCCAGGTCCTGCAGGCTGCGCATGTAGGGCACCAGGTTCATCGCCATGACTTCGGGTGCAAACGACCGGTCCGGGGTGACGATCTCGACGGTCGCACCGCTTTGCGCGATGACTTCGGCCGCCTGCAGGGCGGCGTGGTCGCCGGCATCATCGAAGATCAGGACATTGCGGCCAGGCTTTACATCGCCGGAGATGATGTCCCAGGTCGAGACCACCAGCTCATTGCCCAGCGACAGCACCTCGGTATGGGGCAGGCCGCCGGTGGCAACGATTACCACGTCCGGTTCATGGGCCAATACCGTGTCGGCCTCGGCCCAGGTGTTGAAGTGGAATTTGACGCCCAGGCGCTCGCACTGGCTCATCCGCCAATCGATGATGCCGATCATTTCGCGTCGGCGCTCGTTCAGCGCCGTCAGCCGGATTTGGCCGCCAGGGCGGTCGGCCGCTTCCAGCACGATGACATCGTGGCCGCGCTCGCCGGCCACGCGCGCCGCCTCCAGACCTGCGGGGCCGCTACCGATGACCAGGACCTTGCGCTTCACCACCGCTTTGGGAATGTCATGGGGCATCGTGGTTTCCCGGCCGGTCGCCGGGTTGTGGATGCAATAGGCGGCGCCACCCTGATAGATCCGGTCCAGGCAGTAATTCGCACCCACGCACGGGCGGATATCCTCTTCACGCTTCTCGATGATTTTGCGCACGATGTGCGGGTCGGTCATGTGCGCGCGGGTCATGCCCACCATGTCCACCTTGCCTGACGCAATGGCGTAACGCGCGGTGGCAACGTCGGGAATCTTCGCGGCGTGGAAGGTCGGAAAACCCGTGGCGGAGCGAATCTCGCCGGCGAAGTCCAGGTGCGGGGAATTGCGCATGCCCTGGATCGGAATCACGTCGGTCAGGCCCGCGTCGGTGTCGATGTGGCCGCGCACGACGTTCAGGAAGTCCACCAGCCCGCTGTCCTTGAGCATGTGTGAGACCTGCATGCCCTCGCTGGCATTGAAGCCGCCCGGCAGTTGTTCATCACCCGTATAGCGCACACCCAGCAGGAAATCTTCGCCGACCCGCTGGCGGATGCCCCTGAGGATGTCGAACGTAAAGCGCATGCGGTTTTCCAGCGAGCCGCCGTAAGGGCCTTCGAGGTCATTGGTCAGCGGTGACCAGAACTGATCCATCAGGTGCCCGTAAGCCTGTAATTCCAGGCCATCAAGCCCGGCGGCCTTCATGCGCTCGGCGGCATCCACGTAGTCCTTGATGATCCGCTCGATGTCCCAGTCTTCCATCTTCTTCGGGAAGGACCGGTGCGAAGCCTCGCGTCGGTGCGAGGGCGATACCACGGGCAACCAGTCGGCTTTGTCCCAGCGGGTACGGCGGCCCAGGTGTGTCAGCTGGATCATCACGGCCGCGCCGTGTTCATGGCATTCGTCGGTCAGGTCCTTCATCCATTTGACCACTTCGTCCTTGTAGGCGAGCACGTTGTTGAACACCGGAGGGCTGTCTCGGGACACGGCTGCGGAGCCGGCGGTCATGGTCAGGGCCACGCCGGCTTTGGCGCGTTCGACATGGTAAGCGCGATACAACGCCTGCGGCATGCCATCGACCGGGTAGGCCGGTTCGTGCGCGGTGGTCATGATCCGGTTTTTCAGGGTCAGGTGCTTGATCTTGTAGGGTTGCAGCAAGGGATCGCTGGACATCGTGGTGCGCTCCGTAGTGGGGCTTTATCGGGCTTGGCGAGTTGAAATTAGGATAACTGTACACCTGTGTCAATCATCGTTGACACAGGTGTACATTTTTCTTGCGCGCCGCAAAACTCGTCGATAAGATCAAGCTCGAAAGGGTGCAGAGACCCCGTCGTCAGTGTTCTGGATGGATGACATGCATGGGATTGCGAGGGGCAGAAGAAGAGGGCTGCGCTGCCCGGGCTTAAAGCAGCGAAGACTGCACTGTTCACGACCGTAAGGCCGTTCAAATGAAGACAACCTGCCTATCCCACATCAATAGGAAGACGCCTGATGAACGCTCGTTCGCCGTATCGAAAAAAAGCCTGTGCCTGCCTTTTCGGCTTTGCGCTTGGAGCAAGTGCAGCACTGGCACAGGCTGCTGAACCCGAGCCCGTGCGCATTGGCTGGGTCAATTGGTCCGACACCGAAATCACCGTCAAACTGGCCAGCACCGCGTTGCAGGAACATCTCAAGCAACCGGTCAAACTGGTGATGGCCGACATTGGCATTCAATTCCAGGCGCTGGCCAACGGTAATATCGACCTGATCCCGATGGTGTGGCTACCGAGTACCCACAAGGCGTTTTACGACAAGTACAAGGACCGGCTGGAAGACCTCGGCGTGCTGTATGAAGGGCGGATCGGCATGGCCGTGCCCACCTCGGTGCCCATCAGTGAAGTGGCGAGCGTCGAGGATCTGAACAAACCGCAGGTCCGGGAAAAACTCGACGGCAAGATCCTCACCTCTGAAGTCGGCAATGGCCAATACAAGCTCACGGTCAAGGCCATGGAAGAATACAAGCTCGACGGGTACAAGCTGGTGGCCTCCTCGGAAACCGGCATGCTCAATGAGCTGGACCGCAACCTCAAACGTGACAAATGGTCCCTGGTCAATGCCTGGAGCCCACACTGGATGTTCTCCAAGTGGTCACTGCGTTACCTGGATGATCCCAAGCATATCTTTGGTGGCGCCGAGCAGATTCACGCCATGGCGCGCAAAGGTTTTAGCCAGCAGTACCCGGAAGTGGCATATTTCTTCGCTCATTACTCGATCCCCCAGGCGGACCTGGAAGCGCTGATGATGCAGGCACGCCAAACCTCCTCTGACCAGGCCGTGGCCGCTTATTACGCGGCCAACAAACCGCGTTTCGAAGCGATGTTCGAGCAAGGCGGGCAGCGAGTCAGCACGCGACAGCCTTGAACACCTGAAAACACACAAGGCCGCGAAGGCGGCCTTGTTTTCATTCTCACTGATTACACAACCGCCACCTCGTCAATGCCGCTCTTCGATCTCGACAACGGTCATGCTCCACTCCTGCCAATTCACACGATTTTCGGATATGAAAAATCAGAAGATTGCCAAAGCCCGCAAAAGCGGGCCTTGGTTTTTGCGTGCCAGATTTACGCCTGACGGGCTGCTAATGCCGAGTAGCTGTTCATCAGGTTTCGGTAGTTCGGGATGCGCTGGGACAGCAAGTTCCCCAAGCCTTCGATGTCGTTGCGCCAGTCGCCCTGCAACTCGCAGGCGACCGAGAACCAGTTCATCATTTGCGCACCGGCTTGCGTCATGCGGTTCCACGCTGCCTGTTGCACGGTGGTGTTGAAGGTGCCGGAAGAATCCGTGACCACGAACACTTCAAACCCTTCAGCCAGGGCCGACAGCGTCGGGAAGGTCACGCACACGTCGGTCACGACACCGGCAATGATCAGCTGTTTGCGGCCGGTCGCCTTGATCGCCTTGACGAAGTCTTCGTTGTCCCAGGCGTTGATCTGGCCAGGGCGGGCAATGTAGGGCGCGTCCGGAAACATTTCCTTGAGCTCCGGGACCAGCGGACCATTGGGGCCTTGTTCGAAACTGGTGGTCAGGATGGTCGGCAGTTCGAAGAATTTGGCGACGTCAGCCAGGGCCAGCACATTGTTCTTGAACTCGTTCGGCGAGAAGTCCTGCACCAGCGAGATCAGACCGGTTTGGTGGTCGACCAGCAGGACTACGGCGTCGTCTTTGTTCAAGCGGCTGAGAGTTGGAGTGCTCATGATGAAATCCTTTCTCGGGAGGGGTAAGTGGCTTCGTTCAACATGGGCTTAGATTAATGATCTACAAGAAAGGGAAAAAGAGGGTGAAAACGGTTTGACTGTCAACTCGGATGGGACAATCGAGGCCCCACCCGGGACGTTGCTTCCACGCATATGTCCCCATTCAGGCAAAAGCATCCTCGATAAAGGCCTCCAACGCAGTGTCTTCCAATATCTCGATGGAGAAATGCCCGAAGCGCTTGGGCAGCCAGATGATGCGAGTCCCGGACGGAGATTGCAGGTTCGCGCGGGCGAGTGGTTTTCCATTCTCGTCTTCAGGCTGAACACCCGCGGCTATCAATTCGTCATAGGCTTTCTCGATGTCCGGTGTGGAGTAGCAGTGGCGGTAAATCATGCCTTCGCCCGCTGAATCGAGGAGCTCCTTCAGGTTCCCCGCCAGCGGTTGTACCAGCATGAATCGCTCCGCACCGATCAACGCAACCGCGTAGCGCACGTGCAGACCACCGCGTTCCCAGACCAGCGTTTTAGAGATCCTGGCTTGCAGTATCTGTGCGTAGTAAGCACAGGCTTCTTCGAGGTTGTTGACCAGTACATCGACGTGACTGAACTTCAGCTCCATTGCATTCCTCCTGTTGAACCCGTGTCCATGGTAACGACCGCTGACTCAGCATTAGAAGATTTTTCGTGTGGCCTCGGTTGCCCGTCCATGAGGCAGCGATGCACTTGCTTCAGCTGCACTATGGCGTCGGTCTTCTCGCCTGAGCACGGCACTGAGCAAACGCTGTCCGTATAAGCCGACGCCAAGCCCCGACACGATGAGAACGACGGCGACGATTTTGTTGAATGACAGGGGCTCATTGAAAATCATGACTGAACCCAGCAGTCCGAATACCGGCACCAATAACGATAACGGCGCGACGGTAGACACTGGGTACCGTTTCAGAAGTGAATTCCACACCCAGTAGCCGAACAGGGTATTGGGGTAGACCTGGAACAGGATCGACAGGACGGCACGGTAGTCGAGTTGATTCACCAATGCGCTGTAACCCGTCGAGCCGTTGACCGCGTAATCAAGCGCGAAAAGAGGGATGGGCGAAAACGCACTGGACCACACCAGGAAAGCAAAGACCTGAGTGGTCCTGGCTTTTTTGTTGATTACGTTGGCTGCACTCCAGGCCACCGCGCCCAGCAGCACCAGGATCAGCCCGGCCGTCGTCACTGTCCCGTCAACAATCGAGATGATGCTCAACAAGCCACAGAAGGCGATGCCCATGCCCGCCAGTTGGTAGCGGGAAATGGTTTCCTTGAATATCCATGAGCCCAGCAGGATCGTGAAAAACGCGCTGAACTGAAGCACCAGCGAAGCGATGCCTGCGGAGAGGCCCGACTTGATGCCGAGGTTAACAACGCCCCAGAGTCCTATGCCGAAGACCAGGCCGTAACCAATGATGTAGCGCCACTGCACATCAGGTTTCGGAATGAAAAAGATCGCTGGAAGTGCGCAAAGCGTGAAGCGAATGCCGGCAAGAATCAGCGGGTCAATGGTGGTGAGGCCCAGTTTGATCACTGAAAAATTCACACCCCAAATGGCCGTAATCGAGATGGCGAGCAGCAGGTGTCTGGCTTTCATGTTGATCGTCCTTGATTGGTCGGTGATAGATGACTCGTAAAAACCCAAAGCGCCAAAGCCGCAGCGCTGATTAATGCGCCCAGCAGGCTCACAGCCGTCCAGCCCCAGCGCGCATAAACCTGGGTTGCGGCGACCGCCCCCAGCGCACTGCCGACCGAGTAGAAGCACATGTAGGCGCCGACCATGCGACTCTGGGCGTCGGGTCGTGCAGCAAAAATGAAGCTCTGATTGGTGACGTGCACGGCTTGCACTGCGAAGTCGAGCACGACCACGCCGAAAACCAGCGCGATCAGGGACGTCTCGGCAAAACTGATGGGCAACCAGGAAAGCGTCAGGAGCCCCAGCGAAAGGCCGGTCACCCGTTGCCCCCAACCTCTATCGGCCCACTGGCCGGCTCTTCTGGCAGCCAAGGCACCGGCGACGCCGGCCAAGCCAAACAGGCCGATGGCCGTGTGTGAAAGCGACAGTGGCGGAGCGCTCAGCGGCAGCACCATGGAGGTCCACAGCACGGAAAAAGCGGCAAAGATCAACAAGGCCAACAGGCCCCTGATCCGCAAAACCGGTTCGGACATAAACAGCTTGAAGAGCGACCGGATCAGCGCGGGGTAGGTGTCTTGATTGCGTGGCAAAGCCGTGGCGGGCACCACTTTCCACAGGACCGCCGCGAGGGTCAGCATCAACCCTGAGGACACGAAATAGACGGCGCGCCAGCCCGCCAGATCGGCGATCAGCCCAGAGATAAACCGCGCCAGCAGAATGCCCAGGACAACTCCGCTCGTTAGGGTTCCCACGGCCTGCCCGCGTTGTGACGGCGTTGCGAGCGCGGCGGCATAGGCTACAAGCACCTGAACCACCACGGCCAGTAAGCCCATCACAATCATGGCGCCCAAGAGAGCCAGCCACTGCTGTGATGCGCCGACGGCCGCCAGCGCAAGGGCAGACAGCATCACTTGAGTCAAAATCAGCCGTTTACGGTTGACCCTGTCGCCCAGCGGTACGATGAACAATAACCCCAGCGCGTATCCGGCCTGAGTAGCCGTCACCACGACCCCAATCAATCCTGAAGTGCCCCCCAGGCTGTCGGCCATCGAGGCAAGCAAAGGTTGGGCAAAGTAAACATTGGCGACGGCCAGCGCGCAGGTGACAGAAAACAATAACGTGAGTGACGGAGAAAGCCCCGAAGACGGGTCAGTCCTACTGCTTTCTCCGGCTTCCGCAGGCGGCAATCCCGAAGGCTGCCCGGTGTTACGTTTGGCTATTGCGTCGGCATCTGCTGTCATGAACGCCTCCATGGCGTTAAGCTGGTTGCAATTAAAAACCTGATTTGATTATTGCTGAATCAAGTTTCAAATTGCAACCAGCTTGGTCGACAGACTTGGCAACCGTTATCCAAAAGGTAAATACGATGGTCGAAGGCACTTCACCGCAGAGCAGCGAATGCCCGGTAGCAAGAACACTTGAGGTGATTGGGGATCGCTGGTCGCTCATGATCCTTCGCGACGCCTTTGATGACATTCGCCGATTCAGCGAATTTCAGAAGAGCCTGGGCGTGGCCAAAAATATTCTGGCCTCGCGGCTGAAGGCATTGGTTGAGGTCGGGGTCTTCGACGTTCGACCGGCGTCAGATGGTAGCGCCTACAAGGAGTACGTCCTGACGGACAAAGGGCGGGAGATCTTTCCGGTGGTGATCAGCATGAGGCAGTGGGGCGAACGTTTTCTGTTCCAGCCGCAGGAGACGCGTTCTGTGCTGTTGGACAACGCGTCCGGCCAGGCCCTGATGCCGATGGATGTTCGTTCATCCACCGGGCAAAAACTGGGACCTTCAGACTGCCACCGGGTGAGACTTGTCGACGGCGAGTCGTGAATAGACAGCCGTCGAGTTGCCCACTCGAAGTTCGTCATCAGCGGTTATTGCGCAAGATGGAAAAATTCAACGCCGCCGCCACACAAAGCCACACAAGGTAGGGGAACAGGATCAAGCCAGTGATTACATCTAGCCGCATCGCCATCACCACCATGGCGGCGACCACCAGCCAGAGCAGCGTCAGGATCACCATGCTGGCGAAAATGCGGTGCGCGCCGAAGAACACCGGTGTCCACAGCGTATTCAGGGCAATCTGCGCCGCCCATAACGCCAGCACCACCTGGCTTCCAGGTATCAGCGACAACCGGTACCCGGTCCAGGCGAGCAGCAGATAGATAATCGACCAGGCGACTGGAAACAGCCAATTGGGTGGCGTGAAGCTCGGTTTGACGAGTGATTCGTACCACTGGCCCGGTTTGAAAAGTAGGCCAGTACTGGCCGCAGCACCGCAGGCTAAAAGAAAAATCAGAAAAGTCATCATCAGTCCTTGGTTGAGGTCAGCTGTGTGGGGGATGCAAAAACCGGTCGGACGTTCATGCCGCTATGCGCCCGGTACGCCAGGCACATCCATGTTGATCTTGCGCCAGGCGGCTTCGGACAAGCTGTACACCGAAAAGGCGATCAACCCCAGGGCCATCACCATCAAGATGACGCCGCCCGCCGGTAGATTCTGCAGCGCATCGAGGGCCTCCTTCATGCCGGGTGGGTCCATGGCTTTATAGCGGGAGCCACTGATCATCAGCAACAGGGCGATCTCGATAAAGACGACGCCACGGGCGATCAGACCGAACCGAGAGACGGGACGGACGTAGCGCATGACGTCTTCGTCCGCTTCATAATATTTCTCGAACGACGACTTCCAGCCCTTGATGATGTGGGCAATACCTACACCAAGAGGGACGAGTGCGACGAGGTACACCAAGACATTCGAGTGTTCCCAGGACAACAGATGCGCCAGTAGATCCTTGGTCTGCCCACCGCTGGAGTCGCCCGAGCTTCTGATGCCGCTGATGAGCAAGCCCAACGCAAAAAACGCCAGCGCGCCGTTGACCAAACCTCCTGCCAACAGTCCTGCCCGAATGACCAGGCCCTTCATATTGTTACCGTGATGATCAACGTCGCGCAGGGCTTGCAGCACTCGCCAACAGGCGAACGCGAGCAGCCCCGCCACCACTAATCCAACTAAAACATAACCGAAAGGCTGGCTTAACACGGCCTCCAGACTCCGATGACTGTCCTTCGGTTTTGTCGAGTCTTGAGCCGCCAGCAACGCGAAGATGCCAATGATCAGGTAAAGAACGCCTCGAGCGGCATACCCTCCCCGAGCGAGTACAACAAGGCTTTGGTGCGCAGACATGGGGGCTATTCCAGAGAAGTACTAAGCAGCAGACCTTTCAGGCTGGGAGGGGTTCGATTGAAGGTGGACTTTGATCTGTCACCTGCCGGTTGAGTGTCGCCTGAAGCAACAGCCGTCTAGTCCAGTCAAAAAACATGGGCCACCCCCATCCGTATACAACGGGCGCCCTGAACCTTGCAGCATCACGCGCCGGTGGCATGCCGAACAGGCGTGCATATTCACGGCTGAATTGTGATGCGCTTTCATACCCCACGGTGAAGGCAATTGAAGCGGCATCGCGAGGGTCGAACAGCAATAACCAGCGAGCCCTGAGCAGGCGCAGGCGCTTTTGATATTGAATGGGCGTCATGCCTGTGATGGATTTGAAATGCCGATAAAACGCCGCAACGCTCATGTCGGTCATGGTCGCCAGTGGCTCGACGCGAAAGGGTTCGGTGTAGTGCTCACGGATCCATTGGGTGGCGCGGCGTATCTGCGCCAGACGACCATCCGGGCGAGCGATTTCACGCAGCATCGGCCCTAGCGGTCCTTGCAAGGCTCGAAACAGAATCTCCCGCTCAAGCATCGGCGCCAGTACCGCGGCTTCGTTTGGGCGGTCCATCAGCCGCATCATGCGCAACCAGGCGTCGATCATTTCAGCCTGTGCCGGCACCGCCGCAAAGCGGCTTGCGGGTGGCGGCGCGGTCGTCTTGATGTCGGTTGTCAGCAGCGTCGCGATGACGCTCGGGTCCAGGGTCAGGCTGATCGCAAGATAGGGCAAGCCTGGTCCGCCGGGGTGTATCTCACCGGTGGCGGGCACGTCCACCGGCACGAGGAAGTAGGTCATCGGCAGATACTGATAAACCTGATCGCCGATAGACAAGGTTTTTGCACCCTGGAGCACCAGGTGCAGCATCGGTTGATACACCTGGCTCGCACACGCCTCCGCCTGGACCATCGCCACACGCGGCAGCCCGGTGTCCGTCCACTTGTTTTCCGCGCGCATCACGAGGCGGCGCAGTTCTTCGATCGCAGGATTCATGCGCTGAACATGAGCCATCGCCGCGAGCAGGGCAAGCCATGCGAGAAGAATAGGCAAGCATTCGATAACAACTGGCAAACGTTTGTCCTTCACCTGCCCGGATACTGGGGGCAAGCGGCAGGTTGCGTTCAGGCCTTCAAAACCTGATGGCAGGCAGACCTGCGATGGATCAATCAACTCAGGTAAAGGTCAGCCTCATGAAACTTGAAGGAAAAATTGCTGTTGTCACGGGCGCATCGAAAGGCATCGGCGCAGGTATTGCCAAAGCATTGGGCGCGGCAGGAGCAACGGTCGTTGTGAACTACGCGTCGAGCAAAGCCGACGCCGATGCGGTGGTCGCGCAGATTCAGGGGCAGGGCGGTAAAGCCGTCGCCATTCAGGCGGATATCAGTCTATCAGCCGATGTGGTCCGCCTGTTCGACACGGTCAGGGCGGACTTCGGGGCGCTGGATATTCTGGTGAACAATGCGGGCGTCGCGGTATTTCAAATGATCGAAGACCTCACCGAGGACGCGTTCCACCAGCAATTCAATCTGAATGTGCTTGGGTATCTCCTGGCGGTCCGAGAAGCCGTCAAGCTGTTTGGCCCCTCGGGCAGCATCATCAACATCAGCTCGATTCTCAGCACCGATCCCTATTTGGCTTCCAGCGTTTATTCGGCCACCAAGGGCGCGGTTGATACATTGACGTTTGCCTTGGCCAGAGAGCTCGGGCCGCGAGGGATCAGGGTCAACTCGATCTTGCCCGGTCACACCAATACGCCGGCGACGGAGGGCAACTTCGCCGGAGCGTTTGGTGAACAGCTGATCGCCGGTACGCCGCTCGGCCGTTTCGGTGAGCCCGAAGACATTGCGCCGCTGGCTGTTTTCCTGGCATCCGACGACTCGCATTGGGTCACCGGCGAATCCATTCGGGCATCGGGTGGTTGAAGGTGGACTTTGATCTGTCACCTGCCGGTTGAGTGTCGCCTGAAGCAACAGCCGTCTAGTCCAGTCAAAAAACATGGGCCACCCCCATCCGTATCACCGGATCGAGGTGGCCCATTCCAGGCCTCATAGACTTAACGTTTTCATCACTTTACATCGAACCGATCCAGGTTCATCACCTTGGTCCACGCCGCCACGAAGTCCTTCACAAATTTCTCCTTCGCGTCACTGCTCGCGTACACCTCAGCCAGCGCCCTCAATTGCGCATGAGAGCCAAAGACCAGATCAACCCGCGTGCCGGTCCACTTCACTTCACCGGTTTTGCGATCGCGTGCTTCAAACGCCTCGTTAGCCTCCGAGGTCGGTTTCCATTCCACCCCCATGTCCAGCAGGTTCTTGAAGAAGTCGTTGGTCAACGCCTCTGGCTGCTGGGTGAACACGCCGTGTTTAGTTTGCCCGACGTTGGTGTTCAACACGCGAAGACCACCCACGAGCGCGGTCATTTCAGGCGCGGTCAATGTCAGCTGTTGCGCCTTGTCGATCAGCAGATGCTCGGCCGACACGCTGTAGCGGGATTTGAGGTAGTTACGGAAGCCATCGGCGATGGGTTCGAGGAAGCCGAAAGATTCGACATCCGTCTGCTCTTGCGAGGCGTCCATCCGCCCTGGTGTGAACGGCACCGTGACGCTGTGGCCGGCGTTTTTCGCCGCCTGTTCGACACCTGCATCACCCGCCAGAACGATCAAATCCGCCAGCGAGATTTTCTTGCCGCTGTTGTTGAACTCGCTCTGGATGCTCTCGAGCTTCGCCAGCACGTTTGCCAGTTGCTCAGGCTGGTTGGCTTGCCAGGTTTTCTGCGGAGACAGACGCAGACGACCACCGTTGGCGCCGCCACGTTTGTCGGAGCCACGAAAGGTGGAAGCCGCTGCCCACGCCGTCGATACCAGCTGCGAGACGCTCAGGCCCGAAGCAAGCACTTTGCTCTTGAGTGCTGCGACGTCGCTGTCGTTGACCAACGCGTGGTCGACCTCTGGGATCGGGTCCTGCCACAGCAGTTCTTCGCTGGGCATTTCTGGCCCAAGGTAGCGGGAGAGGGGGCCCATGTCACGGTGGATCAGTTTGAACCAGGCACGGGCGAAGGCGTCGGCCAACTGATCCGGATTGGCCAGGAAGCGCCGCGAGATCGGTTCGTAGATCGGGTCGAATCGCAGGGCCAGGTCCGAAGTCAGCATCGTCGGATTACGCCGTTTGGACGGGTCGAAAGCATCCGGGATGGTACCGGCACCGGCGCCGTTTTTGGCGACCCACTGGTGCGCACCGGCCGGGCTTTTGCTCAGTTCCCAGTCGAAGCCGAACAGGTTTTCAAGGTAGTTGTTGCTCCACTTTGTAGGCGTAGTGGTCCAGGTCACTTCCAGGCCACTGGTGATGGTGTCCGGGCCTTTGCCGGTGCCGAAGCTGTTCTTCCAGCCAAAGCCCTGAGCTTCGAGGCCCGCCGCTTCGGGTTCGGCGCCGACGTTGTCGGCAGGGCCGGCGCCGTGGGTTTTGCCGAAGGCGTGGCCGCCGGCAATCAGCGCCACGGTTTCTTCGTCGTTCATTGCCATGCGGCCGAAGGTTTCGCGGATGTCTAAGGCGGATCTGACCGGGTCTGGTTCGCCTTCCGGGCCTTCGGGGTTGACGTAGATCAGGCCCATTTGCACGGCGGCCAGCGGGTTTTCGAGGTTGCGGCCGTGGTCGGTACGGCTCTCCTCATTTTTACCGGGTTCGGCGACGAGAGGGCCGTCACCGGGAGCTTCCACGGGAGCGCTTTCTTTGCCGTAGCGGGTGTCGCCGCCCAGCCATTTGTTTTCCGAGCCCCAGTAGACGTCTTCATCGGGTTCCCAGACGTCCGCACGGCCACCGGAAAAACCAAAGGTCTTGAAGCCCATGGACTCCAGCGCGACGTTGCCGGTGAGGACGATCAGGTCGGCCCAGGAGATTTTACGACCGTACTTTTGTTTGATCGGCCAGAGCAGCCGGCGCGCCTTGTCGAGGCTGACGTTATCCGGCCAGCTGTTGAGGGGTGCAAAGCGTTGCTGGCCGGAGCCGGCACCGCCACGACCGTCGCCCGTGCGGTACGTGCCAGCGGCGTGCCAGGCCATGCGTATGAACAGCGGCCCATAGTGACCGAAGTCCGCCGGCCACCAGTCTTGGGAATCGGTCATCAGCGCCGTCAGGTCGCGCTTGACCGCCTCAAAGTCCAGGGTCTTGAATTCTTCGGCGTAGTTGAAGCCCTCGTCCGTAGGGTCGGACAGGGACGAGTGCTGGTGCAGGATCTTCAGATTCAGTTGGTTCGGCCACCAATCGCGGTTCGTCGTGCCACCGCCAGCGGCGTGATTGAACGGGCATTTCGATTCATTTGCCATGTGTGAGCTACCTTTGGTCGTGTTTCATCCGGCTATCGGCCCGGGGTGGGCGTTAGATAGCAACGAGCGAACTCAATGACATAGGCTGCAGGACCCACAGTTGGATCAACTGATGGTCTGGACCACACGGGAATTGGACAGCGGCGGTGGCNTGGACAGCGGCGGTGGCCCACGGGTGGCCTAGTCAAGCGTCGGGCTCATTCCTGTCTCCTTATCAGCACTAAACCGGCCAGCTTGTTCCGCCAGCGCTGGATACAGGTTAGACCCCACTTGGGAAGTCAGCTAATAGGTGGAGTATTGGGGAGTGATAGGCAGAGTCTTTTACGGGGGGCGCGGGGAGGGCCCGCGTCTATCTGGAGCTTAGACGCGGGTTTGCAGGCCTGAGCGGTTACTTGCGCACGTTCTGATACAGCATCAACCTTGAGGTTTCATGCATGGCGCGGGTCAGCGCCGACAGGCGTTTGAACTCTTCAGGGTTTTTCTCGGCAACATTGTCCCGTGGCGTCATTGAGGCCAAGTCGTGAAGGGTCGGCGAGCTGCCGTCGTGCTCCATCTGCACCATGTAGTGTTGAGTCACGCCGGCAATCAGCGGGAACGTGCCCTCACGCAATACCAGCGGCACCACGCGTTCACCCTCGGGCGCGGGCTGCTGGATATCACGGCCCATGCCGCTGTTGCGGAACTCAAGGCCGGCCATCCCCGCCACGGTGGGCAGCAAGTCCACCAGACCAACCGCTTCCTTGACCTGGCGCGTTCCGATCAAGCCAGGTGCGTGGATGATCATCGGCACCGCGTTGCTTTCCAGGCCCAGTTGCTCGTAGGCCGGTGCCAGGAACGGGATCTGCGCGATCCGGGTGTTGTGGTCNCCGAAAAACACAAAAATGCTGTTGTCGTACCAGCCGCCGGCCTTGGCGATTTCCATCAGGCGGCCGATGTTGTAATCCAGCAGGCGCACCGCGTTATATTGCTCGACGCTGCGTGAACCGGCAGCCTGGGCTTGCTCCAGCGTCACGTTATTGAGTATGCCCTGCAATGTCGCATCACATACCAATCTCCGATGTTCTGGTCGCCATCAATGATCCCCGTCAGCAGGGCAAGATTCGTCACGACCTGGTCGAAACACTGGTCGTGGCTATCTGCGGCGTGCTTGCCGGCGCTGACACCTTCATCGAAATCGAACTCTGGGCTGAGCAGCGGCTGGACTGGTTCCGCCGTATTCTGAAACTACCCCACGGCATTCCCTCACACGACACCTTTGGACGGCTATTCAGCCTGATCGATCCAGAGGAGTTCGAGCAGGCCTTCCGCTGTTGGGTTGCGGCGATCCTACCGGCCCTTTCTCCGCAAGTGGTTGCCCTAGACGGCAAGACCAGTCGCCGCTCCGGCAAGAAAAACACGGCCCCGTTGCACCTGGTCAGCGCTTTTGCGGCTGATTCAGGGCTGATTCTCGGGCAGAGGGCGACCTCCCAGAAGTCCAACGAGAAGACCGCCATTCCTGAGCTGCTGGCCACACTGGCGCTTGAGGGCTGCACCGTGACGATCGATGCCATGGGTACCCAGCCGGACATTGCACAGGCCATTCTCGATCGCGGGGCGCACTATCTGCTGGCCATCAAGGGAAACCAGCCGAAGCTGGCCGAAGCGATCGATGACTTCGCTGACACCTTTTTGGACGGCGATCCTGCCCGGGTACCCCATGCGCACTTCGAGCATGTCGAGAAGGACCATGGCCGGCTGGAGGTTCGTCGCTGCCATGTTTTCGACCAACTCCAGTGCCTGCCACAGCCAGAACGCTGGCCAGGACTGCGCACTTTCGTGATGCTGGAGTCCGAGCGGACTGTGGGCAACCAGACCAGCCTGGAGCGCCGTTACTACATCAGCAGTCTTGCTCCGGATGCAGAGCGCATCGCACATGCCATCAGGGCGCACTGGGGCGTGGAGAACCGCGTCCACTGGTGCATGGATGTCATTTTTGGTGACGATCAGATGCGGATCCGAACCGGGCATGCTGCCCACAACATGGCCGTTCTCAAGCAACTTACATTGAATTTGATCCGGTTGGATCCGGTCAAGCGCAAGGGTGGCATCAAGGCACGAAGGCTGATTGCTGCAACCTCTGATGATTATCGGGCTGAAAGCCACCGGCCTTGGCGATTTCCATCAAGCGGCCGAGGTTGAAGTCCAGCAGGCGCACGGCGTTGTACTGCTCGACACTGCGCGATCCGGCAGCCTGTACTTCGTCCAGGGTCGGGTGCTTGACCTCGAAGCCGTCATTGCTCTTGGGGATCGTGAACGGGCGGTGATTGCCGGCCGTCTGCACATACGCAAAGAACGGTTTGTCCTTGGGCAGTGCTTGCAGGATCTGGTCGGTTTCCTTGAACAGGTCCAGATCGGAAATGCCCCAGACATCCACCACCGGCGATTTCCAGTCCCGCTCTTCGAACAGCCGCACGCCGTCGATACTCTGCCGGATCAGGGCATTCATGTTGGCCCAGCCAGAGTTGCCGCCGATGGTGTAGATCTTCTCGTAACCGGTAAACGCATTGATCAGCGTGTTTTGCTGGGTGATCAGCGGATTACGCGTCGCGGTTTCCTGTCGCGTGACATCAGGTACCCCGCTGATGCTGGCCCAGACGGTTTTCGCGGTCCCCGTTACGGGTACGTAGAAATGCTCGAAGAACCAGCTCTGAGTGGCCAGCCGATCGAGGTTGGGCGTCGGATTGATCGGGTTGCCGTAGGCCCCGACGGCACTGGTGCCCAGCGATTCAAGCATGATGAACATCACGTTCGGGGGACGGGAACCCGGGATCTTGTACGGTTGGGGCGCCTGGTGCCGCACGAAATCAAGGGTCTGCGGGTCGGGCTTGTCGACGCCCAGGTAGTTGGCCATGACCGCGTAATGTTCGCGCACTTGCGCCTCGTCATAACGCGACTGCCCGACTTTGCCCGTATCGTAGAGAAACAGCACCGGGTTCAGGCCCAGCGCGGCGATCTGGTTATTACCCGAGAAGAACGCATCGCTCCAGCGCAACGGAACGGGGTTTTCAAGGTTCATGTTTTCGACACGACCCAAGATGCCCAGCAGCACCAAGACGACCATCAACGCGCCACCCCACGCCGCGGAGAGCTTGCGAATGACCTTGCGAGGGCGGTCCAGCGTGACGCGCTCCAGACGCACCAGGGCCAGTGTCACCAACGCGACCGTCGCCAGCCAACCCAGTGAAATCCAGATTACCGGGTAAGTCTGCCAAACCATGTCGCGGGAGATCTGCGCATCCTCGATGAAGCGCAGCACGGTGGCGTTGATCCTCACGCCCAGGTAGGCGTAATGGCCAAAGTCGATGATGTAGATCAGCAGCAGCACGCTCAGGGCTGCGACCAGGTAAACGCGTGCGATGCGGCGCAGTAGACGGCTGCTGAGCAGGTTCCAGCGAGGCATCCAGGCCAGCAACGCCAACGGCAACATCGTCAGAATGGCCAGGCGCAGATCGAAATTGAAGCCGATGCTCAGGGTTTTCCAGACGCCCTTTGTGTCGATCAGGGCGTTGGGTTCGAACCCGGAAAAGCCGAAGAAGAACACCACCCTCAGCAGTGCAAACAGCACAAACGCAATCGCTGTAGCGCCTAGCCAATAATGTAAACGTCTCGAGTGCAGCCAACCCATCCCTGATCCCCTGTTAAAAAGTCGTTAAATCTCAAACGGATTTGCATTCGTCGGCCACCGCACCACGCCGCTTGATTGAGCAGCGATACGTCCAGCGCAGGGCAAGCATCAGCAGTGCCCCGCAGCAGTACAGACCCAGCAGCGGATCAACCAGGTAATCCCAATAGTTTTGCGAAGGTTTGATCCCGACGATGAAGGCCAGGGTTGCGGTGGCCAGCATCAAGACGGCCAGGCCATTGCGCAGGTAAAACAGGCCCAGCGTGAGCGCTGCGAAGAACATCAACATGGGGCGCGGGCTGTAGCCGATCCGATAGGGGTCCACATCACTCATGCCCAGAGTGGCCGGGTACAGCACCACGGCCATCGCGGCGAAGAGGATCAATACGCCGGTTTTGCCCCGTGCCGGTGGCAACATGTCCAGCCGACGCAAGCAGCCCCACGCCATGAACACCAGGGTGGTGATCGCGAGGTCATCAATGTAGCTGCGCAAATACGCGGCCAACGACAACCCTTCCAGCGAGATGAAGCTGACGGCCAGCAACGCGGCCAGCAGTGCCATCCGCCGGGTCCTGGGCAAACCGAACGAAGGCAGCACCAGAAAGATGATCATTGCGAAGCTGACATGTGCTTGCCACAGACTGATCATTTGAGACGCTCGTTAAGCCATGCATCGTTAAAGGTAACGTGCTTGATGAAGGTGTTGTTCCAGGAATAAACCAAGTGATACATGCCGTCGGGACTGCGGATGAAGTAGGGGTATTCGTATTCGAATTCACATTCCTGGTTTTTACAGACACGGTTGTCGAGATTATCCAGGAACTCCGCTTCCAGTGATTGGCGGCGTGCGCCGCTGGAGCCGCGAAATTCTCTGCCAATGATCTCCTTGTAGGCTTCGGGAGAAAACGGCGCGCCCAGTGGATCGGGTGATTTGTCCAGGTCGCGCAACGAGCGCCAATCGTCCATTTTGGCGTCGGTCCCATAAAGGCTCAGCTTGAAGCGCCCCTCAATCAGGTCGTTGAGCGCCACCAGCAACCCATGTTCGGGTGTTGCGACGGCGGCGAGCGAGGAATTCGGATTCGAGGGGTCGAGCGGATAAGGCTCGCTCCAGGTTTGCCCTGCGTCGTCAGTGCGTGTCGCCAGAACACGGTGGTGGGTGTTGCCGGCATAACGCAGCAAGGCGATGCCTCGCTGGCCGTCCAGCGGCACCACCGTGGGCTGCAATGAATTCGTGCCGTGGCTGATGCGGAATTTGTCGATCACCGCACCGTCCGCGCTCAAGTAGAGGTATTCGGCGAACTTGCCCAGGAACTCGTGGTAGACCGGCAGGCCGATGGAACCGTCGGCATGAAACACCGGTGCCGAGCGGACCAGGGTGCTGATGTTGAGAAAGGGCGAGGTGATCAGTTGGCGCGGAGCGGACCAATGTTCACCGAAGTCGTCGGAAACCATCACATTGACCGCGCTTCCGGCCCAGCCACCCATGGACACGGAGACATAAAACAGCCACACGCGATTATCCGGCGCGAGGGCCACCACCGGGTTGCCCAGCTTGCGGATGTATTTACGAGTGCCCTGTTGGGTCGAGTCCCGAGTGGCCAATACCTGTTCAGCACCCCATTCGCCGGTTTTCGAGTCGAACCGGGCGGAGCGCACCTGTACATCGGCTGCGCCTTCGCGGGAGCCAGCAAACCAGACCGTCATCAGACTGCCGTCGGGCAGGGCGGTGACCGCCGAGGAATGCACGAAATCCACCAGCCCGGAGGAGGCGAAACGGCTGGTATAGATGGGCTTGGCCACTTTGCCGGCCACTGCCATCACGGGACTGATCAGGGCAAAGGAAGAGTGCGTATTGGCAGGATTGATGATCCACGCGGTCGCAAACAGGCAGGACAGTAGAAGGTAAGCACAGAAGGCAGGAAAACCGGGAGGTTTGATGCGCATGACTACGTTGGCATCTCATGGATCGATAAGGCGCTCAACCTAACACTTGGTAGTACACGATCGGGTTTTATGATTGGCTAAATTGTAAGCGGGTATTTGTAGCGTGCGGTCATGTCGATGCGCGGAGTTTGATTGGGTGTCTGAGACTGCCGAACTAGAGGGGTTGAGGCGGGC
Source organism: Pseudomonas mandelii (assembly GCF_002251635.1). Taxonomy (GTDB): domain Bacteria; phylum Pseudomonadota; class Gammaproteobacteria; order Pseudomonadales; family Pseudomonadaceae; genus Aquipseudomonas; species Aquipseudomonas mandelii_B. The sequence continues at coordinate 21,249 of NZ_NMOJ01000246.1, forward strand.
TGTATGACATTTTGCCGCTGGTCGCAAAGGCCGGGGTTGTCACTGTCGAGTCATTGGGGGGTGGGTTGTTTGTTCGGGCCTCTTCGCGGGCAAGCCACGCTCCCACAGGATTTGCGTCGTTCACATGAGGAGTGATCGACAAAATCCCTCTGTGGGAGCGTGGCTGCCCGCGAGTAAGGCAGCACAGACACAGAATCTTTCAGACCAGAACCCACCAGGAACCTAGTGCTGTCTGTACGTCTGTAGGGTGAAGGCATTCCCTGCCGGGTCTTTACCCTCAAGCGTTATCTCATTGTCCTTGATCATCAGGATTTTGAGTTCGTCGGAAGCGCCGGACGCTAAGCCGTCGCTAAAGGTCGGCATGGAAGGCCCGGCAAACCTGGCAACCAGCGAGGGGGGAATGGCTGTGCCGTTGATCACGTAAGACTTGGGAATCGATTTCATGTCAGCCAATGTGAACGAAAGCAGGCTGGAATCGGCCGTCCAGCTGCCGGCTCCATTTACGCTGTACTCAAGCCGGTAAGGTTTGGCTTCAACGGTTCCGTCCACAAAGACAACGCCATTGACGTTGTACCGCCCGTTGCGGAAATACTCTGTCATCCCCTTGAATTCGAACGTGCCGTTGGTGATCGGGTAGGTGTAATCGGTCATCCAGCGACCGATGAAGCGGGGATTGTTGGGGTTGGTTTCGTGAAGCGTGGCGTAAATCGTTGCAATGCCGCTTGACGCCGTAATCAAGGCCGCAAGCGCGATCCAGGCTTTAGCGGATACTTTCTTTATAGCGGTGGAAACTCATTGTGATGGATTCCATTCGATTCATTTGTCGTGCGCGGACGTCTTCCATGGGAGGTGGTGATACCGCACCCCGGTGTATTGGCCGCCGGGACAGAAGTATAAAACTCAAGGCGCTAGAAGACACAAAAACGCGAGCTCACGCAGTTTCATTTGCCGCGTCATCCGACCGAACCCGCTGCACGCGCGCGGTCACCCGCGGCAACTCCCCACCTGCGTCACGTTTCAACCATTCGGCCGGTGGACAGCCAATCACGTTGAGAAAAGTACGGGAGAAAGAAGCTTGCGAGCTGTACCCAACCGACGCGGCAACCACTTTGATCTGAACCCCGTTGCGTAGCAGATCCTGGGCCACTTTCATCCGCCAGGCCGTCACGTAGCCCATTGGTGATGCACCCATGATCTGCGTGAAATACGCAGAGAATTTCGACCGGGACATGTTCGCCAGGCCAGCAAGTTTCTCGACAGTCCACAGCGCCTCCGGCGCCTGGTGAACACGTTGGAAAACCGCCCCAAGACGCCCATCCTGAAGCGCATAAAGCAGGCCGCTGGAAATCTTTTGCTCGACGACCGAACGGCGCACCAACACCACGAAAATGTACTCAAGCAACAGGTTGAGCGCTTTGGTTCTGCCGGGGGCCTGATCCTTGAATTCGGCAAGCAGTGAGCCGATCACGGGCGTGATGTTCTGCAGTTCACTGAACGGGAAAACCAGTGTTTCCTTGAGGCCCAGAGGGAAGGGTTGCAGGGCGTTGCGCCCGAACTGGAACGAGGCGCAGATTAGTTCGGCGCCGTGTGCCGAACTGGCGCGCAACTGGTAGCGGCAGCTGCTCGGGCAAAACAACACGCTGGGTTCGGTGATGGAAATCTTCGGCAGGCCGGGTTGCACCATGTCGATCCCGCCTTCACTGATGACATGGATGAACGCCATGCCAGGAGGCTTGTCGAGCACCAGCGTGCCATCGACCCTGCCAGAGAAGAACAGCCTGCCCTGAAGGTTGGTGCGTTCGAAGAATTCGGACAGGATATCCATGATAGAGACGACCGGGTAAAGACTCTGCACGTCCTGGCAAAAGCCGCGCAGGGCAGGGCAATAGGATGAAGTTCTCGCCGATGGTAGACAACGCCCCACCCGGGCGCCATGGCGCAGAGCGATTTTCCTGTTATCGACCGGAGTCCACTGTCATGAGCAACGATTCGAACCGCATCGCCCCCCAGTATGCAGACCCGGCAGAGCCTGCGCTGCCCGATCCCGGCATGAAGCTTGACCTCTCGCGGGCCGCGCTGGTGGTGATCGATCCGCAAATCGACTTCCTCAGCCCCGAAGGCGTGAGCTGGGGCGTGTTTGGAAAAAGCATCGTCGAGCACGATACTGTCAAGCACATCGGCCAGCTGTTTGCGGCTGCCAAGGGCGCGGGCATCACGGTCGCCGTTTCGCCGCACTATTACTATCCATGTGACCACGACTGGCATTTCGGCGGACCGCTTGAGAAGGTCATGCACAGTATCTGCATGTTTGATCGCAAGGGGCCGCTGACCCTCGACGGTTTCGAGAACTCCGGTGCCGACTTCATGCCCGAGTACAAGCCCTACATTCTCGACGGCAAAACCATCATCGCGTCACCGCACAAGGTGTACGGCCCGGAAACCAATGACCTGGCGTTGCAGCTGCGCAAGCACGGCGTGTCGCAAATCATTTTGGCGGGCATGGCGGCGAACCTCTGTGTCGAGTCGCACTTGCGTGAATTGCTGGAGCTTGGCTTCGAAGTGGCCGTGGTTCGGGACGCCACCGCCGGCCCGACGACTCCCGAGGGCGATGGCTACCTGGCAGCGCTGATCAACTATCGCTACATCGCCAATGCGTTGTGGAGTACGGCGCAAACGGTCGAGTTTCTTAACGGGAAATAAGCCATGACAATGGACTGCGTCTCACCATTGGGCGCAGCCTTGAAAAACTGCCTTTGGTCGGTGTACCTGAACCGCTTTCACGATGGATTGATCCATTCTGAAAGAACTCTCGGGGGGCGCTGCCATGCACTCGTTTGCCAATCTGCTGACTCCGGCGCAAGAGCAAAAGCTGCGTGCGCTCAACACCTGGCATCTTGTCCTTGAGGACTTGAAGCTGCGCATGGAGTGCCCCGATGCGTATCACGAGGCGCTGATTCGTCAGTCTGACGAGATGGATCGTCTGGGAATCGTGAGCTGGCAGGAATGGCGCGACCTCAGGGTTGAGGCCGATCAAGCGTACCTGCGCGCCATCGCGGGCGAGGATTATCACCGAGCACTAAGGAAGAGGAGCGGTTGATGAGCTTCGCCGGTGCACCGCTGAGGCTGAAGTTTGATTCGGTGTTAAACACGGAAAACGGGTTAATGGCGATGTCGATCGTTGAAACAGTCGTCGATTATCTGCGTCAACAGTCGTTGCGGCTGACCACCGCAGAATCCTGCACGGCGGGAAGTATCATCACGCTGCTGGCCCAGGTGCCCGGCAGCGGTGAGCTGATTGAAAGCGGCTACGTGGTTTACTCACCCGAGGCCAAGCAACGCTTGCTCGGCGTCAGTGCAATCACTATCGAGACCTTTAATCTCACCAGCTGCGAAGTGGCTCGGGAAATGGCCATCGGCGCGCTGCGTGACAGCCCGGCCAACGTGGCGGTGTCCACGACAGGGCTGCTGGGGCCGGAGGATGTTGATGGTATTCCAGCCGGAACGGTTTGCTTTGCATGGGCCTTCATGGCAGGGCAGGAAATGGCGGTATTCAGCCGCAAGCAGCGATTTTCTGGCGGTCGGGAGTCCGTGCTCCAGCAGGCGTCGTTGTATGCTTTGAAAGAATTGCCGACGTTTCATCAGGCCATGCTCAACGGCGAGCGGGGTTAGATGATGAAGACTTCGGTCATCCCGTTCGAGTGAGTCGGGGCTCGACAGCATGAACAAAACCATCAGCGCCCAAAATCTGGGCATCGACTTGAAGCAGGATGACGNNGGATTTTCTGGTCGCTGCCGCCAAGCGTATGGGCGCTCGATCAGAGGATCTGGAAGGGTTGCTGCTGGAGCTGTTGAGGAATATCCAGCAAGGGGAAAATGTGCCGGGTTTCGGACTTTGCCGGTCTTGTCGCTTCCATCAGACAGTGGCTGGCGGGGCCTTTTGTGGGCTGACTCAGGAACCCCTTGAGTCCGGCGAAATCGATTTGATTTGCCGGGAGCATCGATTGCCCGAAGAAGTACACGAGTGAAATCGTTCTAAATTATCGACAATGACAAGGATTCCCCATGGGTTTAAGCAAACGCGATCAGGCACACATCGAGCGTCGCCTGATTGCCACCCTGACTGAAGCGTGCGAAACGGCCAAAACGCAAATCGTCGGCTTTGAATGGCTGACCCACGAAGTCGATTACGACGAATTTCCTTCCAGCCTCAGGGTTGTCTGGGTTTTCGACACCCAGACCAACAAGGATCAGGCGCTGGCGGGCGGGCAGGGCGAACGCATGGTCGAACTGACGGCTACAGCATTAAGCGAAGCGGATGTACACGTCAGATCGGTCGCGGCCCATGTGCAGTTTGATTCTGAAGAACAATGCCAGCGCGCCAATGGCGGCAATTGGCAGCAACGCCTGGCGCGCAAGCGCTAGCCCTGTAGCGAATCGGCTTCGTACCAGCACGCTTTGGACTCAATACAGGTGTGTTTCTGCTTTAAGGCCAGGAAAGGCGTATCCAGCGTACCGATCGCTATCGAAACCCAGTCCGAAAACGCCCCCTTCGAATCAGACCAGAACAGCGCCCGGGGCTGGCCAGCCAGCCTGCCATTGCCTTGCCCGGTGAGCTCTGCCCGGCGGCGATGTTTTCGCCGATCTGCCGACCTCGGTAACCGGCGGCTCTTGCTCGATCCGCCGGGCCATCACCGTCGGGGTCACGGTGTGCAAAGTAATTGCCATAGGCCATGGCCTTGCTGTGCCCTTGCGCCGCGGCGCCGAGGGCGGGGTTCCAGCTCAGCGGTCGTGCGGCGGGGTAGCGCTGACGACCGCACATCCGTGATTTGGCCCGGGCGGCATTGACCTGCGCCAACAGCCCCTTGCTCGCCGCACGGGAATCACCCACACGGCTATCGAGAACGGGTTGCGCCAGCACGATCTGCCACTCGCTTCGGGCTCGACTGACGCCAATGTCGGCGTACTGGTTATCCAGCAGCGCCCCGCAGTATTCGTCCTGAAACAGGTCAAACGCTTCGTCGGCGTCCTGCGCGCCTACCACACGCAGGGTGCGCACCGTCACCGCTGCATAGCCTGAAGCCTTTAATCGATCGCGCAAACCGCCGCCATAGCCAATCGGCAACGCCAGGTTCGACTTCAATGACAGCGGGGCCAAACGTTGGGCCGGGCGCCTGTCGCAACGTTGCGGGTGGGCGCGGTAGTCGTTGATGGCTTCCACCAGTTGCCGTTCACCACTGGCATAAGCAGGACTGGCAAACAGAGCAAGCAAAGGCATGAAACAGAGCGAGACAAAACGCAAGGCAAGGCGAGGTTGGCGCATGGGACTTCATGGGGTCCCTGATTTTCGTCGCGCTACTTTAGCGGCCCTGCGCAAGGTTTGGCGATGGCTGCAGCGATCAGAAAGCGGCGGCGCGCAATCACACTGAGGACCGGCGGCACCTACCGCATGTCGCAAAACACTGAAAGTCCGGCGTCCAGCTTCAAAGACTGGCCAGCGCAGCCGATAACGTGTTCATAAAAGCGACGTACCGAGAGGGTTACCCATGTCTATAAAATTACGTTTGTTGCTGCTGATTGGTACGAGCTTGCTCACCGCGCTGATCGTGAGCCTGGTCAGTTACGTGGGAAACACCCGGATGGCCGAAGCGGTGAAGGACAACGAGGTCAGCATGACCGCGCTGCGCAATCACCTCGAAGCCGACATGATGCACGACGCACTGCGCGCCGATGTGCTGTCCGCGATGGTGGTCGGGCTGGGCAAAAGCACCAGCAGCAAAGCCGAGGTGCGCAGTTCCATCGAGGAGCATGCGGCGCATTTTCGTGAAGTGCTGGGTGAAAACCTCAAGTTGCCGGTCAACGACACCATCAAGGCGGGCCTGAACAAGGTCAAGCCGAGCCTCGACACCTACATCAGCGCGGCCGAGCGCATTGTTGGTCTCGCGCTGGAAAATCCGGATTCGGCACAAAAGGAACTCGGCACGTTCAATACCGCGTTCAGCCAACTGGAAGACCAGATGGCCGCCCTCAGCGAGGTGATTGAAACCAACACCCAACAGACCAGCAAAGGCACCGAACAGGCCATCAGCAGTGCGAATTTCACCCTGGGTATCGTGCTCATCGCCAGCCTGTTGTTGCTACTGATCCAGGGCCGCTGGGTGATTTTGAGCATCATGGGGCCGTTACAGACCGCCAGCCGCATTGCCCAAAGCATCGCCCATGGCAACCTCAGCGAGCCTATCGTCGAACCGACCCACAAGGACGAAGCCAGCGCCTTGATTCGCAGCCTGGCCACCATGCAGCGTGACTTGCGCGGCATGATCGAGGTGGTTCGCAGCAATGCGCATGGCGTTAGCGGCATGAGCGTGCAGTTGAGCAGCGGCTGCCATCAGGTCGCCGACAGCAGCCAACAGCAAAGCGTCGCCGCCAGCACCATGGCCGCTGCCGCCAGTGAAATGACCGCCAGCATCGAGGAAATCACCCGTCACGCCGAGCGCGCGCTGAACATGGCCAACCAGGCCGAGGCATTGGCCAAGGATGGTGGTCGCGTGATCCATCAGGTGGTCAATGACATGGACGGCATTGCGCGTTCGGCGCAGCAGTCAGCCCAGGTGATTCGCACGCTGGACAAGGAGTCCGAGGGGATTTTCAGCATCATTCAGGTGATCAAGGGCATCGCCGATCAAACCAACTTGCTGGCCCTCAACGCCGCCATCGAAGCTGCTCGCGCCGGTGAGCAGGGCCGCGGTTTTGCCGTGGTGGCCGACGAAGTCCGCAGTCTCGCGGGACGCACCAGCGCCTCCACGCAGGAAATTGCCAGCATGGTCTCGCGCATCCAGCAAAGCACCCGTGAGGCGGTGACCAGCATGGAGGCGGGCGTAGCACAGGTCGACAAAGGCATGGCCGTGACGGCCGACGTCGAGCGCGCGATCCGCGAAATCCTCGAAGCCACGCTCAATACCACTGAACTGGTGAATGACATCACCCGCACGATCGGCGAGCAGAGCCTGGCCAGCAACGAAATCGCGCATCAGGTGGACATGATTGCCGGGATGTCGGAAGGCAACAGCAAGATTATTGGCCAGACGGCTTCGACGACGGATGAACTGTCGAGCCTGGCGGGTAAGCTTTCGCAGTCGGTGGATCGGTTTCGACTGTAGGCATCGTTAAAAGATCGCAAGCTCCTACAGGGGAATGCAAAACCCTTGTAGGAGCTGTNGAATGCAAAACCCTTGTAGGAGCTGTCGAGTGAAACGAGACTGCGATCTGTTGATCTTAAAGGTACTTATCCGTCACCGCCCCCTCCGAAGCACTGGACACAGTCTTCGCATACTTGGCCAACACCCCGCGTTTGTATTTTGATTCCGGCCGTACCCAGCGGGTCTTGCGCTCGGCCAGATCAGCGTCAGAAACATCCACCGTGATCTGCCGGGTTTCAGCATCGATGGTGATCCTGTCGCCATCTTCGATCAGCGCAATCGGCCCGCCGTCAAAGGCTTCCGGGGTGATATGCCCCACCACGAATCCATGGGAACCACCGGAGAAGCGGCCGTCGGTGATCAGCGCGACGTCCTTGCCCAGCCCTTTGCCCATGACCGCAGACGTGGGCGAGAGCATTTCGCGCATGCCCGGCCCACCCTTGGGCCCTTCGTAGCGAATGACGATGACGTCGCCAGCCTGGACTTCGCCGTTGAGAATCCCGGCCAACGCGCCTTCTTCACCGTGGTACACGCGCGCCGTGCCTTCAAAGCGCAAACCTTCCTTGCCGGTGATCTTGGCCACCGCGCCGGTCGGCGAGAGGTTGCCGTGCAGTACCACCAGATGAGAGTCCTTTTTGACCGGCCGATCGAACGGCAGAATCACGTCCTGGCCTTCGGGGTAGTCGGGCACGTTTTCCAGGTTTTCTGCCAGAGTCTTGCCGGTCACGGTCAGCACGTCGCCGTGCAGCATGCCGGCTGCGAGCATGCGCTTCATCAACGGCTGGATGCCGCCGATGGCCACCAGCTCGCTCATCATGTACTTGCCGCTGGGGCGCAGGTCGGCCACCACTGGGGAGATCTTGCCCAACTCGACAAAATCGTCCAGCGTCAGTTCGACGTCCACTGCATGCGCCATGGCTAAAAGGTGCAGCACGGCATTGGTCGAGCCGGCGAGGGCGATCACCACGCGGATGGCGTTCTCGAACGCTTTGCGGGTCATGATGTCGCGTGGCTTGAGGTCCAGCTTGAGCAGCTCCATGACCTGCTGACCGGCGCGGAAACTGTCCGAGGCTTTATCGCTGCCGACGGCGTCCTGGGAACTGGAACCGGGCAGGCTCATGCCCAAAGCCTCGATGGCCGAGGCCATGGTGTTGGCCGTGTACATGCCGCCGCAGGAGCCGGGGCCGGGGATTGCAACTTCCTCGATCTGCTTGACCTGAATCTCGTTGATGTCACCGCGGGCGTGCTGACCCACGGCCTCGAACACGGAAATGATGTCGGTATGGCCAGCGCCCGGGCGGATGGTGCCGCCATAGACGAAGATCGACGGGCGATTCAGCCGCGCCATGCCGATCAGGCACCCCGGCATGTTCTTGTCACACCCGCCCACGGTTACTAACCCGTCGAAGCCTTCGCAACCGGCCACCACCTCGATGGAATCGGCGATCACTTCCCGGGACACCAGCGAGTACTTCATGCCTTCGGTGCCGTTGGCGATGCCGTCGGAAATGGTGATGGTGTTGAAAATGACGCCCTTGGCGCCTGCGGCATTCGCGCCTTTTTCAGCTTCAACGGCGAGTTTGTCGATGTGCATGTTGCACGGCGTGACCATCGCCCACGTCGAGGCGATGCCGATCTGCGGTTTCTTGAAGTCCTCATCCGTGAAGCCCACGGCCCGCAGCATGGAGCGGCCGGGCGCGCGCTCCACGCCGTCGACCACTTGAGAGGAGTACTTACGCAAATCGTCTTTGTCGCTCATGACGTTCCCTCCTATCCAGCTCGCTGGCCCGACCGGTATGGCCCGAAGCAACGCATAGAGTCTAGACCCGGCGGTGACAAAAATCAGTTTGCTAATCCAGCGACCCCGAACACACTTCCCGAAGACACCCACGCAACCACTGGTGCGCGGCATCGGCGTCCATTCGCGGGTGCCAGAGCATTGAAACGGTGATCACTGGCGTGGCGACCGGAAGGGGGAAACTGTGCAGGCCGGCGCGCAGCGTGTGGGTGTGACGTTCGGGCACCGTAGCGATCAGGTCCGAAGCCCGGGCCAGCGCCAGGGCCGCGGAAAAACCGCCGACGATGGTGGCGATCTCCCGGGTCAGTCCAAGCGTGTTCAATGCATCATCCATCGGCCCTTGGTCCCGTCCGCGCCGCGAGACCAGGACGTGCCGGCCGGCCGCGTACCGGGCGGGCGTGATCTTGTCCTTGCTCAGTGCATGCCCCGGCCGTACCACGCCGATGAAACGGTCCTGGTACAACGCGCGGGTGCGCACTTCCGGGCTGGTGGTGTCCGCGACAACGCCGGTTTCCAAATCGACCGTGCCGTCCCGCAACAGCGTGCTGTCCTGGTTCAGTTTCTGCAAAAAGTGCAGCCGTACCCCGGGTGCTTCTTCGCTGAGCCGGGTAATCAGCGCTGGCCCGAAGTTCTCTACAAAGCCGTCGCTGGTGCGCAGGGTGAAGGTTCGCATCAAGTGCTTGAGGTCGAGCTGCTCGGCGGGGCGCAGTACCGCTTCGGCGTGCTGCACCAGTTGGCTGACGTGTTCGCGCAGTTCCAGTGCCCGGGGCGTCGGCACCAGGCCGCGTCCGGCGCGGACCAGCAGGGGATCGCCGGTGGTTTCACGCAGTCGCGCCAGCGCCCGGCTCATCGCCGAAGGGCTCAGCCGCAGTCGTTGGGCGGCACGCGCCACACTGCCTTCGGTGAGCAGCGCATCGAGGGTAATCAGCAGGTTCAGGTCGGGAGTGGTCATGGTTCAACGTTAGCACGGCTGGGTGATGACATGGCGTCATGTGCAGGTATCAAGTGCAAGTGGTGCGTCTTCCGCCATGCCAGGCGCGGGCATACGCTGAAGGCCGACACTTCATCAAGGGCACAACCATGAAACGCACCACGCCATCCGGCTCGGCTCGCTGGGCGCTCGCCAGCCTGTCGTTGTCGATGTTGATGCCTTCACTCGACACCAGCATCGCCAATGCCGGCTTGCCAGCCTTGTCCCAGGCACTCGACGCTTCTTTCCAGCAAATCCAGTGGATCGTCCTCGCGTATCTGCTCGCAATCACCACGTTGATCGTCAGCGTCGGGCGCTTGGGCGACATCGTCGGTCGCCGTCGCTTGCTGTTGAGCGGAATCGGCATCTTTACCTTGGCTTCACTGGCCTGTGGCCTCGCGCCTTCGCTGGGGTGGCTGGTCGCCGCGCGAGCGGTGCAAGGCCTCGGCGCGGCAATCATGTTGGCGCTCACTGTGGCGTTGGTCGGTGAGACGGTGCCCAAGGCGCAGACCGGCAGCGCCATGGGAATGCTCGGCACGATGTCGGCGATCGGCACTACGCTGGGTCCGTCGCTCGGCGGTGTGTTGATCTCTGGTTTCGGCTGGCAGGCGATTTTTCTGATTAATCTGCCGTTGGGCATTTTGAATGGGGTGCTCGCGTATCGCTACTTGCCTGCGGATCGCCAAATGCCAAAGGCTCGGCGCGGCGGTTTCGACTTTGCGGGCACGCTGGTGCTAGCCTTGACGCTCGGTGCGTATGCGCTGGCAATGACAGGGGGGGAAGGCGAGTGGGGATCGCTCAACCTTGGGTTATTGCTCATCGCTGTTGCCGGGGCAGGGGTTTTCCTGTTCATCGAGGCGACGGTTGCGTCGCCCCTGATCAAACTGGCGCTGTTGCGTGATCGGGGATTGAGCGCGAGCCTGGCCATGAGCATGCTCGTCTCGACGGTGATGATGTCGACGCTGGTGGTCGGGCCGTTTTATCTCTCGGGCGCACTCGGTTTGAATGCCGCGTTGGTCGGGCTCGCGTTGTCCGTCGGTCCGCTCGTTGCGGCGTTGGCTGGCGTGCCCGCCGGCCGCTTGGTGGACCGTTTTGGTGCTCAGCGCATGACCGTTTTGGGGCTCGTCGCGATGGCGCTCGGTGCGTGTGTGCTGTCGATGATGCCGACGCGTTTCGGCGTCCTCGGCTACCTCGCGCCCATCGCTGTGATCACCGCCAGCTATGCGCTGTTTCAGGCGGCCAACAACACATTAATCATGACCGGTGTGAGCCAGGATCAGCGCGGCGTCATTGCCGGTCTGCTCAGCCTGTCACGCAATCTCGGGCTCATCACTGGCGCCTCTGTCATGGGCGCAGTGTTTACGCTGGCGGCATCGACGACCGACGTCACCCGCGCAGCCCCGGAAGCGGTCGCCCATGGCATGGCAATCACCTTTGCAGTTGCGGCGGGACTGATTGGCCTGGCGCTCGTCATTGCATTACCCGCGCTGAAAAGAGAACCCGTGGTGGCGTAACAGAGGCGAATTTACGTCACTTATGCCTAGGTTGCTCCGGGGGGACATAGAGGTGCTATTCAGGAACTGAAAAAGCCCCTTGTAGACGTCTTGCTGTTCACCTGAGCGTGGAGCTTTTGTGGTGAGGGGCTTTGTTATCGAGCATTGAATGGGTGCTCGATCAGCGGCAGGCGTAGCAGAAGTCCGAGTTCGTGTCGGAACCGAAGTCAAAGCCACCGTCGGCAACACGGTTCTGCATCAAACGATCAGACCCGCCTTCCGCTACACGCGTACCGCGCATATTGCTGTTGGCACCGTAGGCAAGGCTGTTCTGCTTGAGGTGGTCGGAGCCGTCGGATGCCAGTTGCCGTTCTCTCAAGCGATCAGCGCCGCCTTCGGCAAGGCTGTTCTGCTTGAGGTGGTCGGAGCCGTCGGATGCCAGCTGCCGTTCTCTCAAGCGATCAGCGCCGCCTTCGGCAAGGCTGTTCTGCTTGAGGTGGTCGGAGCCGTCGGACGCCAGTTGCCGTTCTCTCAAGCGATCAGCGCCACCTTCGGCAAGGCTGTTGTGCTTCAGATGATCGGAGCCATCCGATGCCAGTTGCCGCTCTTTCAAGCGGTCAGCACCGCCTTCGGCAAGGCTGTTCTGCTTCAGATGATCGGAGCCATCCGATGCCAGTTGCCGCTCTTTCAAGCGGTCAGCACCGCCTTCGGCAAGGCTGTTCTGCTTGAGGTGGTCGGAACCGTCGGATGCCAGTTGCCGTTCTTTCAAGCGGTCAGCACCGCCCTCGGCAAGGTGTTGGTCAGCGGGTTTATCAGCGGCGTGTTGGACCAAAGGGGCCGTTGCATCCCGATCTCCGCCTCCCCGGCTGCCGCCGGCAGCGCCAGCGTGTGGTTCGGCGGCGTGGGTCATCGCCGATATCAAGCCGGTGGTGGCAAGGAGGGCGATGCCCAATACAACGTTTGGCGTTTTCATCCTGTTTTCCTATTTGATCAGGGGAGGTTCAAACGCCAAGAGGCTTTGCATGAGTCCGGCGATCCGACGTCAGCGTCGAATTAACTTGAGCCTGGACGTTTTTGGGTCCTACCCGCGCTGAAAAGAGAACCCGTGGTGGCGTAACAGAGGCGAATTTACGTCACTTATGCCTAGGTTGCTCCGGGGGGACATAGAGGTGCTAAGGATTCACCCACCGGTATGACGTGAAACAGGATGCGGGTTCTGAATCGTCAACCCGGCATGCAACGAATGCCAACGCAGGGCCTCATATGAAAAGGACGGGTCCACCGGTGCAGGTACGCACGGGATGGCCACGCGCACATTGAACCCGACAACAGGTGATTGCTTTTATGACCGCGGCTGACAAAAACCATGTGACCTGGCTGGTTGAACAATCGATGCTCAACGCGGCGCGCCAACGGGCCAAGCTCTATTCGGGCCAGGGGCGGTTGTGGCAGCAGCCGTATGCGCATACCCGGCCCCGTGATGCCACCGCCTTGTCGTCGGTGTGGTTTACCGCCTACCCGGCGTCCATCGTCACCCGCGAAGACGGCAGCGTGCTGGAGGCTTTGGGCGATGAAACCTTATGGCATGCCCTGTCGAAAATCGGCATTCAAGGCATTCACAACGGGCCGCTGAAAATGTCGGGCGGCCTGACGGGCACACGGCATACCCCGACCATCGACGGTAATTTCGACCGCATCAGTTTTGACATCGACCCGCAACTGGGCACCGAGGCACAGTTGCAGGCGCTGACGCGCATGGCCGCCGCGCACAATGCGGTGATCATTGACGACGTGATTCCGTCCCATACCGGCAAGGGCGCCGATTTCCGCCTGGCCGAGATGGCCTATGAAGACTATCCGGGCCTCTACCACATGGTGGAAATTCGCGAAGAGGACTGGCCGCTGCTACCCGAAGTAGCCGAGGGCCGTGATGCGCAGAACCTCAGCCCGCTGCAGGTGGATGCGCTGCGCGACAAGCATTACATCGTCGGCCAGTTGCAGCGGGTGATCTTCTTCGAGCCCGGCGTAAAGGAAACCGACTGGAGCGCAACACCAGTGGTTATGGGCGTGGATGGCAAGCCGCGCCGCTGGGTTTACCTGCATTACTTCAAGGAAGGCCAACCGTCGCTTAACTGGCTGGACCCGTCGTTTGCGGCGCAGCAGATGATCATCGGCGACGCCCTGCATGCGATTGATGTGATGGGCGCCAAGATCCTGCGCCTCGACGCCAACGGATTTCTCGGCGTGGAGCGCAAGTTGGATGGCACCGCCTGGTCGGAAAGCCATCCGTTATCGATCACCGGTAACCAGCTGCTGGCCGGGGCGATCCGCAAGGCCGGCGGTTTCAGTTTTCAAGAGCTGAACCTCACCGTGGACGATATCGCGGCCATGTCCCACGGCGGCGCCGATCTTTCCTATGACTTCATCACCCGGCCGGCTTATCAGCATGCGTTGCTGATGGGCGACACCGAGTTCCTGCGCCTGATGTTGCGTGAGATGCACAGCCAGGGGATCGACCCCGGTTCGCTCATCCATGCCTTGCAGAATCATGATGAGTTGACCCTGGAACTGGTGCACTTCTGGACCTTGCACGCCCATGACACCTACCTCTACCAGGGTCAGACCTTTCCGGGCAACATCCTGCGTGAACACATTCGCGAGCAGATGTACGAACGTCTGGCGGGGGAGCACGCGCCCTACAACCTCAAGTTCGTCACCAACGGTGTGTCGTGCACCACCGTCAGCATCATCACGGCAGCGCTGGGGATACGTGATCTCGACGCGATGACGGCGGCGGACATCCAACAGATTCGCCAGGTGCATTTGCTGTTGGTGATGTACAACGCCATGCAACCGGGCGTATTCGCGCTGTCGGGCTGGGACCTGGTCGGCGCGCTGCCGTTGCCGGCCGAACAGGTCGAGCACTTAATGGGGGACGGCGACACCCGCTGGATTCATCGTGGTGCCTATGACCTGGTGGACTTNAANCCGGATGCCGNNNTGTCCGCAGGGCAAATGCCGCGTCCGAAGGCCTTGTACGGCAGCCTGCCCAGCCAATTGAAAGACCCGGATTCGTTCGTCTCGCAACTCAAAAAAATCCTCGCCGCGCGCCGCGCCTACGATATCGCCGCCAGTCGGCAGATCCTTATTCCGGACGTTCAGCACCCGGGGCTGCTGGTCATGGTCCACGAATTGCCGGCAGGGAAGGGCACGCAAATCACTGCGCTTAACTTCGGCTCGACGCCGATCACCGAAACCTTGCACCTACCCAACATTGCGCCGGGCCCGGTGGTCGACATCATCAACGAGCGAGTCGAAGGTGATCTCACGCCTGAGGGTGATTTCACCATTACGCTGGACGCCTACGAAGGGTTGGCACTGCGCGTGGTGAGCAGTTCGCCGATGATTTGAGGGCGTTGGCAGGTGTCAGGGGACAAGGTCGTAGACAGGCGTTGTTCACAGCGCATCGCCAAGTAATTTCAGGTATTCGGGACTCTCGGAAATGGAATTGTGGCCCACCCCCGGTATGACCCGCAGCGTGGCCACGCCTTTGGCGAAATGCGTGTAGAGCTGCTCGGTGCTTGAACGCGGTATGACTTCGTCGTGCTCCGCCGCGATCAGCAGCGTCGGTATCGTGATGTGCGCCGCGTACTTCCATGATTCAAAGCGCTCCTGAAGCAACCACTTCACCGGAAACCACGGGAACTGACGCACGGCGAGGTCTTCCAGGCTGTTGTAGGGCGTAATCAGGATCAGGCTCGAGGCCGGCCGCTGGCTGGCGAGACGCACGGCGACCCCCGAACCGAGGCTGCGGCCGACCACGGCGATGTGCGGATGAGTGTCGTAGACCTTGTCAAACAAGGTCATGGCATCGCGCTGAATCGACTCCTCCGAAGGCGAGCCGGAGCTTTCCCCGAAACCTCGATAGTGCAGCAAATAGATCGCATGCTCCGGGAAAGCCTGGGCGAAGCCGGGCAGGTTGCGAGAAACATCCTCGGCATTGCCGCCGAAATAGATCAACGCCTTCGGCCCGTCGTGGGGCCTGACCGACACCCGCACGTCCGCATCGACTACCGTCAGCTTGAGCAGCGTTTCGGGCGTCTCGATGGCGCTGGGCTGCGGGAAGTAGATGAGCGCGCGCTGAAACACGAACAGCGCCGCACAGAGCGCCAGGTACAACGCGGCCAGGATGACGACGATTAACACCAGGGTTCGTGGCATTCGGCTAACTTTAGTGGGCGACATTGACGGCTCTGGGCTGAGAAACCCAATCCACTGGATCGGAGCCAGAGTTTAGTTCATCGGTAGCGAGGCACATCGAGCCCGGCTACAGAGGAGGGCGCCCATGCCCATCGCGGCAAAATGGCTCGACGTGCAGCCCGGCGAAAGAACCGCCCTGATGCTGGGGTTCGCGTTCCATTTCTGCGTGCTGGCCAGTTATTACCTGGTGCGACCGCTGCGCGATGCCCTGGGCCTTGAGGGCGGTGCCGACAAATTGCAGTGGCTGTTCACGGCGACGTTCGTGGTGATGTTGCTGATGGTGCCGGTGTTCGGCGCGCTGGCGTCGCGGCTGCCCGCCACGCGGTTCGTGCCGTTGATCTATCGCGTGATCGCCGCGTCGATGCTGGTGTTTGGTGTGTTGATCGCCAATCACATCGCGCCGGTGGCCGTCGGGCGGGTGTTTTTCGTCTGGATCAGCCTCTACAACCTGTTCATCGTCAGCATTTTCTGGAGCGTGCTGGTCGACCGGTTTTCCAGTGAACAAGGGCGGCGGCTGTTCGGATTCATCGCGGCGGGGGGCACCCTGGGCACGTTCATCGGGCCGTTGCTGGCGGCGACCATGGCCACGCGACTGGGCCCGGTGGCGTTGACCGTCGCGGCGGCGTTGCTGCTGGAAGTCGCGGTGCGCTGCTATCGGGCGCTGCTCTCCCGGACCCAATCGCAGTCCGGCAGCCGCTTGATGGATGATCGGCGCATGGGCGGCAGCATGCTGGCCGGGATCACGTTGATTACGCGTTCGCCTTATCTGCTGGGGCTGGTGCTGTTCATGCTGCTGCACACCAGCGCCGCAACCTTGTTGTATTTCGAGCAGGGACGGATTGTGGCGGGTAGCTATGCTGATGTGGCCAGCCGGACGCAATTCTTCGCCGTGGTCGATTTGATCGTGTCGGCGCTGACCTTGGTCTTTCAACTGCTGCTGACGGCGCCGTTGATTCGGCTGGTCGGTGTCGGCGGGGCGCTGGTGGCATTGCCGCTGGCGACCATCGTGGCGTTCAGCGCCATGGCGCTGGCGCCGGTGCCCGCTACCGTCGCCCTGGCGCAGGGGCTGCGTCGTGCGGTCGAGTTCGCCATCGTGCGGCCGGCGCGTGAAGTGTTGTGGACCGTGGTCAGCCGCGAGGAAAAGTACAAGGCCAAGAATGTGATCGAAACCCTGGTGTATCGCGGCGGAGACGCCGCCAGTGGCTGGTTGTCGGTCGGTCTGACGGCATTGGGCGCCGGTTTTGGTCTGGTGGCGCTGGTGATCGTGCCGTTTGCCGGGCTGTGGGGCTGGTTATGCCTGTGGCTGGCCAGGCATCAGGAAAAACAGGCTGAAAGCAAAAAGGTGGAAGGGTCATTCCATGAGCCACACTGATCAATACACACGTCGCCAAATACTCACGCTGGCTGCCGGTGCTTCGGCGGTTTTTACCTTCGGCCCGGCCTTCGCTGCAACCACGCCGTCGAAGGACACAGGAGGCAAGAACATGCTGACCCGCGCCATTCCTTCCAGCTCCGAGCCATTGCCCCTCGTCGGGTTGGGCACCTATCGCGGGTTTGATGTCGAGCCGTCGAGCCCCGCCTACAAGCAGTTGCCCGCCGTTCTGCGCGCATTGTTCGAGAAGGGCGGAACGGTCATCGACAGCTCGCCGATGTATGGCCGGGCGGAAGAGACGACCGGTGAGTTGCTGTCGATTCATGAGCCACGTTCGCCCGCTTTCCTGGCCACCAAGGTCTGGACCCGTGGCCGCGAAGAAGGCATCGCGCAGATGGAGCAGTCCTTCAAGCTGCTGCAAACCGATCGCATCGATCTGATGCAGATCCACAACCTGCTGGACTGGCAAACCCATTTGCCGACGTTGCGCAAATGGAAGGAAGAAGGGCGCATCCGCTACATCGGCATCACCCATTACACGGCGTCGGCGTATGACGAGGTGGAAGCGGTGCTCAAGGCCGAGCCGTTGGATTTCTTGCAGATCAACTATGCGCTGGATGACCGCGGCGTCGAGAAACGCATCCTGCCGTTGTGCCGCGAACGCGGCGTGGCGGTGATCTGCAATCGGCCGTTCGGCGGCGGCAACCTGCTTACCCGTTTGAAGGACAAACCCTTGCCGCGCTGGGCGGCGGACGTGAGGGTCAACAGTTGGCCGCAGATGGCGCTGAAGTTCTTGCTGTCGCATTCAGCGGTGACCTGCGTGATTCCCGGCACCGGCAACCCGCGCTACATGGCGGACAACGCCGGCGCCGGTTTCGGGCCGATGCTGACCGGTGCGCAGCGTGAGCAGTTGATCGATATCGTCGGTTAGGCGCTAGTTATTGCTGGGGGCGATCAGCGACGATCCAGNNACGTCGGTTAGGCGCTAGTTATTGCTGGGGGCGATCAGCGACGATCCAGCCACACCGTCTGGGCATTGCAGAACTCGCGCACGCCGAAGTGCGACAGCTCGCGGCCAAAACCGCTTTTCTTCACGCCGCCGAAGGTGACGCGCGGGTCGCTTGCGCAGTAGCCATTGATGAACACACCACCGGTTTCCAGTTCGCCGGCCATCTGCTGGGCACGTTCGACGTTGCCGGTGTAGATCGTCGCGGCGAGGCCGAATTCGCTGTCATTGGCCAGTTCCAGCGCGTGGGTGGCATCGCGTGCGGTGATGATCGAGGCCACCGGGCCGAACAGTTCCTGTTTGAACGAGGTCATCTGGTCGGTGACATCNCCGAAGACAGTCAGCTCGTAGAAGTTGCCCGGGCCTTCAGCCTTCTTGCCACCCAGCAGCAATGTCGCGCCTTCTTCCAGGGTGTCGCGCACCTGTTGATCCAGTTCATCACGCAGATCGAAGCGAGCCATCGGGCCGATGTAAGTGTCGGCGGCCAGTGGATCGCCGACCACCAGGTTGCGCGTGGCTTCGACGAACTTGCGTGTGAATTCCTCGACGATGCCTTGTTCGACGATCAAGCGTTTTGCGGCTGCGCAGACTTGCCCGGTGTTCTGATAACGGCCAATCACGGCGGCTTTGACCGCTTCGTCGAGGTCGGCATCGTCGAGTACGATGAAAGGATCCGAACCGCCCAGTTCCAGTACGCATTTCTTCAACGCNGCACCGGCCTGGGAGCCGATGGCCATGCCGGCGCGTACGCTGCCGGTGAGCGTGACGGCGGCGATGCGNGGATCAGCGATCGCCGTGGAGACGCCCTCTGGCGTGACGTTGATGACCTCGAACACACCTTCAGGGAAGTCGGCTTTTTGGAACGCCGCTTTCATCAGGTAGGCGCTGCCCATCACGTTTGGCGCGTGTTTGAGCACGTAGGTGTTGCCGGCGAGCATCGTCGGCACGGCGCCGCGCAGCACTTGCCAGATCGGGAAATTCCACGGCATCACCGCGAGAATCGGGCCGAGCGGACGATATTCAATGCGTGCTTTGCCGCCTTCAACCAGGGTCGGCTCGGCGGTCAGCATGGCCGGGCCGTGTTCGGCGTACCACTCGCAGAGCTGGGCACATTTTTCGATTTCACCGCGGGCCTGGGTGATCGGCTTGCCCATCTCGAGAGTAATCATGTTCGCCATCGCTGCGGCGTTAGCGCGTAACGCTTGCGCCAGGGCGATCAAAAGCTGTGAGCGTTGCGCAACCGCTGTGCTGCGCCAGACACGGAACCCGGCAGCGGCACGGGACAGGGCGGCTTGCAGCGCCGAAGCGGATTCAAACGGGTAGTGGCCGATCTGCTCGCCGGTGGCGGGGTTGATCGAAATGGCGTGGGTGAGGCTGGAAACGTTGGTCATGGCACCGTCCTGCTAGGTGGGAATACGCTCAGGTTACGGTGGCGTTAGTTTTCTGGAAACTGAATAATGCTGAGCATATCGTTCACGTTTGGAGAATGACTTTGGATCTGGTGCAGCTGGAAATCTTCAAGGCCGTTGCCGAGCAAGGCAGCATCAGCGCCGCCGCGCAGTTGATCCATCGCGTGCCGTCGAACCTGACCACGCGTATCAAGCAACTGGAGCAGGACTTGGGCGTGGAGCTGTTTATCCGCGAGAAAAGCCGCCTGCGTCTGTCACCGGCCGGGTGGAATTTCCTCGGCTACACGCGGCGTATTCTCGACCTGGTGCAAGAAGCCCGCGCGACGGTGGCGGGCGAGGAGCCCCAGGGCGCGTTTGCCCTCGGCTCGCTGGAGAGCACGGCCGCCGTGCGTATCCCGGCGTTGCTCGCGGCGTATAACCAGAAGCACACCAAGGTCGAGCTGGACCTGAGCACCGGACCGTCGGGCACGATGATCGAGGGCGTGTTGTCGGGGCGCCTGGCGGCGGCGTTTGTCGACGGCCCGGTGCTGCATGCCACGCTGGAGGGCGTGGCGGCGTTCGAAGAAGAAATGGTGCTGATCGCGCCGCTCAATCATTCACCGATCCATCGGGCGCGGGAGGTCAACGGCGAAAACATCTATGCCTTCCGCTCCAACTGCTCGTACCGCCACCACTTCGAAAGCTGGTTCAGCAAGGACGCGGCAGTGCCCGGGAAAATCTTCGAAATGGAGTCCTATCACGGCATGCTGGCCTGCGTCAGCGCCGGCGCCGGCCTGGCGCTGATGCCGCGCAGCATGNTCGAAAGCATGCCGGGCTGCACCACGGTCAGCGTCTGGCCGTTGTCGCAATCCTTCCGGTTTTTGTGCACCTGGCTGGTGTGGCGCAGAGGGACGGTGTCGCAGAGCCTGACCATGTTTGTGCGCCTGCTGGAAGAGCGCGGTGTGGTGCGGCCAGAAACCTGAATCCCTGAATAAACACAAAACCCTGTGGGAGTGAGCCTGCTCGCGATAGCGGTCTGNCGATTGCACGGTTGAGCACACGGTTGTGGACCAAGCTGAAAACCAACACCTGACGCAAAGTTGCCTGGGTTCCGTTGACGGAACCCAGACCTCAAAGCATCACGCTCGTTTCGGCAGTTTCCAGTTCGGCCGAATGAAGTGGCAGGTGTAACCGGTGGGCAGTCTTTCCAGNTAATCCTGATGCTCCGGCTCCGCCTCCCAGAACGGGCCCGCAGGGACGATTTCAGTCACGACCCGGCCGGGCCACAGACCGGAGGCATCCACATCGGCCGCTGTGTCCTCGGCCACCGCTTGCTGCTCTTCGTTCAGATAGAAAATCGCCGAGCGGTAACTGAGGCCTATGTCGTTACCTTGGCGATTGGCGGTCGACGGATCGTGAATCTGGAAGAAAAACTCAAGGATCTGGCGGTAGCTGGTGATGGCCGGATCAAACACGACCTCGATCGCTTCGGCGTGGGTGCCATGGTTGCGGTACGTGGCATTGGGCACATCGCCGCCGGAGTAACCCACGCGCGTCGACAGCACGCCTTTTTGTTTCCTTATCAGATCCTGCATGCCCCAGAAGCAGCCGCCGGCCAGAAGGGCGGTTTCAGTTTGCGTGGTCATCGCTTACTCCTCAGTGTTCATTGATGTGATCAGGTTATTGCGCAGGGGCTCGATCGAGGTCTGCAGTGGCGTGAACTCATTCTGCATCAGACCGGTCGCGCCCGAAAACCTCGTTTCTGCCTTCCGACGGGTCGACGTGCACGGACACGTCGAACCCGCCGCGCGGTGTGTCACGCCGTGAGGACTTTCAGATCCACGTCGATGTTGCCACGGGTTGCCTTCGAGTACGGGCAGATCTGGTCGGCGGTGTGGGCCAATGTCTTTGCAACGTCGTCCGCCAGGCCGGGCACGCGCAGGGTCAAACGAGCTTGAAGGAAGTACTCCGCACCGGTCTGACCGACGTCGACTTCGATGTCGACGGACATGTCCGCCGGCAGCACCACGTTCAGGTCATTGGCCACCAGCCCGACGGCGGCGGTGTAGCAGGCCGACCATGCACCGGCAAACAACTGTTCGGCGGTCGGATGCGGTTGAGTAGCGGCGAAGACGTGCGCAGGCTGGGCGTTTCCGGGCGTCGAGAGTTCGATGTCGAGGTTGCCGTTGTGGCCGCGCGAGGTGCTGCCGGTGCTGCTGGCGGTGGTGTGGGTTTTGCCGGTGGCCAGTACTTTTTCGATCTTGCTCATGGATGATTACCTGAATGTTTCAATATTTGGTGTTCGTATGCGCTTACATCGCATGCGATATATAAGATATTTCTAGAAAGCCAATTGATGTCAAAGCTTCGCGGTGTATCAGGCCGTGATGACGTTCAGGGCCACGTCAATGTTGCCGCGGGTTGCTTTGGAGTACGGGCAGATCTGGTCGGCGGCGTGGGCGATTTCTGTTGCGACACCCTGCTCCAGACCTGGAGCGCGCAGCGTCAGGCGTGCCTGGAGGAAGTAAGCGTCGCCGGTCTGGCCCAGGTCGACTTCGATATCGACGGACAAATCCGAGGGAAGCTCAACGTTGCGCTGTTTGGCAGCAAGACCGACGGCGGCGATGTAGCAGGCCGACCAGGCACCGGCAAACAGTTGCTCGGCTTTCGGGTGTGGCTGAGTGCCTTTGAATTCATGAACGGGCTTGTCGCTGCCGGGCGACGAAAGCACGATGTCGAGGCTGCCATTATGGCCGCGCGAAGTGGTACCCGTGCTGCTCATGGTGGTGTGGGTTTTGCCGGAGGCCAGGACTTTTTCGATCTTGCTCATGGGATGAATCCTCAAAGGTGCAGTAAGGTTTGGTTGTATGGCGTATACGTTTGTATCGTATGCGATGGAAATAATACTCGCGCAGTTGCCAATTGAAGTCAATAGGGGAAAGGCCTGCTTGGCGACAAACGGTCGGATGGGAAGGAAGTGGCATTGGCTCCCGGTTATTCGTACAACGAAAAAGCCCGCACAGGGCGGGCTTCGAAATCGAGTAGGTGGCCAGCGCTGGTCTCTGGCTTACAAGGTTTATCAGGCTTCTGACAGAACAGTTTTGTGCTGTCCTGCTTCACACGGCATAAGGGCTGGACCTCACCTCGGAGATCTTTCTAACCGTGTACCCTTAGGAGCGCGCCCCACGCTTCCTCGCTATCCTCTTGCGCATCAGTCTGCGTCTTCACCTACAGGTTTTAGAATAGCAAAGGCTGCGAATCGCAAACCGGACTTTTTAGACCGATTTCATCCTTGGGCAACGGCGGCAGGATGGATAAATGCTCAGGGAACAACCCGGTACCGCCTGCCGGGAAGGCAGGCCGCCATGGGGCCCGGCTTAAACCAGATTGAGGGTGACGTCGATGTTGCCACGGGTTGCTTTGGAGTAAGGGCAGGTCTGGTGGGCAGCATCCACTAACGCCCGTGCGACGACAGGATCAAGGCCAGGAAGGCTGACATTGAGGCGAGCCTGGAGGAAGAAGGCGTTGTCGGTCTTGCCCAGATCCACTTCGGCATCAACGGCGACGCCGCTCGGCAAGGTCACCTTCAGCGCGGCAGCCGCTTTACCGATCGCGCCGATGAAACAGGCCGACCAGCCAGCAGCCAGCAGCTGTTCCGGGTTGGTGCCAGCCCCTGAAGAGCCTGGCGGGGAAAGCTTGATGTCCAGACGCCCATCATCGCTTCGCGATTCGCCGTCGCGGCCGCCAGTGGTGTGGGTCTTGCCGGTATACAGCACGGTGTCGATTTCATTGATCATGACGGGTTCCTGCTAAAGGGTTGGGGGCCTCACCGTTTATGTCGCCGCGTTACGGACGAACGGGAGAAGCCCCACTTTTCCACCTTTATGTAGTGCCTATATGTCCTGATCCGCTGGTTGTGTATCGCTGTGTAAGATCGTCAGCGAACATACACACCGATACAAACCCGTTACGCCTGCCAGTTTTTTCGGTGAGCCGGTGCGCCCAATGGCGAACTGGTTGCGCCACCGTCGACGACAATCTCTGCGCCCACGACATTCGAAGAGTCGCTGGAGGCGAGGAACAAGGCGACGGTGGCCACTTCTTCAGCTTCGCCAATGCGACCGAGCGGGATGGTGGTGTTCAGTTTTTCCTCCAGCGCATCCATGCCCACTTTTGCCGTGTGGGGGTCCCAGACCGGTGTGCGTGCAGCCCCGGGGGTAATCTGGTTGACGCGAATGCCACGCGGCGCAAATTCTGCGGCCATCACCCGTGTCATCGAGCGAACGGCGCCCTTGCTTGCTGCGTAGGCGCTGTAACCCGGCCATCCCATGACGGCATGCACCGACCCGTTCAATATGATCGAAGCGCCCGGGTTGAGATGCGGTTCGGCTGCCTGCACGGTGAAAAACGTGCCGGTGAGGTTGGTCTGGATGATGGTCTGGAACGTTTCCAGCGAGGTGCCGCCGACCGGGGTCTGTCCGGCAATGCCAGCATTGGCGAACACGATATCCAGCTTGCCGAATGCCGCGACGGCTTCTGATACGGCGCGCTCGATCTCTTTCACGTCGGTCAGGTCCGCCTGGATCGCCAGCAGGTTGGGACCCAGCGCTTCCCGGGCTTCATCCAGGGTTTTTTGACTGCGCCCGGTGATCGCCACTTTTGCGCCTTCAGCGATGAACAATTTGGCGGTGGCCAGGCCCAGGCCGCTGTTGCCGCCGGTGATGAATGCAGTTTTTCCAGCCAGTTTCATTGGGAATCTCCTACGGTTTTATCATGCAACCATTGAGGGCGAAATCACTGTGCGTCTGGCACAGGGAATCACTCGAAATCGGGTTGTAGGTTTCATTATGAAACCAACGGAAGTGATTTTTACCAGTATGGGTTGTATTATGCAACCACCTGCCATCTGACCGAATTTGCGTCAGCGTTGGCACCCTTTTGGTGGAGGTTCGTTTACGTGAAACGCAAAAGCTTGCAGGGCAGTCCGTGTCCGGTCGCTCGATCCCTGGACCTCATTGGCGATTGGTGGTCCTTGCTGATCATTCGTGACGCGCTCTCAGGCACAAGGCGCTTCAGCGATTTTCAGAAAAGCCTCAATGTCGCGAAAAACATTCTGAGCACCCGCCTCAAAGGCCTGGTGGCAGAAGGTGTGATGCGGATGGAGCCGGCGGCTGATGGAAGTATCTACAAGGAGTACGTGCTCACTGAAAAGGGCAGGGCCTTGCAAACCGTCCTGATTGCCTTGTCGCAGTGGGGCAACGAGTTTTTGTACGAACCCGGCGAAGCGGGATCCGTCATGGTCGACGCACAGGATCGTCAGCCCATCCAGAAATTGCAGTTGGTTTCAACGGACGGGCGACGTCTCAAGCCAGAAGATATCGTGACCAAATTCGGCGTTGCGCATTGACGCGCATCTGCGGTTGTATCCGAACGTATCCCCGGCGCCGGTAGTTACCTGGGCATACAAAACCATGCTGTTCTCGACACTTGCGCGATACACCGCGACCTCGTAATGAAGCCACCGCAACCGCGGCATTCATTGGAGAATTGCGATGTCCCGTATCACATCCCGTCACACCGCAGGCCTGCTCGGCATCGCCCTGGCTGCCGCCGTATCACTTAACGCTTTCGCGGCTGAAGAAGCCAAAGCGCCGGCGCAAGCCACTCCGGCAAAAAGCTGGCAGACAGGCCTTCACCGCACGGACCTGGTGCGCCAGGACCTCGACATTTCCAAGGGTGAGGTGATTCAGGTGCGTGTCGATTTCGACCCGGGCGTCACTTCCCCCAAGCATTCTCATCCTGGGGTGGAAGTCGCTTACGTCATCTCGGGCACGTTTGAGTATCAACTCGAAGGGCGGGCGCCCGTCACGCTCAAGGCCGGTGACTCCTTGTACATCCCCGCAGGCACTGCGCATGTCGCGAAGAACATCGGTGACGGCAAAGCCTCGGAGCTGGCGACGTACCTCGTGAAAAAAGACACGCCGCTGTTGATCCTGGAAAAATAAGCGATAGCCGCCCGATGCACTGCATCGGGCGTCTTCGTTAAAGGGTATTCAGATCCCGACCGTCTCCCCTGGCCAACCCGCCTGACGCAAGGCCTTGAGCAGTGTTTTCGCGTCCAGACCCGGCACGGTGTGGCCGTTACCTTCAGTCGTTTCAGCGGCCAGCACGGCGTTGATGATCGCTTCCTCCACCGCTTCAGTCGCGGCCAAAAACAACTCGCTGATGTGGTCGTTGTTGACCATGCTCAGGTTGTCGCAAGTAGGCGCACCTTTCCCTTCGTAAGCGGCCGGTGGCACGTGTTGGTTGCCGGTGGCGAAGGCAATGAAAATGTCGCCGCTGTGGTCTTCGTTGCCGCCGCCGGTACGGGCAAGCCCGAGGCTGGCACGCTGTGCGAGGCGTGTGCATTGATGCGGCAGCAGCGGCGCATCGGTGGCCAGGCAAACGACGATCGAGCCCATGCCCGGATAAGGCAGCGATGCCCTGAGGAACGGTGAGTCAGCCTGTTCCATATAGCGACCGACCGGGTAACCGTCGACGCGCAGTTCATTGCGAATGCCATGGTTGGCCTGGACGATCGCACCGACGGTCCAGCCTCCCTGCGCCTTGCTCAATTGGCGCGAAGACGTGCCGATGCCACCCTTGAATTCGTGACAGATCATCCCGCTGCCACCGCCCACTGCGCCTTCCGTCACCGGTCCGCCGACGGCATTGCGCTGGGCCTCGGCCACATGTTCGGGCTTCACATGAAAACCGTTGATGTCGCTGAGCAGACCGTCAAAGGTTTCCAGCACCACCGGCATGTTCCAGTAAAGTCGTCCGTCATCGGGCTGAGCCTCGCGATCCAAAGCAATCAGCGCATCACGCACCACGCCCAGGCTGTGGGTGTTGGTGAAGGCGATCGGGCTGGTCAGCAGGCCGGCTTCACGAATCCACTCAAGCCCCGTGGCGTCACCGTTGCCGTTGAGCACATGGACGCCGGCAAAACACGGTTGCTGATTGGTGGACCCGGCACGCGGTTCGATCAGGGTCACGCCGGTATAGATGTCACGGCCATTGGCGGTCCGTCCGCGCACATCGCTGTGGCCGACGCGCACGCCGGGCACATCGGTGATGGCGTTGAGGGGGCCGGGTTGCAGCTGGCCGAACTGGATGTTCAAGTCGCGGGCACGTGGTTTCATCGTTTCTCTCATCTTGAATTTATTCAAAAAATGCGTGGCTGATGCGATCCCTGTAGCAGCTGGGATTACTGCCCGTTCTTCACCTTGCTCCAGATCCGTGTGCGCACCCGCTCGGTAGCCGGCGGCAACGGTTGAAGGGTGAACAACGTGGCCAGTGCTTCGGCCGACGGATAAACAGCGGGGTTGTTGCGGGTCGCTTCGGCCACCAGCGGTGTCGCGCTGCGGTTGCCGTTGGGGTAGGACAGGTGATCGCTGACCGGGGCGATGACTTCGGGGCGCATCAGGTAGTCGATGAAGGCCAGGCCTTGCTCTGGATGCGGTGCGTCCTTGAGCAGCACCAGCGTGTCGAACCAGACCGGCGCACCTTCCTTCGGCAGGCTATAAGCGATCTTCACGCCATTCTTGGCCTGCTCGGCGTTGGTCTTGGCTTCGAGCATCGCGCCGGACCAGCCCACCGCCACGCAAATGTTGCCGTTGGCCAGGTCGCTGATGAACTTGGAGGAGTTGAAGTAGGCGATGTGCGGCCGCAGCTTGAGCAACAGCGCTTCGGCCTTTTTATAGTCCTCGGGATTGGTGCTGTTCGGTGGCAAGCCCAGGTAGTGAAGGGCGACCGGCAGCATCTCCGACGGCGAGTCGAGCATCGCCACGCCGCACTGGCCGAGCTTGGCCAGGTTCTCTTCGTTGAACACCAGGTCCCAGGAATCCACCGGCGCCTTGTCACCCAGCGCGGCCCGAACCTTGTCGATGTTGTAGCCGATGCCGTTGGTGCCCCACAGGTACGGCACGGCGTACTGGTTGCCCGGATCGTTGTTGGCCAGTTTCGCCAGCAGCTCGGTGTCCATGTTCTTGAAATCCGGCATCTGTGCGCGAGGCAATGGCGCCAGGGCGCCGGCCTTGATCAGGGTCGGCAGGCTGAAGTTACTCGCCACCACCACGTCGTACCCGCTGCGGCTGGTCAGCAGTTTGCCTTCCAGCACTTCGGCGCTGTCGAAGGTGTCGTAAACCGGCTCGATTCCGGTGTCGCGCTTGAAGTCGTGCAAGGTGGTGGGGCCGATGTAGTCATACCAGTTGTAGACATGCACCGTGGGCCCCTCGGCAGCGAGCGCCGACAGCGAAACGCACAAACAGGCGCTCAGTCCAAGATTGATCTGTTGACGGCGACGACTCATGATGCGGCACTCCTGGCCTGCTGCAGGCCGGTGATGAACAGGTGCTTGCAGCGTATCGGCAGGCGGGGTACACACCCATTCCCATCATGGGTTACTCGAAAGGGGTAGTGCGTGGACGCGTTGTTGAAAGAGTTGCCGGTGCACCAGGGGCTGGCGCGGGTATTTGGCGCGTTGGGTCACGACGGTTTCTGGCGCGCGCTGGTCGACACGCTGCGGCTGCTGGTGCCGCTGGACAACGCACTGGTGGCGGTGATGCGGGAGGGGCGAGTGCCTCGCTTGTTGATCGACTTCGACTCAAAAGGTGGTGCCACCGAACACGAAGAACTGGCGGACTACAGCGCCGGCATGTACCTGCTCGATCCGTTTTACCAAGCGGCTTGCGCGGGCATTGCCGATGGCCTGCACAGCCTTGACTCGGTGGCCCCCGACCAGTTTCAGCAGAGCGAGTATTACCTGAGCTACTTCCGCTCGGTGGTCGGCGGTGACGAGTTGCAGTTCATGATCAACATCGACGGCGCCGTGCTCGGCTTATCGCTGGGTCGCTCGACGCGGTTCACGCTTGATGAGCAGGGGCGGTTGCTGTGCGTGCGCGATTGGGTGCTGTCGGCCATGCGCCGGCATCAGCAATTGATGCCGCCAGAAGGCACGACTGCCGAAGCCGTGGCCGGTGATCTGGCAACCTTGCTGGATCGCTTCGATGCGCGATTGTCCGTGCGGGAAGTCGAAACGGCTCGACTGATTCTCCAAGGCTTCTCCAGCAAAGCCATTGCCCAGCAAATGGGCATCTCGCCGGAGACAGTGAAAGTGCATCGACGCAACCTCTATCACAAGCTCAATGTGAACGGTCACGGCGAGCTGTTTGCGTTGGTGTTGCAGCCGCGTTGATCCATTACGAATCACCCCATCCCCCTGTGGGAGCGAGCTTGCTCGCGATTGCGGTTTATCATTCAACACAGATACCGGCTGACCCACCGCCATCGCGAACAAGTCGCACCGTCGCACCGTCGCTCCCACAGGGACCGGACTCAATCGCCGAGTGTGAACACCAACGCCTTCAACCCGCATTCAACATCAGCATCCGGAAACTCCGGCGGATTCTCCAGCCGCCGCTCAAACCGCAAACCCGGCGCTTCACGCATCACGCCATCAATCAGGAAGTCCGCCCCGAACGCCGGATCGTTCATGCACGCCAGCACCGTCCCTTGGGGGCTGAGCAACTCCGGCAGCCGACGCAATACGCGCTGGTAATCCTTGGTCAGCAGGAAACTGCCTTTCTGAAAGGACGGCGGATCGATGATCACCAGATCATAGGGGCCACTGTTGGTGACTTTGGCCCAGGACTTGAACAAGTCGTGGCCCAGAAAGGTGACCTTGCTCAGGTCGTGACCATTNAGCCGATGGTTGTCGCGACCACGGTTCAGCGCCGGGCTGGACATGTCCAGGTTGACCACGTGTTCGGCGCCTCCCTCAATGGAGGCGACCGAAAAGCCGCAGGTGTAGGCGAACAGATTCAACACGCGCTTGCCATCGGCATTGGCCCTTACCCAGTCGCGACCGTAGCGCATGTCGAGGAACAACCCGGTGTTCTGCTTGCGGCCCAGGTCGATCAGGTAACGCAGGCCACCTTCGGTGATGGTCAGCTCATCCATCGCTTCCCCAAGCAGCCATTCGGTGGTGCTTTGCAGCAGGTAGCGGTGTTGCAGCAACAGGGTCTGCGCCCCTGACTGTTGCCACTGCGCCGATTCAGTGACCGCCATCAGCAACCGCTTCAACTCTTCCAGATGCGCTGCTTCAGGTTCCTTGAACAGCGACACCAGCACCACCCCCTGCAGCCAGTCGACGGTCAATTGCTCCAGCCCAGGCCAGCACCGGCCCCGGCCATGGAACAGCCGGCGGGTTTCTGCGGGTGCATCGGCCAGGGCCGTCAGCAAATGGTCGTGAAGGGTGGAGAGAGCGTCAGCGTTCATCGGGCAGGGGCCAGCAAAATTGTGGGGGCGGCATTTTAAACACAATTGTGGGCGGGCGAACGGCTGCGATGGTCGGGATGTACGCAGAATATTCAAGACGCGTGTATCAAAAATGAATTTCCGCCGAGTCCGCTGCTCATACCTGATAGACAGCGGATTTGANGTTTGCCCCCATGACTCATCCTCATTGTCACGTCCTGCGCTCTTCAATTCCCGCCTGTTGTCACGCGGCCGCGACGGTCGGCGTGCATCTGTGCTCAACCTCTATCTCTGAAGAGCGTTTGCGAAAATGAAATCACTTGATCTGTACATCGGCGAAGGCTTCGAAGGCCCAGGCGTCAATGCTGCCCACATCAACATCCTGATCGGCCCACGCAATGGCCCTGCCGGCCAAGCGTTCGCCACCAGCCTCGCATCCCCAAGCCAGGGCCATTGCCCGTTCATGGTGATTGCCCAGCCGAATATCCCGGTCAAACCCATGACCCTTTACGTCAACAAAGCCGCCATCGGCAGTGACCTGCACGGCAATGCCACCTGGGGCGCGTCCCAGGCCGGGATCGCCAAGGCGGTGCTCGAAGCCTTGCTCGACAGCACGTTGCCGCCGGAAGCCGAAGACGAGTGGGCCATCGTTACCGCCAACTGGGTTAACCCGGCCTGCGATGACCTGGACGCCGTCTACCTGAATAACTACAACGCCTGCCGCACCGCGATCCGCGCCGCCTTGACCGGCACACCGCACACTGCGCAGTTGGCCGACGTGGTCAACCACATCAGCAATCCTTTCTACACGCCCAAGGCCTGAGGAGACTGCCA
Source organism: Pseudomonas mandelii (assembly GCF_002251635.1). Taxonomy (GTDB): domain Bacteria; phylum Pseudomonadota; class Gammaproteobacteria; order Pseudomonadales; family Pseudomonadaceae; genus Aquipseudomonas; species Aquipseudomonas mandelii_B. The sequence continues at coordinate 51,862 of NZ_NMOJ01000246.1, forward strand.
TGCACTACATCCGTTTGGGCAACTCCGGCCTGCAAGTCTCGCGCCTGTGCCTGGGCACCATGAACATGGGCACCCCGGATTGGAAACCGTGGATCTTCGATGAGAAGCAAAGCGAGCCGATCGTCGCTCACGCTCTGGACAACGGCGTCAACTTCATCGACCTGGCTGACTTCTATTCGGCGGGTGTCGGCGAAGAAGTGGTGGGGCGCATCCTCAAGCGCGTGGCACGGCGTGAAGACATCGTGGTCACCACCAAAGTCGGTTATGGCACCCGCAATGGCATCAACGCCAGCGGCCACTCGCGCAAGCACATCATGGACAGCATCGACGCGTCCCTCCGCCGGCTGGGCATGGATTACGTCGACGTGTTCATGCTGCATTACTTCGATGTCAATACACCGGTCGAAGAAACCATGGCCGCGATGAACGACATTGTGCGTTCCGGCAAGGCCCGTTATATCGGCGTATCGACCATGCTCACCGGCCAACTGGCCAAGATCCTCATGGCCTGCGAGCGCAATGGTTGGGTCAAGCCGATCAATATGCAGCTGCAACTGAACTGCGCCTACCGTGAAGAAGAGCGCGAGATGATCCCGTTCTGCCGCGACCAGGGCCTGGGTGTCTCGGTGTTCAGCCCGCTGGCCCGTGGCTTGCTCACCGGCGAAGTGCAGTCGACCCGCAACCAGACCGACTTCTTCACCCAGCAGATGTACAGCGACCAGGCGTCGTTCGACATCGCCCATTCGGTGCAACGCGTGGCACGTGCCCGTGGCGTGTCGAATGCGCAGATCGCCCAGGCCTGGGTCGCCAACCATCCCGGCGTCGATGTGATGCTGGTGGGCGCCGACACCACCGCGCAATTTGACAGCGCACTCGCGGCCCTCGACACCCAGCTGGATGCCGAAGAACTGCACGAGCTGGAACGCAACTACACCCCGTGCGATGTGATCAACGACTACACCGCCGGCAAGCGCATCCTGCGCGAGGCCCGCCCGGGCCTGGACCGTTTCAACCTGATCGAGGCCGTGGCATGAACCCGCTGATCCGTACTGGCAACTACATAGATGGCCAATGGTCCAGCGGTGGGCCGACGTACCCGGTGCTCAACCCGGCCAATGGCGCCTTGATCGCAGACGTCCAGCGCGCGGGCGCGCAAGCCACCGACCTGGCCATCCAGGCCGCCAACCGCGCTTTGCCGGCCTGGCGCAAGCTCACCGCCAAGGAGCGCAGCCAGCGCCTCAAGCGCTGGAGCGAACTGATGCTGGGCCACCAGAAGGACCTGGCCCAACTGCTGAGCCTGGAACAGGGCAAACCCCTGGCCGAAGCGATGGGCGAAGTGGTCTACGCCGCGAGTTTTCTGGAGTGGTTCGGCGAAGAAGCCAAGCGCGCCTATGGCGACGTGATCCCGACCCACAAGGCTGATGCACGCATCATCGTGACCAAGGAAGCAATTGGCGTGGTGGCTGCCATCACCCCGTGGAACTTCCCGCTGGCGATGGTCACCCGCAAAGTCGGCCCGGCGCTCGCGGCCGGTTGCACCATGATCCTCAAGCCTTCGGAAGAAACCCCGCTGTCGGCATTTGCCCTGGCGGTGCTGGCGGAGCAGGCGGGTATTCCGGCGGGTGTGTTCAACATCGTCTCCGGTGATGCCGTCGCCATTGGCGGCGCACTGCAAGCTTCCAGCGTGGTGCGCAAACTGTCATTCACCGGCTCCACCCGCACCGGCAAACTGCTGATGCGCCAGGCCGCCGACACGCTGAAAAAAGTTTCGCTGGAACTGGGCGGCAACGCGCCCTTCATTGTGTTCGACGATGCCGACCTGGAGGCCGCCGTCAAAGGTGCCATGGCCTCCAAGTTCCGCAACACCGGGCAGACCTGTGTGTGCGTCAACCGCTTCTTTATCCAGGACGGGGTGTATGAGGCCTTCACCCACAAATTGGCGGAGGCGGTCAGCGCGATGCGTGTGGGCAGCGCGTTGGACGGCGAAACCGAACAGGGCCCGCTGATCAACGCGGCGGCGCTGGCCAAGGTTGAAGCCCATGTCGGCGATGCGTTGGAGAAGGGCGCCAAGCTGCTGTGTGGCGGTCGTCGCCACGCGTTGGGGGGCACCTTCTTCGAACCGACCATCCTGACTGAAGCCCATGGCGATATGTTGATCGCCCGGGAAGAAACCTTTGGGCCGGTGGCGGCGTGCTTCCGTTTCAAGGATGAGGCCGAGGTGCTGCAACGTGCCAATGACACGCCGTTCGGGTTGTCTGCGTATTTCTACAGTCGTGATATCGGCCGGGTGTGGCGCATGGCTGAAGGTCTGGAGGCCGGCATGGTGGGTATCAACGAAGGGATTATCTCTACTGAAGTCGCGCCGTTTGGCGGTATCAAGGAGTCTGGGTTGGGCCGTGAGGGTTCCAGGTACGGGCTGGATGATTATCTGGAGATCAAATACTTGTTGATGGGGGGCTTGTGAGACAACGTCGCTCTAAGGTGGGCGCTGGCTTGGCTGCGGTAGCGGGGTGTTGGGGGTGCATTTCTCCGTCAATAACAACAATGGGAGACGCACATGTCCGTTCAACCAACAAAAATCGACGACCTGCCCATCGGGCGCTTTCACCTGAAAATCGCCGGCCTGACCTTCGGCGCGCACTTTACCGATGGCTACATCCTTGGCCTGATCGGTATTGCATTCACATTGCTCAGTCCACAGATGCAGCTTGATGCGTTCTGGCAAGGGTTGATCGGTGCTTCGGCCTTGATCGGGCTGTTTCTCGGTAGTCTGTTTTTCGGCTGGATTTCCGACAAAGTGGGGCGGCAGAAAATCTTCCTGGTCAGCTTCGTGCTGATCACCCTCGCTTCTTTGATGCAGTTCTATGCGGAAACGGCGATGGGGTTATTTCTCTGCCGAGTGTTGATCGGCATCGGGTTGGGCGGTGATTTCAGCGTCGGTCACGCCATGTTGGCCGAGTTTGCACCGAAGAAACATCGCGGTGTGCTGCTGGGATCATTCAGCGTGATCTGGACCTTCGGATACGTCGCTGCGACATTCGTCGGCACCGCCATGCTCAGCCTGGGCGACGATGCCTGGCGCTGGATGCTGGCTTCGTCGGCCATTCCGGCAGCGTTGATCCTAATTGCCCGCATTGGCACGCCAGAGTCGCCGCGCTGGTTGGTGAATCAGGGCCGAATCGCCGAGGCACGAGCGATCGTCAAGAAGCACTTGGGCGACAACATTGAACTCGACGAAACCCGATCCACCGAAACCCGTTCCGGCTACGCCGTGCTGTTCAGCCGTGAATACCGCAAACGCACCGCGTTCAATTGCCTGTTCTTCGTCTGCATCGTGATGCCGTACTTCGCCATTTACACCTTTCTGCCGTCGATTCTGCAGAAAATGGGCCTGGCCGAAGGTTTTGGCACCGAACTGATGCTGAACATGCTGCTGATCCTCGGTGCGCTGATCGGGATCTGGTGCACGATCAAATTCTCCCGCCGGGGGTTCCTGATCAACTCGTTCATTATTCTGGCCGTTGCGTTGTTCGGGTTGGCGGTGTTGCCGAGTAGCGCTGCGTTCTTGATGGTGTTGGTGTTTGGCTTGTTTACCCTGGTGTTGTCCGCGGTCAGCAACCTGGTGGGCGTGTTCCCGGCCGAGAGCTTTCCCACCGAAGTGCGGGCCAGCGGGATTGGCCTGGCGACCGCGGTCAGCCGTTTGGGCTCGGCAGTGAGTACGTTCCTGTTGCCGGTGAGCGTAGCGGGGATTGGCCTGAGCCCGACGATGGGCATTCTGGCGGCGATTCTGGCGCTGGGTGCGTTGCTGTCCTGGGCTTGGGCGCCGGAGACTAAATCGTTGACGCTGAGCCAGGCGTGCAAGGCGCAGAGTCCGGTAGAGGGTGGGTCGGTATATCAGGCATAAGCAGTGGATGCCATTGCAGGCAGGCCAGCTTCCATGGAGCCCATCGCCGCCATTACCCAAACAATGGCTATGTAGTCGCTATCAAGGGTTACGCACTCGGTTCAACCACTCGGTAAACAACCGAACCTTGGATAACCCTTGCTTGTCCGCCGCCACATCCAGCCAATAACCATACGGGCCGATCACTTCCACCGCGGTGATCGGCAATAAACTGCCAGTAGCCAGTTCGCGCTCGATCATTTGCCGGTCTATCACGGCCAGGCCGCCGCCAGCCAGGGCGGTGTGTATGACTTGGTCCAGGGTGCTGAATTCCAGGCCCTGGCCCGCGTCGATGTCGTCCCGGCCCATGGCGGCCAGCCAGTTTTCCCAGACCTTCAAGCGCTTGCCGTCGTGCAGGATGTGCAGCAATGGGAAACGCTGCAGGTTGGGCGGTTGGCCGTCGCTGAACAGCTCCGGGCTGGCCACGGCGATGTGGCGTTCCATCACCAGCAATTCACTGCGGCAATGCGGGTCTGGTTCAAGGCCGAAGCGAATTCGGCAGTCGATCTCTGCCAGGCTGTCATGGCTGTTCTGATGCGTGACGCTGAGGTTGATAGCCGGATAGCGCTCGCAAAAGCGTCGTAAGTGCGCCGACAGCCAGCGCGTGGCCCAGGTCGGCGGCGCGACGATGCGCAGGCGCTGGCGCAGGTTGGGTACGCGCACGGCTTGCAGGGCGCGTTCGATATGGTCGAAGGCGTCGCTCAGGTGCGGGGAGAGGGCGAAGCCGGCTTCGGTCAGGGACAGGCCCTGGGGCGTGCGGATGAAGAGGGCGACGCCGAGGTAGTCTTCCAATTGTTTGATCTGGCGGCTGACGGCGCCTTGGGTCACGTTAAGGCCCACGGCAGCCTGGCTGAAGCTGCGGTGGCGGGCGACTTCTTCGAAGATGCGCAGCATGTTGAGAGCGGGCAGTTGGCGCATGAAAGGACTTCCACACTGGTTGTTTTTAGAGTGCCTGTAGCGGCCTCTTCGCGAGCAAGCCCGCTCCCGCCTATCTGACTATCAGGAGGGGGCTGATGCAAGTGTTGCCTGTAGCGGCCTCTTCGCGAGCAAGCCCGCTCCCGCAGGAGGAATGCATTCCAACTGTGGGAGCGGGCTTGCTCGCGAAGGCTTCAGTGGTATCGCCTCCGATTAGAAGTAGTACCCAATGTTCATATACAGCTGATTCTCCCACTGGTTACTCCCACCCGCACCCAAGCTCTCGGTATAGCTGCTGCCGCCGATATACGGATCGTTCTTGCCAATCAACCACTCCGTCGCGACCCACAACTTGCTCACCGAAAACGACGTGCCGAGGATCACCCGCTGCGAGGTCTTGAACTGACTCTCGGATTTATCAAACGCACTGTAGTTGGCATACAGCTTTACACCGCTGATCTGGTCAAACAGGTATTTGCCGCCCACGTCGTAGCTCAAGTCCGCCACGTATAAATTACCCCGGCTGGCTACGTTGAACGTCCCGTCGTAGCCACCCAAGGTGACGACGCTATTGGTGCCCGGGTTGCGCGGTGACATTTGCTGGCGCGCCGCCTGCAATTGCACGCCCCACGGGCCGTTCTTGCCCAGGTAGTGGATTGCCACGGCGTTGCGGCGGCCGTCGTCGTTGGTGTCTTTGTTTTCCAGCGTGGAGGTCAGGCCGGAAAGCCCGACTTCGGATTTCCAGTTGCCCAGCTCCAGGGCCTTGGCCACCCGCACCACCACGGTGTTGCGCTCCTGGTTGTTGCTGCCGTCGCCCACGTAGCTGTCGGCTTCGGAGATCACGCTGGAGTAGGTCACGCCCTTGCTGGTGCCTTTGCCTTGCCACGCCGGGCGCAGGTAGTAGCCGGCCTGGATATTCCAGTCGCCGCTTTGCTGGATGTATTTGGCGCCGACCTGTTGCACGTCTTCCAGGCCGATGACGTTGCCCAGGGTTTCGTAGAAGGTGCTGCCAAAGTACGGCTGCAAACCAAACGGTACTGTGTTCAAGCCCACTTGCACCTGCTGGTTCGGGTTGAACTTGTAGCCGACCCACGCGAACTTGGCGAACTGAATATCGCCGTAGTTCTTGGTGTACTGGTACGGGTAGGAACGCCCGTAGAACCGGTACTGCGCCTCGCCGATCCAGGTGTCGGAGTTGTACTTGGCGCTGAGGAAGGCCGTGTCGAGGCCGAACTTCTGGATGTCGCGATCCGGGTCATAGTCCCAGCGTGCACGCACGGCGCCGCCGAGGTCGAGGTTGTCGGTGACCTGGTAGGCCATGGCCGGTGCCGCAAGGGCGCCGAGCACAGGGACCAGGGCGATGTAACGTAGGGTTGGTCGCATGGTTTCGCTCTCATTATTGGTTATTTTTTGGCAACAGCAGCCCGTTGCCGCAGCGAACGCTGCGACGCAGGGACGATATTTTCTTCGGCCGCAGAGGGTGCTACCCCAGGTTCAATACAAAAAGGTATGTTGTGTGCAGCATTGCTCTGCTCAATCTTCCTTGTCCGCTGCTGTCGAGTGCCCTCCATGAAACGCAAAATGCCTGGTCTCAATGCCCTCAAAGCCTTCGAAGTTGCCGGCAGCACCGGCAGTTTTACCCGGGCTGCCGAGTTGTTGAACGTGACCCAAAGTGCGGTCAGTCGCCAGGTCCGCCAGCTTGAGGAACAACTGGGAGAGCACCTGCTGGAACGGCGTCACCACCATTTGGAGCTGACCAGTGCCGGGCGTGTGTTGTTGCGGGCGTTGCATCAGTCTTTTGACAAGATCGAGCTGACGGTGCGCAGCATTCAGCAGAAAACCCATTCCAACCGACTGCACCTCCACGCGCCGCCGACCTTTACCAGCCGCTGGTTGATGCCGCGCCTGGGAAGGCTGCGCGAGCAACACCCGGAGTTGGAGTTGAGCATCACCACCTGCATGCAGGACACCCTGGCGCAGACCAGCACCCTCGACTGTGCGATTCGTTTTGGCAATGGTGAGTGGGATGGGCTGGACAGCTCGCTGTTGTTCCAGGAGCGGCATATCGCCGTGTGCACACCGTCGTTGTTCGCCCGCGAAGGTGGCGGGGACGGTATCGACTTGAATCGGATGACGTTGCTGCATGTGTTGGCGAGTGAAGATCAGCGTTATCTCACGTGGAAGCATTGGCTGGATGCGGCGCGGATTACCGGAGTGGATACCCAGGGCGGTTACGAATTCGACCTGCTGGACCTGGCGATCCGCGCGGCGATCGACGGCCTGGGAATCACCATCGCCGACTGGCACATGGTTGCTTCGGAATTGGCCAGCGGGCAGTTGACCCAGGTACTCAACGTGCATGTCGACGGCCATCAATCCTACTGGCTCGTCACTCGGCCGGAGCAAACACTGATGCCGCAATTACAGGTGTTCAGTCAGTGGCTCCAGGAAGAGATCTGGTTGGCGCACAGGCAGCTCGAGCCGTCGACCGCCGCCAGCTGATTCCCGCAGGGAAACTCACTCGTCTATGGAGTAACCTTCATTTTCCTCACGTTACCCCACCCAATAAGTCGTTTGCACACCCCCCAAGTAAATACAAAACTGCATGTCACTCGCAAAACAACAACGTTGGGCAAACCACATGCAATTCGAGCGCAATTTCTATAACGGTCAGTTCGTCGAGCCCGCCAGCGACGCCCTGATCGCCGTTTACAACCCTGCCAATGAATCCCTGGTCGGCCACGTCAGCGCTGCCACCGCCGATGAGGCCATTGCCGCCGTCGACGCCGCCGCCATCGCCCAAAAAACCTGGGGCAAGCTCACCAGCATCGAACGCGCCGAACACTTGCGTGCCTTTGCCGACGCCCTGGACGGCCACGCCGAAGCCATCGGCACGGCCCTGGCCCGCGAGTCCGGCAAGAGCGTCAGCGATGCCAGCAACGAAGCACGCTACGCCGCGCAAATTACCCGCTACCACGCCGAATGGGCGCGCCGTATCGAAGGCGAAATCATCCCCAGCGACACGCCGGATGAAAACCTGTTCCTGCAACGCGAGCCGATTGGCGTCGTGGCCTGCCTGATCCCGTTCAACTACCCGGTCTACACCTTGCTGCGCAAGGTCGCCCCGGCGCTGATCGCCGGTAATACCGTGGTGGTACGGCCCAGCAATAACACCCCGTTGTCCGCGTTTGAGATCGCCAAGGCCGTGGTCACCGCCGGGATTCCGGCCGGTGTCATCAACATCCTGACCATGGACCATGCCACCGCTGCCAGTGTCTGCACGCATAAAGCGGTCGGCCTGATTACCCTTACCGGCAGCGTGAATGCCGGGCGTATCGTGCTTGATTACTGCAAGGCCAATATCGCCAAGCCGTCCCTGGAACTGGGCGGCAAGACTCCGGCGATCATCGAGGCCGATGCCGACCTGGAAAAGGCTGCCAGCGCCATCATCGGCTCCAAGACGACCCACTGCGGCCAACTGTGCACGGCGGTAGAGCGGGTGTATGTGCACGAAAGCGTCTACGACCGCTTCCTCGCCTTGCTGAAAACCAAGATCAGCGCCGTCAAGTTCGGCGACCGGGCCAACGATGAAAGCTTGATGGGCCCGCTGGTCAACGCCAGTTCACAAAGGAATATCCATGCCATGGTCGAGCGCGCCGTGGCTGCGGGTGCTGTACTGGAAACAGGCGGCGTGCTGCCCGAGGGCCCCGGCCATTTCTACCCGCCGACCTTGCTCAGCGGCTGCCGCCAGGACATGGAAATCATCCAGGAAGAAATTTTCGGCCCCGTGCTGCCGGTGCTCAAGTACCGCGACATTGACGAAGCACTGGCCATGGCCAACGACCACCAGTTCGGCCTGTCGTCGGTGCTCTACACCGAGAACTACCGCACGGCGATGAAAGTGGCGAACGCCATTGAAGCCGGCGAGTTGTACGTCAATCGCACCCCGGCGGACCCGTATCAGGGCTTTCACGCCGGTTGGAAACGCTCAGGGCTGGGCGGCGATGACGGCAAGCACGGAATGCTGGAATTCACCCAGACCCGTCTGGTGGTCATGAAGTACTGATTCACGCATACCGGCTGCACCTTCAATAAAAACAATTATGAGGGCACCTGCACAGTGGGTGCCCGAGGTCATCAAGATGTCCAAGCCTGCACCCGTTGCCCAGGGTCTCGATGCCGTGTCCGCGGCAAAAAGCGACACCGCCAGTCGCTATTTCCAATTGCTCTTGCTGGTATTGGCCGCCGGGGCGATTTACCCGATCCTCTACCTGCGCCAGGTCTACCAGACCACCATGCTCGACGTGTTCCAGATCAACCACAGTGAACTGGGCTACTTGTACTCCATGCTCGGCACCGTCTTTTTGCTCAGCTACCTGCCCAGCGGTTGGCTGGCCGACCGTTTGCCGCCGCGCTTTCTGATCTTTTTCTCGCTGGTCGCCACCGGCGCCCTGGGCCTGTGGTATTCGACGGTGCCGTCGATGACCGGCCTGATGATTATCTTCGGTTGCTGGGGGCTCACCACCGGCCTGACCTTCTGGGCCTCGGTGCTCAAGCGCGTAAAGATGATCGCCCACCCCACTGAGCAGGGGCGTTTCTTCGGGATACTCGATGGCGGTCGCGGCCTGGTTGAAGCGTTATTGGCAACCGTGGCCCTCGGTCTGTTCGCCTATGCCACTGAAACCCGCAGCCAGTCGGCGGCCGAAGGTTTCAAACAGGTGGTCTACCTGTATTCGTTCATCTGCATCGCCATCGGCTGCGGGCTGGTGTTGCTCAAGGACCCCAAGTCCATGGCCGAAACGTCGGCGGTGGAGAAGGGTAAGTTCAACCTGATTGCCGACCTCACGACTCTGGTGAAGATCCCCGAACTGTGGCTGGTGACCGCCATCGTGTTCTGCGGTTATCACATGTTCTGGGCCACCTACAGCTTCTCCGATTACCTGCAAGGCAGCGGCATGACCGCCGTCATGGCCGGCACCATCACCACCATCAAATTGTGGATGCGCCCCATCGGCGGCATTGGCGGCGGTTGGTTGGGGGACAAGTTCTCGAATATCTCGGTGCTGATCGTCGCGCTGGTGCTGGTGACCCTGGCCATGGTCGGGCTGATTGTGTTCCCGGCGCTCAATAGCCTCGGGCTGCTGATCGGCACGGTGATCTTCATCGGCCTGATGACGTATGCGATTCGCGGCCTGTACTGGGCGATCCTCGACAGTTGCGACATCCCGCTGCGCATCACTGGCCTGGCCATCGGCATTGTCTCGGTGGTGGGTTACCTGCCCGACACCTTTATCCCGCTGATCAATGGCTACCTGACCGACACCTACCCAGGCAAGGCCGGTTACAACCTGTACTTCGGCTACATCGCTTTTGTCGGCGTGCTCGGGACCCTGGCGGCCCTGACCCTGCGCGCTCGAATCAACCGTAAAAAATTCAACCAGACAGGTGCCTGAGATGAAAATCGTCGCCCTTGAAACCCATATCGTCGCCGTTCCACCGCCGCACATTGGTGGTATGTACTGGCTGTTCGTCAAACTCAAGACCGACTGCGGCATCGAAGGTGTCGGTGAGATCTACGCCGCCACCTTTGGCCCCAAGGCCATGCTGCCGATCATCGAGGATGTGTTTGAGCGCTACCTGCTCAACCACGACCCGCACCATATCGAGCGCTTTTTCCGCCAGGCCTATTCCAGCGGTTTCACCCAACGCCCGGACTTGACCATGATGGGTGTGGTCAGCGGCCTGGAAATGGCCTGCTGGGACATCATCGGCAAGGCGGCCAACAAGCCGGTCTACGAATTGCTCGGCGGCAAGGTCAACGAGCGCCTGCGTTCCTACACCTACCTGTACCCGGTTAACAGCCTGGGCGAGTATGACTACGACGACCCGGACCTGGCGGCCGAGTGCGCCATCGAGAATATGAACAAGGGCTTCACCGCGGTGAAATTCGACCCGGCGGGGCCGTACACCGCGTACTCCGGCCACCAGATTTCCCTGGAGGTGCTGGAACGCTGCGAGACCTTCTGCCGCAAGATCCGCGAGGCGGTAGGCGACAAGTGCGACCTGCTGTTCGGCACCCACGGGCAGATGGTGCCATCGTCGGCGATCCGCCTGGCCAAGCGCCTGGAGAAATACGACCCGCTCTGGTTCGAAGAGCCGGTACCGCCTGGCCAGGAAGAGGCCATGGCCCAAGTGGCGGCCAAGACCAGTATCCCGATCGCCACGGGCGAACGGCTGACCACCAAGTATGAATTCTTCAAGCTGCTACAAGCTGGCGGCGCGTCGATCCTGCAGATGAACGTGGCGCGCTGCGGCGGGCTGCTGGAGGCGAAGAAAATCGCGAGCATGGCCGAGGCCTACTACGCGCAGATCGCGCCCCATCTGTACAACGGGCCGATTGGCGCGGCGGCGAGTTTCCAGCTGGCCACCTGCACGCCGAACTTCCTGATCCAGGAAAGCATCATGACCTGGGGCGGTTTCCATGCCGAAATCCTGACCAAGCCACTGCAATGGGAGGACGGCTACATCATTCCGTCCACTGAGCCGGGCCTGGGGGTGGAGCTGAACATGGACGTGGTGCGCAAGCACACGCCCTATACCGGCGAGCGCCTGCACCTGCAAATGGCTGCGACACCGGCTGACGTCAAAGACACCTCGCCGGCCAAAGGCTGAGCCAGGCACTTCACTACGAATAACGCGGCACTTCACTACGAATAACGCGGTAATTGTGCATGACATATGACTACATCATCGCCGGCGCCGGCGCCGCAGGGTGCGTACTGGCTAACCGGTTGTCCGCCTCGGGCGAATACTCCGTGTTGCTGCTGGAAGCCGGCGGCAAAGACAGTTCCTGGTGGTTCAAGATCCCGGTCGGTTTCGCCAAGATGTATTACAACCCGACCTTCAACTGGATGTACTACAGCCAGCCGCAAAAGCAGCTGGCAGGCCGTGAAATCTACGCGCCACGGGGCAAAGTGCAGGGTGGCTCGGGCTCGATCAATGCGATGATCTATGTGCGCGGCCAGGCCCATGACTTCAATGACTGGGCCGCCAACGGCAACGATGGCTGGGGCTTTGCAGACGTGCTGCCGTACTTTCGCAAGCTGGAAAACCACCCGTTGGGCGACACCGAGTACCACGGCGGTAGTGGCCCCATCAGCATCACGCCGATGAAGGGCCAGACCCACCCGATCTGTGACGTGTTCCTCAAGGGCTGCGAGCAACTCGGCTACGCCCATAGCGACGACTTCAACGGCCCGAATTTCGAAGGCGCCGGGCTGTATGACGTCAACACCCGCAAGGGCGAGCGCTGCTCCAGCAGCTTTGCCCATTTGCACCCGGCCCTCAGTCGCTCGAACCTGACCGTGGAATTGCATGCGCTGGTTGATCGCGTGCTGTTCGACGACCAGCAACGCGCCACCGGCATTGCCGTCACCCAGCACGGCGTGGTCCGTACCTTCACCGCGCGCAAGGAAGTGATCCTGTGCGCCGGTGCGGTGGACACGCCCAAGATCCTGCAACTGTCGGGTGTGGCTGACCAACAACTGCTGGCCGAGCATGCAATCCCGCTGGTCAAGCACCTGCCGGCCGTGGGCGATAACCTGCAAGACCACCTGTGCGCCAGCTACTACTACAAGGCCAATATCCCGACGCTGAACGATGAGCTCAGCTCGCTGTTCGGCCAGTTGAAACTCGGCCTCAAGTACCTGTTTACGCGCAAAGGTGCGTTGGCCATGAGCGTCAACCAGGCGGGTGGTTTCTTTCGCGGCAACGACGCGCAGAAGGACCCGAACCTGCAGCTGTATTTCAACCCGCTGTCGTACCAGATTCCAAAAAACAACAAGGCCAGCCTCAAGCCCGAGCCTTACTCCGGCTTCCTGCTGTGCTTCAACCCGTGCCGCCCGACCAGCCGTGGCACCATCCGCATCGCCTCGAAAAACCCGCGGGACGCGGCGCTGATCGACCCCAACTACCTGAGCACCCAAAAGGACATCGACGAGGTGATCCAGGGCAGCCGATTGATGCGCAAGATCATGCAGGCACCAGCGCTCAAGGGCATCACCGTGGCCGAAGTATTACCGGGCGCGGCGGTGCAGACCGATGAGCAGATGCTGCAATACTTCCGTGAAAACAGCGGCTCGATCTACCACCTGTGCGGCTCCTGCGCCATGGGCTCGGACCCGCAGGTCTCGGTGGTGGACAAACGCTTGAAGGTGCATGGGCTGGACGGATTGCGGATTGTCGATGCGTCGATCTTTCCGAATGTGACGTCGGGCAATACCCATGCGGCGGTGTTGATGGTGGCAGAGAAGGGCGCCGACCTGATTTTGCAGGACGCTTGATCGTGCCAGCGCGTGTATCAAAAATGAATTTCCGCCGAGTCCGCTGCTCATACCTGATAGACAGCGGATTTGAGCCGCGAAATCACTTATGCGATCAGGGAGTGGAAAGTCATGTGTCCAATACCGACGGCGGGCGAGCACCTTCCTGACGGGTTGATTCTGGTGGTTGAAGATGACCCGCTGATTCTGGAATTTCTCTGCGAAATTCTTCAGGAGGAAGGTTTCAAGGTTGAACCGCACGCTAGCGCGGACGCCGCATCGGTTTACCTGGAGTTGCACGCGAACGAGGTGGGTCTGTTGCTCACGGACATCACCATGCCTGGAAAGCGTAACGGCGCCGATCTGGCCAATGAGTTTGGCGATCGCTGGCCCGACAAGCCGATCATGATCATGTCCGGTTTTGAAACCCCCGAATCCTCCGGGGTGCGGCATGCGGTGTCGTTCATCAAGAAGCCCTGGGCGTTGGGACAACTGCTGGATTGTGTCGATGGGGCCCTCAAGTCGCGAAGGACTCTGTAGGTCGTGTACATTGACGGACCTGCCTGACACACGAAGGAAACGCATCCTTGTCTGCCGACGAATTCGTTTTTAATACCCCGTATCGCGCGTTCCTGTTCGACATGGACGGCACCGTTCTCAACTCCATCGCCGCTGCCGAGCGTATCTGGACCACCTGGGCCTTGCGCCACGGCGTGGATGTCGAGTCCTTCCTGCCGACCATTCACGGCGCACGCGCCATCGACACCATCAACCGTCTGGCGTTGCCCGGGGTGGATGCCGAAGCAGAAGCCAACTGGATTACCGAGGCGGAAATCGAAGACGTGGAGGGGATAGTCGAGGTGGCTGGCGCGGCAGATTTCCTCAGGTCCTTGCCGGCGAATCAGTGGGCAATTGTCACCTCTGCACCAAGAGCACTGGCGTTACGCCGAATGGCGGCGGCGGGGATTCCCGAGCCTGGTGTCATGGTCACGGCCGAAGATGTCAGCGCTGGCAAACCGGATCCTGCGGGCTATCGACTGGCGGCTAAGCGCTTAGGTGTTGAGGTGACCGATTGCCTGATCTTTGAAGATGCCACTGTCGGGATTCTTGCGGCGGAGGCGGCAGGGGCGGACCTTGTGATCATTACCTCGACCCATGACCATCCGATTCAGACACCACATGCGACGTTGGCCGGCTATGACTCCGTTTCGCATCGAGTGGATGGCGATGGCCGGCTCTGTCTACGTTCTTCGTAATCAACACCATCCCCTGTGGGAGCGAGCTTGCTCGCGATGAGGGGCTGACATTCAACATTTATGTTGACTGACACTCCGCCATCGCGAGCAAGCTCGCTCCCACATTGGATTTTCGGTGCTAATAAAACCCGGGGATCAGCCGCCAGCTACGGGCGCAGTACGCCTCATATTCACCCCCGAACTGTGCCCTCAGTAGCGCCTCTTCCGAGTGAATCCGGGCAATCAACGGAATCACCGTCAGCGCCGCCAGCAGCAACCCGACCCCCGAGCGAAACGCCAGCGCCCAGCCCACGGCGATGACCAACATCCCCAGGTAACTGGGGTTGCGCAAGCGACGATAAATCCCGTCGGTGACCAGACTGTGCCCCGGCTGAATCGCCACCAACCCGCTAAACCGCTTGCCCAGCACAAACACCGGCCACATCCGCAACGCGCCGCCGACGATGAACAGCAACGCCCCCACCCAGCGCACACCCACGCCACCGAAGGTCCAGAAATCGATCCGGTCGGTGTAGGCCGGCAGGTACCCACTCAAAACTCCGATGATGCCGAACGCCGGCAGCACCCAGCGATTGGCCCGGTCTTCACGTTCGCCGGAGCTCAGGTTGACCTCGGTGAACAGCGAGGCCACGGCCATCACCAAGGTTGCGACGGCAACCACCACCAGCGGCGCATGGGCGAAAAACGCCGCAAACCCGCCCAGCCCCCACACCGCGAGACCGAGGTAGGCGAGGGTGGAAACGATGGCGAAAAACGCCAGCCTGGCCGAGATTTTCATGAGCACCGATTCCAGTTGTTGAGCGATCTCCTCAGTGTAGAAGGTCATGCCGATTCGCCGGTTTGGGCTAGCCTGAGTGAACGGTTCGATCAGGCAAAAGGAAAGGCGCATGGGCCATTCAATGCTGGCTTATAAAACACCCCCGGGAGGTGCTCGTGATTCCGATCCACTGGGATGATTTTTTCGAGCCGCTCGACAAGGGCTTGCACCCCATGCCTGCGTGGATGGACCCATTCGAGGTGGCGATGCAAAGGCTGATGCCAATGGCCCTGGCCGATGGCGTGGCCCTGCGGCTGATGCCGCTTTATCAAGCGGTCGACCTGCGAGCAGCGCTTCCCGCGCCCTGACGCTTATGCCGTCATCGGCGACCTGGCATTACGCCGAATCACCTGCGGCGGTTGGCCGAACGCCCGGAGGAAGGCTTCGCGCATGCGGCGACGGTCGGTGAAGCCCGCCTCGGCGGCGATCTGGTCGAGGGTCAGCCGTCCGCGCTCGAGCATTTGCCGCGCCGCCTCCAGGCGCAGGTTTTCGATGGCCTTGGCCGGGGACTGCCCGGTCTCGGCGCGAAACGTCCGGCTGAATTGCCGTGGGCTGAGGCGTGCCACTTCCGCCAGTTGCTCCACCGATAACGCCGATGTCAGGTGTTCCCGGGCGTAGCCGAGGACGGTCTGAATACGGTCGGATTTCGGCTCCAGTTCCAGCAAGGCCGAATGCTGCGACTGGCCACCCGCGCGGCGCTGGTACATCACCAGTTTCTGCGCCACGGCACGGGCCAGGTCGGCGCCATGATCCTTTTCAACCATGGCCAGCGCCAGGTCGATGCCCGCGGTCATGCCGGCGGAGGTCCAGATGGAACCGTCGACCACGTAAATACGGTCATCTTCCACTTTGATCGAGGGAAACCGCGCTTGTAGATCCCGCGCATAGGCCCAATGCGTGGTGGCCCGCCGACCGTCGAGCAGGCCGGCCTGGGCCAGCACGAATGCCCCCGAGCAGATCGACGCCGTGCGCCGGGCAGTTTTCACGCTGTCGCGCAGGTACGCCAACACACCCTCGGGCGCCTGCTCGAGAATCGAATCGCCGCCGACCACGATTACGGTGTCAAACACCCGCTTATCAAACGCCTGAGTGCCGACACTCAAACCGCCGGAAGCCCTTAAGGAACGGCCATCCTCAGAGATCACGCTGACCTCATAAAGCGCTTCACCAGCGCTGAAGTTGGCGTATTCGAACACCGGCATCGCCGCCAGCGCCATGGACTGGAACCCCTCGAAAACCACGAACGCCACGGAAGTCATGATGGTGCCCTCAAAGCCAATGTCCGAAAAACGTACTTTAAACGTCATTTGAGACGAGCGTCAGTCAATTTATAACGGTTCACACCCGGCGACCTTATCGCCTTACTGTGAAGGAAATTGAACATGGCCCTTTCATCCAAAGGCACTGCACTGATCACTGGCGCTTCGTCTGGCATCGGCGCGGTCTACGCCGACCGTCTCGCCCGGCAGGGTTACGACCTGATTCTGGTCGCCCGCAGCCAGGGCAAACTCAACGCTTTGGCCAATCATCTGAGCAACGAAACCGGCCGCGCCGTGGAAGTGGTCGCTGCCGACCTCAAAGACAAGGCCGACCTGCTGCGAGTTGAAAGCATTCTGCGCAACGACGCGAGTATCACCTTGCTGGTCAACAACGCCGGTGTTGGCGCAGTGATGCCGTTGCTCGGCAGCCCGGTGGACGACATGGAAGCCATGATCAGCCTCAACGTCACCGCGCTGATGCGTCTGTCCTATGCCGTGGTGCCTGGCTTCGTCGCACGGGGCACCGGCACCGTGATCAACATTTCCTCCATCGTCGCCGTCGCTCCGGAAATCCTCAACGGCGTTTACGGCGGGAGCAAGGCCTTCGTGCTGGGCCTGAGTCAGTCAATGCACCATGAGTTGGCCGACAAGGGCATTCGCGTTCAGGCGGTGTTGCCCGGCGCGACCGCCACCGACTTCTGGAGCGAGGCCGGCAACCCGGTGGAAAACCTGCCGCAAGAGATCGTGATGTCCGCCGAGGACATGGTCGATGCCGCGCTGGTCGGCCTGGCGAAGGGTGAAGTGGTGACCATTCCGGGCCTGCACGAGGGCGACAAATGGGACGCTTACGAAGCCCAGCGCCAAGTGCTGTCAGGCTCCTTCGGCCACTCATCAGCGGCACCGCGCTACCGGTAAACCGATAACCCTGGGGCAGGGTGAACTAAGCTTGGATAAGGATCGTTCATCACCGGCTCGTCGAAACCTCGACAAGCCGGTGCTGCCAAAGGGAGCACACAATGCTTCACATCAGAACGCCTTTGATTCTGCACCCAGGCTTGTCAACGCCGACCCGGCGCATCTGGCTCAAGCTGGAAAACCTGCAACCCAGCGGATCGTTCAAATTACGCGGCATGGGCCTTCTGTGCAGTCAGGCAAAGGCCCAGGGCAAGCGCAAAGTCGTCTGTCCTTCCGGCGGCAACGCTGGTTTTGCCACCGCCATGGCCGCCGCTGCCCTAGGCCTGAAAGCCTGCATTATTGTGCCGCACACCACCCCGGAAACCACCCGCGCCAGGATCAGGAAAACCGGCGCCGAGGTCATTGTTCACGGCAAGGTCTGGGATGAGGCCAACCAACGGGCCAAAGCGCTTTCACAGGATGCAGATACCGAATACGTGCCAGCCTTCGATCATCCCGTGTTGTGGGAAGGGCACAGCACCCTGATTGATGAAGTCCTCGAGGATTGCCCACAAGTCGATGCGCTGGTGACGTCGGTGGGTGGCGGCGGATTGCTGGCGGGCCTGCTGACCGGATTGATTCGCCACCATCGCATGGACTGCCGGATCATCACCTGCGAAACCCAAGGCGCGGCCTCATTTGCCGCCGCCATCGAGGCCGGACATCCCGTCAGGCTGCCGCGTATCGACACCGTTGCGACATCGCTGGGCGCTGCGAAAGTGGCCGCGTGGCCGGTGCGGCACATCCTCGACTTTCCTCACGAATGCGTGGTGCTCAGTGATGACGAGGCGATCATGGGCGTGGTGCGTTACGCCAACGACCTGCGTCAGTTAGTCGAACCGGCATGCGGTGTTTCATTGGCGGTGGCGTACCTGGACCATCCGGCGATCGCCGAAGCCCATGACGTGGTGATTGTGGTGTGTGGCGGGGTCAGCATCAGCGCGCAGCTGGTGGCCGGGTGGGCGCGCTTGTCCGCGGGGTGAAGCAAAAGGGCAGGGCTGGAGACTATCAGGCTGTCCCGAGCCCCACCGTTACCTTTTCAACCTTCATTGGCCAGCAGCAGCGCCTTCCTGGATGAGGATGGCTCTGGCGAGCTCTTCGTCGCTGGCTTTGAGTCCGGGATTTTCCTGGCGAATCTGATTCAACACCGACTCCAGGTACACACCGCGAATCGTACCGCCACTGGCCACGAAGCTGGAGGCGTCATCACGGGCGGGAATCGCCAGTTTGTGGTCCTTGAACGTCGAGTACAGCGATGCGGAAACCCCCGCAGAGGTGGCGACATCGCCTGCGTCCACTTTGGCGAAGGCCGAACCGAAGGGCAGACACAACATGAATGAGGAGATGATAATCAGACGGCGCATAGCGGTGTCCTCTGAAGCGTGAAGCAAAAAAGGAAGTACCTCATCATTTAGGATGCCCGGTGAACGTCAGGAGTTCCCTGTCGATGCGTTATCCGCATCTTATCGTTCAAAACCGCAGCGTTGCTCCAGTGGTCAGCCACTGATCGCGCTCCCCCGTCAAGTTGCGGCCCACCACCAGATCGACGTCGATGCGCTCACCGACATGCAACCTCGGCCCGGCCTGCCACGCCTGTTCGCCGCCTTGTTGGCCGTAGCGTTCAGCAATCAGCGTCAGGGAACGGGCCAGGTCGTATTCGACGCCGGTTCCCCAGGTCCAGCGATGGTTTTGCTCGCCATCGTCATAGGCATGGCTCCAGCCGGCATTGAGGTTCAGGCGCAGGGTTTCGATCGGTTGGTAGGTGAATGGCAGATTCAGGTCGACGCCATCGAAGGCGTGGGCCCGATTGAAGGCAAAGTGAGTCGAACCCGCCAGCGCCCACTCAAGGCCAAGGTCTTCCCGTGAGAATAGTTGCGCCTTGAATTGCGGGCTCAACTGGTTTTCCGAGTCCCCGTCGTCGCGGCTGTGCTGCACGGCGGCGCCGAGTTGTACGTTGGGCAGGCCTTTGAGCGTGCAGTCCTGTGACACCACGCTGGTACTGGATGAACCGTGCCGACCGTTCTGATACCAGGTGTCGATGTTGCATTCGCCGGGCGCATTGATTCCGGCGTCATCCACCGTATACGCACCGCCGGCAGCGTTGGCGCTGGAGATGATGCTGAGCACCGCAATCAGGCTCAGGGTGACGCTGACGAACAACAGATTGCGGCGCAGGCGCCGGCCTTGAGCGGCTGGCAGACTGCGCACGAAGGACGCGAATAGACGAGTGGGTTTTTGCATGAAATTTATCTCGAAGTTACTTGATGGCGGCGGCGGTCAGCCCCCGATCCTCTACCGATAGGGTTTGCAAACCGGCCGTCCGGGCCTGGGCGACCAGCTCTTCGGTGTCTTCCCCGCCGGGCAGGGCGATCACCACGTCAGGTCGGCTGTCGAGCAACATGAAGTGGTTGCGCAGGCGTTCAGCCGACTTGCCGTGGCGCTGCCAGTTGGGCGGGTAGCGCACGATGTCGGCGCCGTGTTCCCGGGCCCACTCTTCAATGTCACCGCCCAGGTATTGATTACCGCCATGGATCAGCACACGCACCGGGTGCAGGCGCTGGAAGGCGTCGAGGACCCGTCGGCACAGACGGCTGTCGGCGTAATAGCGGCCCGCGCAGATCAAGAGGCGCATGAGGGATTCTCCTTGCTCAGGTCGGTGCTCTCGACCGGTTGCTCGCCGGCACGCTCCAGCAGCGGATAGCCCAGGGCGGCGATGTGGTGATGCACACGGCGGTAATCGCGCAGGACCCGCTGGAAGATGTCGCCGGATTCCGCCCAGGTGTTCTTGTCTTCCTGCAACTTGCGAAAGTGCTCGCGGCTGGCGTGCGCTTCGAGCCTTCTGACGGTCTCCTTGCGATGGATCAAGTGGTGCGCGGTGGGAATGTCTTCGCGCAGGAACACGGTGATGGCCAGGCTCAGGCTTTCCAGCAGCGCGTCGTGCAGCGGTGCGATGTTGCCCAGCTCGAACGCCGAGAACTGTTCGCCACGGCGCAAGCGGCGCATGGCCAACTGCGTCAGGCTGCTGGAAAGAATGTCCGCGGCATGTTCGAGGTTGATCACGAACAGCAGGATTTCCTGGGAGCGATCGGCATCGCTGTCACTGATGCCTTCCTTGCCGATGTCCGCCAGGTAAGCGCGAATGGCCGCACCCAGCAGGTCCAGGGACTGATCGACGCGTCGCACTTCATCGGCACAGGCGGGCACCGAGGTGTGGAACAGCTGCACCAGGCGGCCGAGCATTGCCGAGAGCATGTCGGCCATGCGCAACGCTTCCCGGGCCGCGTTGGACAGGCCGATGTTGGCCACTTCCAGACCCGCTTCGTCGAGGTAGTGCGGCATGCCCGGATCGACATCCCGCTCGGGGGCCGGCAGCAGATGGGTCAGTCCTTTGGCGAGCACATCGGTCAGGCCGATGAACACCAGCGCCAGCAGCAGATTGAAACCCGTGTGCAGCGACACCACGAGCACCGACGGCTCCAGCTTCAGCTCGGCCAGCAGCCCGGCGAAAGGCAACACCACCAGGGCGCCGACCGCACGCACCAGCAGATTACCCAGCGGCAAGCGCCGGCCGACGCTCGAACCGGCATTGATCACCGAGGGCAAAGCACCGCCAATGTTCACCCCGAGCACCAGCGCGACGAGGGTGGTTCCCGACAGCAGGCCGGTGGCGGCCAGCGAGACGATCAGCAACACCACCGCCACGCTGGAATGGCACAGCCAGGTGAGGATCAGCGCCACCAGCAACGCAATCAGCAGATCGCCGTCCAGGCTCTGCATGATCAGCTGGAACACCGGCGCGCCTTCGACTTCCGCCAGTGTCGAACCGAGCATGCGCAGGGCCAACAACATCAGCCCCAGACCGATCAGCGCACAGCCGACGCTTTCGTAGCGCGAGTCATCGCGAAGCCGGAACACCATCAAACCGGCGAGCAACACGATGGGTGTGAGGATTGAAACGTCGACGCTGAGCAGTTGCACCACCAGTGTCGAACCGATATTGGCGCCGAGCATCACCGCCAGCGCCGGCGCCAGACCCAGGGTCCCGGCGGCCGTGAACGACGTCGCCATCAGGCTGACGGCGGTGCTGCTTTGCAGGATGCCGGTGATGCCGATGCCTGAAAGCAGCGCCATCCAGCGGTTGTTCAAGTTGTGGCCCAGCCACTGGCGCAGCGGCGTGCCGAAGCCGCGCAACAACGCCGAAGAAATCATGTGAGTGCCCCACAGCAAAAGTGCGATGGAGCCTGCGAGGTTGATCAGTAGAGTCGTTCCCGACATCAGGACTCTCCCTTTTTCGATAAGGCTTAACGCAATTCCCTGTGGGAGCGAGCCTGCTCGCGATGGCGGTGTGTCAGACGACTTCTTTTTTGAATGTCAGTCCGCTATCGCGAGCAAGCTCGCTCCCACAGGGGTTAGGGTGTTCAGGTGATTTGGGTTTGCCCCCGAATTTCGGGGGCTGAGGCCATCAGAACCACTGCTTGAAGCGGCGGATGTAAATCGTCTTCATGATCTGCGCGAACACGCAGTAGCTGAGCAGGGTGCCGACCAGCCAAGGGAAGTACGCCCACGGCAGCGGTTGCAGGCCGACCAAAGTGCCCAGTGGCGAGAACGGAATGTAGATACCCAGCGCCATCACCAACCCGGTCATCAGGATCACCGGCAACGCCGCCGTGCTCTGGAAGAACGGGATCTTNNGCGTACGCAACATGTGCACGACCAGGGTTTGCGAGAGCAGCCCCTCGATAAACCAGCCGGACTGGAACAGGGTCTGCATTTCCACGCTGTTGGCGGAGAACACGTACCACATCAATGCAAAGGTGGTGATGTCGAAGATCGACGAGGTCGGCCCGATCCAGATCATGAAGCGGCCGATGTTTTTCGCATCCCACTTGCGCGGTTTGGCCAGGTATTCCTTGTCCATCTTGTCCCATGGCAAGGCCAGCTGGGAGATGTCGTACATCAGGTTTTGCAGCAGCAGGTGGATCGNCAGCATCGGCAGGAACGGGATAAACGCACTGGCCACCAGCACCGAGAACACATTGCCGAAGTTCGAGCTGGCGGTCATGTTCAGGTACTTCATGATGTTGCCGAAGGTTTCGCGGCCCTTGAGCACGCCTTCTTCCAGCACCATCAGGCTCTTTTCCANCAGGATGATGTCGGCCGATTCCTTGGCGATGTCGGTGCCGCTGTCCACCGAAATGCCCACATCGGCATCACGCAGCGCCGGTGCATCGTTGATGCCGTCGCCGAGGAAGCCCACGGTGTGGCCGTTGGCTTGCAACGCTTTGAGTACCCGGGACTTTTGCAGCGGCGTCAGCTTGGCGAACACCGTGCGTTCTTCGACTCGCAGCTTGAGCGTGGTGTCGTCCATGTTCTCGATGTCTGGCCCGAGCAGCGGCGTACCGGGTTCCAGCCCGACTTCGCGGCAGATCTTGCACGTCACCACGGCGTTGTCGCCGGTCAGCACCTTGACGGTCACGCCGATTTGTTGCAGTGCGGCAATCGCCGGGCCTGCGGTTTCCTTCGGTGGATCGAGAAAGGTCAGGAAACCGCGAATCACCAGCTCGCGCTCATCCGCGGTGTTGTACTGGTTTTTGCTCTGCGCTTTCGGGATCTCGCGGGTGGCGACCAGCAGCACCCGGAAACCGTCCTCGTTGTACTCGTTGGCCAGGGCCAGCAGGTCTTTGCGGCGCTGTGCATCGAGTGCCACGACCGTGCCGTTTTCGTGAATATGGCTGGCGATGCTCAGCATTTCCTCGACCGCGCCTTTGCACACCATCAGGTGATCGTCGCGGCTGTCCTTGACGATGATCGACAGGCGCCGACGGACGAAGTCGAACGGCAACTCGTCGACCTTGCTGTAGGCGAACGGCACCCTGAATTTGGGATTGGCGTTNGAGAACTGCACCACGGCCTGGTCCATCAGGTTTTTCAGACCGCTCTGATGATGGCTGTTGAGCCACGCCAGTTCGAGGATCGTGTCGTCACGCCGGCCGTTGCTGTCGACGTGGTGCTCNAGAATGATCTTGTCCTGGGTCAGGGTGCCGGTCTTGTCGGTGCACAGCACGTCCATNGAGCC
This sequence comes from Pseudomonas mandelii, assembly GCF_002251635.1. Taxonomy (GTDB): domain Bacteria; phylum Pseudomonadota; class Gammaproteobacteria; order Pseudomonadales; family Pseudomonadaceae; genus Aquipseudomonas; species Aquipseudomonas mandelii_B. The sequence continues at coordinate 75,403 of NZ_NMOJ01000246.1, forward strand.
GAAGTTCTGGATCGCGTTGAGGCGCTTGACCACGACTTTGCGCTTGGCCATGGCGTTGGCGCCTTTGGCCAGGTTGGCGCTGACGATCATCGGCAGCATCTCAGGGGTCAGGCCAACGGCGACCGCCAGTGCAAACAGGAACGCATCGCCCCAGTCACCTTTGGAGAAGCCATTGAGGAAGAACACGATCGGCACCATCACCAGCATGAAACGGATCAGCAGCCAGCTGACGCTGTTCACACCACGATCGAAAGCGGTTTGCACCCGCGAGCCGACAATCGCTTTGGCCAGGGAGCCGAAGTAGGTGCGTGGGCCGGTGGCGACTACTACGGCTTTGGCGCGACCACTGACGACGTTGGTGCCCATGAAGCAGATGTTCGGCAGGTCCAGCAGGTTGCCTTGGTCGGC
>NZ_NMOJ01000247.1 GCF_002251635.1 Pseudomonas mandelii
GCGCTGCGGGTCGCGGACTTTTGCGTGACGTCGCCGAGGGTGTCGTACTTCTCGACCGGCAACGCTTCGCCGGTCAGCACGGCCTGGCTGATAAACAGGTCGCGGGACTCTATCAAGCGGATGTCGGCCGGGATCATGTCGCCGGCGCTGAGCTGGACGATGTCGCCGGCTACCAGTTCGCGCATCGGCACTTCGCGCAGCACCGGGGTGTTGCCTTTTTGTCCGCGTCGCAGCACGGTCGCGGTGGTGCGCACCATGGCTTTCAGGGCTTCGGCGGATTTGGCCGAGCGGTGCTCCTGCCAGAAACGCAGCAGGCTGCTGAGCAAGACCATGAGCATGATGATGATGACTTTGGTCAGGTCCGCCTCGTCGCCTTCGCCCTGGCTGATCGGCAGCCAGTAATCGGTGAAGAAACTGATGCCGGCCAGGGTCAGCAGGACATAGATGAAGGGATTGTTCAGGGCTTTGAGCAGTTGGACGATGGCGTGAGGCGGCTTGTCGTGGGCGACCTCGTTATAGCCTGCGCGGGCCAGCCGGCCTTCGGCTTCGAGTTCAGTCAAACCGTCAGGGGTGGCGTTGAGATTGGCGAGGGTGACGGCCAGGCCGTTTTGCGCTTCCCGGGCGGCGCGCATCGACAGTTTGGCATTGTTGCTGCTGGCGCCTTTGGCGCGAATATCCGGCGTTTTTACAGTCGTCATTGTGTGTGCTCCTGCCGCCGTCTTGCGGCACGACACACAGCACGCTCATCTATTCATAGGCGAGCGAATGTATGTCGAGTCGCAAACAGGCGATCAATTTCGAAAGTGTTGTTTTCTTGTGTTTTAACGTTCGCTGCGTATCAATGGAAAGTTGATAGGCAGCGAACCGTCTACTGGCTTCGTCCATAACTAACTCCGATAACGTTGTGTTTTGACAGGCAATAAGAAGTTGCCGAATTCCCTATTAAGGAAAACGTTGGGGGAAGAACTTTAAAGTGCCTTCAGGTCAACTGAATGTGCGGGTATCGAGGGTAAGACCGAACATCCGCGCAATGCGCCGACCCGGTGGTTCCTGGCTGTCGTCGAAGCTCCAGCGTTGCTGAAGCCGGCCCGTCATCGGGCAGACGCGCCAGTTGGCACGAGGGTTTGCCTTGGCAGGGGCAGAAGGGGTGGAAAACGGGGCGCTGACCCGCGTCGTCAACAGACGCTCACGGCACAGCTTGACCCGCATGGTCGATGCAAAGGCGCGCACGCCCGGCATTACGGTGGTGTTGAAGTTCATAACATGCCTCTGGACCGGACGGACGCCGGTGAGGCAAGTTACGGCGGAGCATCAAGCTCTAGCGCAGCTCACCCGACCGAAAAGTCGAGTCCCGTCATTGACTGGATTATGTGCCAGGTTCCGCGAATTCGCAGTGTCCCGGCAGCGACTAGATACTGTGTCCATTGGATTCTTTTGTGAGTTGAAAAAAGGCCTTCGTCGAAGGCCCGGGCAATTTACTCAGGGAGGTGGGTGAAGTCAACCTTCAATGCCCGCTAAATGCCGAGTTGAATGGAAAAACATCGAATCTTCATATTGAAGTTGGACGCTGTTCAGCTAAATGACAGTTAGTTGCAACCTGTGATTAACGAGAGACACGATTGCGATAATCTCTCGGCGAAATGCCGAGGTTGCGCTGAAAGGTAAAACGCATGCGTTCTTCATCGACGTCGATGCTGGCTGACCCGCCGCTGTCGCGAGCAGGCTCCCCCCCACTGATGTCACTCGTGATAATCCAGAACAATTGTATTGCCCATCCCTGTCTGTTTCCCCACAGACGGGCTGCGTACCTTGGGTCCACTGCAACCTCACAAGGACCCGCTCATGCTGACCCGATTGGTACTGCCGTTTGCCCTGTTGTTCACCCTCCATGCCGCTCACGCGGCGGATGCCGAAAAATGGTACCCCTCGAAATACGGCGCCAACGATGAAATCGGCGCGCTGAATCTGTTAAACGCCGAGTCGGTGATCAACGCCTCCAAATTGATCAAGAGCGGCAAAACCTATCCGCTGGCCGTGCCCATCGACAAGACTCTGCCAGCCTTCCGTCACCGCAGTTTTCACCTGACCAACATCCAGCCGGGCGAGGCGGGTGGCACCACCATGGGGCCTAACAAGTTCACCTTTAACGATGAACTGGTGGTCGGCTGGACCGGTGTCGGCACCCAACTCAACGGCATCGGCCATATCGGCATCGACAATGTCTACTACAACGGCAACCGTGCGGCGGACTTCGTCACCGTCGAAGGCGTGAAAAAACTCGGCATCGAAAAAGTCCCGCCCATCGTCACCCGTGGCGTGGTGCTGGACATGACCGCCGTGTACGGCAGCGCCATCGTGCCGGAGAAAACCGAGTTCAGCGTTGCCGACATCCAGAAGGCACTGGACCTGCACTCTCACAGGGTTTAGTGGCGATCAAAAAAACCGGGGATGACACCCATCCACTGTGGGAGCGAGCTTGCTCGCGATAGCGGTCTACCTGCAGCGCATTTGTTGAATGTACAACCGGCCAAATGGCTGGCGGACAAGCAGATCGTCGCGGTCGGCGGCGACACCTGGGCTTCGGAAATCTGTCCGGCGAAAGACGGTCAGGCGTTCCCGGTCAACCAGTTCATGCTGGCCAAAAACGGCACCTACAACCTTGAGCTGATCGACAGTCGCTGTACAAGGGCTCGACCCAGGTCAACATCAACCCGGTCGCGATCCATTGACATCAGCAGTGGTAACGTAGAAACGTCCGCCAATTTCGTCGCGATTCACTGACACCTGGTACCACCGATGACGGGCGGGGGATGACGAATACTCATCCCCTGGCCCGTTGTTGTCATTTGTTGCCCATCAACCCGGCCAATAGAGTGAAGCGTGCGCCTTCGGCGTACCCCTTCAATTCGAATGATCGCCTGCCGAACGCCGGCGAGGGAGTTTTTGATGTCCGCTATTTTGGGCCAGCAGTTTATCGACGGGCAGCGCAGCGCTCTGGGCGGCGAAACGTTGCAGAGTTTCGACGCCAGCACCGGGCAAGCACTGCCCTATGTTTTTCATCAGGCCAATGATCAGGAAGTCGCGCTGGCAGTGACGGCCGCCTCGCGAGCTTTTGCCCCGTTTCGTCAGCTGTTGCCGTTACGACGTGCGCAATTCCTGGACGCGGTGGCCGACGAGCTGGAGGCGCTGGGTGATGATTTCATTGAGTTGGTCTGCCGCGAAACCGCGTTGCCGGCTGCGCGTATCAAAGGCGAGCGCGGACGTACCAGCGGGCAGATGCGTTTGTTTGCCACAGTGTTGCGCCGTGGCGACTTCTACGGCGCACGTATCGACAACGCCTTGCCCGACCGCCAGCCGCTGCCGCGCCCGGACTTGCGCCAATACCGTATCGGCCTCGGCCCGGTCGCAGTGTTTGGCGCGAGCAATTTCCCCTTGGCGTTTTCCACGGCGGGTGGCGACACCGCTGCCGCGCTGGCGGCGGGTTGCCCGGTGGTGTTCAAGGCCCACAGCGGGCATATGGCGACGGCCGAGCGCGTCGCCGATGCAATCATTCGGGCGGCCGAGGCCACCGAGATGCCGGCGGGTGTATTCAACATGATCTTCGGCGGCGGCGTCGGCGAAGCACTGGTCAAGCACCCGGCGATCCAGGCAGTCGGCTTCACTGGTTCGCTCAAGGGCGGTCGCGCACTGTGTGATATGGCGGCGGCCCGCCCGCAGCCGATCCCGGTGTTTGCCGAGATGTCGAGCATCAACCCGGTGATTGTGTTGCCCCAGGCGTTGCAGGCTCGCGCGGAAACAGTCGCCGAGGAACTGACCGCGTCGATCAACCTCGGCTGCGGCCAGTTCTGCACCAGCCCCGGACTGATCATCGGCCTGCACTCGCCGCAGTTCAGCGAGTTCCTGGACGTATTCGCGCAAAACATGGGCAGCCAACCGGCCCAGACCATGCTCAACGCCGGCGCCCTGAACAGCTATCGCGCAGGTCTTCAACACATCGTGGCCCACGAACGGGTCGATCACCTCGCCGGTCAGCCGCAGGGCAAATCCAAGGCGCAACCGCAGCTGTTCAAGGCCGACGTACAGTTGTTGCTCGACGGCGATCCGTTGTTGCAGGAAGAGATCTTCGGCCCGGCCACGGTGGTGGTGGAAATCGCAGACCGGCACCAACTGCGCGCCGTGCTCGGCAGTTTGCACGGTCAACTGACCGCCACGCTGATTGCCGATCCGGCGGACCTGGATCGCTTCGGCGAGCTGTTGCCGCTACTCGAAGACAAGGTCGGACGCTTGCTGCTCAACGGCTACCCGACCGGCGTCGAAGTCAGTGATGCGATGGTGCATGGCGGACCCTATCCAGCCACTTCGGATGCGCGCGGCACCTCAGTCGGTACCTTGGCCATTGATCGCTTCCTGCGGCCGGTCTGCTACCAGAACTATCCTGATGAGTACCTGCCCCAGGCGCTGCAAAACGCTAACCCGCTGAGCCTCAATCGACTGGTCGATGGCCAGTGGAGCAGGGCGCCCCTGAGCTAACCACTTTGCCCACGCCGGCAAATGGCGGCGTGGGCCTGACGGATTTGTCCATTGAATCGAGCACACACCGATATGGTTCCTTCACTTGGCAGCATCGCTTCGCGGCTTCGACTCAAACAACTGCGGTTGCTGATCGCGCTGGACGATCGTGGCTCGTTGCACAAGGCCGCCGAGCACATTTCGATTTCCCAGTCCGGCGCCACCAAGGCCTTGCACGAAGTCGAGTCGTTGCTTGGGATGCCGCTGTTCGAACGTCAGCCCAAGGGCCTGGTTGCTAATGAAATGGGCCGTTGCATGATTCGGTATGCACGGCTGATCTACAGCGACGTCGAACATTTGCGCGAGGAAATGCTCAGCATCATGCAGGGCCAGGGCGGGCGGTTGTCGGTAGGCGTGATCATGGGCGCGGTGCCGTTGCTGACCCGGGCCCTGAGCGAATTAAGGCTCAAGCAGCCGGAGTTGTCCGTGGAACTGGTGGAAAACACCAGCGCCACCTTGCTCGGTTTGCTGGATCAAGGGCGGCTGGACCTGGCGATCTGTCGCACCAGCGTCGGCCAGCGCTCGGACGCTTATGACTGCATCGAACTCAGCGAAGAGCCCTTGGCGGTGGTCGCCAGCAAAGACCATCCGTTGGCCCGTGCCGAGTCGTTGCAGTTGTCGCAACTGAGCGATTACCGCTGGGTGGTCTACCCCAAGGACATGCCGATGCGCCAGGCCCTGGAGCGTGAGTTAAATGAGGCGGGGCTGGAGATTCCGCGTTATCCGCTGGAAACCTCATCGACCTTCGCCACCATTCTGTTGGTGCAGCAGGACCCGACCTTGCTGGCGGTGATCCCGGTGGAAGTCGCGCAATTCTGCGAGCAACACGATTTGCTGGTGAAATTGCCGGTGTCCATGCGCGCGCTGATCGAGCCTTATGGTGTGATCAGCCGGGCCGGCGCCGACCTGTCTCCGGCAGCGACCCTGCTGATCAACGAGCTGAAGCAGGACCTGACTACTTGATCACAATCGGATTCACTGGCGCACCGGTCCCGCCGACAATCTTCAACGGCGCGGCGGTGTAGAGGAACTGCCACTGGCCGTCTTCGGCGCAATCACTGGCCAAGTCGTCGAGCAGCGCCACTTCGGTGAAGGTCACGCCGAGGTTGCGCATCAAGGCATTGTGCAGCGGGATCAGCACGCCCGAGGTGGGGTCGACCGCTACTTCGTTGGCCATGGTGTCGGTCACCAGGTTGGGAATTTCCATCTGGTGAAACCACTCCACCAGTTCGCGGCTGAAGGTCAGGCCCGGCTCGGCGAAGTCCTTGTAGAACTCTTCCGGTTCGCGCTCATAGAACGAGCCAATCCAGCCGGTGCGGATGATCAGGATGTCGCGCTTCTGGATCTCGATGCCCTGCGCCTTTGCAGCAGCCTGCAGGTCCAGGTGGTTGAAGGTCTCCCCCTTGTCCAGCACCGCTTTGCCGCGATGGCGCGCCATGTCGATCAGCACCGCGCGGCCGACAATTCCGCGTTCGGCAATCGGCAGGATGCTGGCCTTGTCCATGCTGCCGATGGTGCTCATTGCGTCATAGCCGTTCCACAGTTTGTTGTCGTGCCAGACGTGGCCGAGCGCATCGTATTGGGTCGAGCCTTGCAGGTGCATGAAGATCACATCGTCGGCGTATTCCACGTGACCGTCAAAGTGGGTCTTGCCCGCCAGGAAGTGGCCCTTGTCCAGCACGTTGACACGCATCGACGGGCGTCGGCCGGGCCACAACGGCTCGCCCTTGGGATGGCCGATCTGCACTTGCAGGGTGAAGGTCTTGCCTTGGCGAACCGAGGCGATGCCACGGAGGATCTCGGCGCTTTGCAGGTAATTCAGGGCCCCGACTTCATCGTCCGGCCCCCATTTGCCCCAGTTAGTGGGCAGGCCTTCGAGCAAGGCCTTGATGTCGGGTGATCGGTCGGCGGCGGTATTGTTGGGATTGTGGTCGCACATGAGGTTGTCCTTGGTTTGAGCCGATTCGGCAGGCCAGTACAAATCCCCGTGTGGGAACGAGCCTGCTCGCGATGGGGAGTGCCAGTTAACTTTGATGCGTCTGACATACCGCTATCGTGAGCAGGTTCGCTCCCACAGGGGTTTATTTGATCGGGGAGAAATCGGCGGCGATCAGCAGTTTCGATTCCATCTTTTCCAGCATCGGGAACGCTTTCGGCACGAAACCCTCTAGCCAGTCAGGGTCCTGATACAGCGCAGCCCGTTTCTTGATCCGGTCATCAAGGCTCTCGTAGGCCCAGATGTGGATCACCTGATTCAGCTCGCCGATTTCGGTGTACCACCAACCCACCAGCGTGGTGTAGCGGGAGATCACCGGTAGCCCGACCTCCTCGAAGTGCTTGAGGTAGGTCTGCATTTTTCCGATTTGAATCGTGTAGGTGCGCATTTCGTAAAACATGGGCGTGTTCTCTTCAGGAATGAATGCCGTGCCAGGCGTTGCTGATGATTCGCTCAATGTCGGCGGCGGTGGTCAGGCGTGGGTTGACCAGCACGTTGCCGCTGCGCATCGAGTCACTGACCATTTGCGGCATGTAATCCAGGTCCACGCCCAGGTCCTTGATGTTGTCGGGAATGCCGATGGCCTTGTTCAGCGCCACCACGTGGTCCACCACTTTGTGCCCGGCGCGGGCCAGGTTCAGGCCGTCGATGTCTTCGCCCATGGCGATGGCAATCTCGCGAAACAGCTCCGGGCAGGCCGCCAGGTTGTATTCGATGACGTAGGGCAGCAGCGTGGCGTTGGCGATGCCGTGGGGAATGTTGAAGACGCCGCCGAAGGTATGGGAGATCGCATGCACGTTGCCCAGTTTCGATTGGGCGAAGGCCACGCCCGCCAGGAACGACCCAAGCAGCATCTGTTCCCGGGCGTGCAGGTCGGAGCCGCTGAAAAATGCCTTGGGCAGGTGCGTGCAGATCATCTTGATCGCTTGCAGCGCCAGGGCCTGGCTGACCGGGTTGGCCTGCTTCGACACGTAGGATTCGATGGCGTGGGTCAAGGCGTCCATGCCCGTCGCAGCGGTGATCGACGGTGGAAGTTTGAGCGTCAGCTCGGCGTCGAGAATCGCCAGTTTCGGAAACAGTGCCGGGCTGATGATCACGGTTTTGAACAGGGTCTTGGTGTTGGTGAACACGGTGGAGGCGGTGCATTCGCTGCCAGTGCCGGAGGTGGTCGGGATCGCGAAGATCGGCAGGGGTGGGTGCAGCAGTTTGTCGTAGCCCTCGTAGTCGAGGATGTTGCCGGGGTTGGTGGCCATGGCCGCCACGCCCTTGGCGGTGTCGATGCTGCTGCCGCCACCGACGCCGATCACCGAGTCACAGTCGTGGTTTTTCAGGAAGGCCACGGCTCGTTCCAGCACGTCGGTGGTGGGGTTCGGTTCGACGCCGGAAAACACTTCATAGCCGATGTCACTCTCGGCCAGGGAGGCGAAAAAACCTTCCATCACGCCCGACGCCATCAGCCCTGTGTCAGTGACCACCAGCAGTTTTTTCCGAACATGGGGCTTGAGCAATGCACCGGCCTGACGCACCAGGCCGTTGCCGCTTTTCAAAGTGGTGGGGAAATAAAACTGGAACGGGTTCATGGGTTTCTCCGGTTCTTATTGGTCCGCAGACAGTAAGTCGCTGTACAAGGGCTCGACCCAGGTCAACATCAACCCGGTCGCGATCCATTGACATCAGCAGTGGTAACGTAGAAACGTCCGCCAATTTCTCCACTCAACACCACAGGAGCACCCTCATGGATTTGGCTATTTCGGGTCGCTGGGCGATTGTCTGCGCTTCCAGCAAAGGGCTGGGTCTGGCCTGTGCGCGCGCCTTGGCAAAGGAGGGCGTCAACCTGGTGATCAACGCGCGCGGCAGCGAAGCCTTGCAGGTCGCCGCCGAACAATTGCGCAGCCTGGCGCCGTCCATTGACGTGTGCACGGTGACCGGCGACATCAGCGATCCGCGGGTGCGAAAACAGGTGCTGGCGGCGTGCCCGCAGGTCGACATCCTGATCAACAACGCCGGTGGCCCGCCGCCCGGGGACTTCCGCGACTGGCAGCGCGAAGACTGGCTGAAGGCGCTGGATGCCAACATGCTCACGCCCATTGAGCTGATCAAAGCGTGCGTCGACGGCATGGCCGAGCGTGGGTTCGGACGCATCGTCAACATCACCTCGGGCGCCGTCAAAGCGCCGATTGATGTGCTGGGCCTGTCCAACGGCGCCCGTAGCGGTTTGACCGGATTCATCGCCGGGCTCGCACGGCAGTCGCGGCTGGCCGGACACAACGTGACCCTCAACAACCTGCTGCCCGGACCGTTCGAAACCGAGCGTTTATACAAGACCTTGAGTGCGGCCGCCGAAGCCAAGGGGGCCAGCGTCGAGAGCATTAGCGAACAGCGGCGCAAAAACGTACCGGCCCAGCGCTTCGGGCAACCTGATGAGTTCGGTGCGTATTGCGCGTTCATTTGCAGCGCCCATGCCGGTTTCCTCACCGGGCAAAACCTGTTGCTGGACGGCGGCAGTTACCCGGGAACGTTCTGATTTTTCAGCGTGAAAGGAATGCTCGCAATTGAGCGTCGATATCGAATGCGTGGTGGTCGGCGCCGGAGTGGTCGGGCTGGCGCTGGCTGATCACCCGTCAGCCAAGATGTAAACCCAGTAGGAGCGAGGCTTGCCCGCGAAGGCGGAGTGTCAGTGGACATCATTGTTAATGACACATCGCCTTCGCGGGCAAGCCTCGCTCCTACTGGTTTTGCGTTAATAGGCGGGTATTGGGCCGCTTGCACCCACAACAACAAGAGCGCCCCTCATGAACAATCCGAGTGCCGAAACCCTGCGGCTCGCCGCCGCGTCTGCCACCGAGCGTCCGACCAGCGTGCGCTGGCGGATCTTCCTCATCATGTTGCTGCTGACCGCCATCAACTACATCGACCGCGCTTCGCTGTCGGTGGCCTTGCCGCTGATTTCCAGTGAGTTCCAGATCCCTCCCGCGCTGGAAGGCTTGATGCTCAGTGCGTTTTTCTGGTCGTACGCATTGATGCAGATTCCCGGCGGCATGCTGCTGGACCGTTTTCAGACCCGTCGCGTCATCGTCATCGCGACTGTCGCCTGGGGCGCCTTCCAGGCCTTGGCTGCTGGTGCGCATAACTGGATCACGCTGTTGATTACGCGCATGGGGCTGGGCATCGCCGAGTCGCCGATCATGCCGGCCGGGGCCAAACTCAACGGCGCCTGGCTGACCCCCAACGAACGCGGACGCGGCGCGGTGCTGGTCGATGGCGGCGCACCGCTGGGCAGTGCTTTCGGCGCGATCATCATTGCCGGGCTGATCGGCTGGTTCGATTCCTGGCGCATCGCCTTCGTGATCGCCGGTATCGGCACCATGCTTGCCGGTGTACTGGCGTGGAAATACATCCGCAACCATCCCAGCGAACACCCCGGTGTCAACGCGGCGGAACTGGCGCACATCACCGAAGGCAATCGCAAAGTCAGCCAACCCGGCACGGTGACCAGCATCTCCCTCAAAGAGCTGCTCAAGGACCGTTCGGTGCTGGCGATGTTCGCCGGTTACTGCTGCATTCTCAGCGTGTTCTACGGTTTGCTGACCTGGATGCCGAGCTACCTGCACCAGACCCACGGCCTGAACATTTCGAGCATGGGCGGTGCGACCTTCCTGATTTTCATGTGCGGTTTCGTCGGCGAGCTGGTCGGCGGTTATCTGGGGGATAAATGGAAAACCAGCGGTGCCTCGCCCAACCTGGTGATGCGCAGCATGTTCAGTGGTTCGGCGCTGGTCGCGGCCCTGTGCATGCTGGCGGTGGCCTATACCAATGAAGCCGGCAAGGCCATCGGTCTACTCTGCGTAGCGATGTTTTTCATTCGCTGGTGCGGCATGTACTGGTGCATTCCGTCGATCCTCGGTGGCACCTCGAAAACCGGTGTGCTGGCCGGCACCATGAACTTCTGCGGCAACATGGCCGGGGTTATCGTGCCGATCCTGATCGGATTGATCGTGCAGTTCACCGGCTCGTATTTCCTGGTGCTGATCTTCTTCGTGGTCATGGCCATGCTGCTGGCGATATTCTCCAGCCTGATCGATTATCGGGAACGAGGGCTGGCTTGACATGAGCGTAGGGCAGGTGAGCGTCGATATCGAATGCGTGGTGGTCGGCGCCGGCGTGGTTGGCCTGGCGGTGACCAGGGCACTGGCCCGCAGCGGGCGGGAAGTGATCCTGATCGAAGCCGGCGAGGGGATTGGTGTGGGCATCAGTTCGCGCAATTCAGAAGTGATCCACGCCGGCATCTATTACCCGAGCGGCAGCCTGAAAGCGCAATTGTGCGTGGAGGGCAAGCATCGCCTGTACGCCTTTTGCGATGAGCGCGGTGTCGATTACCAGCGCCTGGGCAAGTTGATCGTGGCCACCGATGACAGCCAGTGCGCGGCCTTGCAGAGGTTGCTGGAGCAGGGCCGGCGCAATGGCGTCGATGACTTGCAATGGCTGGACGCCGGGCAGGCTCGGTCGCTTGAACCGGCGCTGTCCTGCGTCGCCGCGCTCTGGTCGCCGTCCACCGGGATCGTCGATTCCCATGCGCTGATGTTGGCGCTTCAGGCAGACGCCGAAGCCTCGGGCACCTCGATTGCCTTGCACACGCCGTTGGTGTCCGCCCGTTGCACCGAACAAGGTTTCGAATTGCACATGGGCGGCGCACAGCCGATGACCTTGACCTGTCGCGAGTTGATCAATTGCGCCGGTTTGTCCGCGCCGGAGGTGGCGAGCCGGATCGAAGGCTTGCCGACGCAATACGTTCCCGAGGCACGCCTGTGCAAGGGCAGTTATTTCAGTTTCAGTGGCCGGGCGCCATTCCGGCATCTGGTGTATCCGGCACCGGAGAGCGCCGGCCTGGGCGTGCACATGACCCTCGACCTTGGCGGGCAGGCGCGTTTCGGGCCGGACGTCGAATGGGTCGACCATGTCGATTACCGCGTCGATCCGCGCCGGGTCGACGGGTTCTATCAGGCCATCCGCCGCTACTGGCCGACGTTACCCGATAACAGCCTGCAACCCGCCTACAGCGGCATCCGCCCGAAGATTTCCGGCCCGACCGAACCGGCCGCCGACTTCCTCATTTTTCAGCGTGAAAGGAATGCTCGCAATTGAGCGTCGATATCGAATGCGTGGTGGTCGGCGCCGGAGTGGTCGGGCTGGCGCTGGCTGATCGGCTGGTGCAACGCCTGACACCGCAATCCTTGTAGCAGCAGCTGCTACACCCGTCGCGTTGCGGTGAAGTGCCGGTTATCAGCGTCTGCGCTGCCAACCGCCGAGCGGTCTATGCTTGCCAGTGCGCCCATCGTAATGGGAGAACTCTGATGATCAACATACGCACTGCCCGCATGCTTGCCGATTACAAGCAATGGGCCGATCAGCGCCTCTTTGACAGCCTGGCCGCGCTGCCGCCGGGGGAGGTCAACAAAGAGCGGGTGTCGGTGTTCAAGAACATGATCGGCACCCTGAACCACATCTATGTCGTGGACTGCATCTGGCAGGCTCACCTCGAAGGCCGAGGGCACGGCTTCAAAACTTCACACGATCTGCTCCATCCCGACCTGGCTGACTTGCGCATGGCGCAAAAGGAGATCGATCACTGGTATTGCAACTGGAGCGCGAGGCAGACCGAGAGGTCATTGGATAAGTCCGTCGAGTTCACGTTCGTCTCCGGCGAGAGCGGCACCATGAGCGCCGGCGCGATGCTGCTGCACGTGGTCAACCACGCCAGTTACCACCGCGGCTGGGTGATCCAGATGTATTTCGACATCCCGGCGATGCCACCGATGACCGACATGCCGATCTTCCTGCGCGAGACCGACCCGGCTTTCAACACGCTCAGAGCACCGGCAACTCAGCCGACATGTGTTGGGCGATTCGCGAGCGCAACCAACGTTCTGCCGGATCGTTATCGTTGACCCCGTTCCAGACCATGGACAGTTCGGACAGCACGATGTCAAACGGCGGGTCGTCGGCCCGCAGCTGGTTGCTGCCTTCAATCAGCGCACACGCTGCGTAGTCCGGCACCGTGGCCAGCAGGTCGGTGCCGGCCAGCAGGGCGCGCAACCCGGCGAATTGCGGCACCGCCAGCACCACCCGCCGCGAGCGGCCGATGCGTGCCAGATCGTTGTCGATGGCACCGGTCAGATCCCCGGAAAACGACACCAGCGCATGAGGGCGTTCGCAATACTCATCCAGGGTCAGGGGGCCGGGACGGTTATCGCCACGCAGAATCTTCACGCTCAGGTCCCGCAATTTCTTGCGCTTGGCATTGGCCGGCAGTTCTGTGGTGTAACTGATCCCGACGGAAATCTCCCCGGAGGCGAGCATCGGTGACATCAGCAAGTAATTCACCCTTCGCACCACCACCACGACGTTCTGCGCCTCTTCGCGTATTTGCTTGAGCAGCGGCGGAAACAGACCAAACTCGGCGTCGTCGGACAAGCCGATGCGAAACACATCGCGGCTGGTGGACGGGTCAAAATCCTTGGCCCGGCTGACCGCGCCGGAAATGGTGTCCATCGCCGGCTGCAACTCCTTGAGAATCACCAGGGCGCGCTGCGTCGGCTCCAACACCCGGCCATTGCGCACCAGCAGCGGGTCGTCGAACAGATCGCGCAACTTGGCCAGCGAAGCACTGACGGCGGGCTGACCGAGGAACAGTTTCTCCCCGGCCCGGGTCAGGTTCTTCTCGAACATCAACGTTTCGAAAATCACCAGCAGGTTCATGTCCACGCGGCGCAGGTCGTTGCGGTTCATGTGGGGGTACTCGCAGGGTTTTTGAGTCTTTTCAGTAAAGCATCAAACCCTGTGGTGAGAGGACACCGGTGATAAGGGGTTACTTGTGATGTTTTGGGGCCGCTGCGCGACCCAACGGGGGTAAACCCCCTCGCCACCAGAAAGGGGACGCATCTNGCTCCCGCTCGGCTGCGCAGCAGTCGTAAATCGGCTGACGCGATCTTGCTGAAGTTGCAGGTTTTAGGGCTGCTTCGCAGCCCAGCGGGAGCAAGCTCCCTCAACGGGGGTAAACCCCCTCGCCACCAGAAAGGGGACGCATCTATTTATCTATCCGCTGCGCCGCGAAGCGGCCCCAAAAAAAGGGGACCGCTGTATAACTCAAAGTCAGTTATTCACTCACCACAGCAAGCGGCACTTACTTGGGCAGATCAATCGTATCCAACACCCGGTTCGCCGTGATCTCCGCCATCATGATGCTGTTGGAAATCCCCAGCAGGGCGTAGCGCGACTCTCCCTCCAGGTGATCCACCAACTGGTGGACCATCACGTCGACCGAGGCGAGTATTTCGACCAGATAAACCGCCAGGGTTTCGGCCGTGGCCTCGGGGTCTACGGAGAACAGGGTGCTGCGGGTTCGCGGGGTGGCTTTGATGTCGGCGTTCGATGGGAAGTGGAAGTCGAGGGCCCGTTCGGCGGCCTCGTTGAGTTTTTTTGAATCGGGTTCGTAGGGGGAGACTGGATCGGTTTCAGGTGGGTTGGGNGTAACTTTGAACATAAGCTAAGTCCTTTAGTGAAGCCGCAACCCTCTTGCTACTAAACATAAGGGTGGCGGCTGTTCGCAGGTTAGTAGACCGGGGACCTAGCAATCCGGCGCGCCCGAGGGCGCCCTGCGCACAGCCACCATCAAGTGCAGGNA
>NZ_NMOJ01000248.1 GCF_002251635.1 Pseudomonas mandelii
GAATACCTGACTGACGATGCTCGTGCGACCGCTTTACCTTAGCCGGGCGACTAAACCCGATCACTGATGAGCAGTGACGGGAATCAAGTTACCGAGCGGCCCTCAGGCGCACAAGCCGGCGGATTCTGGCGCAGCCGTAGGCAACGGCGCAAGGATTTGTAGCTTTCAGGAAGTATCTTCGAGGGTGTTTAAACAAACACCGTTTCAGGCTTAAACAGACGAGCGGGACAGGATCTATTCATCCAGCTTTGTGGGTTGCACAGATTGAGAGGTCACCACCCCTCCACCTGTGGGTCAAAGCACAAAACGCAGGGCCGATTTTGCAAATCTCATCTGCTGGCCATTGCGCGCTTGCAGGTTTTGGGGCCGCTGCGCGACCCAGCGGGAGCAAGCTCCCTCGCCACAGGGACTCGGTCAGGCCAACTCCACCTCTGGACAATGCATCGCATTGGACGCCAGCAAATCGGCAATCTCATCCTCAGAAAAGTCGCACTCACGCAACACCGACCGCGAGTGCTGGCCATTCTCCGGCGCCGGCGCATACGGTGTTTGCGCGGCTTCGAGGCTGTTGACCGGAAACCCCGGTACCCGAACCACGCCATGCTGCGGGTGGTGCAGTTCCACGAGCATGCCATTGCTGGCGATCTGCGGATGGGCCAGCACGTCGTTGTAATCGCTGACCCTGGAGCAAAGGATGTCGGCCTCGCGCAGCACCGCTAGCCAATGGGCCACCGGCCGGGTGTGGAACACGTCGGTCAGTGCCGCGCACATGGCTTCACGGTTAACCACGCGTTGCGCCGAGCTGGCGAAACGCGGGTCGTCGATCCACTCCGGGTGTCCGAGCACCCTGCTCAGGGTCGGCCAGCGATTGCCGTTGTACGCCGCGACCATCAACCAGCCATCCGCCGCCTCAAAGGCTTCGTTCGGAGCAGAGTAGGGCGCGGCGCTGCCGATGCGGGTCGGCAGCTTGCCGTCGCAGAGGAAGCTCGCCAGCGACGCTTGTTGCAGCGCCAGGGCCGAGTTCATCAGGCTGACGTCGAGGTGGCCGCCCAGGCCGTCCTTTTCTCGGGCATGCAGTTTGGCCAACACGGCCATGCATGCCATATAACCGGTGACCACATCCACCACCGGCGCTTGCACCTTGGAGGGCGCCGAGTTCGGCGTGCCGATCAGGCTCATCAGGCCGGAATCGGCTTGCAGAATGCCGTCGACGCCCGCCCGGTCGGCATACGGTCCTTCCTGCCCGTAGGCGGAAATCGAGCAGTAGATCAGGTCCGGTTTCAGTGCAGCCAGGTCCTCATAACTCAGTCCCAGTCGAGCCATGACGCCAGGGCGCATGCTTTCGACCAGTACGTCGGCTTGCAGCACAAGTCGTTTGATCACTGCGGCGCTGTCCGGGTGTTTCAGGTCCAGGCTCATACCCAGCTTGCCGCGATTGAACGCGTGATACAGCGCGCTATCCTCGCCAACCCACGCCGGGCCGAGGGTACGACCCAGTTCGCCTTCGTGGGATTCGATCTTGATCACCCGCGCGCCCATGTCGGCCATCAGCATGGTTGCCGTGGGGCCGGCGGCGATCTGGGTGAAATCGAGGACGGTCAGACCGTCCAGAGCGGTGCGTAACATATTCGCCTCCTCGGGCGCTTCAGCGGCCCGTGTAATGCGGTGCGCGTTTTTCGGCAAACGCCTGCCGGCCTTCGAGACGATCCTCGGTGTCGCGCAACACGCCCCAATACAATTCGGTCAAACGCTGGGCGTCGCTGTCGCTCAAGTGCGCGGTACTGCGGGCCAGGGTTTGCAAGGCCTGGATCGCCAGCGGTGCCTGGCGGGCAATCTGCTCGGCCAGGATCATCGCCCGATGCAACAGGGCCTCGTGGCTGTCCAGACGCTCGGAGATCAAGCCGATAGCGCAGGCCTGCCACGCATCGATGCGCGACCCGGTTAACGCAATCTGCATCGCATGGGCGGGCGGCACCGCGCGCATCAAACGATGCAGGCCGCTGACCGCCGGAATCGATCCGACGGCGGCTTCCGGCAGACCGAACGTCGCACTGGCACTGGCAATGCGCAGGTCGCATTGCAACGCCAGCTCCAGGCCGCCGCCCAGGCAATGGCCATTGATGGCGGCAATCAGCGGCTTGTGCATGTCGAGGTCGGCAAGGTCCATCTGGCGGATGTAAAGCCCGGCGTCTGCGGCGGGTTCGTTGGCCAGGAACAGCGCCTCGGCATAGGAGGCCGAGGAGGCCCGCGTACTTTTCAGGTCGGCGCCGACGCAAAACGCCCGTTCACCGCTGCCGGTGATCACGGCCACACGCAGTTCCCGGCGGTCGCGTACTTCACGTAGATGGCCGCGCAAGGCCTGGAGGGAATCCAGGTCCAGCGCATTCAGGGCTTGCGGGCGGTCGATCGTGATCAGGGCCACAGGGCCGTGGACTTCCAAAGTGACTGACATGGCGTTCACCTCACACGCTGGCCGAGGACAGACTGCGTCCGCCGCACACATACAGGGTTTGCCCGGTGACGTAGCTGCTGGCCGGGGCGAGGAAAAACTCCACGGCATTGGCAATGTCGTCCGGGGTGCCGATGCGTTTTACCGGCACCGTGTCCTTGAGTTTTGCCTGCACCTCAGGCGTGAAACTCTGGAACAGCGGCGTATCGACGATGCCCGGGGCGATGGCGTTGACGGTGATGCCTTTGGCCGCGAACTCAATGGCCAGGCTGCGGGTCAGGCTGACCACGCCGCCCTTGGCCGCCGAGTAATTGGCCTGACCGAAACCGCCCAGCCAGGCCCGGGACGACATGTTGACGATGCGTCCGAAGCCTTTCTCCAGCATCAGTGGCAGGGCCGCTTTGCAGCAGAGAAATTGCGCCCGCAGATTGGTGTCCACCACCAGGTCCCAGTCCTGTTCGGTCATGTTCAGGAAGCGTTTGTCGCGGACCACGCCGGCGTTGTTCACCAGAAAATCCAGGCGACCGTGGGCTTCGTGGATCTGCGTGAAGGCGGCGTTGACCGACTCGCCTTCGGTCAGGTCCAGCGCAATTCCGGCGACCTTCAAGTCTTCGGCGTGCAACGCGCTGACACTGTTGTTCAGTGCCTGTTCGTCGCGATCCAGCAGGTAGACAAACACCCCTTGATGCGCCAGTCGTTGGGCAATGGTCAGGCCGATCCCGCGAGCAGCGCCGGTGACGACGGCGACCTGGCCGGCCGCAAAGTGTTGGTTGTTCATGGCTTCAGACTCCCAGGATGTGCACGGCTGACGCCGCGTGGTCGACCCCGGCGATACCGCCACCGGTGCATTGCGCCAGGCCCAGGCGCGGAGTGCCGGCTTGGCGGCTGCCGGCGCGGCCTTGCAACTGCCAGAGCAACTCGACCATTTGCGCGACACCGGTGGCGCCCAGTGGATGACCCTTGGCCAACAGGCCGCCACTTGGATTGACCGGCACCCGACCACCGAGGGCGGTGGCGCCCGAGTGCAACAGCGAGACCGCTTCGCCCGGTGCGGCCAGCCCGAGGGCTTCGTAATACAGCAGCTCGGCGATGGTGAAGGCGTCGTGCAACTCGACCACACCGATATCGGCCGGGGCGACACCGGCCTGTTCATAGGCCAGGCGTGCGGCGCGTGCGGTGATTTCGGCATCGAGAATGTCTTCGTCACCGCTCTCGCGAAGGCCCGAGACAATGATCGAACCCAGCACCTTGACGTCTTTGGCGTGGGGTCCCGGTTTGTTGCCGAGCACCAGTGCAGCGGCACCGTCCACTTGCGACGGGCAGCACTGCAACAGGGTCAGCGGGTCGGCGATCATGCGCGAGGCGAGCACCTCTTCGAGGCTGACTTCGTTGCGTTGCTGGGCGTATTCGTTGAGCGAACCGTGACGACGATTCTTCACCGCTACAGCGGCCAGATCGGCGGGCTTGGCGTCACGCTCGTGGATGAATCGGGTGGCGCGCATCGCGTAGACCGCCGGCAACACCATGCCTGCCGTGGCGTAGAGGTCGGTCATGCGGTCGTTGCGCTGCATCGGGATCATGCCGCCACCCAATGCGGTCAACTGCTCGATGCCAAACACCAGCACGCGTTCATATAGACCGGCGAGCAAGGCGTGGCGCGCCAGGTGCACCGCCGTCGCGCCGCTGGCACAGGCGTTTTCGATGTTGTAGACCGGAATCCCTTTCAGGCCCAGATCGCGCACGATCACCTGCCCGAGAATCATCCCGCCCAGCACATTGGCGCAGTACACGGCCTGAATGTCGGCCAGCTGCAAGCCGGCATCGGCCACGGCGTCAAGAATTGCGCGCTGG
This sequence comes from Pseudomonas mandelii, assembly GCF_002251635.1. Taxonomy (GTDB): domain Bacteria; phylum Pseudomonadota; class Gammaproteobacteria; order Pseudomonadales; family Pseudomonadaceae; genus Aquipseudomonas; species Aquipseudomonas mandelii_B. Next base: position 4,301 of record NZ_NMOJ01000248.1, read on the forward strand.
GCCAGTTCCGGGGCCATGACACCGGGGTGACGGCCGAAGACGGTCATGGCGCCGCCCATTACATGCATCTGGCTCATGGACGGGCCTCCTGGGACTGGAAAACGTAGCCGTAGGTGTCGTCGGCAATCACTCGGCATTTTTCGCCAATGGCCGGCACGCCGGGGGTACCGATCAGGCGCCCGAACAAACGCACCGGGCCGGGCAGGTCGACGTAGGCGAGCACGAACGGGGCGAGGCCGCTTTTCGGGCTCGGGTGCATGATGGTGAAGCTGTAGACCTGGCCCTCGACGTCTAGCACGGTGTCGTCGAACTGGTTGCTCAGCGGCGAATCGTCCGGCACGGACGGAAAGAATATTTCGCCGTTGTGGTGATGGCGCGAGGCATGCAGGCCGGGTGGCGTGGACGGCGTCCAGATGGACGTGGAAAAACTCATGATGACCTCCTGTTGTTATGGGCTTGCGAACAAGCTCTGGAGGTCATGGTCGGGCAGGGCAGAAGGCCCGACAAACGATATAAAAACCCGGTTTGGAGCGGCAGTGATAGAAAAATCTGTNANGNTGNAANACAAAAATGTGGGAGCGGGCTTGCTCGCGAANGCGGTGTGTCAGTCANCGAATNTGTCGACTGACACACCGCTTTCGCGAGCAAGCCCGCTCCCACATTTGATCTGCGTTGNTTTAGAAGCGTTTCATACCGCTAGCGTCGATCAAGAGGCTATCCAGCACCTGCACCACATGGGTCATATCCCGCGCCGGGTCACCTTCGCTCAAGGCCTGATCGAAGAACTGCTTGACCACCGAAGAGGTGAAGGCCGGCACTCCGGTGTTTTCCGCCTCGGCCAGAAACAGCCGCACGTCCTTGCGCATCAAATCCAGGCGGAAGCCGAAGTCGAATTCCCGGCGCATCACGGTGCCCGCCAGGATCTGTTCGCTGGTAAAACTGCGCGCGGTGCTGGCGTTGAGCATCTCCACCATCTGCCGTGGGTCGAGCCCGGCCTTGACCCCGAATAACATCGCTTCGCTGGTGGCCACCAGAGTGGCGGCGACGATCATGTTGTTGACCAGCTTCAAGGTTTGACCTAGCCCTGGCTCGGTGCCGATGTGTTCGACCTTCTTGCCGAAGGCGGCGAATACCGATGAGCAACGCTCATAAGCGGCACGATCACCTCCAACCATCACCGACAGCGTGCCGTTCTGCGCCCCCGCGGCACCCCCGGCCAGCGGTGCATCGAGGGCGGCGATGTTGCGTTCAGACAACGCCGCTTGCAGGCGTCGGGCCAGGCTCGGACCGGTGGTGGAGTGGTCGACCAGAATGCTGACCTTTTGACCATGGATCACGCCGTCGGCACCGAGCACTACGTTTTCGACGATGTCCGGGGTTGGCACGCAGACCAGCACGATGTGCGCGTGGTCCGCCACTTCCCGAGGCGTTGCATGGCTGCGCGCACCCCGTTCAAGCAATGGCGCCAAGGCGTGGGGATTGGGATCAAACAGGTTCAGGTCAAAGCCTTTGTCGAGCAGATGGCGGGCCATTTTCTGGCCCATGGCGCCGAGGCCGATGAAACCGATGGAAGGCGTATCGGGGGTGGTCATGGCGGGTCTCTTTCTTGTGGATGGAGACCCATGCTAGACACGGTGACAAATGACCGACAAAGCAGTTTTACGCCGCAGTGCCTTGATCAAAGCTCAAGCCAGATCGCGGGTGATGCGTGCCTGTTCAAGGACCCATTCACGGAAAATTCGCAGGTCTTCGCTTTCCTCGCGGTGCTTGGGAATCAGCAGGTAGTAGGTGTAGACGCCCATGTCCACCACCTGTTCGAACGGCCGGATCAGGCTGCCGTCCTGCAGTTCCTTGTTCACCAGAAACAGCTGCGCCATGGCAATGCCCTGACCGCCGACCGCCGCCGCGTAAACCATCGACGAACTCTGATAAGTCATGCCGGCGTGGGCATCGACTTCGCGACTGACCCCGCAAGCTTCCAGCCAGTAACGCCAGTCTTCGAGGCGGGCGATCGAGTGCAGCATGGTGTAGTTGGCGATATCGGCCGGCGTCTGCAACCCTGGGCCATGCTGCAGCAGCGACGGGCTGCACACCGGGGCCAGCTGGTTATCGCTGAGCACGTGACAATTGCAGTTGGGCCACTCACCGGAGCCGAGGCGGATGGCGGCATCGATGTCTTCCTTGTAGAAGTCCACGGGCTCGAGGGAGGCGGTCAGCAGCACTTCGATCTTCGGGTTCTGCGCGTGGAAGCTTGCCAGGCGCGGGATCAGCCACTGCATGGCGAAGGTGGTGTAGGCGCGGACTTTCAGCTGACGGCGCAGCGGTGGAGACATGAGTTTTTTGGTGGCTCCGCGCAGGTCTTCGACCACCCGGGCCACCGCGCGGAAGTACTGCTCGCCGGCAGCGGTCAGGGTGATCTGGCGGTGCCCGCGCACGAACAGGTCGAGCTTGAGAAATTCTTCGAGCGTGCGGATCTGCCGGCTGACTGCGCCCGGGGTGACGTTCAATTCATCGGCGGCCAGGGTGATGCTCAAATGCCGGGCGACGGATTCGAATGCGCGGATGGCATTCAGGGGAGGCAGACGTTCCATGGTGAGCAACTCTTGTTCTTATGGGAGGAGCGGCGCGCAGTGTACGTAAACCAAAGCCTAAACCCACTTGATTAAAACTCAAGGGAAGGGCGTGTTTTTCTCGATTGTCGGTCGGCAGCGCGGCTTTCAGGATCGACCGTCACGCGCCTGTCTGGCCCGTGGCCGAACCTGACAACAATAAGAGAAACACACCCATGAACAGCCCCTTTTCCAACGCCCGGAAGGGCTTCCCGCTGGTATGGCGCCTGTCGCTGTGCAGTGCCGCCAGCACGCTGATGAACCCGGCCTGTGCCGATTTCCTTCAGGGCAGCAAAAGCAGCCTGGAGCTGCGCAACTATTACTTCAATCGTGATTTTCGTCAGTCCGGCGTCGCTCAAAGCAAGGTAGAGGAATGGGCGCAGGGCTTCATCCTGCGGCTGGAATCGGGCTACACCGACGGCATGCTCGGCGTCGGGTTCGACGCTATCGGACTGGTGGGCGTCAAGCTCGATTCATCGCCGGATCGCTCCGGCACCGGGCTGCTCAATACCGAGCGTGGACCGGGTGGACGAGCCGAGGATGACTACGGCGAACTGGGCCTGACCGGCAAACTGCGCCTGGCGCGCAGCACTCTGAAAGTCGGCACCTTGCTGCCTCGGATGCCGGTGGTCATGTACAACGATTCACGCCTGCTGCCGCAAACCTTTCGCGGCGCCTGGCTCAACAGCGCGGACCTCGACAACCTGTCCCTGGACCTTGGTCGACTCGACCAGACCAACTTGCGCAACTCTTCCGACAATGAAGACATGAGCGTTTTCAACGGCGGGTCGCGCAATATCCGCCTGGGAAGCCACGCCACCAGTGACCGCTTCGACTTTGCCGGGGCCACCTACCGCTGGGTGCCGGCGCTGAGCACGGCCTATCACTACGGTGAACTGGAGGGGATATATCAGCAGCACTACCTGACCCTGAACCACAAATGGACGATCAGCGAAGGCCAGACCTTGAACTCGGATTTACGCTGGGCGCGTAGCCTTGACGAGGGCAACAGCAATGTCGACAACTCGGCGCTGGGCGCGATGTTGACCTACAGCGCCCGTGGCCATGCGGTGGGCCTGGGTTATCAGCGCATGAGCGGCGACACCGGTTTCGCCAACATCAACGGCACCGACGGCTATCTGGTCAACCTGGTGCAGATCAACGATTTCGGTAACCAGGACGAACGTTCATGGCAGGCGCGCTACGACTACAACTTTGCCGCCGTGGGAATTCCCGGCCTGACCTTCATGACCCGCTATCTGTCGGGCGACGACGTCACCGTGCGCAACCGGGCGGAGGGCGGCAAGGAATGGGAGCGTGATTCCGAGTTGGGGTATGTGATCCAGAGCGGGCCGTTGAAGGACCTGGGGCTGAAGTGGAAAAACGCCAGTGCGCGGAGCAATTTCTCCAGTGATATCGATGAGAACCGCTTGATTGTGACCTACTCGTTGGCGCTTTGGTAAACCCCTAGATCTATGAACTGATGCTCACTCGTGGTGAAAGAATTACCTGTGTCGAGTGCCTCGCCACAGGTACTTCTTTCACCTCTGGAGGGCGGTGTATTTGAGGACGAAAAAAGGGTGCAGCAATGGCTGCACCCTTGGGTGTTTGACGGGACGTCAGAGGCGGATGATCACTGATTTGAGCTGCGTGTAATGCGACAACGCATCAACCCCTTGCTCACGCCCGTAACCACTTTGCTTGAACCCGCCGCACGGTGTCTGGACGAACCCGCCGCTGTATTCGTTGACCACAATCCGCCCGGCCTCAAGGTTCGCGGCCACCCGGTGCACCCGGCCAATGTCACGGCTCCAGATACCGGCCCCCAGGCCGAACTCGCTGTCGTTGGCAATACGCAACGCGTCCGCTTCATCCTTGAACGGAATCACGCACACAATCGGCCCGAAGATTTCTTCACGGGCCAGGGTCATGTCATTGGTTACGCCGGTGTAGACGGTCGGCTCGATGTACCAGCCGTTTTCAAAGCCGGGATGGCTCGCCACCTTGCCGCCGATGGCCGGGGTCAGGCCTTCGCGTTCGGCAATTGCAAAGTAGCTCTGGATTTTCTCGAACTGGGCGCGGGTGGTGATGGGACCGGACGTCGCATCGTCCTGCGGGCCGACCCGCAGATTGCCGACCTCGGCCACCAGTTTGTCGACGAAGCGATCGTAGATCGATTCCTGCACCAGCAACCGGGTCCCGGCAGCGCACCACTGTCCGCTGTTCCAGGTGAACGCGAGGGTCGAGCCTTTGGCCGCGGCGTCCAGGTCGGCATCGTCGAACACGATGTTGGCAGACTTGCCGCCCAGTTCCAGGGTCAACGGCAGGATCCGCTCCGCCGCAATATGCCCCAACTCCTGACCGGCACGAATGCCGCCAGTAAAGGAGATTTTGCGGATGTGCGGGTTATGCGCCATGGCCGGGCCGATGACGCTGCCTTTGCCGACGATCACGTTGAACACCCCCGGCGGAATTCCGGCCTCCACAGCCATGCGCGCGAGTTCCACCAGCGATGCCGAGGTGTGTTCCGACGGTTTCGCCACCACCGTGTTGCCCGTGGCCAGCGCCGGAGCAATCGCCCGGGCCGCCTGATGCAGCGGAGCGTTCCACGGCAGGATCACACCGATCACGCCGAACGGATCGCGGCGGGTGTAGACGTGGTAATTCGGGCCTTGGTTGATCACTTCACCGTCCATGACATTGACGATGCCGCCGTAGAACTCGAAGTACTGCGCCGTGAGGTCCATCAGGGTCGCCATCTCGCGCCCGGGTTTGCCGGTTTCGGCCCGTTCCAGCGCACCGAGGGTGCTTTCGCTGGCGCGGATCAAACGCCCGAAATCGTTGAGGATGCGCCCGCGGTCCGCCGGGCGCATGTCACGCCAGGCTTGCAGCGCGGCGGCGGCGGAATCGATCGCGATGGCCACGTCAGCCGGGCCGCTGCTGGCCACTTCGTTGAGTTTTTCGCCGGTGCGTGGATCGATTTTGTCTTCGTACTGGCCGTCCAGCGGCGGCACGGAGCGTCCATCGATGAAGCTGTTGGTTTGCTCAAACATTGCGGGTTCTCCTCGCGAAACTTTTATTGTCGATGCGGTACATGGGGGAGGTCGTGGGCAGCCCCATGATTGCCTGCATTTACCCTCGCTCGCGCGGGCGCCTTCAACCGAGTTTTACAGGGGTATGCGTTGAGAAAACCTCAACACAGTGGGTTGATTTTTAGTCAATCGAACCGCCCTGAAAACTCGCTACACGAGAAGCTGACGGTGCTGGATATTTCTCCCGTAGCAACACTGAGGCCGCGTCTAAAGGTCAACAATAATAGCGCCCACGGGAGCCATAACCATGAGCAACTACCCTACGGTGGACAGCGAACTGCCGTCCGCATCCAACGCCACTGCCACGACTCAGAGCCAAGGTCGACAACTCAACAGTGCAGAGAAAAAAGCGATTGTCGCCGCGACCCTGGGCACCATCGTCGAGTACACAGACTGGGTCATCTATGCGACCTTTTCCTCCATTCTCGCCAAGCAGTTTTTCCCCGCCGGTGACGGGGCAACCGCTTTGCTGTCGGTGTTGGCCGTGTTCGCCGTCGGCTTCATCATGCGCCCGATCGGTGGCGCGGTGCTGGGCCAACTGGCTGACCGCTATGGTCGCAAGAAGGGCCTGACGCTATCCATCCTGCTGATGTCCGTCGCCTCTCTGGTGATCGGCATCTGCCCCAACTATGAAAGCATCGGCATTGCCGCGCCGATCATCCTGGTGCTGGCGCGGCTGGTCCAGGGCTTCTCGGCGGGCGGCGAATTCGGCTCCGCCTCGGCATTTCTGATCGAGTCGGCCCCTGCGCATCGCCGGGCCTTCGCCGGGTCGTGGCAGTGGTTTGCAATCAATGCCGGCACGCTGGTGTCCTTCCTGCTCGGCTTTGCCCTGGCGTCGATGGGCAGCGACACTGCGCTCTACGATTGGGGCTGGCGCGTCGCGTTCGTGATTGCCGCGCTGATGGGCTTGATCACCCTATGGATTCGCCTGTCGGTACGCGAAACCGAGATCTTCAAATCGCGCATCGCCAGCCACGGCAAAAAACGCCCGATTCGCGAACTGCTGTTCAGCCATCGCCGCGATGCCATGCGCGTGATCGGCATCGCCATGGCCGGCAACCTGCTCAACTACGTGTGGATGGTCAGCTATCCAAACCAGGTGCATTTGATCACCGGCATGTCGATCCGCGACACCTTGCTGGCCGGGGTGATTTCCGTTGGTGTGTCGCTGGTATTGCTGCCATTCGCCGGCAAGCTGGCGGATCGCGTCGGGCGGCGTCCGGTGCTGATCGCCTTCGCCATCGCCTCGATCCTGTGGGCCTGGCCGAGCTTTGGCTTACTGCACGTCGGCATCAGCCTGATGGAAGTGACGCTGATCCAGACCGTCTCGATGGTCATCATGACCGGCTTCGGCGCCGCCTCGGCGGTGACCATGGCCGAGCAATTCCCGGCCGAGGTTCGCGTGACGGGCATCGCCTTGCCGTATGCGTTGTCGGTGACCTTGTTCGGCGGCACCGCCCCGTACCTGATGGCCGCCATGGCGGGTTGGGGCTATGGCGGGTTGTTCTGGATTTACCTGGCGGTGATCAGTGCAATCAGCGCGGTGGTTTATCTGCGGATGCCGGAGACGCGGGGGCAGCCGTTGCGTTGATCGGACATCAATGAAAAAGGGGCGGATGATCCGCCCCTTTTTCATGCCAGAAACACAAACCCTGTGGGAGCGAGCAAGCCCGCTCCCACAGAAGTGCCGTTACCTGCACGAAATGAGAAACGGCCCTTCACGGGCCGTTTTTTTCAGCGCGTCGGGAATGAAAGATCGAGACCAATCCGCACACCGCAAACAACGCACCTACCGCCGCCAGCCCTGGCCAGCCGTGATACTCGGCAGCGCTGGCCCCGAGGGCCGACCCCAACGCGCCGCCGGTGAAGTAGGTGACCATGAATACCGTGTTCAAGCGGCTGATCGCCTCGGGAGCCAAGGCCAGGATCCGCGCCTGATTGGCCAGTTGGTTGGCCCGGTTGCCAATGTCCAGTGCTGTGGCACAGGCCAGGATCAACCACCAGAAACCGCCTGCACCACCCAGATACAACGCAATGAAGGCCAGCAGCACCGCGCCGGTCCCCAGGTAGCTGAGTTTGATGCCGTAGTGTTGCGTGAGTCGGCCAAGCCAAGAGGCGGCGACGATCCCGACAATCGCCGAAAGCCCGAACAGCCCGGCCTGGCCGCTGGAGTAGTGATAAGGCTCAAGCGACAGCAACGAGGCCATCGACCCCCAGAACACGTTCAGCGCACCGAAAATCAGGCCACCGCTGACTGAGGAGCGACGCAGGGTCGGGTGGGCGCGCACCAGTTTCCACATTGACTTCATCAGGTCCAGATAGGGCAGGGTGCTGGACGGTGCGGTCACCGGCATGCGGATCATGATCGCCATGAACAGCATCACGTTCATCACGGCGGCAGCGAAGAACATGCCGCGCCAGCCGATCCAGGTGCTGACGGCGCCGCTCAAGGCCCGCGCCAACAGACCGCCGGCCGACAAACCACTGACCATCATGCCCAGCACGCTACCGCGTTGCTCCGGGGGCGCGAGGGCAGTGGCGGCGGGAATGATGATCTGCGCACTGACAGCTGACAGCCCCAGCACCACACTGGCCAGCAGCAAAAAGGAGTAGGTCGGCGCAACGGCGGAGGCGATCAGGCTGAGGAAGTTCAGGCTCAACATGCCGAGGATCAGCGAGCGCCGGGTTACGCGGTCGCCCAACGGCACAAATAGCAACAAGCCGAGGGCGTAACCGAGTTGGGTGAGCATGGCGATCTGGCCGACGTGGGCGCCCGAAATGCTGAACGTGGCGCCAATCAACGGCAGCATGGTCTGGTTGTAATAGATGGTCGCAACCGAAAAGCCGCAACACAGTGCCAGAGTGATCGCCAGGCTGGCGGGTAATGCGGTTTTACTCTCAGGCATCAGGTGTTCCCCCGTGAATGACAAGCCAGTGGCTGTTGTAGTCGGCGGAAGGGAAACGGGTCAAAGCACAAAACCGCAGGGCCGCTTGAGCAAATCTCATGAGATTGAGAGGTCACCACCCCTCCACCTGTGGGTCAAAGCACAAAACGCAGGGCCGATTTTGCAAATCTCATCTGCTGGCTCTGCGGTGTTTGGGGCCAATCGCCCCGACGCACATTTCAGCCGCTGTGAACCTGCTCCGATTCCGTCAGCACCTTCCTGAACGTCTCCACCAGCGGCCGCAAATTGATCCGGTGCCACGCTGCCCACAGCGGTCTGGTGAAGCAAATCCACGGCACTTCCCGCAGGACCACGCCCGGCGGTGCATTGCGGCTCAAGCCTTTCTGAATCATGGCGATGCCCAGTCCCGAGGCCACCAGAGCCAATGCCGTGAAGGGGCCGGTGGCTTCCATGCGGATGTCCGGGGTGAATCCGGCGCGGATGCAGGCGCTGACGAAGTCTTGGCGGTTGGTGACATTCTGGTGGTGCTGCACGCCGATCCACTCCTGATCGGCGAGGTCGGCCGGGGTCAGTGTGGCCTGTTGGGCGAGGGGATGGTGCTCGGGCAGGGCCAGCAGCATTGGGTCGTCCAGTACCTGGAAACCCAATAAATCCGGATCGTCGGCGACAGGCGGCTCACTGACCAGGGCGATATCCAGACTACGCTGGCGCAGGCCTTCGAGTTGTTCGGCGGAACTCTGGTTGTACAGCGCGACGTGCACGTTCGGTCGGTCGACGCGCAGCACCCGCAAGGCATTGGGCAGCACGCCGGCATGCATGGCGTTTTCGATATAGCCGATGCACAGGCCGCCTTCTTCGCCGCGACCCAGGCGCTTGCCCAACGATTCCAGGCGATTGGCATGGGTCAGCAGCGCCTTGGTTTCGGCAAGAAAGGTCTGGCCATCGCGGGTCAGTCGGATGCGTTGCTGGCTGCGTTCGAACAGGGTCAGGCCCAGGCGTTCTTCGAGCTGGGCGATCTGCCGGCTCAGGGGTGACTGGGATATGTGCAGGCGTTCGGCGGCGCGCCCGACGTGTTCTTCTTCGGCGACGGCGACGAAGTAGCGCAATTGGCGGATGTCGATCATGTCAGACCTACCGGGACTTAAGTGCTGCGCATTATGTCTTGGACGGTCCGATCATCGCAATCTAGGATCTGCCCAACGGTCTCNNAGNGGGCTT
>NZ_NMOJ01000249.1 GCF_002251635.1 Pseudomonas mandelii
CNGACATTTGAGAGGTATTTTCCATGAGTTTGAAAGACAAACTGCCCGGCCCATTGGGCTTCGGCACCGCCCCGTTGGGCAATATGTTCCGCGCCATTCCTGAAGACGAAGCCCAGGCCACTGTNNNCGCCGCATGGAATGCTGGCGTGCGTTTCTTCGACACCGCGCCGTTTTATGGTTCGGGCCTGTCGGAGATTCGCTTGGGTACTGCACTGGCCCAATACAACCGCGACGACTACGTGCTGAGCAGCAAAGTCGGCCGGGTCATCCTCGATGAAGTCGAAGACGCCTCGGCCCGCGATCTGGGCGAAAAGAGCGGGGTGTTTGAACACGGTCGACCGAACAAGATGCTCAACGACTACAGCGCCGACGCTACCTTGCGTTCCATCGAAGACAGCCTTGAACGCCTGCAAACCGATCGCCTGGACATCGTCTGGATTCACGACATCGCCCAGGACTTCTACGGCGACCAGTGGCTGGACTACTTCAACCAGGCGCGCACCGGCGCCTTCAAGGTATTGACCCGCTTGCGCGAAGAAGGCGTGATCAAGGCCTGGGGCTTGGGCGTGAACAAGGTCGAACCTTGCGAGCTGACCCTTGATCTGACCGANGCCCAGCCCGACGGTTTTTTGCTGGCGGGTCGCTACACNTTGCTCGACCATGAGCGTGCGCTGCAACGTTTGATGGACGCAGCCCTGGCGCAGAACGTCGAGATTGTCGTTGGCGGCCCTTACAGTTCNGGCATTCTGGCCGGCGGTACCCACTTCGAATACCAGAAAGCCAGCCCGGCGATCGTCGACAAAGTCGAGCAGATCAAACGCATCGCGGCGGCCCACGGTGTCGACATCAAGGCCGCTGCGTTGCAGTTCTCGTTGGCTAACCCGGCCGTGGCTGCGGTGATTCCGGGCTCCGGCCGTCCGGACCGGATTGCTGAAGACGTTGCCGCACTGACGGCCGTGATTCCCCCTGCGTTCTGGCAGGCGATGCGCGACGCAAAACTGGTGAGCGAACGCGCGCCATTGCCCCTCTGAGGAGTTTGAGCATGAAAATCGATCTGACCGGCAAAGTAGCCATCGTCAGCGGCAGCACCGCAGGCATTGGCCTGGGCATCAGCCAGGCGCTGGCAGAGTCCGGTGCGACCGTGGTGGTGATCGGGCGNGAGACGGCCAAGGTCGAACAGGCACTGGCGAGCATTCGCCAGAGTGTGCCGGGCGCGCAACTGCGTGGCCTGACCGCCGACCTCGGTACCGCCGAAGGTGCCGAGCAACTGTTCGTCGCCGAACCGCGGGCGGACATCCTGGTGAACAACCTCGGAATCTTCAACGAGGTGGATTTTTTCGACACGCCGGACAGTGAGTGGACGCGTTTCTACGAGGTCAACGTGATCTCCGGCGTGCGCCTGTCCCGGCATTACGTACCGGACATGGTCAAGCAGGGCTGGGGCCGGGTGATTTTCCTGTCCTCGGAATCCGGCATCGCCATCCCGGCGGANATGATCAACTACGGCGTGACCAAAAGCGCCAATTTGGCCGTGTCCCACGGCCTGGCCAAGCGTCTGGCCGGTACNGGCGTGACGGTCAACGCGATCCTGCCCGGCCCGACGCTGACCGATGGCCTGGAGCAGATGCTCAAGGACGCCACTGCCAAATCGGGGCGCAGCGTTCAGGAGGAAGCCGACGCGTTCGTGCGCAAAGCCCGGCCGACGTCGATCATTCAGCGTGTGGCGAATGTCGAGGAAGTCGCGAACCTGGTGGCCTACATCGCCTCGCCGCTGTCCTCGGCCACGACGGGCGCGGCATTGCGGGTCGACGGCGGTGTCGTCGACAGCATGGCGATCTGATTTTTTTTGATTGAGAGAGAGGATTACATGGCAAAAGCATCAGCATTTATCGATATTCCGGCTTCGGTCGATGAGGTGTGGCAATTGATTGGCGGCTTCGACACGCTGCCGGACTGGCTGCCGTTTATCCCGAAAAGCGAACTGAGTGAAGGCGGTCGGGTGCGCAGCCTGCAAACGGCGGATGGGGCGGTGGTGGTTGAGCGGTTGGAGACGTTTGATAACGCCGGCAAGACTTACAGCTACTCGATTTTGCAGGCACCGTTTCCGGCGACTGAGTACCTGGCGACGCTCAAGGTCGAGGCCCAGGGGCAGGGGGCTCGGGTGACGTGGTCGGGTCGGTTCTTGCCGGTTGGGGTGAGTGATCAGGAGGTTGAGGCGTTATTTACCGGGATTTATCAGGGTGGGCTCGAGGCCCTGCGGGCGAACTACCCAACCTGACAGGCACCACAAAACCCTGTGGGAGCGGGCTTGCCCGCGATAGCGGAGTGTCAGACGACAGTGTTTTGCCTGTCAGGCCGCCATCGCGGGCAAGCCCGCTCCCACAGGTTTTGTGTCAACTCGGATGTTTGGGTCAGGTCTGGGGAATCAATTTCTGACCGCAATCGAGCACCAACCGCGCACCACCCAGTTCACTGGTGCCCACCTCCAGCGCAAACCCATGCAGGCTGACAATCGCCGCGACGATCGACAGGCCCAGCCCGAACCCGCTTTTCTGATTCCCGCCCTCGGCACGGTAAAAGCGTTGGAACACCGCTTCGCGTTCGCTTTCCGGGATGCCGGGTCCTGAGTCGAGCACTTCGATTCGCGTGTGCCCCGCGTCATTGACCCCGCGCAAAATCACCTCGCCCCCGGGCGGGGTAAATTTGATCGAGTTGCTCAGCAGGTTCGCCACGGCTTCGAATAGCAGCGCCCGATCGCCGTTCAACATTGGCAGCGACGCAGGCAATTGCAGATTGAACACCAGTTCGCCTTCCTCCGCCAGCGGCAGGTAAAAGTCATGCAGCTCCTGCAACAACGGCACCGGATCCAGCTGCACAAAACCCGAACGCCGCTGGCGGTCCTCCAGTTCGGAAATCCGCAGCAATCCACGAAACCGCGCCATCAAGGTATCCGCTTCACCGAGCACCGAGTCCAGCTGCACGGCCAGCGTCGAGCCGTCATCCGCCTGCTGCTGGATTCGATACAGCTGCGCTCGCAAGCGGGTCAGCGGTGTGCGCAGGTCATGGGCGATGTTGTCGCACACGCCCTTGACCTCGTTCATCANCCTCTCAATGCGTTCGAGCATGGCGTTGACGATGGCGGCGAGCATGTCCAGCTCATCGCGGCGGTTGGACAGCGGCAAACGNCGGGTCAGGTCGCCGGCGACGATAGCTTCGGCGCTGGCCTGGATCCCGCGAATGCGTCGTAGCGGGCGCCGCCTCAACAGGTGCCAACCGGCGATGCCGGGCAAAATGGTCAGCGTCACGCCCCAGAGCAACGCGTGCAGAATGATGCGGGTCACGGCAAACAACGAACCGTTATCGCGCACCAGTACCAGCCAGCGACCGTCCTTGGTCTGGGTCGCGACCGCGTCGCAACTGTCGGCGGGCAGGCTGGGGTCGTCAGACTCGGCGCAGTCGCCGAGCATGTGGATCTTGCCATCCAGTGGCAAGCCTTTGGGTATGTGCCGCAGCGCACCGCTGAGGTAACGGTGCTGTGAATCGAACAGGCCGTAGGCGTCGATGCCGCGAATGTCGAAGGTCATGCTGACGGCGAGGGCGTCGGCCAATTGTTCGCCTTGAAAGTGCGAAAACAGGTGCTGGCGCTGCATCAGCGAATGCTTGGCCAGATTGTCCAGGTAGGCGGACACCTCGTAGTACATGACCCCCATCAGAATCCCGCTCCAGATCACGAACAGCGAGCTGTAAAGCGCCAGCAAGCGGCTGCTGGAGGAGCGCCAGCCCTTAGAGGGGTTCAGCAATGACATAACCGGAACCTCGTACCGTCCGAATCAGTGGGACTTTGCCAGGCGGGTCGATCTTCTTGCGCAGCCGGCCGATGTGCACATCGATGAGGTTGGTGCCGGGGTCGAAGTGATACCCCCAGACTTCCTCGAAAATCATCATCCGCGACAAAATCTGCCCGGTGTTGCGCATCAGGAACTCGAGCAGTTTGTATTCGGTNGGCAGCAGCGTCAGCAACTGATCGTCGCGGCTGGCTTCGTGGCTGATCAGGTTCAGCTCAAGATCGGCCACCCGCAGCGTGGTCGCCTGGGCCGTGACCGTGTTCTGGCGACGCAACAGGACTTCAACCCGGGCGGCCATTTCATCGGTGGCAAACGGCTTGGTCAGGTAATCGTCCCCGCCGGCGCGCAAGCCGCGCACTCGCTCGTCGACNTCGGAGAGGGCGCTGATCATCAGGATCGGCGTCGACACCCCGATGGTNCGCAGGGTCGTGACNATGGCCAGGCCATCNAGCTCCGGCAACATGCGGTCGAGGGTGATCAGATCGTANTTGCCACTCACAGCGCGGACCAGGCCTTCGCGGCCGTTGTTGACCCAATCGACGTCGAGGCCGTGGCTACTGAGTTCGGCGACGATTTCCCGGGCGGTCACGGCGTCGTCTTCGATGGTCAAGATGCGGGTCATAGGGCCTGCCTGATTAGAGGTGCTCAACATAGAGCGGCATTTTGCCAAGAAATGACCGCCGGCTTTCTAAATAAAACTTCATGCGAGCTCGCTTTTGATCAATGCATAAAACCCGCTGCTATCCAGCCATCCTTGCAAAATGCAACGGGATTGGAAGTTCAAAATTTATAACTGATTGAAATAAAACGATTTATTAAAAGTCCTCGACTGGCACGGTGACTGCACTTCCTCCTTCGAAGAGTTGTAACACCATCTTTCTGCCTGGAGCGATAAAACAATGAATAGATCCTCTGATGGTTTCTATCCTGCCTACGAAGAATCAAGCACGCTCTCGGGTGTGTCCTGGGGCGCGATCTTCGCCGGTGCCGCTGCGGCGGCGGCGTTGTCGCTGATTCTGGTGCTACTGGGATTTGGTCTGGGATTCTCGGCCGTTTCTCCGTGGGCCAACGAAGGCGTGAGTGCCAAGGGCTTGGGCATTTCAACGATCGTGTGGCTGGCGGTGACGCAAATCGTGGCGTCCGGGCTCGGTGGCTACATCGCCGGTCGTCTGCGGGTGAAGTGGGCCAACATGCACGGCGATGAAGTCTATTTCCGAGACACGGCCCATGGCTTCCTGGCCTGGTGCGTGGCCACGCTGGTAACCGCGACGCTGGTCGTCGGTTCGGTCAGCAGCATTGTCAGCGGCGGCGTGCAAGCCGGGGCGAGTGTGGTAGGTGGCGCTGCCAGTGTTGCGACTCAAGCGGCGGGCACCGCGGCGGGTAATACCGACAGTGACCAGTACGGCTATTTTGTAGACAGCCTGTTCCGCGATGATCGTCCGGCTGCCGTCAGCGATGACGCCGCTCGTAGCACCGTGACTCGCATCTTCGTCCGCTCCTTGAGCAATGACGGTCAGCTGTCCGCCGAAGACCGGACTTACCTGGCGCAATTGGTCGCTCAGCGCACCAACCTGACCCAGGCCGATGCCGAACGCCGTGTCGATGAAGTCTATGCCCGCACCCAGAAAGCCGTGGCCGACGCCAAGCTCGCTGCGCAACAAGCGGCTGACACTGCCGCCAAAGTCGCTGCCTGGACCTCGCTGTGGATGTTCATTGCNCTGNTGATCGGTGCGTTTTTTGCCAGCCTTGCCGCGACCTTCGGCGGCCGTCGTCGGGATGCCGTGGTGTATCTGGAAACCGACACCTACGCGACCACCACTTCCGTGCCACCTGTTCGCTAACCCAGGAGAATTACCATGCGCTCATTACTACTGTTCTTTCTTGGCGTGCCCATCCCGATCATCATCCTGATCGCCCTGTTCATGCATTGATCGACTGAGGCTCATGCCTCTGCCGCTTCCGCCTCGGGTGGAAGCGGCGTTTTGCTTTCTGGCGGCCAATAAAGCGAAGATGCCCCACCTTGGGAGCGAGCCTGCTCGCGATAGCGGACTTTCAGTCGATGATGATGTCGCCTGATGCACCGCTTTCGCGAGCAGGCTCGCTCCCACATTTAGTTTGCATTGACTCAAGAAGGGGAGAAGCACATTGGACAAAAAGGAAATCAAACGGCAACTGGTGGCGATGCTCGACGCCGGGCGTTCCAAAACCGAGACGTTCAAGGCGTTCTCCGGTGGGGCGGTCAAGGATCGGGTACTGGCTTACTGGATTGGGGCCAGGCCGGATCCGGCACTGCGCGAAAAGCACTCACTCAAGGTCAACATTCTGATCGCGCTGACTTGCGTTCAAGCCTTGCTGGGTGCTGTCTCCGGGTTTTTCCTGGGCGCGATGATCGGCTCCGGTGCGGTCGTGTTCTTCACCTTGTTTGCGGCATTGGTACCGCTGGCGTTCGCCTGGGGCTTCTACAAGTACGTGCCACAGGCTTACACCATTTACGTGATTCTGACGGTCAGCCAGGTCTCGCGGATGTTCAAGGGTTACGAAGAAGACCCGGTGATGACTGTGGTCGGCGTCGCAATCACCTTGGGCATGGCGTTCTTCGTCGCCTTGGTCAAAAACCTGCTGTTTCCGGACCTGGGCTTCGTGGGCTCGAAAAAGGTCAAGGGTGAGTACGTGTTCTCCAACTGATCGACAGGTTGGGGTGTGGAGTCTTTCACTGGCCTGGATCAATATTCTCTTCTGCGATATCTCCTACCGTAAAAGATCCAAGCCCCTGCTGCGGCTTCGACTACATTGCTTTGACGCGCACCCTGTTGCGCTGTCGAAGTACCGGTGCGAGCTTTTTACCGAGTCGTTGGCCCGCAAGGTGTAGTGCAGCAAGGAGCTGTGGAACCTCACCTGAACTCTCATGGAAGAACATCGCAATGCCTCGCCTAGACAGAATGTTTGATATCCAGCCGCTGCCGCGCGCGGATATGACTGTGCACATCAATGGCCAACCGGTCAGCGCCGCCCTCGGTGAAACCGTCCTCTCGGTCATTCAATCCCTTGGCCTGCGCCAGGTGGCCCGAAACGATCACGATCAAATCAGCGGCGCCTATTGCGGCATGGGCGTGTGCCAATGCTGCCTGGTGAAAATCAATGGGCGGCACAAACGTCGCGCCTGCCAGACCGTGGTGCGTGATGGCATGCGGATCGAAACCCAAGTCAACCGCATCGTTGAGCAGGAGGGTGTATGAGCCTGCTTCCGGTGATTGTCGGCGGTGGGCCGGCAGGGATGGCGGCGGCCATTGAACTGGCCCGGCACGGCGTGCGTTGCACGTTGCTTGAAGAAGCTTCGCGGCTGGGCGGCGTGGTCTATCGCGGACCTTTGCGCGATGGCGTGCAACTCGACTATCTGGGGCCGCGGTACTCGGAGGCGCTGGCCACCTTGCATGGCGAGTTCCAGGCGCACGCGGCGCTGATCGATGTGCGCCTGAATCACCGCGTGATCGGCGCAGAAGGCACGCGCGCGTTGGTGGTGCTGGACAGCGAGGAGCAGTTGCAGGAAGTCGACTACCCGCAATTGCTGCTCGCCGCCGGTTGCCATGAGCGCAGCGTGCCGTTTCCTGGCTGGACCTTGCCCGGCGTGATCCTGCTGGGCGGCCTGCAATTACAAATCAAGAGCGGTGTGGTCAAGCCTCAAGGTCCTGTGGTGATTGCCGGCACCGGCCCTTTATTGCCGTTGGTGGCCTGTCAGCTGCACGCGTCCGGTGTGACCGTCGCCGGTGTTTACGAGGCGTGCGCGTTCGGCAAGATCGCTCGGGAAAGCCTGTCGTTGCTGAACAAGCCGCAGTTGTTCCTCGATGGCTTGAGCATGCTCGCGTTCCTCAAACTGCACGGCATCCCGATGCATTACGGCTGGGGCGTGGTGGCGGCGCAGGGCGAAGGAGAGCTGAATGCCGTGACCGTGGCGCCATATTCCAGCACCTGGGTGCCGGACCTGAGCCGTGCCGAGCAGATTGCTGCGCAAACCCTGGCGGTTGGCTACGGTTTTATCCCGCGCACCCAACTCAGTCAGCAGATGGGCCTGAACCACAGGTACAGTGACGATGGTTACCTGCGGGCCAGTGCCAATATCTGGCAGCAAAGCAGCGAGCCTCACGTGCACCTGGCCGGTGACATGGGCGGCATTCGCGGTGGCGAAGCGGCGATGCTTGCAGGACGGATTGCGGCCACATCGATCCTGCTGCAACGGGACGTGCTGGACGCGGAACTGGCCCTGGTACGGCGCAATCGTTTTTTGTCGAAACTCAAGGCCATCGTGCGCTTTCGTGCGGCGGTCGACCGCTACACCGAGCGCGGTGCCGGGCAAACCGCGCTGCCGGCCGCCGACACCGTGATCTGCCGCTGCGAACACGTCACCCGCGCCGACATCGACCGGGCGCTGGAGCAGGGCGTGCAAGACCTCGCTAGCCTGAAAATGCGCACTCGGGTGAGCATGGGCGATTGTCAGGGGCGGATGTGCGTTGGTTATTGCACCGACCGCTTGCGCGAAGTCACGGGTCGGCAGGATGTGGGCTGGTTGCGTCCGCGCTTCCCAATCGATCCGATTCCCTTTTCTGCATTCACCTCCGTCGGCATGGAGGCCGCGAATCATGAGTAAGTGTTATGACGTGGTCATCGCCGGTGGCGGTGTGATCGGGGCGTCCTGCGCCTATCAATTGTCGAAACGCAAAAACCTCAGGGTCGCCTTGATTGACTGTAAGCGCCCGGGCAACGCCACCCGCGCGTCAGCCGGCGGCTTGTGGGCGATTGGCGAGTCGGTAGGACTGGGCTGCGGGGTGATTTTCTTTCGCATGATGTCGGCCAATCGCAAGCGTGAAGCCCAGGGTTCGGCGGTGGTGGTGGATGCCAGCACGCCGCACATTTTGCCGCAGTCGTTCTTCGATTTTGCCTTGCAGTCCAACGCGATGTACCCGGCGCTGCATCAGGAGTTGAAAGACCGTCACGGGATGGATTTCAAGTTCGAGAAGACTGGCCTGAAATTCGTGATCTACGACGATGAAGACCGCCTCTACGCCGAGCACATCGTCGCCTGCATTCCACATTTGGCGGACCAGGTGCGCTGGCTCGATCAGGCCGCGCTGCGCGAGGCCGAGCCGAGTGTCAGCCATGAGGCGAGCGGGGCGCTGGAATTTCTCTGCGACCATCAAGTCAGTCCGTTCCGACTGGCCGATGCCTACACCGAAGGCGCGCGACAGAACGGCGTGGACCTGCATTTCAACACCAACGTCACAGGAGTCTTGCACCATGGGTCTCGCGTCAGCGGCGTGCAGACGGCCGAGGCCGGGGTGTTTCACTGCAACACCCTGATCAACGCAGCGGGTGCCTGGGCGGCGGATTTGAGTGAGCAGGCCACCGGTATCCGGATTCCGGTAAAACCGGTGAAGGGGCAGATTCTGCTGACCGAGCGCCTGCCGAAGATCCTCAATGGGTGCCTGACCACCAGCGATTGTTATGTGGCGCAGAAGGACAACGGCGAGATCCTGATTGGCAGCACGACGGAGGATAAAGGCTTCGACGTGACCACCACCTACCCGGAAATTGCCGGGCTGGTGCAGGGCGCGGTGCGGTGTATTCCCGAACTCGCGGATGTGAACCTCAAACGGACCTGGGCGGGGCTGCGGCCGGGGTCGCCGGATGAGTTGCCGATCTTGGGGCCGATGAACGGGGTAGAGGGCTATCTCAATGCTTGTGGGCATTTCCGCACGGGGATTCTGACGTCGGCGATTACCGGGGTGTTGCTGGATAAGCTGGTGAACGGTGAGGCGCTGCCGCTGGATATCACGCCGTTTTTGGCGGATCGGTTTGCGGTGGAGACCGTTGAGCTGAAGAAGTTGGCCTGACCTCACACCGCGTTATCGTTCATCGCGAGCAAGCTCGCTCCCACATTGGATTTGTGTCGATCACAACCCCCCTGTGGGAGCGAGCTTGCTCGCGATGGCGTCATCACTATCACCCAATGACTCAAACCTTACCCGCTTCCCGCTCCTCCATCTGATCCGCCTCAAACAACCGCGCCAATTCCGCCCGGGCTTCCTGGGCGGTCTGCAGCACCTTCGCCGCATCGTCATAAACCGCATGCTGAGCCTCCAGCACCTGTTCATCGTGATGCTTGAAGCGCTTGATCCGTGCATCGGCCTGCGCCTGGGTCAGCCCCAGTCCGACCAGGGTGCGACGACTCATTTCCAGACTCGAATAATAGGTTTCCCGAATCGCCTCGGCGCCAAGGTCCACCAACCGGTGCACATGCTGACGGTTACGGGCCCGGGCGATGATCTTGATGTGCGGGTAGCGCGTGCGCACCAATTCGGCGGTCTTGATGTTGATCTCCGGGTCGTCCATGGCGATCACGAAGAATTCCGCCTGCTCGACCTTGGCCGCGCTGAGGATTTCCGGGCGCATCGGATCGCCGTAGAACACCGGCACGCCGCCGAAGCTGCGGGACAGCTCGATGGTTTCCACGGACGTGTCCAGCGCCACGAACTTGATGTTCTGTGCCCGCAGAATCCGCGCCACGATCTGCCCCATCCGACCCATGCCAGCGATCACTACACGCGGTGCGTCGGTGTCGATTTCGCGGAATTTCTCCGGCACCACCACGGGCTGCACCTTCGGCGAATACAGGCGTGCGCACAGCAGCAACAGCAGCGGCGTGACAGCCATGGACAGGGTGATCGTCAGCACCAGCAAATCGTACAGGCGCGCCTCGAACAACCCTTGGTCGCGACCAATCTTGAACACCACAAACGCGAACTCACCGCCGGCCGCCAGCACGATGCCCAGGCGAATCGCGCTGACTTTGCCCAACCCACCGGCCAATCGACCCACCACAAACAGCAGCGGCAGTTTGATTGCGATCAGCAACAAGGTCAGGCCCAACACCGTGATCGGCGCGCTGAGCAGTAGGCTCAGGTTGGCGCCCATGCCCACGCTGATAAAAAACAGGCCGAGCAACAGGCCCTTGAACGGCTCGATCTGGGATTCGAGTTCGTGACGGTACTCCGAGTCCGCCAGCAGCAGCCCGGCGAGGAATGCACCGAGGGCCATGGATACGCCCACCAGTTCCATCAGCCAGGCGGTGCCGATCACCACCAGCAGCGCAGTGGCGGTAGACACTTCGCGCAAACCGGTCTTGGCCACCACGCGAAACACCGGGCGCAGCAGATACCGCCCGCCGATCACCACCACCGCGATGCTGCCCAACACCCGCAAGCCGTGATTCAAATCCTCGGCCGCCGTGGTGGTGTGATCGCCGCCCGCCAGCAACGGCACCATGGCGATCAGCGGGATTGCGGCGATGTCCTGGAACAGCAGAATCGCAAAGGCCAGCCGCCCATGCGGNCTGGTCAGTTCCTTGCGCTCGGCCAGGCTTTGCAGGCCAAACGCGGTGGACGACAGCGCCAGCCCAAGGCCGAGGACGATGGCACTGTTCAACGACTGGCCGAAGACAAACAGCGCCAGCACGCTAATCACCGAGCCGGTCAACAGCACCTGTGCCAGGCCCACGCCAAATACCGATTTACGCATCACCCACAAGCGACGCGGCGACAATTCCAGGCCGATGATGAACAGCAGCAACACCACGCCGAGCTCGGAGATGTGGCTGACGCTTTGTGGGTTGCCGATCAAACCCAGTACCGACGGCCCGATAATGACGCCGGCAAACAGATAACCCAGCACCGCTCCCAATTGCAGGCGTTTGGCCAAGGGCACGGTGAGCACCGCGGCGAACAGAAACACAACGGCGGCTTGTAAAAGGTTGCCTTCATGGGGCATGACAAAACTCCATCTACTCGGTACGGCGGGGGCGACAGGATAAAGGTTGGAGCCACAGGCGTCAGCAAAGAGCTGGAGTCATGCTGTTACAGCTTGCATCAATTGGTTACATTCATAGGATAAGCTGATTAATCTGTCCGTCCCTCGAGTGCACACCATGGCGATCAATTTCGACCTCAACGATCTGCAAGCCTTCCGGGCCGTGGTCGAGCAGGGCAGCTTCCGCAAGGCGGCCGATACCGTGCGCATTTCCCAGCCAGCACTGAGCCGGCGAATTGAAAAACTCGAAGATGCCCTCGGTGTGCGCTTGTTCGAGCGCACCACCCGCAAGGTCAGCCTGACCCAGGCCGGGCGTGGTTTTATGCCGAGTGTCGAGCGATTGCTCGATGACCTTGACGTCGCGTTGCTGGGCATCAGTGAAGTGGCTTCAACCCGGCTCGGCCATGTTACGGTCGCCTGTGTACCCTCGGCGGCTTATTACTTCATGCCGCGCGTAATTGCCCATTACCACCGGCAGTTCCCTCGGATCAAAGTCAAGGTACTGGACTCCAGCGCCCATGACGTGCTCAGCGCAGTGGTCAATGGTGAGGCGGATTTTGGTCTGAGTTTCATGGGCACGCTGGAGGCCGAGGTCGAGTTCGAGCCGCTGGTGCAGGAAGGTTATGTGGTGGCCTGTCGGCGCGATCATCCGTTGGCCGGGCGCAGCAGCGTGAGCTGGGATGAGTTTTATCAGCAGGATTACATCTCGCTGGACAAGACGTCCGGTAATCGTTTTTTGCTGGACCAGGCACTGGCCGGCATCGTGCCGCAGCGACCGAGTATCTGCGAAACCCGTCATGTCACGACGATGATTGGACTGGTGGAGGCAGGGTTGGGTGTGGCTGCGGTGCCATTGATGGCGATGCCGGCAGCCGATCATCCGATCCTGACGCGTGTGCCGCTGACCGACCCGCAGGTGATGCGCAGTGTCGGTCTGATCAAACGCCGGGGGCGAACCCTGACCCCGGCGGCGTTGGAACTGGAACGGCTGGTGGTGGAAATGAAAGTGCAGCCACCCGTTCTCAGCGGCTGACCGAATCCAGACCGGTTGCTTTCACGTCCGACTGAGCGGCCGAGGAGGCCATATAGTCAAGCAGTGCCTTGGCTTCGGCCGGGTGTTGCGCGCCGACCGGTATGCCGGCCGCAAAACGTGTCACTGACTGCACCGATTCCGGAATCTTCGCCACAAAACTGACCCCCGGCACTGGCAGCAATTCGCTGACTTGCTGGAATCCCAACTGATAATCACCTGTGGCAACCACCGAGCCGACCGGGATCTTCGGAATCATCGTCGATTTGGGCTTCAGTTGATCTTCTATGCCCAGACGCTTGAACAGTTGATTCTCGATGTAGACGCCGCTGGCGCTGTCGGAGTACGCCACTGACCGGGCCTCCAGCAAGGTCTTTTTCAGGCCGTCGACAGAGCTGATGTCTGGCTTTGGCGCGCCTGTACGCACCACCAGACCGATCCGCGAATCCGCCAGTTCCACCCGTGAAGCAGGGTCGACCTTGCCTTGTTTGATCAAGTCATCCAGGGCATAACCGACCATGATCACCACGT
This sequence comes from Pseudomonas mandelii, assembly GCF_002251635.1. Taxonomy (GTDB): domain Bacteria; phylum Pseudomonadota; class Gammaproteobacteria; order Pseudomonadales; family Pseudomonadaceae; genus Aquipseudomonas; species Aquipseudomonas mandelii_B. The sequence continues at coordinate 13,264 of NZ_NMOJ01000249.1, forward strand.
CGGCATGTTCGCCACGGGCGAGGCGATTGGGGATCGCTTCCGGCGCCTTCCCCATCGACGGCCCCAGCGCGGTGTCGAGCGTGTTGCCGGTGGATGCGGCGAACTTCGGACCGAGGATTTTGTAGGCAGCGGTAAAGCCACCGGAGGTCATCACGCGAATCTCTTCAGCCTGGGCGACCGTACTCAGGCCAAGGCTGGCTGCCAAGGCCAGGGCTGCAAAGTTAAATAGCTTCTTCATGGGCATTCTCGAAAAGGACGGGTTCAAGACATCGCCGGTTGCAGGCGACCGGTCGAGCGACGGTAGAGGTACAGCGTCGCGCACAAGGCGCAGAGCGCGGCGAAACTCATCCAGTAGCCGGGCGCGGCCTTGTCGCCGGTGTACTGAATCAGGAAGGTCGACATCGCCGGGGTGAACCCACCGAAGATCGCCGTCGCCAGGCTATAGGCCAGGGAGAAGCCCGCCACGCGCACTTCCACCGGCATGATTTCCGTCAGCGCGGCGATCATCGCGCCGTTGTACAAGCCGTAAATGAACGACAGCCACAGCAACACCAGCAGCATGTGCATGAAGCTCGGCGCGTTGACCAGGAAGGTCAGTGCCGGATACGCGGTGGCGAGGGTCAACAACGCCATGGCGATCAACACCGGACGCCGACCGATACGATCGGACAAGGCCCCGCCCAGCGGCAGCCAGCAGAAGTTCGACACACCCACCAGCAAGGTCACCAGCAGCGCATCGGACGTGCTCAGATGCAGCACGGTTTTACCGAACGTCGGTGCGTACACGGTGATCAGGTAGAAGGCCGTCGTGGTCAGCGCGACCATCATCATTCCGGCGAAGACGATCACCCAGTTCTGCGCCAGTGTGCGGAAAACTTCGCCCATACTCGGGCGGTGTTTGCGCGCGGTGAATTCTTCGGTTTCTTCCAGGTTGCGCCGCAGGAAGAAAATGAACGGCACGATCAGGCAGCCAACGAAAAACGGTATCCGCCAGCCCCAGTCGGCAATCATCGCCGGCGCCATCCATTGATTCAGCCCATAACCCAAGGCCGCTGCGACAATAATTGCCACTTGCTGGCTGGCCGACTGCCAACTGGTGAAAAAGCCTTTGTTGCCGGGCGTGGCGATCTCCGAGAGGTACACCGAGACACCGCCCATTTCTGCACCCGCCGAGAAGCCCTGCAGCAATCGGCCGATCAGCACGATGGCCGGTGCGAACAAACCGATGGTTTGATAACCCGGCACCAGCACGATCAGCAAGGTCCCGCTGGCCATGATCGACAGCGTCACGATCAACCCTTTGCGGCGACCCACGTCGTCGATATAGGCACCCAACACTACTGCACCCAACGGCCGCATGAGGAACCCTGCGCCGAACACCGCGAAGGTCATCATCAGCGAGGCGAATTCGCTGCTGGCCGGGAAGAACACCGCGGCGATCTGCGTGGCGTAAAAGCCGAAAAGGAAGAAGTCGAACTGTTCGAGGAAATTGCCCGACGTGACCCGGAAAATTGCACCGGCGCGAGAACGCCCGGAAGGGATTGATGCTGTCATTGACCTGTACTCCACCGCTTTTATGACGTGCATTGCCTGGACGCAGTGCACGGTTCTTATTGAGGCGAATGGTGGAACAGGGCGATCGATATGATAAGTGCATTGTTGGCATGCATTAATGCGTAGAACGGATCAATGTGCGCCGAAGGAATGATTCACCGCGAGCGCAGTCGGAGTTGGGTATGCCATCAACGGAGGATCACCCATGAACAGCAAAACCCTCATCGCCGCCCTGGCCATTGCCGCTGGCGTTGCCGGTATCAACCCCATCGTTCAGGCGGATGACCCACCCGCAAAAACCGTCCAGCCCGGCGTCAATAACACCCGAGAACTGGTGGTCGGCGACCGCGCCCCGGACATGTATCAACGCACTGAAAAAGCACTGCGCAACTGGAAAGCCAAAGGCCTGAAAGCACCGAAGGAACAGGCGCAGTGGGTGCAGATAAATGACAAGTACATGATGGTGATGATCACCAACGGCACGATTGTGGACATCACGCCGGTGGAGCGTTAGGTCGAACGGGCTATTCGCTGTGAGCGCGCACCGGGCTTTCAGTGCCCAACCGGTACTGATTATTCCCGCTGCGTTTCGCCTCATACATCGCCAGATCCGCAATATGAATCAACCGGTCCATGCTCGGCGCATGGTCCGGGAACACCGCGACCCCGAGACTGGTGCCGATGTGGCGTTGGTCGTTGCCGATGGTGATGGGCGGTGACAGTTCGACGAAGATTTTCTGGCAGATGGTGCGAGCCTCGTCTTGCAGGCTGACGCCTTGGGGCAACCCTTGCAGAATGACCACAAATTCATCGCCGCCGATCCGGGCGACGGTGTCGGTTGAGCGCAGGATTTTCTTCAATCGCGTAGCGGTGGTGATCAGCACCCGGTCGCCGGCCGCATGACCGTAGTGGTCGTTGATTGCCTTGAACCCGTTGAGATCGACAAACACCAACGCCACCCGCGTGGCGCTGACGCGTGCCTGTTCGAGCGCTTCGCACAGGCGCTCTTCAAGCACCAGGCGATTGGGGAGGCCGGTCAACGGGTCGTAATGCGCCAGGTGTTGCAGGTAACTGGCTGAGGCTTTTTCCTCGGTGATGTCGCGCACCACACCCATCATCTTGATGGTGGCGTCATGGTCGTTCTTGACCACGTTGCCGGTTTCCCGCAGCCAGCGAATGCTGCCGTCGGGCCAGACCACGCGGTATTCCTCGTCATGGTTTTCACCGGTTGTCAGGCATCGCAACTCCCCGGCCCGGACGTTGGCCCGGTCGTCCGGGTGTACGCAGGCGCAGAACAGTGCGTAGGAGGGCGTCACCTCGCCGATCTTGAAACCGAACATTCCGTAGATCGCGTCCGACCAGTAGAGTTTGTCGGTGTCGACATCCCAGTCCCAGGTGCCGATGCGGGCGAAATATTGGCTGCGCTTGAAACGCTCGGCGTCGCCATCCTGGCGGATGTGCAGGCCTTCGGACAGGCTGGCGATCAGCGCGCGTTGCTCGGCCAATTGCTTTTGCAGCGAGCGCTCGCGGCAGATCAGCGCAATGATCAGGGCAAGCATCACTGAGCCGATGGCTGCGCTGGTCCAGACGTCATTCATTCAAAAATTGCCATCGTGTCTTAGTGATCCGTGTGCCGTGGTGTCGCTTATCTTAGTTGAGGTAATGCCGGGAACCGCTCGTATGGGTTGCCAAGGGCGCACAATTCTGGGAAAACGGCGCCCATTACACCCTGTTGGGTGCGTGAACAATAGAGTGAACGTGATGAATGATGAATTGCAGATAATCGATCTTGAAGTGGGCGAGGGCAAAGCCGCCGTCAAAGGCGCGCTGATCACCACCCAATACCGCGGCTGGCTGGAAGACGGCACCGAATTCGATTCGTCCTACAGCCGTGGCAAACCTTTTCAGTGTGTGATTGGCACGGGGAGGGTGATCAAGGGTTGGGATCAGGGGATTATGGGGATGCAGGTGGGCGGCAAGCGCAAATTGCGGGTGCCGGCGCATTTGGCCTACGGCGAGCGGACGATGGGCGCGATCACGCCGAATTCGAATTTGATTTTTGAGATTGAATTGCTGGAAGTGCTGACGCGGGATGATTGATTCGTAAGTTGAAGTCAGCGTTGTAAGTAGCGAGGGGGCAACCCCCTCGCCGCAATCAGGCAGATTTCCTCACTACTCCCGCACACCGATGAAGAGGTCCAGGTCAGTCGGTAGCTGCACATCGATAGCCATGGCGATTTGCTGGATTTGCTCGGCGGTCAGCAAGCAGTCCCCGTACACGCTTTCTTCAAGGTTCTTCCAGCCGAGTACACGCATCATTGCGTTTTCAAACTCAGATAGAACGGTCAATTCGTACTTTAAGACGTCACCCTCGTGATCACCTTTTGAAAATCCACTGATCCAAAAAACATAGTGGGTCTCCTGATTTGTTCCCGGAAAGTCCTGCTGAGTGTCGCGGGCGGGGTGCCCGTCGCCTGACGATAGGGTTTGAATCGGAGGTATGTTTGTTTTGCTAGCCATGAGCGTCCTTGTTTCAACTTTTTGAAAGCGAGGCGGACGCTATCTCAATGGGCGTTAAATGGATGTAGGCATTTTCTGAATGTTGAGNNNTCTTGCGACAGTTACAAATGATGTAGTGATCAAGCGGCTAAACACCCCGCAATGACAGACGTTCAGACCTGAAACGTCTCCCGATAGGCATACAACCCCGGCGTTCCCCCGGTCATCACAAACAGCACATTGTCACCGCGCTGGAAACGTCCTTGCCTCAGATCACCCAGCAACCCGGCAAACGCTTTTCCGGAATACACCGGGTCAATCAACAAGCCTTCAGCGCGAGCCATCAGGCGCACCGCGTCGAGCATGGCGGGCGTCGGCAGGCCGTAACCGTCGCCCAGCTGACTGCCATCAATGACAATCTCTGATGCCTGAACCACGACGCGGCTTCCCAACAAGGTCAGTGCGTCCTGAGTCAACTTCACGGTCCTGTCCGCTGACGTGTCCCGGTCAGACAAGACTGAATACGACTTGACGATCGAAGCCCCCCGACCCAGCAACTGGAACCCTGCCGCGAGCCCGGCGTGGGTGCCAGCGCTGCCATTGGGCACGACCACCTGGTTGAAGGTGAGACCCAGTTGGGTTTCCTGCTGCGCGATCTCTGCTGCGCAACTTGCGTAACCGAGACTGCCCAGCGGCGTTGAGCCCCCGGTCGGTATTACCAGAACGGTGCGCCCGGTTTCCCGAAGTTGCACGGCGCGTTTCTCGGCTTCGGCGAAGGAGTCGCTGCCAGCCGCAAGCACCCGTATGTCAGCGCCAAACAACTGATCGAGCAGCACGTTGCCGTTCAGCTCGTAGTCCATTTCGGATTTTGGCACCGACCGGGTCAGGATCAATTCGCAGGCAATGCCCAGGCGGGCACACACGGCGGCCGTCAGGCGTGCATGGTTGGACTGGAGACCTCCGATGGTGATGACCGTGTCGACCCCGGCCGCGAGCGCCGCGCCGAGGTGGAATTCGAGTTTGCGCAGTTTGTTGCCGCCACCGCCGATCAACATGTGATCATCGCGCTTGAGAAACAGGCCGATGCCTTGTGCCTTCAAATCCAGCAGCTGTTCCAGGCGTTCGGCGCGCTGAATCGGCGTCGGACCTTGCAACAGATCTGCCCGCGCGAAAGAACGGAGTGACGTGTCCAGTAGGGTTTGCATCAATGGCACCTCGTTATGCACTTTATTACAGTGACTCTAGGGACAAAGTCCCGGGTGATAAACGCATCGCCGGTTATTACTCCTTTAACCTGATGTATTGAATGCAAGGCAGGGACATGAGCAAACTCAGGCAAATGGAAGTCTTCGTCGCCGTCGTCGAGGCGGGCAGCTTCGCTGATGCGGCCAGTGAAGTCGGCATGTCGGCGGTCATGGTCGGGCGGCATATCCAGGGCCTGGAGAAAACCCTTAATACCCCGCTGATTAAACGCACCACGCGCCGGCAATCCATCACGGCCGAGGGGCGCTTGTTTTACCAGGAAGCCAAACTGGCCCTGGAACAGGTGAAGTACGCGTTCAGTCGGGTGGAAGCGTCCAACCCGGAGCCCAGCGGCCTGCTGCGCATCACCGCGCCGATGAGTCTCGGCGTTTCCCTGGTCGGGCCGCTGGTGGCCGAATTCATGCAGCGTTATCCGCAGATTCAGGTCGAGCTGATTTTGAGCAATGAAGTGATCGACCTGTACGAGACGTCATTCGATCTGGCGTTCAGGATTTCCGAGCTGATTGGCGTCAACCTGCTGGCCACGCCATTGCCGCCGTATCGAATGGTGATCTGCGCCTCGCCCCGGTATCTGGAAAAATGGCAGGAACCACAGTGCCCCGAGGACCTGCATCGGCACCGAATTCTCACCCACACGTCCTGGAACAACCGGTTTGCATGGCCGCTGAGAAACGGCACCAGTGAAGTGCCCTGGCCTGAAAGCGCCGTGTTGAAGAGCAATGACGGTCAGGTGTTGTTGCAGGCGGCCGTGGCCGGTGAGGGGATTTTGATGCAGCCTGACTTTTTGGTCTCGGCGGCGTTGGCCAGTGGTGATTTGGTCCGGATCATGGACGCCTATGTTCCGCCGCCCAAGCCGGTGCAGATGGTGTATCCGCGCTCCAGGAAGTCGCTGCCCAAGCTGCAAGCCTTTGTCGACTTTGTCGCGGATCGACTGGCATGAGCGTGGCGTTCTGAAGCACAGATACCTGCAGTGCTAGCGCACGGTGTAACCGCTGTCGACCACCCAATCCTGGCCGTAAACGTTCCGTGCACCGCGGCTCAGTTGGAACAGGATGACGTCTGCCACTGCACCCGGTTCCAGGAACCTTCCGTCGAGCAGCCGCTGGTTCACCGTGTTGGCGACGTCGCCCAGGTCCTCAGGTTTCAAGCCAAGGGTTGACCAAATCGGGGTGGCGGTGGGGCCCGGCGATACGGTGTTGATACGGATGCCGTGAGGCGCCAACTCTACGGCCAGGGTCCGGGCATGGGCCATCAGTGCTGCTTTCGAGGCGATGTAGGCTGCCAGACCGGGAAAGGTCACGTTGGCCAGGAACGTACCGATGAACACCACCGAAGCGCTCACCTCAAGGTGGCCGCGCAGGCAGGCCAAGGTGTTCAGCGCACCTGCGCCGTTGACCGCCCACTGTCGGTCGAAGGCCGATACATCCAGCCCATCGGCCAGTTGGGCGATGCCTGCATTGGGCACCACGAAGTCCACGGGGCCGAGGGACTGCGCACGATTGGCCAGTCGGGCCAGGTCTTCCGGTCGGGTGACATCCCCGGCCAGCCAGATCAGTTGTTCACCAAAGCGTTCCGCGCATTCGGCCAGGCCACCGAGCTGGCGCGACATCGCCAACACGCGAGCCCCTTGTTCCAATAACCGTTCGGTGACGGCCAGGCCAATGCCGGAACTCGCGCCGGTAACAACGGCCAGGCGATTGTGAAATTCATTGAGCATGCAGCAATCCTTTTTTTGATGAGTCAGCCGTGTTTGAGG
>NZ_NMOJ01000025.1 GCF_002251635.1 Pseudomonas mandelii
CGGCAGGAGACAGATCATGAAAACCGCGTTTATTGCACGTACCGCGCTGTTGAGCCTGTTGCTCAGCGGTAGCGTGTTGGCCGATGACGACTGCAGCGAGCCCGTCAGCGATTGGCAACCGCGAGAGACCTTGCGTCAACGCGTAGAGCAGCAATACGGCTGGAGCGTGCAGCGCATCAAGGTCGACGACGGTTGCTACACGCTCAGGGGCACTGACCGCAAGGGCAACGTCATCGAAGCCAACTACTCACCGGCCTCGTTGCGCCTGCGCACCCTCGAGATCCATTTCCGCAACGACGGCGATGCCAGGGATTACCTCGGCAGCCCGCTCTCCGAATGACGCCTCACCTGTCGATGAGTTTTTCCTGCGATTCAGGTTGCTGTCAGCAAGCAGGTCCAGGCTCTCGACCTAACGATCAAAAGGACACCCTCATGAAAAAGATCATCGCTGCAACCTGCCTCGCCGGCGCCATTGCCTTGCCGGGGCTGGCCCAGGCCCGTGAAGTGACCCTGACGACCCAGCTCAAGGACTACAACGGTAACGATGCGTACCTGGCGATTTACCTCACCGATGCCAACGGCCAGTACCAGAAAACCCTGTGGGTCGCCGGCAAGAAGGCCAAGTACTACCGGCATTTGACTGACTGGGCCCGTGGCAGCGGGATGAACCGGAGCGAGTTTGACGGCGTCAGCGGCGCCAGTGTCGGCAGCGGGCGCACGCTCAANGTCAGTGTTCAATTGGCTGACACCTTGATTGATGCCGGGTATCAGATCCGAATCGACAGCGCCGTCGAGGACAAACGCGACGCTCGCGCCGATGTCAGCGTGCCGTTGACGTCCAAGGGCACTGGCAAGCCGGCAACCGGCAGCACCTATGTCGAGTCGTTTACTTACGACCTGTAGCACCCACCCCTTCAGGAGGCTGAACATGCTTCGCCAGTTTCATTCGCTGCCCGGTCTGATCGCCGCCCTGTTGGTCATGATATTGGCCATCAGTGGCGCGATCCTGTCGGTCGACCCGGCGCTGGAACGCTTGCACAACACCGCCACCGCGGCCGGGCAACTCAACGTCGGCCAACTGGCCGGGCGTGTCGCCAATCACTTCCCAGGCGTGGAGCAGATCCAGCGCACCGCCTCCGGCACGGTCATCGTCTACTACAACCGCGATGGCCAGTCCGGGGCTGAAACGGTCGACCCACTGACNGGCCAGGGCCTCGCGCCNTACGCACCCTCCACGTTCACGCGTTGGGTGAAAGACTTGCACCGCGCGCTGTTCATGGGCACACCGGGCCATGGCGTGTCGGGCGTCGGTGCGTTGTTCATGTTGATCCTGGCAGTGTCCGGCGCGTTGCTGCTGGCCCGGCGCCTGGGTGGCTGGCGCAACCTGCTGCGGCCACTGCGCGGCACGTTCAGCCAACGCTGGCATGCGGAAGTCGGGCGCCTGGCTTTGCTCGGGCTGCTGCTGTCGGCCGTAAGCGGGCTGTACATGGCCGCCACGACCTTCGGCTTTATCGCCGACGGCAGTCAGAATGAACCCGCCTTCCCCGCCCACGTCAGTGCCGGGCCGGCCTTGCCAGTGGCGAGCCTGCAAGCCTTGCAGGCCATCGACCTGAATGACCTGCGCGAACTGGTCTACCCGAGCCCGGGCAACCCGAAGGACGTGTTTTCCCTGCGCACCGCCCAGGGCGACGGCTACGTGGATCAGGCCAGCGGCGCCTTGTTGTCCTACCAGGCCCACGACTCGATGCACAACCTCTATGAATTGATCTATCAACTGCACACCGGTGAAGGCCTGTGGTGGCTGGGCCTGCCGCTGGGGCTCTGCGCCCTCTGTGTGCCGTTGATGAGCGTCACCGGCCTCCTGTTGTGGTGGCGCCGGCGCAAGGCGGGTCCGAACATTCGCCACAACAGCCCCGCTCACTCGGCCGACAGCGTGATTCTGGTAGGCACTGAAAACAACACCACATGGGGCTTTGCCAAGACCTTGCATGACGCCTTGCACCTGGCCGGACACCGGGTGCATAGCGCGGCGATGAATCAATACGCCAACGACTACCGCAGCGCCCAACGCGTGATTATCCTCACCGCGACCCACGGTGACGGCGACGCGCCAGCCTCGGCTTCGCAGTTCATGGCGCGGCTGGTCAAATCAGGCCTCAAACCCGGCCTGCCCTTTGCAGTACTGGGGTTTGGGGACCGCCAGTTTCCACAGTTCTGTCAGTACGCCCATCGGGTGCAGGCCGCGCTGGAACTGGCCGGTGCCTCACCGTTGCTGGAGCTGGAAACCGTCAACCGCCAGTCTTCTCAGGAATTTGCGCGTTGGGGCCACGCGCTAGGCGAAGTGCTCAAGCATGACCTGACACTGGTCCATGCCCCGCAGCGGCCACAGATCCATCCATTAGAGCTGACAGAGCGCATTGTCTACGGCGAACAGGTGAACGCACCGACCCACGTGTTGCGCTTCAAGGCTCCCGGCGAGCTGCCGGACTTCCTGGCCGGTGACCTGGTCGGGATTGTGCCTCCGGGCAGTCCGATCCCCCGTTTCTACTCGCTGGCCAGCGGTTCGCAGGACGGCGTGCTGGAAATCTGTGTGCGCAAACACAACGGAGGCCTGTGCTCGGAATTCCTTCATGGCCTGGACATCGGTGCGCAGATCGAGGNNTTTATCCAGCCCAACCCACAGTTTCGTCCTGCGTCGGGGGCACACCCGGTGATCCTGATCGGTGCCGGTACCGGCATTGGCCCGCTGGCGGGCTTCATTCGCAACAACACTGCCCGCCACCCGATGCATTTGTATTGGGGCGGGCGCAACCCGGCCTCGGACTTTCTGTACGAGCCTGAACTTAACCGCTACCTGGCAGACCAGCGACTTACCGCATTGCGCGCGGCTTTTTCTCAGGTTCAGGACGGTGGCTACGTCCAGGACCGGCTGNTCAGTGATGCACTGTCCTTGCGCCGGCTGGTGGAAAAAGGCGCCCAGGTGCTGGTCTGCGGCAGTCGTGAAATGGCCAAAGGCGTGATGCAGGCCCTGGATGAAATATTGGCTCCGCTGAACCTGAGCGTACTGACCCTCAAGGCACAAGGACGCTACCGTGAAGATGTCTACTGATGTGCAGCGCTACAACCTGAACGGCGAGACCATGGGCACGCGCTACACCGCCCTGTTTTATGCCGGGGCCGGCATCGATACCGACGAAATTGGTCATCGCCTGGCGCGCGCCGTGGCCCGGGTGGATCAGCAAATGTCCACCTGGAAACCCGACTCGGACCTCAACCGCCTCAATGCCGCCCCCGAGCAGCAATGGATTTCGGTGCCCCAGGAACTGGCAACGGTACTGTCAGCGGCACTACGGGTCAGCCAGCAATCCGGCGGAGCCTTCGACATTGCCGTCGGCGATCTGGTGCAAGCCTGGGGCTTCGGCCCCGGCGAACNGACCGTTACAGAACAGGGGCTCGCGACGATGCCGCTGCGCACCCGGCTGTCAGCCAGCGCCGCGTTGGTGGTCGACCCGTTACGCAATCAGGTGCGCAAACGCGCGCCGCTGCACCTTGATTTGAACGGCATCGCAAAAGGCTTTGGCGTCGATGAACTGGCCCGTTGCCTGGAAGCGTCAAACATCACCCGCTACCTGGTCGGCATTGACGGCGAAATGCGCGCCCGGGGCGTCAAACCCGACGGCCAGTGCTGGACCGTCGCCGTGGAAAAGCCTGACCGGGGCGTGCGTGAAGTCATGGGCGTGATGGAACTTGGCGACGCCGCGATCGCGACCTCCGGGGACTACCGACAGTGGGTCGACGTAGCCGGTCAAGCCTATGCCCATACCATGAACCCGGCCACTGGCGCGCCGCTGTGCAACNCGCTCGCAGCGGTTACCGTCGTGGCGGGCTCGTGCATGCTCGCCGATGCCTGGGCCACGGCACTGATGGTGCTGGGTGAAGTTGAAGGCCCACGCCTGGCACAAGAACGCGGGATGGACGCATTGTTCGTGCTGCGCGACGGCCAACAATTCAAGGAAATATCCATTGTCGGCGGCCAGTTGCAGGCGCAGATTGAAACCCGCCCGATGTGAACCGCCCAATGACAGTGAGTCGCGCTCAACCATGAAATTCATGCACAGACACACCGAATCCCACCGCAGTGATCGTATCGGCTGGCTGCGTGCCGCTGTCCTGGGGGCCAATGATGGGATCGTCTCCACGGCCAGCCTGTTGATCGGCGTCGCTGCCGCCAACGCCAGCCACTCCACACTGATCGTTACCGGCATTGCNGGGCTGGTGGCGGGCGCCATGTCAATGGCCGCAGGCGAGTACATCTCCGTGCATTCCCAGGCCGATACCGAGCGCGCCGATTTGTCCCGCGAACGGGCCGAGCTGGCCAGTGACCCGAAAGCCGAACACATCGAGCTCGCCAACATCTACATGCACCGTGGCGTCTCCCCCGAGCTGGCGCGTCAGGTGGCCGATCAATTGATGGCCCATGATGCGCTCGGCTCGCACGCCCGGGACGAACTGGGCATCAGCGCCACCCTGACCGCCAAACCCTTGCAGGCCGCCCTGGCCTCCGCCGCCAGTTTCGTGGTGGGTGCCGCCCTGCCCCTGGCGGTGACGTTTGTCGCCCCGGAGCACAGCGTGGTGCCCTGGATATCGGGCATGTCATTGGTGTTTCTCGGGACGCTGGGCGCCATTGCCGCCAGAGCCGGCGGCGCCAAGGTCATCACCGGTGCCTGGCGGGTGACCTTCTGGGGGGCGCTGGCCATGGGGATTACAGCGCTGGTGGGGCACTTGTTTGGCGCCGTGGTCTAGCTCACGTTCATCCTGCAAAAAAACAAAGGGCGCCCGATAATTAAACGGGGCGCCCTTTGTACGCTGCCAACCTAGACCACGCCGACGAAATCGCTCGCAGTGAGGGCCACGTGCCCGACCAGATCAATTTGGAAATCGGCGCCATTACCGTTGTTTACATTACCCTCCACATACGTGTGATCGACCCCGCCGACATTGACGAAGTGGTACTTCAATTGCGCCTGGTTGTTGAACTCGTTGCCAGCGCCGTTCCACTCGCCGAGGAAGGTGAAGTCCTGATTACCGGCGGAACCTGCGCCGGAGGTCCGGGCATCGATCAGGGTGAGATCGATATGGTCGGTTCCGTGCGAGAAGTCCGTGATCACGTCACGGCTTGCGGCCGACGTTCCCGAGTCATTGATCGAGCTGAACACAAACATGTCCGCCCCTGCACCGCCGGTCAACGTATCGCGGTTGCCATTACCCGCCAGCGTGTCGGCGCCACCGCCGCCACTCAAGGTGTCGATACCGCCCTGCCCGGTCAGGGCGTTATTGGCGTTGTCACCGGTCAGGGTGTTAGTGCCGCTGCTGCCGATGACATTTTCGACGCTGATCAAGGTGTCACTACCGGTTTGCGAGCTGCTGGCCGAGTTGGTGGACAGGTTGACCGTGGCGTTGGCCGATGTGCCTGACAAGTCATAGGTATCGGTGTCGCCACCGCCGTCGTAGCTGTCATTGCCATCATTGACCGATGCCCGGAAGGTGTCATTGCCCAGGCCACCGAACAGGCTGTCCAGGCCTTGTCCACCCACCAGGGTGTCGTCACCGCTGCCACCGTCCATCCAGTCATTACCGCCCTGGCCTTGCAACAGGTTGCTGACGCCATCGCCCTGGATGTGATCGTCGCCCGAACTGCCGGTGACGTTCTCGATGCCGGTCAGCGAGTCGTTGCCGGTCTGGGTGCTGGTTGACGTGCCGGCGATCAAATCGACCGTGGCTGGCGCCGATGTGGCCGACAAATCGTAGGTGTCGGTGCCCGAGCCACCGTCATAGTGGTCGTTGCCGTCGTTCAGCGAGGCCAGCAGCGTGTCGTTGCCTGCCTCACCAAAGACCGAGTCGTTGCCGGCCAGCCCACTGAGTTGGTTGTTACCGCTGTTGCCATGGATCACGTTGTCCAGCGCGTTGCCGGTGCCGTTGATGTTGTTCGAGCCTAGCAAGGTCAGGTTTTCGACATTGGCGCCCAGGGTATAGCTGACCGAGGACATGACCGTGTCGGTGCCTTCGTTGAGGTTTTCCTGAACCACATCGCCATTGGCATCGACCATGTAGATGTCATTGCCAGCGTTGCCGCGCATCGTATCGTTACCGGCGCCACCGTCCAGCAAGTCGGAACCCAGCCCGCCGTTGAGGACATCATTGCCCGAGTAGCCCATCAGGATGTCCTGATAGTTGGTGCCATTGAGCGTATCACCGAAGAAGAATGAGTTAGTGCCTTCGATGAAGCGCCCTACCGCTTCCGAAGGGTCTGACGTCAGTTGTTCCACGGTGCCGTTGTTGTCGGTGTACGTGGTGACAACCCGCAGCTGCTGGCCGAACTGCGCCGAAGTCGGTGCAAAGGTCGACGCATTCGCCCCGGCGATACTCAACCAGGTCGCGCCCACCAGTGCCTGCCACTGATAGGAGAACCCGCTCGGTCCAGGCAAGCCATCGGCATCCTGGATGGCCGAGGTGTTGGCGGTCAGCCGGTATGGGGCCGGCACCGGACGACTTGGGGTGGTCGGTGCGGTGGCATAACCCGACAGCGTCACGTTGCCGCTCGGCAGGTGATTGGTGATGCTCAGGTTGATCGTGCGGTCGGCGAAGCGCAGTTTTTCAACGCCGATGACAATATCGGTGCCATCGACGTTCGCAGCACCCACCCGCAGGTCCACCACTTTGAACGCCGTGATCAGCTCGCCGCCCGGCCGGGTGTCGGTGAACTTGGTGATGCTGGTTGCCCGTAAACATTGCCATGTCCGACACGCCTGCCGTGCCACCGTCACCGACCGTGACGCTATCGGCGAGATCGGCAGGATTGGTACTCGCAACCCCATTGCGCCACAAACGGGTGACCTGGCTACCGCCTAACTCCAGATTCTCGAAAGTGGCCGACTTCAGCATCTCGGTGAAGTGCTTGTCGTAGCCAGGCCCCACCGCGTCCAGCAGGCCGTTGGTGCCGATAAATCCGGCAGCACGGTAATTGGCGCCATCCTGATAATTGTCGTAACCACCGGCGTAGGTGCCGATCAGGCTGTCCAGACGGATGCCGTCACCGACGATCACGTCGTTGCCAATGCCGCCGACCAGCTTGTCATTGCCGCTGCCGCCGATCAGCCAGTTGGCGCTTGCATCGCCCAGGATGGTGTCGTTGTTCTGGCTGGCAATGACCCCTTCAATACCGACCCACGCAGGGAACGGAGTGGTCAAGTCGATGGCCACCGCCGGGTTTTGTTGGGTCGAGAAATCGATCGTGAGACCTTGGGGGGCCTTGGCATGGTCGCTGAAGTCGATCAAGTCGAATCCAATGCCCTTGCCATCGTTGCCCAGGTCGGTCTTGCCGTCGCCACCCAGTACTTCGTCCGGCCCACCGCCCATGGCTTGGGAGAAGGCCCCCGGGCGCAAGATATCGTCGCCATCGAGGCCGCCCGAAATATCCTGGTCGTCGCCGGCGATGATCAGGTCGTCACCGCCGTCCCCCCACAGCAGATCACCACCGGCACCGCCGTCAAGGATGTCGTTGCCATCACCACCGTGGGTGAAGGCATCGGTATCGCCTTCGCCGAACAGGAAGTCGTCACCCGATTCGCCCGACAGCTTGTCGATGCCGACACCGCTGTGCAGGATGTCATTGCCTTCGCCGCCAATGATCTGGTCGATGCCCGCCGCAGCCGTGGCGGATTGTTCGCCGCTCACGTAATCGTCACCGGCGCCACCGTCCAGCAGATCGCCGCCATCGCCGCCGTAGATGCGGTCGTTGCCATCACCGCCGTACAGGCGGTCGATACCGTTGCCGCCGTAGATTATGTCGTTGCCGCCTTCGCCATAGACCGTATCGTCACCGCCCCAGGCGTAAATCAGGTCGTTACTGTCGCTGGCCACTATCACCTCGTGGGACTCGGCACCGCTGTTCAGCGTGCCGTCGAGATTTCCCCCTCCGTTGATCGCCGTGGTGCCAGAGGTCGCGGCGCTGTCTTCGACACGGAAGTCACGGATGTACTGCACGCCATTGACGGTCACGATGTCGCCGTTGTTGGTGGTGGCATTGCCCCGGGTTGAATAAACGCCCAGCGACTGGTGACCAATCACCGTAATGCCATCGGCGGCGTAGAGAGGATGAGCATCCTCGTAAGCCTTGATCGCATCGGCGTATTTGTGCTCAGTCTTGGCATTGGCGACCTCGTTCTGCGCCAGGTCGTAGTACTTGTCGGCATAGGCGAAAACGCTGCCATTGAGGTGCTCGGCGCCAGTGTTGCGCTCGACGATGTCCTTGAACTGTTCATTGACGATGCCCTCGCCCATCTGCAACTGGTCCAGGCGATAGAGGTAGTAAAAGCGGTCGCCGTTCATCAGTCGGCTGATCTGGTCGACAAACACCGTGTCGAAGGTTTCACCCAGAATGCCCCCGGTGACGTGCACCTCCGCCAGGCCGCCCAACCAAGTGTCGATGTGTTGAAAGCCGTCGACGCCATAGCTACCCGCGTCGGCGGGGCTGTTGAAGGTGTTGTTGAGGAAATCCAGTGCTTGGTTGTACGTATACCCTTGGGCTTCGGTGCTGCCTTCGGAGATCGTGCCGTTCTCCAGACCGATCAGCGCGGCGGCGCGTGCGACGTTGCCGTCGAACGAATAAGCCGCAATGAAATTCACCAGGTTGTCCGGGTGGATCATGTTGGCGCCAAAGTCGGCCCAACTGCTGTATTCGCTCAGGCCGATGGCCGCGCGGAACTCATTGAGTGTAGGGATGCCGACGTCGCGGCCACGGGCGATGTTGATCGCAGCCAGGTCCAGCGGCTGGCCGAGCAAGCCCTGGTTCAGCGCTGGCGTGACATATTCGTCAACCTCGTTCGCCTGTTGGTGGGTCATGCCCAGGGCGATAGCGGCCGCGCCCTTTTGCGCAAACAGCTCAGGGGTGAGGAAAGCTCGCTCGAGTGCAACGCGCATCACACCGCTGGTGATGCCTCCCGACGGATCAATCAGGTCGATTGATTCGCGCAGGGTGCTGTGGCCGAAGCGGTAGGCCACTTGCGAGAAGTCCAGGCTCACATCGGCTTGTTCGCCGCTGTTGTAGCCCACGAACTCGGCGATGTTGGGTGTGATGGTTCGGGCAAACTGGTCCACCGCCGTATGCTGATACTCCATCTCGACCGTGATTTTGGCTGCATTGAACAGTTTGTTATCGTCCCAGGCGATGGCACCACCGGCGTAAACGTAATTGCCTTGTGCATCTTCGTAGTGATTGCCGACCACGCTCACCCCGGCCGCCACGACATCTGTCGCCTGCGTGGCCACCGATACTTGCCACTCATGCAGCAGGTCATGGTTGTAAGTACCCGCCTGATCGAGCCGCTCCTGACGCAAGTCCTCGACCGCAACGGCTTCCTGAATGTTGCGCACCTGGAAGTTGTGCTCTTCGTGCCACACATGGTGTACCGCAGTCAGACCGATGTTCTCGTTCACTCGGCCGTCACCGGCAATGTAGTGATCGCCCACCGCCGCCATCAACAGCTCGCCGACGGCGGCGTGCACTTCTGGAGTGAGTGCGATCACGGTGGGTCCCGCCTGCATCGATGTCTTGATGCTGAAGTCGCTGAAATTCACCCACAGCGCCAATGCGCTGGCTCCCGTCAGCGTCACCGCCGGTGATCCCGGGCCCATGGCGCCGGCCGGCAGTTTCAGTTCCAGGTAACCATCATTGGGGCCAGCACCGTCGACATAGGCGAACTCATAACCGGCGCCCAACGCCAGCGCCGCAGCCTGGAGGGTCGCAATATTGGCCTGGAAATCAGTCGCAGCCTCAGGGTTCAACGGGTTCTTGAAGTGCGCCTCGTCGAAGCGCGGGTTCATATCAAGAATCAGCGCCTGGCCAGAGTTGCCGGCCTCGGCCCCGGTTTCCACGTTGCCAGCCGCGTCGCGATTGCGCAGATCGAGCACGTCTTCCCAGGTCAAGTCAGCACGTTGGGTGAGCATCAGGTGCGCACGCAGTTCGTTCAGCGTAGGCAGCGTGGCGTGCGTCGTTTCGCCAAACGCATTCTTCCAGGCGACCGACGTGTTGCCGTCCAGCATTTGGGCGCCGGCATGGAAGGTGATACCGCCATCGGTGGACACCCACGCTCGCAGCAGATCGGTGACTTCCTGGTCGGAGCCATAGGTCTGGCTCTGATCAATATAGGGCGATGTGTGGTTGTTCCATTGCGGTGTACCGTCGGCGGTGAAGCCGCTCACATCAGCGCGGGAAATCACGATCTTGGTGGCAGGCTGGCCGGTGGTGGGGTTGATCACGCCATAGAGCGGATCGTCCGGGGACAGGTTGATCGTGATTTTGGTGCCGTCTGCGCCCTTGCCGATGAAATCGAGGCCGTGATCGAAAAACTGGCCGAACAGGACAAACCAGCCGTTGACCGGTGACACACCAGGGTTCTGTGCGCCGATGAAGAACTCATCATTTGGCACAGACGAATACGCTTGTACGTTGGCGCCGGTCAGCGGATCAGTGACCGGATTGCCATTGCCATCCAGCTGCCAGACCGGATTGCCGTTGGCATCGAACTGCAAGTCATAGCCGCGTTGGGCGTCTTGCTGGCCGAGCGCTTCCAGCATGCCGTAGTCAGTCACCTGGGTGAAACCGTTGACGTCCTTGACGAGGTGAGTGCTACCGGGCTCCGTCTGGAAGGTAACGTCTGCGGTGGTGACTAACCGGCTAATCATGCGCGGCGTGTAATCCACAACGTCGTGAGCGGGAGACGCCTCATTGATCGGCGTCGCGAGGTTGTCGCCTCGCTTGGTGTAGTCCGCCGCCGCAGGGTCGGGGCTGGTTGTAAACGTATTGGCGTAGAACGCGTTGGGGTCGCTGCCAAGTCCCGCCATGGGCTTGACGTAATGATCGAACGACACCGCCATGCGTTGCAGGAAGGGTTGATCGGCTGATCCCCAAGTGGCATTGACCAGGTACAGGTTGTTGTTCAGCCCCGACGGATCGCGCAGGCCTTGAGAGGCCGTCACCGACGCGTAGGAGTGACCATACATCGCAAGGTTACTGTCAATCTGGGCCTGGCTCAGGGGTGTGCTGCCTGGATCGTAGATTAACCGGTGTTGCGCATCGTATATCGCACTCGACCCGCTCCAATCGACAATCGCGTTGCCATCCGCATCGTAGAGCGGACGAAAATCAATCTGATCCCGCATGAAGTCCAGATCGGAAAGATTGAATCGAAAAGGTTTCAAAATATAGCGCGTGGCCATGATATTTCACCTGTCAAATTGGGTTTCAAACTTCAGATCCGTCATGACTGACCTGGCCTTGATCCCAACCTTTCGGGCAGCCTGTCAGCTGGATTCCAAATCGTTAATTCGTCATCTAAAGCATCCGGGAGGTGAACGAACAGCGATAGATGCGAAGGTCCAATCAAGAATCGGGACCTAAGTCGCAGGTGCAAACCTGACCTTGGTCGACCACTGAAGTACGAACCCCCCTGGTTTGGCAGGCCGTTCCAGGCCACACAACAAGCCGTCGCGTGCTGTACTGATTGTCCATCTATAGTGAGCCTGTTCGTACAGGCAGCTTATACATGGCAATCTCCAGATATCCGTTGAGTTGCAGGGTTTTCCAACCGACTTATCACGATGATCAGGGAACCGGACCGATGGCAAAAGATGCAAAAGTCGAATCAAAAAACGAGACTTTTGTCGGTGACCAGACTGAGACTTTGGTCGAGCCTCCCCCGCCTCGAGAGCGTGGCAAGCGGGCAATCTGGCGCACCCGCTTCAAGGCCCGGACACGCAACCTGAGCCGCTCCACACAGTTCGTGATTGCCGCGGCATTGATCCTGGGACTGACGATGTTTTTCGTCGGCAACCTGGTGAGTGCACGAATCGAACGGGCCGCCGTGCAAAGCGCCGCCGAAGCCGGCGCCCATTACATGGAAGCGTTTCTGGAACCCTACGTACAGGAGATGAGTCGCGATAACGGCTTGTCGCCCACCAGCGTCGAATCCCTGGACCGCCTGATGGAAAGCCGTTCACTGAAACGGCACATCGTCTCGATCAAGATCTGGCGCGCGGACGGCACCGTGGTTTACAGCACCGACAAATCCATCACCAATCGCAAATTCCCGATGGATGAAATCGCCGAGGCGCTCAAGGGCAATGTGGTCACCGACCTTGAGGACCTGGATCAGGAAGAGAACGAGTTCGAGCGAAAGCTCAACGTACCGCTCTATGAAATCTATGCGCCGCTGCGGGAGTTCAACACCGGAAAAATCATCGCGGTGGGCGAGTTCTATGAAATGGCGACCAGCCTGGAGCAGGAAATCAATCGTATTCGTCAGCAAGTGTGGATGGTTGTCGGTGCCGCGACGCTGGCGATGCTGACGTTGCTGTTCTTCCTGGTGCGACGCGGTGACCAGATCATCCAGCGCCAGCAAGTCGCATTGCGGTTGCGGCTCCTGGAGCAAACACGCTTGCACATCAGCAATGCTGCACTACAGCGCAAGATGACCACCGCGACTCAGGAGTTCTCACGCATCAACGAACTGACCTTGCGCCGCATCGGCGCGGACTTGCATGACGGCCCGGCACAGCTGATGACGCTGATCCTCATCCGGCTCGATGACCTGGCTGAAAACTGCACCGACATCGATCAGGAATCCCTGGAAACCATCCGCG
This sequence comes from Pseudomonas mandelii, assembly GCF_002251635.1. GTDB lineage: Bacteria > Pseudomonadota > Gammaproteobacteria > Pseudomonadales > Pseudomonadaceae > Aquipseudomonas > Aquipseudomonas mandelii_B. Next base: position 12,700 of record NZ_NMOJ01000025.1, read on the forward strand.
GCGCTGCCACCGATGCATTGCGTGAGGTGCGTGATCTGTCGCGGGGGCTGGCACTTCCCGAAATCAACGACCTGAGCCTGCCGGAGGAGTTGCAACTGGTGGCGCAGCGCCACGAGCAACGCACCGGCACCAAGGTCAAATTGTCGCTGGGGCCGCTGCCTGAGGTGACGTCATTGCCACTCAAGCTCTGTCTTTACCGGTTTGTCCAGGAAGCCCTCAACAATGCGTACCGCCATGCCCAGGGCAGAGGCCAGGCCATCAATGCCGATTACATTGACGGGCTGTTGTACATCAGTGTCAGGGACAGTGGACCGGGCATGGCAGCTGACGCCATGGTGGTCGAGACCGCCGGCAGGACCCGGCTCGGGCTGGCGGGTTTGCGCTATCGCGTGGAATCGTTGGGCGGGTTGTTCAGCATCGAGTCGTCCAGCGCCGGCACATCAGTGAACGCACAATTCAACCTCTAGTCACGAACCACCCCGGGCATCTACATGAATACCCACCCCGATGTGCAGGCGGCCGACGGCCTCACGCTCCCAATAACGCCGAAGGGCCGTCACCGCCTCGACCCGGTTGCGTGCGTGCAACTTCTGCATCACGCAGGTCATGTAGTACTTGACGGTTTTTTCGCTGATCAACAGTTTTGAGGCCACTTCTTTATTGGTCAGGCCCTTTGAGACCTCACGAATAATCTGCTCCTCCCGATGGGTGAGGTCGATCTTGCGGACTTCAGCCTCATGCTTTTTGAAATTGCTCAGCAGCTTATTGGCAAATTCGGGGGTGATATACGTTTCGCCCCTCGCGATCGACCGGATCGCCAGCACCAGATCCGGCCCGCTGACGCCTTTCAACACATAACCGCGCGCGCCCGCTTCGAGCGCCGAATAGGCGTCATCTTCAGACTCCGACACCGTCAGCATCAGCACCTTTACGTCAGGCAACTGGGTGGAGATAAATCGCACCACGGCGAATACGTCGCCCGGCATATTGACGTCCATCAGCATCACATCCGGTCGCATTCGTATCGCAATGGCCTGGGCTTCATCCGCGCTGCCACCCTGCTCCACGATTTGCAAATCCGCTCTCTTCCTCAGCGTATTGGCCACGCCTTCACGCAATAAAGGATGATCATCGGCGATGCCGATCCGGATGAAAGGGTTCATGACGCGCTCCTGAAAGGGTCAAGTATTCGAACACCATTGATTAATAGCAGCTAACCCGGGCGGATGCCGGTTACTGGTCGCAAGTACCGCAGGCTTTGAGGACGATAATTAGACTTAGGTCGCACGAAATTCGACCGACAAAAAGCCATCCTCATCACAAGCCTCTGAAAAAGAATGACCCAACCCGTTGTTTTTCAACACTGTCAAAAGCGTCAATAAAATATTGACGCGTAAAAACCGGATCGGGGCATCATCCGACCAACAGTCGTTCCCCTACGCTGAGGTACATGAATCCACGGCACGGGAACCTCCCGATGGACAAGAAAAACCCGCAGCGTTCCGAATTTGCCGAGGTGTTTTTTCGGCTGCGTCATACGTTCTATTCACTGGCCGGTTTCAGTGGCGTGATCAACGTGCTGATGCTGGCGCCGGCCATCTACATGCTGCAGGTGTATGACCGGGCGCTGGTCAGCAGCAACCTCACCACGCTGCTGATGCTGACCCTGCTGATGATCGGTCTGTACACCTTGCTGGCCATGCTGGAAGTGGTGCGCACTCGCGTAATGATCCGGGTCGGCAACCGACTGGACATGGCCCTGAACCGGCGTGTCTTTACCGCCGCTTTCGAGCGCAACCTGCAGCGTGCTGGCGGCAACCCGGCGCAAGCCCTGCAAGACCTCGCGCAAGTACGCCAGTTTCTTACCGGCAACGGCCTGTTTGCGTTCTTCGATGCGCCGTGGACGCCCATTTACCTATTCGTCGCCTACTTGATCCACCCCTTGCTCGGGATCTTCACCCTGTGCGGCTCGCTGATTCTGGTATCCCTGACCTGGCTCACTGAAATCGCCACCAAAAAGCCGTTGAACGAAGCGAATCTAGCGTCACAAATCTCGGGCACTTTTGCCAACAACAATCTGCGCAACGCCGAAGTCATCGAGGCCATGGGCATGCTGCCGGCTATCACTCAACGCTGGTTCGGCAGCCACCTGCGGATTCTCGAAATGCAAACCCTGGCATCCGATCGGGCCGCCTACATCAGTGGACTGGGGCGTTTTGTGCGGATCGCCCTGCAATCGCTGATCCTCGGCACCGGCGCCCTGCTGGCCATCGAAGGCTCGATCACCCCCGGCATGATGATCGCATGCTCGATCCTTAGTGGCCGCGCCCTGGCCCCCGTCGAACAACTGATCGGCGCCTGGAAGCAACTGCTGACCAGCCGTCGCGCCTGGGCACGGCTCAAGCAGCTGCTGCAGGAATTTCCGCCCCGGGCCGATGCGATGAAGCTGCAGCGTCCATTGGGCATGCTCTCGGTTGAACACCTGCACGCCGGGGCGCCGGGCATGAGCCAATCAATCCTTCGCGGGCCGCACTTCAACCTGTCACCGGGTGAATCACTGGGCATCATTGGCCCGTCCGCGTCGGGCAAATCAACCCTGGCACGGCTGCTGGTGGGCATCTGGCCGGCGCAAAGCGGCAAAGTGCGGCTCGACGGTGTGGACGTCTACCTGTGGAACAAGGAAGAGCTCGGCCCCTGGGTCGGTTACCTGCCCCAGGACGTGGAATTGTTCGAAGGCACCATCGCCGACAACATTGCCCGCTTCGGTGAGGTCGACAGTGACGCGGTGATCGTGGCGGCCAGACGGGCCGGTGTGCACGACATGATCCTGCGCTTTGCCCACGGTTACGACACCACCCTGGACGTCGACGGCAACCCGCTGTCCGGCGGTCAGCGCCAGCGTATCGGCCTTGCCCGTGCGTTGTACGGCGAGCCGTCAATCATCGTGCTGGATGAGCCGAACGCCAACCTCGACGACGCCGGGGAAAAAGCCCTGATCGAAGTGCTCGAAGACCTCAAGTCGCGGGGGTGCACCACGGTGCTGATCAGCCACCGTCCGAGCATCCTCGGCACTGTCGACAAAGTCCTGATGCTGCGCGAAGGCAGCACGCAATTGTTCGGCCCCCGGGACGAAGTGTTCGCGGCGTTGCGCCAGACCAGCGTGCTGCCGACGGTGGGCGCTCCGACCCTGTCAGCCGTTCGGGGGAGAGAATAAATGAGCGCCTTGAGTCTTGATCCGCGAGGCCAGGAATTGGTGCGCGCGGCAGCCAATATCGATGTCGACGACCATCGCCCGGCACGTTGGGGCGTGCTGCTGGTGATCCTCGGCTTTGGTGGGTTTCTGCTTTGGTCATGGCTGGCACCGCTGGACGCCGGCATCGTCGCCACCGCCACGGTCAAGGTCACCAGCAACCGCAAAACCATCCAGCACCTCACGGGCGGCAGTGTCGAAACGATTCTGGTACGCGAAGGCGACAGCGTCAGCAAGGATCAGGAACTGGTGCGGCTCGACGCCACCCAGGCACTCTCTGAACAAGGGGTGGTGAACGCGCAATACATCGCCACCAAAGCCATGGAAAACCGCCTGGAAGCCGAACGCGATGGCGCCGCCGATGTGGTTTTCGACCCTGCCATGTTGCAACGCTATGCCGGCAACGATCACCTGAACGACGCCATCAACCTGCAACGTCATCTGTTTGCCACACGCCGCACCAGCCTTGAGGGCGAGATCGGCATCTTGCGCGAGTCGCTCAACTCCGCCGAGGCGCAGATCAAGGGTTTGCAGCACATCTACAGTGCCCGTTCGGCGCAGATAGGGTTTCTCAATCAGGAGCTGGTCGGGGTCCGCCAACTCGCCGCCGAAGGCTACGTACCCCGCAACCGCATGCTGGAGCTCGAACGCACCGGTTCGGACTTGAACGCCTCGCAGGCCGATAACCTCAACAACATTGCAAGGGCCCGGGGCCAAGTCGCCGACATCAAGCTGCGCATCCTGCAGCGCGAGTACGACTACCGCAAGGAAGTGCAGTCCCTGCTGGCCGATGTGCAGAAGGAAAACAGCGCCCTCACCGACCGGTTGCAGGCCCTGGATTATCAGGTCCGGCACACGGTGATCCGCTCGCCCATCGACGGCATGGTCCAGGGCCTGAACGTGTCGACCATCGGCGGCGTGATCGCGCCCGGTTTCAAGATCATGGAAATCGTCCCGGCCCACGAACCGTTGCAGATCGACGCGATGGTGCCGGTGCAGGCCATCGACCGAATGGCGTCAGGCCTGCCGGTGACCATCTCGTTCCCCGCGTTCAATCACGTGCAGACACCGAACATTCCGGGCCAGGTGCTGACCATTTCCGCCGATCGCCTGGTCAGCGACGACAACAAACAACCCTACTATTTGGCGCAGATCGAAGTGACGCCCGCCGGCATGGCCCTGCTTGGCAGCAACCACATCCGCGCAGGCATGCCCGCGTCAGTCACCATCAAGACCGGTGAACGCAACATGCTCAGCTACCTGTTGAAGCCGCTGCTGGACCGCGTCAACAGTGCGTTCAAGGAGCAATGACGTGAGCAGCCGCGGTCGGTTCATCGGTTTCGTCGCCCTGTTGGGCCTGGCTCAGTNAGCTGCGGCTGGCGGCCGATGTTGGCGCATTGGGGGATGACGACATCGCCAGCGCCAATGCCTACCTGGGGCCGAAGTTGGCGTTTTGAACCGCTGCACCAAACGCTTGAGCAACATCAACAAATAGGAGGATTTTTCGTCGTTCAGGCGTAGAAAAGACTTATCGGGCGCTCACGGTCCGTCCTGTCTCACGCCCTTCACAGAGGACTTCATCATGAACGACTTGAGTCTGCGTAATGCCATCCTGGATGAACTGGAATTCCAGCCTGAAATCAATGCTGCGAACATTGGCGTGGCCGTGGACGATGGTGTGGTGACCCTCACCGGTCACGTTTCCACCTATGCCCAGAAAATCGACGCAGAGCGCGCGGTCAAAAACCTCAAAGGGGTACGTGCGGTCGCCGAAGAAATTCAGATCCGCCCCGAGAAAGGCGCCGGCACGGCAGATGACACCATCGCCAGTCGCGCGTTGAAAATCATCAATTGGAGTTCCGACGTGCCCGAAGGCGACATCAAAGTCGTCGTGCAACATGGGTGGGTCACCCTGGAAGGCCAAGTGGACTGGCAATACCAGAAAGAAACCGCGGAACGGGCCGTGCGCAAATTGTCCGGCGTGCTGGGCATCGACAATCAGCTCGCCCTTCGTCCCCGGGTCGACGCCGGTAATATCCAGCGCAGCATCGAAGCGGCACTCAAGCGCAATGCCGAAGTAGAAGCCGAGGGGATACACGTCAAGGTCCAGGGCGATGTGGTGATTCTCGAAGGCCGGGTCCATTTATGGCGCCAGCGTCAGGTTGCAGAACGGGCGGCCTGGTCAGTACCCGGTGTAAAAGAGGTGATCGATCACATACTGCTCGCTTGAGTCACGGCACCGGGGAGTGTGCGATCTCCCCGGGCCGCTGTATTGAGACTCAAAGATCATTATGGTTTGGCGCCGAGTGTCGCCATGTAACGAGCGACAGATTCGGTGTCCGCCTCAGACAGTGAATGATTCGACGACTTCATCGAGTCGTCTCGGGGACGCTGGTCCGTCTGCTGCAGCACCTTGATCTGGCGAATCGCATACTCCGCATGTTGACCTGCCACCCGGGGAATCCGGCCATTGCCCTCCCCGCCAGCACCGTGACACGAACCGCACCGAGCGACGCCGGACTCGGGAATGCCGTTGCCATAGATGGATTCACCCCGGGCATCGGCGCTGTCGGCATCCGCCTTCATTGGACTTTGACGTGAAAAATAATCGGCCAGTTCGGTGATCTGGGTCTCGGTCAAATGATCAAACCCGCGCATGTACTGAGCCCCGGATGTATCGCTGCGCAGATGCCGCTTGAAGTCGCCCAGTTGCAGCTTCAGGTACTCTTTTTGCTGCCCGGCCAGCTTGGGAAACATCGGTGAGGCGGACTCCCCCGTCAAGCCATGACACAAGGAGCAGATCTGATCCACCATGGCGACACCGGACATGGCTGACGCGTCTTGCGAGGTCTGCTCGTTGCTACTCGTGCAGCCCATCAACGTCACGATGCACATGGCAAGTAAACGATGTGATTGGCGGGGAGTACGCTTCATGTCACAGGCTTCCATGGTCTCACCCTCGATTCGACGATCAATACACGCCCGTCACACCTTGAAGGCTGTCGGAGTGACCCTCTGAATTGAGCTTAGCCAGAGGCCGCCCGTTACAGGTCAATGACAACGAACCGTTCAGCCTGATTCGAACTAAAGGCCATCGCTTCGCCTTATATCCCGTGTGCCGGGAACGCTGTCTCAAACACCATCGCTCAAGGCATTGCCCCCTTTGTTGATCAAACTCAATCATTTGTCTGAATCGAGGTGTTGGAATACCCACCAGACGATAGAGCATCTGATGGAAGACGCACGCCAGGCCTGTGGCAGTGACCTGACTCAAGGGGATAACCGTCATGAATACCCCCTCCCACGACTCGCCGGACAGGGATGGCTCTCCTCGGCACATCGACGTGGCCACCATCGCACCGCTCCTGCGTCAATACGCAGAACCCCTGCCGACGCGGGACTCATCGACCTTTGGTGAAATGTTCGATCGCTACGCCGATGCCCGTGTCGTCATGATCGGTGAAGCCAGCCATGGCACCCGCGACTTCTATGAAACCCGGGCAGCGATCACCCAAAGGCTGATTGAACACCACGGGTTCAACATTGTGGCGGTGGAAGCCGACTGGCCGGACGCCGGCCATGTCGACCATTACGTCCGGGGCCTGGCCCGTTCGGCGTGGAAGCGTCACATTTTCAGCCGTTTTCCGACCTGGATGTGGCGCAATGCCGAGGTGAGGTCATTCGTCCACTGGCTGCATCAATTCAATCACTCACTCGCCCCTGAACGTCGTGTCGAATTCCGGGGCCTCGACATTTACAGCTTGCGCAACTCCATTCATGAAGTGCTGCGCTACCTGGACCAGGTCGACCCGCAGTTGGCCCACGAAGCACGGCGGCGTTATGGCTGCCTGACGCCGTGGCAGGATGATCCGGCGCTGTACGGTCACTTCGTCGAACGCGGCGGCCTGATGCCCTGCGAACAGCCGGTGGTCGAGCAACTCAACGCCATGCTGGCCAAACAACTGGCCGGGCTCGTCCGGGATGATGAAGGGTTCTTCAATGCGGCGCAAAACGCCCGGGTGGTGCAGGCAGCGGAGCAATACTACCGCGCGATTTATCGAGGCTCGACGGCCTCGTGGAATCTGCGCGACCGGCATATGTTCGACACCCTGCAGCGGCTGCTTGAGCACCGGGGGCCCCACGCCAAAGCCGTGGTCTGGGCGCACAACTCCCATATCGGCAATGCGGCCGCCACCGAAATGGGCTGGAAGGGCCAGTTCAATATCGGTCATCTATGCCGCAGTGCCTTTGGTCGCGAGGTCGTGCTGATTGGCATGAGCACCGACCGGGGCCAAGTGGCGGCGGCCGATGACTGGGACGGCGACCTGCTCATCAAGGACATCAGGCCCTCGCACCCGGACAGCTGGGAGCATCAGTTTTTCAAAGCCGGCATTCCAGCGTCGTTGACCGACTGGCGAGACCCGCGCCGCAAAGAACTGCGTCGCGTCCTGAGCAAGCCATTGCTGGAGCGGGCCATCGGCGTGATTTATCGTCCTGAAACCGAGCGTCGCAGCCATTACTTCGAGGCGGCGCTGGCCGACCAGTTTGACGCAATGATCTGGATCGAACAGACCCGCCCCGTGACCGCACTGGCGCTGCCGAAAGGCCAGGCGATCGAACCGGAGGACGAGACCTTTCCGTTTGGTTTGTGAGGCGCAGCAAGATCGATGAAAGCGGCTCCCCTGCGAGGTGCCCCTTCTTCAAAGGCTCAGGCGCTTGGCCAATTCAACACTGGGCACCCACAGCGCGTTGATGCAGCTGTCCTCGTCCTTTTCCGTCACCGGCTCAAGGGCCAAAGGATCAAGCAGGCGCCAGTTGACCATCGCCATCCGCGCAATGCCGTTTTTGTCGAGGAGCGAATTCGCCAGACATTCACACAAGGACCGAGGCAGGGCTCTTGTGAGGGAATCGATGTCGGCATTCTCAAGCTCGATCTCAAAACGCGCTGTGCACCTGTCTGCCAAGTCTTGCGCCGCCTGGGAGGCGAAGTGAGACACCGTAAAGTATCCCGCCGTCAGCCCCACCAGGATCGCCACCAGGAAGGTTGCCTCACGTTTCCAGGAACGGGGACCCGGCCAGCGCAACTGCCCGAGTGCCATCCCTCTGCCTTGGGTCACGTGAACTCCGCTGCTGACGAGTTTGTTGTCTGTCATGACCGTATCTCTCGCCCATGTTTATCAAAACAATGACGCCGATCAGCAAATGCCGTTTGATCTTGATCAACTTGAGTGCAGTTGTGTCCTGTCTTCTCGTCTTGCACGGTGCCAATGCCTGCACAGCTTGCGCAACTCGCTGAACCAGAAGACCAGGCTCGCCATTGCCAGACAAAGACCCCACTGGCTGAGCGTCAATGCACTCGTGCCGAACGCCTTGTTGAGTGGCGCCCAGTGCACCACTGCAATCTGCAAGACCATGGCCAGGACGATGGCGCCCCAGAGCCATCGATTGGCGAACAGGCCGATAAACGCACTGGTTGATTCAGAGCGCGCGTTCAACGCGTTAAACAGCTGTGCCAATACAAGGACGGTAAAAGCGCCCGTGCGTGCTTCCTCCAGCGACGCCTCCCCCGGTATCAACCCTCCCGGCAGCATCCAGTCGACCGTTAACAAACTCGCCAATGCCATGACCAGCCCCACCTCGAACACCCCCACCCACATGCGTGTGTCGATGATTCGGTCCGAAGGCTTGCGCGGGCTGCGTGTCATGACATCCTCGCTATGCGGATCAAGGCCCATGGCGATGGCCGGCGCCGCATCCGTGATCAGGTTGATCCACAGAATCTGCGTGGCCAGCAGCGGCAGGATGATCCCGCCGTTCTCATCCACCAGGCCGATGACGCTGGCCCCCACAACGGCGAGAAAGACCGTCAGCACCTCGCCCATATTGGAAGACAGCAAGTAACGAAGAAACTTGCGGATATTGTCCAGAATCCCGCGGCCTTCACGCACGGCCAATACGATGGTCGCGAAGTTATCATCGGCCAGGATCATTTTTCCCGCCTGCTTGGTCACCTCCGTTCCGGTAATGCCCATGGCAATGCCGATGTCTGCTGACTTCAGTGCCGGAGCGTCATTCACACCATCGCCGGTCATCGCCACCACATGCCCCTGCGCTTGCAGCGCATCGACAATCCGCAACTTATGCGAGGGCGCCACACGGGCATAGACCGAGGTCGACCGGACCGCCTCGGCCAGGCCCGCATCGTCCAGCTTATCCAGATCGGCCCCGGTCAACGCCCCGGCACCAGCCTGGATGATGCCCAGATCCTCGGCGATGCGCGCTGCCGTTCGCGGATGGTCACCGGTGATCATAATGATGCGGATGCCTGCCCGATGGGCTTCGGCAATGGCCGGCGCGACTTCTTCACGCGGCGGGTCACTGATGCCGACCGTACCGATGAAAACAAGGCCGGCCTCAAGGGGTTCACCGCTCGTGACCTCCTCGCCAGCGGCCAAGGGACGGTACGCCACGGAAAGCGTGCGCAATCCCACGCCCGACAACTCATTCACATCAGCCACGGCTTTTGCACGCAGGTCGTCGGTGAGTGGCACGACATCCATGCCGACCTGGACTTGTGTGCAATGCTGGAGGAGCACATCGGGCGCGCCCTTGCTGATCAGCAGTCGCTCGTCGTTGTGCTCATGATCGATGACCAGGGCCGACATCATTTTTCGATCAGAGGTAAAGGGTATTTCAGCCACACGCTCGAAGCGGTTCACGCTGCGTGCCGGCGCATCGAGCTTGCGCTCCGCCACCAGAAAGGCACCCTCGGTCGGATCGCCTTGAACCACCCAGGTGCCGTCTTCCTGCTGCGCCAGCACGGCATTGCCAGCCAGGCTGCCGCCGCGCAATAACAGCACGTTTTCGCTGTGCACCGGCCCCCCACTCAAGGGCAGGTCCTGGTGATGAATCTGCCCTTGCGGGGCGTAGCCGACACCGCTGACCACTCCTTTACCCGACGCAGTCATGGTTTGCTGGATGGTCATTTCGGAACGGGTCAGCGTGCCGGTCTTGTCGGTACAGATGACCGATGCAGACCCTAGGGTCTCCACTGAAGACAGTCGCTTGATGATGGCTTTGCTGCGCGCCATGCGCAGCATGCCGAAGGCGAGCACCAGTGACAGAACGGCAGGCAGCCCCTCTGGCACCGCCGCCACCGCCAGGGACACACCCAGCAGCAAAACCCGCAGCACATCGTCGACCGTCTGAATGTCAGTGAGCATCAGCACGGCCACGACGACCACCGTAGCGATCACCAGAACCGCAATGCCGAGCATCCGCCCTATGGCGCGCACTTCCTTTTGCAGAGGTGTGACCTCTTCGGGCGTGACATCCAGCAGATGAGCGATGGCCCCGACTTCAGTCGCCATACCGACCGCCGTGACCACGCCGACTCCCGTCCCCTGGGCGATGGCTGTGCCCTTGAAAATCATATTGGCGCGCTCTGCCAAAGGCACCTCGGTGCTTGAACACGCGGTATTTTTCGACACCGCTTCACTCTCTCCGGTCAGTGACGCTTCCAGTACGCGCAATTCATTGGCCTGGATGAGGCGAGCATCGGCGCCCACCGAATCGCCCTCGGATAACACCAGCAGGTCACCGACCACCAGTTGCTGACTGGGGATTCGCGTCAGGGCCCCGTCGCGGATGACGGAAGAAGAGGTCTGGGTCAGGTTGGCCAACGCCGCAACAGCTCGCTGTGAGCGGGTTTCCTGGAAAAAACCGAGCAACGCATTAGCCAGCACAATCAGCGTGATCACCAACGCATCGACCGGCCATTCCTGACGGTCCATCAGCAACCAGGTGGCCAGGGTGATGCCCACCGCGACAAGCAGCAGGTACACCAGCGGATCCTGAAACTGCCGCAGAAGATAATGCCAGGCGGGCTTGACCGGTTGGGTCCGTAACTCATTGGGTCCGTCACGACTCAGACGGGCCTGGGCTTGCGCGCTGGACAAGCCCACGCGCAGATCAGCGTCCAGCTCGCGGACAAGCGTTTCGACGTCTTCGAGGTGGGGAGAAACGATACGGCGTTTACCACTCTCAACTGCGCGATTCATTTGATCCCCTTTTACAACGGAGCGTGCGCCGTTGATCCATTGATAGCGTAACGAACGCGAATGCACGGGATGACGACATCGCCAGCGCCAATGCCTACCTGGGGCCGAAGTTGGCGTTTTGAACCGCTGCACCAAACGCTTGAGCAACATCAACAAATAGGTGATCCGCCTGGGGTATCTTGGCGTGACTTTGCGCCCTGAGGATTCGCCATGCCTTCTACCCCCACCGAAGTGGACGTCGCAATTATCGGCGGTGGCCAGTCCGCACTCGCCGTGGCTTACTTTCTGCGTCGAACAGGGCGTTCGTTTGTGATTATTGATGCCGAAGCCGGACCGGGCGGCGCCTGGCGGCACGGCTGGCATTCCCTGCGACTGTTCTCACCCTCGACCTGGAGCTCCATCGCCGGCTGGATGATGCCGCCGGTCACGGACGGCTACCCAAGCCGCGACAACGTACTCGATTACCTGCACCAGTATGAGCAACGCTACCAATTCCCTACCGCGCGGCCCTATTGGGTGAACGCGATTGAACGCCGGGACAATCGCCTGCACCTCAAAAGCGATAGCCGGAGCTGGCTGGCCCGCACGGTGGTCAGCGCGACGGGCACCTGGCGCCATCCCTTCCTGCCGCACTACCCCGGCATTGAAACCTTCACCGGCCAGCAAGTGCATTCCGCCCACTACGTCGACGCCAAGCCGTTTGCCGGAAAAAAGGTCCTGGTGGTGGGCGGTGGCAACTCCGGTGCACAAATCCTCGCTGAAGTCTCGCAAGTGGCTGACACCACCTGGGTCACCCCACAGCCGCCACAATTTCTCGCCGATGACGTCGATGGCCGAGTGCTGTTCGAACGCGCCACCGAACGCTGGAAAGCCCAACTCGCCGGCACCGTCATTGAACAACCGGTCGGTGGCTTGGGCGATATCGTGATGGTGCCGCCCGTCATCGAAGCCCGGGAGCGCGGCGTATTGCACGCGGTTCGGCCCTTCCTGCGCTTTACCGAAACCGGCGTGGCGTGGGCCGATGGCTCGCAAACGCCGGTCGACGCGGTGATCTGGTGCACCGGGTTCCGCCCGGCCCTTGGCTATCTGCAATCACTGGGCGTGTGCTCCGCCGATGGGCGCGTGGCCGTCGAAGGCACGCACTCCATTCAAGAGCCGCGCTTGTGGCTGGTGGGCTATGGCGACTGGACCGGCGCCGCTTCCGCAACACTGATCGGCGTCACGCGCACGGCACGCAGCACCGTGGAAGAAATCGATCGATTTTTAACGGAACACTGAATGTAAGGGTCATCACCGCGGTGGGGGCGATTCATCGCCCCAAGGTCTTTCGTAAAAAACTCGCCGACGCCGGCATAACTGTTTCCCCCGTATCTGACTTAAATCAAAGACGGGTAGCCCGTTCACGCCGACATTTAGAGCCAGCATTCGCACCAGCGCATTCGCGGTGAGTGCAGAGAACTCTCGTCTCGTCTCGTGGAGGCTGACATGGCTACCCAACTGCAAGGCACTCAACCGATTATCCCGCCGACGGTCCCCCATCCGCTGGCGGGCAGCTTGCGAAAGGTCGAGCCCAAGCGACTGTCCCTGAGTTTGCTGATCGCCCTAGTGGTCGGTTCGATGATCGGCAGCGGTATTTTCAGCCTGCCGCAGAACATGGCGGCCAGTGCCGGAGCCGGGGCGATTCTGATTGGCTGGTTGATTACCGGGGTCGGCATGCTGTCCCTGGCCCTGGTCTACCAGTCCTTATCCAACCGCCAGCCGGCCCTGGACAACGGCGTGTTTGCCTATGCCCGGGCTTTGGGCGGCGAATTCCTCGGCTTCAATTCCGCCTGGGGCTATTGGATCAGCGCCTGGATCGGCAACGTCAGTTACCTGGTGATTCTGTTCGCGGCGCTGAGTTACTTCTTCCCGCTGTTTGGTGAAGGCAATAACAAAGCGGCCATTGCCGGGGCGTCTGTGGTGCTGTGGTCGTTGCACTGGATGATCCTCAGGGGCATGCGCACCGCGGCGCGGGCCAACGCGTTGACGACGATCGCCAAGATTGTGCCGTTGCTGCTGTTTATCGGCCTGGTGATCGCAGCCTTTCAGAAAGAAACCTTCACGGTCGACTTCTGGGGTTCGTCGGCACTGGGCAGCACGCTTGATCAAGTCAAAAGCACCATGCTGGTCACCGTGTGGGTGTTCATCGGGATCGAGGGCGCCAACGTGTTTTCCGCCCGCGCCGCAGAACGGGCCAACGTCGGTCGCGCCACGGTCATCGGTTTTGTCATCACCCTGTTGCTGCTGATCGCGGTGTCCCTGTTGTCACTGGGCATTCTCAGACAACCGGAACTTGCCGCGCTGAAAAACCCGTCGATGGCCGGCGTGCTTCAGGCGGCGGCCGGGCCTTGGGGCGCAGTGCTGATCAGCATCGGTTTGATCATTTCGGTGGGCGGCGCCCTGCTCGCCTGGACGCTGCTGGCAGCGGAATCGGTGTTCACACCGGCCAAGGAAAACGTCATGCCGGGGACACTCGCCGTGGAAAACACCCAAGGCGTGCCGGCCCATGCGCTGTGGATCACCAACGGCTGCATTCAACTGTTCCTGTTGCTGACACTGTACTCGAGCGCCAGCTACCTCGCGCTGATTTCCCTGGCCACGTCGATGATTCTGCTGCCGTACCTGTTCAGCGGTCTGTACGCGCTGAAATTGACCTGGCAGGGCCAGACCTACGCCGGTCACAGGGGCCTGCAACTGCGCGACATGGCCATCGCCCTGGTCGCCACGCTGTATTGCGTATGGCTGCTGTATGCCGCCGGGCCTAAATACATGCTGCTCAGCGCTTTGCTTTACGCCCCCGGCTCGTTGATTTACCTGGTCACGATGAAGTCTCGCCAGGGCCAACCGCTCAGTGGTCCTGAAACTGGACTGTTGATCATCATCTGGACGGCGGCTGCCTTTGCAGGGTGGATGCTGTGGTCCGGGACGCTGGCCTTGTAAGGGCGAGTGAACATCGGGCAGCCCGCCCCCTGGCCTTGAAACCGGCCAGGGGGTCCACCCTTCAATCCCAAGAGGAGTATTGAAAATGAGCAATTCCGTGAAAAAAATGCCGATAAAGACTGAGGAAAAAGGGAATCAGCCCTCCGTCACGACAGACCTTTGGAGACCTCTGGAAAAACTCCGGCAGCAGGTCGATCAACTGTTCTCGGACTTTGGTCACGGCCGGGGGCTATCCCCCTTCAGTCGTGGGCTGTTCGATGTCGAGCCTTTATGGTCGCAGGAGTTGACGGTCCCCAGCCTGCCGGCCGTGGACATCACCGAGAAAGACAAAAGCTACGAAATCACCGCCGAACTGCCCGGCATGGATCAGAAAAACATTGAGATCAAACTGTCCAACGGCAGCCTGATCATCAAAGGGGAAAAGAAAGAAGACAAGGAGGAAAAACGCAAAGGCTATCACCTCAGTGAGCGCCATTACGGCTCCTTCGAACGGGTGTTCAGCTTGCCCAAAGGCGTCGATGCCGAGAAGATCGACGCGAGTTTCAGCAAAGGCGTGCTGAGCATCTCGCTGCCGAAAAAGCCAGGGTGGATGCTGTGGTCCGGGACGCTGGCCTTGTAAGGGCGAGTGAACATCGGGCAGCCCGCCCCCTGGCCTTGAAACCGGCCAGGGGGCTTTTTTATCAGAACGATGAGCTTGAAGACGGATCGATGAGCGTGAGGTCGACGCTGTCACGGTACTCCGGCACCGACACCGACCAGCCCAACTCCAGGCTGATGCGCCGACGCAAGACATCCGAGGCATTGGGCTCGCCGTGCACCACATAGGTGTGTTTCGGCGGCCGCTTGAACCCGCGCAGCCACTCAATGATCTCGTCGGCGTCAGCGTGCGCGGACAGGGTTTCCATCGGCACCACCTCGGCCCGGATCGGCACGTCCTTGCCGTGGATACGCACCGAAGGCGCACCGGCGATGATTTGTGCACCGCGGGTGCCGCCGGCCTGGAAGCCCGGGATCAGCAGGGTATTCAGCGGATTCGGCGCCAGTGCCTTGAGGTGGTGCAGCACCCGCCCTCCGGTTGCCATGCCGCTGGCGGCGAGAATTACCGCAGGGGTGCGCATCTGATCCAACTCGATCGAGTCGCGGGTCGCGCGGACAAAATGCGTGCCTTGGCACATGCCTTCGCATTCCTCCAGCGACAACCTGTGCTCACTGCGAAAACGCTGATACAAGCGCGTGACATCCGTCGCCATGGGGCTGTTGAGGTAGATCGGCAAGTCTGGGATCGCATGCTGCTGTTTGAGTCGATACAAGTGATACATCAACAACTGCGCTCGCCCGACCGCAAACGAGGGCACCAGGGTGATGCCATGGCGCAGCGCGGTGCGGGTGATGACCTCGGCCAGTTGTTTCTGCGGCGACTCTTCAGGGTGCCGACGGTCACCGTAGGTCGACTCTATGAGCAGGTAATCGGTCTGTTCGATGGTTTCCGGGGCGAACATCAACGGATCGTTCGGCCGCCCCAGGTCCCCGGAACACACCAGCGTGATGCCATCGGCGACGATTTCAACGGTCGCGGCGCCCAGGATATGCCCGGCCCCGCGCAACAGAATACTGAGCCCCGGAACAATCGTGACCCGGTGGTGCAACTCCACCGGATGCAACAGCTTCAGTGCGCGTTCGGCGTCCTGCTCGGTGTAAAGCGGCAACGCCGGGGCGTGTTTGGAAAAGCCGTGTCGATTGGCGAATTCGGCCTCTTCTTCCTGCAAGCGACCACTGTCTCGCAGCAAGATTTTGACCAATTCACAGGTGGCGGGCGTGGCATACACCGGACCGCGATAACCATTGCGCGCCAGCACCGGCAAGTAGCCGCTGTGATCCAGATGGGCATGGGTCAGCACGATGGCCTGGAGGTCGCGAACCGGCAGCTGGAAAGGGTCCCAGTTGTGCAAGCGCAGTTGCTTGTAGCCCTGGAACAATCCGCAATCGATCAGCACATGTTGATCGCGATGCTCCAGCAAGTACTTGCTGCCCGTGACGGTGCCCGCAGCACCAAGAAATGTCATTCGCATGGCCGGCTCCTTGAACATTCATGGAAGCGCTATTGATCGCTCCTTTCGGCTCAAGGGCAGTTGATTTTTATCAACTGTGGCGCAACGGGTGGCCGTTCAGTCGAGCCAGGGGCGTGGCTTGACGAACATCAAACTGCACGGTGCGTGGTTCAAGACGCTCTCAGCGGTACTGCCGATGAACCGGTCGATCCCATGGCTATAAGCCGTCCCCAGCACCACCATGTCGAATGCGTGCCGCTTGGCGACCAGACCGATGACTTTGTGTGGAATGCCGGTCAGCAGGTGTCGGCGTTGTTTGTCGATGCCGTAGCGTTCGGCAAGTGCCTCGAAGGCCTCTTCCTGGGCATCGTTGACCGCGTCTCTCAGGCTGTCATCCAGACTCAGGGTCGGCACACTCATCGTTGCGTCGCCCACCACCGACCAGTTGCTGACGTTAAGCAGGTGCAAGGCACCGCCACAGGAGACCGTCAGTGTCGAGGCCAGGTCGAGAATCCGGTCGTTGAGCCCCTGGGTCAGATCCTCCAGATGGGACAGATCGATGACCGCGAGAATGTTCACCGGCTTGGGATTCCTGGCTTCTGTGACCAGATGCAAATGGGCCGGGCAGTCGCGCAGCAACAGCCAGTCCAGTGGCCGATGGAACGCTCGGTCGAGTGCCGGTACGTGGTGAGTGTCCTTGATCACCAGATCCGCATGGAAATCGTTGACGTATTCAAGCAGGTGCGCCCGGCTGGATTTGGCCCAGACCACTTCAGTGGTCACCTGAAACCCGCTGCCTCGATGAAACCGGGCTTGCTGTTCCAGCCACTGACGATGCACCTGCAAGTAGCCCTCCCGTGCCTGGGCCATCGCGTCGTGATCAAACAGCCCGGCCACCGCCAGCGCCTGCACATAGTCGAAGGCGACGATGTGCAACAACGCACCCGTTGCACTGGCCAACGCATGTGCGCGGTCGAACGCCGGAGTCCGGATCATTTCGCTGGGTGCAATCAATAAGATACGTTTGAGTTTCAGCATCACCTACCTCGTCCTGGAAGCGATTTATTGCCTTACCGCAAACCCGACTCCTGTCAGCGTTTGTGCAGCTCTTCAGGCTGATGGCGGCTGCAAAGCTGTTGTGTGAGTATCAGGCGTTATCCAGCGAGGGCTCTGATCTTTGTCAACTAATGGGAGTCTTTCGGCGGGCGTCCCCATCGACCTGCGGCTCACAGAAGCATTGTTGATTTAACTCAATGATTTTTCGTCGCCCAGGCGTAGAAAACACTGACCCGCTAATGACGAAGGCTCGCCATGTTGACCGTCACGCTGATCAATACACTGGAAAAAAACCCACCAATGGAACCTGTCTTACTTCGCCATCGCGTTTGTCGTGCTGACCCTCGTTCAGTTTTTGTTTATCGAACGGCGTGTGGTGCAGAGCATTCCGTACAGTCAGTTCCTGCAACTGCTGAGCGAACAGAAAGTCAGCGATTTGCGGATCGAGAAGGACCAGATCAGCGGCAAGCTTCAAGAGCCCATCGACGGACGCCTGCAGTTCTCGACGGTGCGGGTCGATCCAGCACTGGCGAGCGACCTCGCGCATTCAGGTGTCGGCTTTACCGGCATAAATGAAAATACTTTCCTGAGTGGCCTGCTGGGCTGGCTGTTGCCCTTTGTGCTGATCATGGTGGTCTGGCATTTCCTGTTTCGCGGGCTGGCGGAAAAACAAGGCATGGGCGGGCTGATGAGCATTGGCAAGTCCCGCGCCAAAGTGTTCGTCCAGCGCGATACCGGGGTGACCTTCGCCGATGTCGCCGGCATCGATGAAGCCAAGGCCGAACTGGTGGAAATCGTTTCATTCCTCAAGGACAAGGCCAAATACTCACGCCTGGGTGCGCACATTCCCAAGGGTACGTTGCTGGTCGGCCCGCCCGGCACTGGCAAGACGCTGGTGGCTAAAGCGATCGCGGGTGAAGCCGGTGTGCCGTTCTTCTCGATCTCGGGGTCTGAGTTCGTCGAAATGTTCGTCGGCGTCGGCGCCGCCCGCGTGCACGACTTGTTCGAACAGGCTCGGGAAGCGGCGCCCTGTATCATTTTCATCGACGAACTGGATGCCTTGGGCAAAATGCGTGGCGTCGGTGCATTTGGCGGCAATGATGAAAAAGAGCAAACCCTCAATCAATTACTTGCCGAACTGGACGGATTCGATCCGCGTGAAGGCGTCGTTCTACTCGCCGCGACCAATCGCCCGGAAATTCTCGACCCCGCCCTGCTGCGAGCGGGTCGGATCGATCGCCAGCTGCTGATCGATCGCCCAGACCGCAAAGGCCGTCAGGCCATCCTCAAGGTTCATCTTCAAAAAATCGTCGTGGAGCCCACGCTGGACAGCGAGCAGATTGCCGACATCACCACGGGCTTCACGGGCGCTGACCTGGCCAATCTGGTCAACGAAGCGGCCATCGTCGCTACGCGTCGCGGCGCTGACGCGGTCAATCTTGCAGACTTCACCGCAGCGGTGGAACGCATTGTCGCCGGGGTCGAGCGCAAGAGCAGCGTGTTGCGTGCCGACGAGCGTCAGGTGGTGGCCTATCACGAGATGGGGCATGCCCTGGCCGCCAGCAGTCTGCCGGCGATGGACCCCGTGCATAAAGTCTCGATTGTGCCCCGGGCCATTGGCTCGCTGGGCTATACACTGCAACGCCCCACTGAAGATCACTTCCTCATCAGCTGCCAGATGCTCAAGGACCGGATTGCCGTGCTGATGGCCGGTCGAGCCGCCGAATTCCTGGCGTATGGCCAGATCTCCACCGGCGCGGCCGACGACCTGGCCCGCGCCACCGATATTGCACGTCAATTGCTCACCCGGTTTGGCATGAGCGCCGAACTGGGTCTGGCGGTGCTGGAGCGAAAAACGGCCACCTACCTTGGTGACAGCATGCAGGGCGTCAGTGAGAAAGACTATTCGGAACAAACCGCCAGGGAGATCGACCTGGGCATCCGTGCCCTGCTCGACGAAGCCTACACCCGGGCCAAGGCGTTGCTGCAGAGCCGCCGCACCGATCTGGACGCCGGGGCCCGTCTCTTGCTGGAGAAAGAAACCTTGACCCCTGAAGAGTTCCCCCCGCTTCAGCCCATTCAATGATTTTTCGTCGCCCAGGCGTAGAAAACACTGACCCGCTAATGACGAAGGCTCGCCATGTTGACCGTCACGCTGATCAATACACTGGTGGTGATCATCGTCGTGGTCATCCACTACGAATGCCTGTTACGGCTCAACGATTGGCTGCCCCGCCTCAAACTCTGGAGCCGCTTCAGGATCGTCGTCGGGGTATTCGGGGCCCTGTTTGCCCACGCATTGGAAGTCTGGTGCTTCGCGTTGGTCTATTACCTAATGGTGCGCTCCGGCGAATGGGGCACCTTGACGGGTAACTTCGATGGTTCGTTCATGGACTGCGTGTACTTTTCCTTCACCACCTACACGACCATCGGCTTCGGCGATATTTCACCGGTAGGCAACCTCAAATACCTGACCGGCCTGCAAGCGTTGACCGGTCTGGTGCTGATTACCTGGACGGCGTCCTTCCTGTTTCTTGAAATGCAGAAGTACTGGAAGCGCAAATAACCGTGCCAGT
>NZ_NMOJ01000250.1 GCF_002251635.1 Pseudomonas mandelii
CGATCGTTGGCTAGTCGAAAACGTAAGTGTGTGATCAAAAAACGGGCCAGTCCGGGATGTCAGGCAGGACGCGGGTTGTGGAGGCTCTGTTGTTACTTTGACTCTATTTAAAAGTAGTCGTAACGACTGCGCGGTAGTCAATATGACCCTTGGTGGCGATGACCTGCTTGACGCCGCTGGCGGAGCGATCATTGAAATGCGGCAGGCGGCTGTTGAGGGAAGCGTGGTAGTGCCAGGTCAGGCCATCCCATTCGGGTCGATGGGCCAGAATCTCCGTCAATGTCGCCCGGGCAATCTCCAGCGCCAATATTTGCCCAGGACATTGATGACGGCCCTGGCCAAAGGTGAAGCTGCGCCGATGTGGTCGATCAAGAATAAAGACGTCGGGATGCTCATTGAGCAGCGGGTCACGATTGGCCGACGCCAGCAGCACCAGAATCACATCGCCTGGATTGAGGATCATCCCCTCGATTTCGCACGGTGCCGCGACAAATCGGCGGGTGTTCTGCACCGATGGGTCGAAACGCTGAACTTCGGCGATCAAGTCGTCAACGGGCGTCGAGTCGCGTAACAGCGACGGTTTTTTAATCAACGCCAATATCGCGTTGCCGATCAGTCCGGCAGTGGCTTCATACGTCTGGGAAAACAGACCAATCAGATTGGCAATCAGCGTTTCAGGATCGCCCGCGAATCGCGCTCGAATCCCGGCGAGCAGTGAGCTTTTATTGCCCGGATCATCCAGCAACTCAACGAAATACCCGCTTAACTGCTCCGCCGCAGCGTGGGCAGCCTTCAGTTGCAGCGGATCACTGAGCGGCGACAGGCACGCGACGAAATCCGCCGTCAATTCGCTGATCGCCCGACCCTGAGCCGGCGAGAACCCCAACAGCGCCGCCACCACGCAAACCGGCCCGCGAAACATGGCGTTGTACAACCCGTCGGCATCCGGTGTGATCAACCGCGCGCTCACCAGTGCACTGACCTCGTCCGCATCAATCAGCGCCAAACCCGGCTGAATCGCCGACCTCGGGCAACGCTGGCGCTCGCCCTCATTCATCCGCATCAACTGCCCAAACACCTTTCCGGCCAATCCGTCGACAATGGCTTTGGGCACCGGCTCAGCGGCCGGCCGAACATGGCAATCCGGGTGCGCCAGCACCGCCGCAACGGCCTCGGCGCTGCTCGCTACCCACAGTTTCAGTGCTTGGTGAAAAACCAGCCCACCCTCGGCGCGCAGCCGGGCGTAATAAGGATAGGGATCGGCATGAGTCGCAGCGATGATCGGGTCCATGGGTCGCAGCCTTGTTTGTGGTGGGAGAAGTGTTGCTACTATCTCCAGTTCGAAACGGCCTTGATTCGTCCGGGAGCGAAATATGAACGTTGAACAACACGACATCGGTGTCTCTCAAGTGGCGGCGGCCATCGCGGAACCGGCCCGGACGAAAATCCTCTANGCGCTGATGGATGGCCATGCGCGCACCAGCACCGAGATGGCGGCGATTGCCGANGTCAGCGCTTCCACCGCCAGCGCGCACCTGGCGAAGCTCAGGGATCTGGCGCTGCTGCGTTTGCACGTGCAGGGCCGCCATCGTTATTACAGCCTCGCCGACAAGCGCGTGGCCCAGGCACTGGAGGCGCTGATGGTCATCGGCCAGAACACTGCGCCGTCCTTCAACTCGCGTATACCGGATCGCCTGCAATTCGCCCGTACCTGCTACGACCACATGGCCGGGACACTGGCGGTGTTGCTGCACGACCGGATGCTGGAAAAAGGCTGGTTGCTGGAAACTGACGAGCAGGCTTATCGCCTGAGCGACAGTGGCGAGGCCTTGATGAAAGGGCTGGGCATTGAAGTCAACGACCTGAACACTTTGCGCCGCCGCTTCGCGTGCCCGTGCCTGGACTGGAGCATGCGCCGCCCGCATCTGGGGGGCTCGCTGGGGGCGGCGTTGCTGCAAACCGCGATCAAGCGCAAATGGGTGACTCAGGATCTGGACAGTCGGGCGCTGGCGTTGACGGTACTGGGGCGCAAGGAATTGGCTGCACAGTTCGACCTGACGCTGGCGCAGCCAACCGTGCAACCCCTCCGCGAACAACGGCCACCGCAACCTGCGCGTGATGTGATCTGACCCGACCAAGGGTTCGTTGACGGCTTGTGCCTTGAAGGTCGACCCTATACTGTATATCCAAACAGTAAAAGGCGTGCCCCATGGAACTCATCGACAAGCTCAGCATTCTTGCCGACGCCGCCAAGTACGACGCTTCCTGCGCCAGCAGTGGCGCGCCCAAGCGCAGCTCCGAGGGCAAGGCGGGCCTGGGCTCCACCGATGGCATGGGGATCTGCCACAGTTACACCCCGGATGGGCGCTGTGTGTCGTTGCTCAAGGTGTTGCTGACCAACTTCTGTCTCTACGATTGCCAATACTGCGTCAACCGCCGCTCCAGTGACGTGCCCCGCGCGCGTTTCAGCCCGGAGGAGGTAGTCACCCTGACCCTGGATTTCTACCGCCGCAATTGCGTCAGCGGGCTGTTTCTCAGTTCCGGCATCATCCGTTCGGCCGACTACACCATGGAGCAACTGGTGCGGGTCGCCAAACTCCTGCGCGAAGAGCATGACTTTCGCGGCTATATCCACCTCAAGACCATTCCCGAAGCCGACCCGGCGCTGATCGCCGAGGCCGGGCGCTATGCCGATCGGTTGAGTGTGAATATTGAACTGCCCACCGATGCCAGCCTGCAAACCCTGGCGCCGGAGAAGCAGATCGTGTCGATCAAGCAAGCGATGCAGACCATCTACACCGGCGAACAGACCGTCCTCAACGAACCGCGCGCTCCGCGTTTCGCTCCGGCTGGGCAGAGCACGCAGATGATCGTCGGCGCCGATGACACCGACGACAGCACCATCTTGCATGGCGCTGAGGCGTTGTATGGCAACTTCAAGTTGCGCCGCGTGTATTACTCGGCGTTCAGTCCTATTCCCAACAGCCCGAAAAGCGTGCCCCTGGCGGCACCGCCACTGATGCGCGAGCACCGTTTGTATCAGGCGGACTTTCTGTTGCGCAGCTACGGCTTTACCGCTGGCGAGCTGTTCAAGGGGCCCGGGCACCTGGCGCTCGACATCGATCCGAAACTGGCGTGGGCATTGGAGAATCGCGAGATCTTCCCACTGGACCTCAATCGCGCCGAGGCATCGTTGATCGCACGCATTCCCGGTATTGGCCTGCGCACCACCGAGCGCCTGGTGGAATTGCGCCGTCAGCGCCGCATCCGCTACGAAGACCTGGCNCGCATGCGCTGCGTGCTGGCCAAGGCCAAGCCGTTTTTCATCACCAGCGATTACCACCCGCAGCAGGCCGAGGTCACCAGCCATTTGCTGTATCAGCAATTGCGCGACCGGCCACAGCCGCAACAAATGGGGTTATGGGGATGATCAGTCTGGATTGCGATGACCTGTTCGACACCTGGCGCCAGCAGGCACGCTGGCTGCTCAGTCATGAGGTGGACCCGAGCCGGGTGAGTTGGGCCAGTGAAGGCGTCTGCGATCTGTTCGCCAGCGACGATGCGCCACCTCAAACCCTGGGGCCGTTTCACGCACGAATACCGCGAACGCTGTTGGACACCCTGGAACGCGCCGCTCGTTACAGGGGGGATCAACGTTGGAGTCTGTTGTACGAAGTGCTGTGGCGGGTCAGTCATGGGGACCGCACCGCGATGCTGGCCGGGGACAAGTTAGGCAGTAAATTTCATAGAAGAATCAAACAGGTACAGCGTGAAGCTCATCACTTGCATGCATTTGTACGATTCGTCGCGATGCCTGAAGGTGAGGGCCCGCAGTACGTCGCCTGGCACGAACCGGCCCACGACATCCTGCACAGTGCCAGTGAGCATTTTATCGGGCGCATGGGCCGGCATCGCTGGTTGATTGCAACGCCCAGGGACGGGGTCTACTACGACGGTGAGCAGTTGATCCACCGACGCCAGTGCCCGGTTGAATGGCAGCAGCTGGCGCAAAATGTCGAAGACCCGCACAGCGCCATGTGGCTGACCTACTACAGCCACATCTTCAACCCTGCGCGGTTGAACCCNAAAGTNATGCAAGGGCATTTGCCGGCCCGGTTCTGGAAGAACCTGCCTGAGGGCGCGTTGATTCCGGGGCTGATCACCCAGGCACGCACGGGTAAGCAACAGGATGGTCAGGCGAGCGGAATCAAGGACAGGGGCGGTAAACGTATTGCGCGGGGAGAAGCCGGGTATCGCTGATAAAAAAAGCCCCCCCTCGCCAAAGCGATGGAGGGCTTCGATGCTGCTGGGGTCAGATCAAACCTTGACGATCCAGCCCGCTGGCGCTTCGACGTCACCAGTTTGAACACCGGTCAGCTCTTTGTAGAGCTTCTGGGTGATCGGGCCCACTTCGGTTTCGCTGTGGAATACGTGCAGTTTGCCGTTGTAGCTGATGCCGCCGATCGGCGTGATCACGGCAGCGGTACCGCAAGCGCCGGCTTCCTTGAAGTCGGACAGCTTGTCGATGAACACGTCACCTTCAACCACTTCCAGACCCAGGCGCGACTGGGCCAGTTCGATCAGCGACAGGCGGGTGATGCCTGGCAGCACCGAAGGCGACTTCGGCGTGATGAACTGGTTGTCGTGGGTGATCCCGAAGAAGTTGGCCGAACCGACTTCTTCGATTTTCGAATGGGTCATCGGGTCCAGGTAGATTGCATCGGCGAAACCGGATTTCTTCGCTTCGGAACCTGGCATCAGGCTGGCCGCGTAGTTGCCACCGACCTTGGCTGCACCGGTGCCTTGTGGGGCGGCGCGGTCGTAGCTGGAGATCAGGAAGTTGTGCGGGGTCAGGCCACCTTTGAAGTAAGCGCCGACCGGAATGCAGAAGATCGAGAAGATGAACTCGGGCGCGGTACGCACGCCGATGTTGTCACCGGTGCCGATGACGAACGGGCGCAGGTACAGCGCGCCGCCGCTGCCGTACGGCGGGATGAACCGCTCGTTGGCCTTGACCACTTGCTTGCAAGCGTCGATGAACGCGTCGGTCGGCACGTGCGGCATCAGCAGGCGGGCACAGCTGCGCTGCATGCGCGCGGCGTTCTGGTCAGGACGGAACAGGTTGATCGAACCGTCCTTGCAGCGGTAGGCCTTGAGGCCTTCAAAGCACTGCTGGCCATAGTGCAGGGCAGTGGAGCCCTCGCTGATGTGCAGCACGTTGTCGTCGGTCAGGGTGCCGGCTTGCCATTCGCCGTTTTTCCAGACCTGGAGAAACCGCTTGTCGGTCTTGATGTAGTCAAAACCCAGCTTGTCCCAATTGATGCTTTCGTTACCCATGACACCCTCTATCTCTGGTCAACCGCCTGAACGATTCAAGGCTTCTGACGTTTTTCTGGATGGGGACAACAATACTTCATTCCGGGCCTGTTTCGCAGCCCGGACTATCGGATGACAGACAGATAAATCGAGTTGACCTCAAGAAATCACTAGCAGGCTAGCTCCCATAGGAGAACGCATTCCAAATGTGGGAGCTAGCCTGCTGGCGATGGGGCTCTCTATGCCGCCATCCATGTTCTGAATCACAGGTGCAGTGCATGCCCCAAAGCGCGCAGCGCGGCTTCTTGCACCGCCTCACCCAACGTCGGATGCGCATGAATCGTGCCNGCCACGTCTTCCAGGCGCGCGCCCATTTCCAGGCTCAGGCCGAAGGCCGTGGACAGTTCCGACACACCCACCCCCACCGCTTGCCAGCCAACAATCACATGATTGTCACGCCGTGCCACGACGCGCACGAAGCCGGTTTTAGACTCCAGCGTCATTGCCCGGCCATTGGCCGCAAACGGGAAGCTCGACACGATACAGTCCAGGCCCGCCGCCTTGGCTTCGTCCGGGGTCTTGCCGACCACCACCAGTTCCGGGTCGGTAAAGCACACCGCCGGGATGGCCGCCGGGTTGAATTCGCGGGATTTACCGCTGATCAGTTCGGCAACCATTTCACCCTGGGCCATGGCCCGGTGCGCCAACATCGGCTCGCCGCTTACGTCGCCGATGGCATACACGTTGCGCATGCTGGTCTGGCAACGGCTGTCGATCTTGATCGCCGAACCGTTCATCTCCAGGTTCAGCGCTTCGAGGTTCCAGCCCTGGGTGTTGGGTTTGCGACCCACGGCCACCAGCACCTGATCCGTCTCCAGCGACAGGGTATCGCCACCCGGCTCCAGAACTTGCAGAGTATTACTATCAGAATCAAAGCCTTGGACGCTGTGCTTCAAGCAAAGCTTCACGCCGAGTTTTTTCAGTTCGTCGTGTACCGGCTGGGTCAGTTCGGCATCGTAGGCCGGCAGAATGCGCTCCTGCGCCTCGACCACGCTCACGTCAGCGCCGAGTTTGCGATAGGCAATCCCCAGCTCCAGGCCGATGTAACCGCCACCGACCACGACCAGGCGCTTCGGTACGGACGTTGGGGCCAAGGCTTCGGTGGAGGAGATGATCGGTCCGCCAATCGGCAGCATCGGCAGGTTCACGCTTTTCGAGCCCGTGGCCAGCACCAGGTGCTCGCACTGGATTCGCGTGTCGCCCACCTCCACGGTTTTGCCGTCGATCACTTTCGCCCAGCCTTGAATGACTTGGACTTTGTTCTTTTTCAGCAGCGCCGCGACACCGGTGGTCAGGCGATCAACGATGCCGTCCTTCCACTCGACGCTCTTGCCGATGTCGAGGGTGGGCGCGGAGACGCTGATGCCCAGCGCCGAATGCTGGCTGTGGTGTTGCGTCTGGTGGAACTGTTCAGCGACGTGAATCAACGCCTTCGACGGAATGCAGCCAATGTTCAGGCAGGTACCGCCCAGTGATTCGCCTTCCACCAGAATGGTCGAGATGCCCAACTGGCCGGCACGGATCGCCGTCACATAACCGCCAGGGCCGCCGCCGATAATCAGCAGCGTCGTGTTCAATGTCTGAGACATGCCTTACTCCAAAAACAGGCTGGCGGGTTGTTCGAGCAGGCCGCGAATGGCCTGGATGAATTGCGCCGCGTCCATGCCGTCGACCACGCGGTGATCGAAGGAACTGGAGAGGTTCATCATCTTGCGCACCACGATTTGGCCTTTGATGACCATTGGCCGCTCGACAATGCGGTTGACGCCGACAATCGCCACTTCCGGCAGGTTCAGCACGGGAGTGCTGACGATGCCGCCCAGCGCGCCGAGGCTGGTCAAGGTAATGGTGGAGCCGGACAGCTCATCACGGCTGGCTTTGCCATTGCGTGCAGCGGTGGCCAAACGTGCGATTTCGGCAGCNTTGCCCCACAGGCTGCGTGCTTCGGCGTGGCGCACCACCGGCACCATCAAGCCCACGTCGCTCTGGGTGGCGACGCCTACATGCACCGCGCCGAGGCGGGTGATGACCTGGTTTTCGTCGTCGTAACGCGCGTTGATCTGTGGGAAATCGCGCAGGGCGACAACCAGGGCGCGGACCAGGAACGGCAGCAACGTCAGCTTGCCACGGGTCGCGCCGTGTTTTTCGTTGAGGTGCACGCGCAGCTCGTCGAGGGCGGTGACGTCGATTTCTTCCACGTAGCTGAAATGCGCGGCGCGGCGGGTGGCGTCCTGCATACGCTGGGCGATCTTGCGGCGCATGCCGATCACCGGGATCTGTTCTTCGTCGTTACGCTGGGCGTAAGCGGCGGCCACGGTCGATGGCGGCTGCTGACCCTGGGCCAGATAGGCGTCGAGGTCTTCGTGCAACACGCGACCGGCAGGGCCGGTGCCACGGACCAGACGCANCTGAATCCCGGNGTCCAGCGCATGTTTGCGCACGGCCGGGGAGGCCAGCGGGCGTTCGTCGGCTTCGCGAGCGACCATCGGGCCTTGGCAAACGGCCGCTCGTGGCGCTGCAGCAGCAACCGGCTTGCTTTCCACCGCTGCAACTTTCGGCGTCGCAACCGGCGCTTCTTTCACCGCAGGGGCTGCCGGCTGAGCCGACTCTTTAACGTTGCCCGCGCCTTCGACTTCAATGCTGATCAGAATGCTGCCAACCGCCATGACTTCGCCTGGCTGTCCGCCCAGCGCAATCACCTTGCCGTGCACCGGCGAGGGAATGTCCACCATCGCCTTGTCGGTCATCACATCCGCGAGCACCTGGTCTTCGACGACCATGTCGCCGACCTTGACGTGCCATACCGACAGTTCAACTTCTGCNATGCCTTCGCCAATGTCCGGCATCTTGATAACGTGCGTGCCCATTCAGACCTCCATAACCCGTTTCAACGCCGCGCCCACTCGGGACGGCCCTGGGAAATACGCCCACTCTTGCGCGTGCGGGTAGGGTGTGTCCCAACCAGTGACGCGTTCGATCGGCGCTTCCAGGTGGTGGAAGCAATGCTCTTGCACCAGCGCTACCAGCTCGGCACCAAAGCCGCAGGTGCGGGTGGCTTCATGCACCACCACGCAACGACCGGTCTTCTTCACCGACTTGACGATGGTTTCCAGGTCGAGCGGCCACAGGCTGCGCAGGTCGATGACTTCCGCGTCGATCCCGGTTTCTTCCGCCGCGACTTGCGACACATAAACAGTGGTGCCGTAGGTCAAGATGGTCACATCCTTGCCGGGACGCACGATAGCGGCAACATCCAGCGGCACGGTGTAGTAACCGTCCGGCACTTGTGCTAGCGGGTGTTTCGACCACGACGTGACCGGGCGATCGTGGTGGCCATCGAACGGGCCGTTGTACAAGCGCTTGGGCTCGAGGAAGATCACCGGGTCATCGTTTTCGATGGAGGCGATCAGCAGGCCCTTGGCGTCATACGGGTTGGACGGCATTACCGTGCGCAGGCCGCAGACTTGAGTGAACACCGCTTCGATACTCTGGCTGTGGGTCTGGCCGCCGTAAATGCCGCCGCCGCAAGGCATGCGCATGGTCANCGGGGCAGTGAACTGGCCGGCCGAACGATAACGCAGGCGCGCCGCTTCCGAGATGATCTGGTCGGTGGCGGGGTACACGTAGTCGGCGAACTGGATTTCCGCGACCGGGCGCAGGCCGTAGGCACCCATGCCCACGGCCACGCCGACGATGCCGCTTTCCGAGATCGGCGCGTCGAAGACCCGCGAGCTGCCGTACTTGTTCTGCAACCCTTCGGTGCAACGGAACACGCCGCCGAAGTATCCGACGTCCTGGCCGAAGACCACCACATTGTCGTCACGCTCAAGCATCACATCCATGGCCGAGCGCAGGGCCTGGATCATGGTCATGGTGGTGGTGGTCATGGCGGTTTCCAGTTCAATGCTGTTGTTGTGATCGTTCATGTCAGATCCCCAACTCTTGACGCTGGCGCTTCAAGTGCTCCGGCATCTCTTTATAGACGTCTTCGAACATGGTCGCGGCGCTTGGAATCTGGCCACCGGCCAGGGTGCCGTACTGTTCGGCTTCTTTTTGTGCCGCAATGACTTCGGCTTCAAGTTCGGCACTGACCGCCGCGTGTTCCTCTTCGGACCACTGGCCAATCTTGATCAGGTGCTGCTTGAGGCGCGCAATCGGGTCGCCCAGCGGGAAGTAGCTCCAGTCGTCGGCAGGACGGTATTTGGACGGATCATCGGAAGTGGAGTGCGGACCGGCGCGGTAGGTGACCCACTCGATCAGGGTNGGGCCGAGGTTGCGGCGGGCGCGTTCGGCGGCCCAGGCAGAGGCGGCGTAGACCGCGACGAAATCGTTGCCGTCGACCCGCAGGGAGGCAATGCCGCAGCCTACACCACGACCGGCGAACGTAGTGGCTTCACCACCGGCAATCGCCTGGAAGGTGGAGATGGCCCACTGGTTGTTGACCACGTTGAGAATCACCGGCGCACGGTAGACGTGGGCGAAGGTGAGGGCGGTGTGAAAGTCGGATTCGGCGGTGGCGCCGTCGCCAATCCAGGCCGAGGCGATCTTGGTATCNCCCTTGATCGCCGAGGCCATGCCCCAGCCCACGCCCTGTACGAATTGGGTGGCAAGGTTGCCGGAAATCGTGAAGAAACCGGCGTCTTTGACCGAATACATGATCGGCAACTGACGGCCCTTGAGCGGGTCGCGCTCGTTGGACAGCAGTTGGCAGATCAGGTCGACAAGCGGCACTTCCCGGGCCATCAGGATGCTTTGCTGACGATAGGTGGGGAAGCACATGTCGTCGATGTTCAAGGCCAGGGCCTGGGCGCTGCCGATGGCTTCTTCGCCAAGGCTTTGCATGTAGAACGACATTTTTTTCTGACGTTGGGCGACCACCATGCGGTTGTCGAAAATCCGCGTCTTGAGCATGGCGCGCATGCCCTTGCGCAGGATCTCGACCGGTACGCCTTCGCCCCACGGGCCAAGGGCCTGGCCCTGGTCGTCGAGCACGCGAATCAGGCCTTTTGCCAGGTCGGCGGTGTCGGCGGGTTCTACATCGATGGCGGGTTTGCGCACCAGGCCGGCGTCGGTCAGACGCAGGTAGGTAAAGTCGGTCTTGCAGCCTGGGCGGCCCGAGGGTTCGGGAACGTGCAGGCGCAATGGTGCATATGGCTGATTCATGGCTTCTACGCTCGATCTTGTGAATTTCTTGTAGTGAGCTGACCGTCATTCTTCGATAAAAGAAATCTTGTCCTACAACAATCATAGGCCCGGCGCAGAAGAATATTTATCTCTGTTTCGTTGCGCCGGAGATCATTTGAGGATAAAAAAACTGCATAACCATAAAAAACAGGTGATTTTGTCTCATGCGCAAACTGGACCGTACCGATATCGGCATTCTCAACGCCCTGCAGGAGAACGCCCGCATCACCAACGCCGACCTGGCTCGCTCGGTCAACCTGTCACCCACACCGTGTTTCAACCGGGTCAAGGCGATGGAGGAATTAGGCCTGATTCGTGAGCAAGTGACGCTGCTGGATGCCGACCTGCTGGGGCTGCACGTGAATGTGTTTATTCATGTCAGCCTGGAGAAACAGGTGGAGGAGGCGTTGGCGCATTTCGAGGAGGCAATTTCGGATCGCCCGGAAGTGATGGAATGCTATTTGATGGCAGGGGACCCGGACTATCTGATCCGGGTGCTGGTGCCGACAATCCAGTCACTGGAACGCTTCATGATGGACTTTCTGACCAAAGTGCCTGGTGTGGCCAACATCCGCTCGAGCTTCGCGCTCAAGCAAGTGCGCTACAAAACCGCGTTGCCATTACCCGCCAACGGCCTGACCCTCAACAACTAAGCGAAACCCTCTGTAGCAGCTGTCGAGCACCGCGAGGCAGCGTTCGGCGGCGAAGCCGTCGCAAACCCGGTAACCGAGTTTCTTCAGATTCGCCGCACTTAAGTAAACTGATGAGAATCCTCACCGCGCTGCTTGCAACATCCTGGGCAGGAACTTCAAAGCTGCGCACGATATCTGTGGCCACTTTGTCGTTACCTCTTCGTTTGGCGAAGAATTGAGTCTGAGCGGAGCAGAGTTTCATCAGCAAGGCTTGATCCAGTGGACTCTGAAGAGTTGGGTCTTGCTCAGCTTGATCCAGCAAACGTTGGATCCATTTGATTAAATGCTCATCTTGCAACATAGCTTTGATCAAAGGGGCAGCGTTGTCAGCCGCTGCCGCTGGAAGCTCTGGAATGGAATCCGAACTATCGATCCACCTCACCAGTTTGTTCACGTTCATCGTGAGTGTAGTATTCACCAGTGCGAGGAGGCGTTGACGCAGGCTGTTTATCGCGGCTTCGTTCGGGGTATGGAGCGTTTTGCCTAACCATACAAACCAAGTTGATGTTGGTTCAACGATGTAGGGGAAATCCATGACTTCACTGATGATCGTTGAGTTTCGATAGGCCAGTAAGAGCAGATCCCAGCTCCGTTGAAGTATGGGCGGAGCGCAAAGGGCAAGGTCAGCAGCCAGTGGTTCTTGGCGTAATTGTGCTAGTGCGATTTGCAAAGCAATCACATCGGGAAAGTCACGACCCAACGATACGATCAACCCATCGACGACTTTCTGAAGTTGTTGGATGCTTTCCGCTGATTCGGAATTCGCCGACAGCAGTAAAAGGTGAGCGCCAATCAGGTGCAACAGCGGATCTTGATAGTCGCCGTTGACCAGATCATCAACTAGCGCCTGGCTCTTGACTGATCGACCTCTGGCCAATGCTTTGCGAGCGACCTCAAGGAGGGTCAATTCTTTGGTATGCAATGCTTGCAGGTGCGTGACATAGGTAATGCTGGAGTGATTGAAGTCCAGCGGCAACATGGCTCCCCGAGAATCCCGGATAACCCGAAAGTAGACTTGAGGCGCCCAATTTTCAAGAACATGTAGAGGCATACAGCGTTCTGTCTGTGCTGCGGGCTGAACTAGAAGATAAGTCCCTACCGGCACGTTGATGTTAACCAGAAAAACCCCCGTAGTTCCTGGCAATGCGTCCACTTTTGAAAAATCACACTCCACTTCACCTTTGAAGGCCCGTAACCGAAACTGATTTAGAATCTCTGGCCCAGGTAGTTCCAGGGGGCCGGTGCGCTCTTGGCTTTCAGGTTGCGGGTCCCATAAAAATATCTGTATGGGCGGTGGTTGCCCTTCTACATAGGGTGAAGGCTCGCGCATCAGCGCCTCTTTTTCCGGCATTGAGGCTTCTGATCCCTGAAGGGGTAGAGCTGATTCAAATGTCAACGTGTTCAGCTCGAAGTCAGTCGTCGTATCGGATGCAACCTCAATGATTTGAGACTGCTCAAGATCGCCTATACGCTGTCTGACTTTATAAAAACCTGGTTCAACTGACGCAGTGAGTGTGCCGAGGCCGGATTCGACCTCTTCGAATCGACCATTAATAAGTCCGAGCTCATCAAAGCCGTTTTTTGTACGAATCTGGATATCGACCAAGCCGTCAGGCTTATCTTCAGAGGGGGACATCTCGTTCTCCTGTCACTTCAAATGGGGCTGAAGTGTATGCGCCAGTCGATGCTTGAATTTTGTAGAAGCCTGGTTTCAATCTAAGGGCGAATCGAAGGTCCTTCACGGATAAGGAACTGGCAATACTCCCGATCGGATTCTCGATACTCACCGTATCCTGCGCAAACACACACTGAGCAACGGGTGAGTTGAGGCTCCCCAGGTAAAAGGTGAGCACGGTGCCAGGAAGTGGAGGTGCGCTAAGTACAAAGTTTTGCAACAATCCCTTGTTGCCAGCTTTAAAAAATACGTCTTCACCTTCCGGGAGTACAAAGCGCGGAGTGTCCGCGGGAATGCCAGCACATATATCCCCCCAAATATTGTTGACGTAGTTTCTTAGAGACGTGCTCGAGAGACGACTACCCTCATCAGGTGTTGCATCAGTCAGCGCTTTGAGCAGGGCATGGGTCAGCAGGCTGCAGGTTTTGTCGCCGCGCTCCGCAATTTTGCGTTCTTGCGCCTTACCACCTTTGGCTGAGCCATAAATGGCCAGTACTCGAACATTGGCGGCGAGTTCAGCAACAAATTGATTCTTGCCTGGGCTTGCATAACGGAGCGCCGTTTCTGAGTCGCGACAGCAATCCATGATCAGGACGATTTCATCAAATAAAGCCAGGTCCCTGGCTTCCCAGGCAAAGGCTGTACCGTGAATGTTCAAGGGGCGCGAACGACTGGCACCTGCTACAAAAAGCGCTGCCCCTGTCGACATATCGTTTCTCTCGGAAAAGCCGTGCCCGGAAAAATAAAGATAGAGTCGTGCGCCTTCACGTCGAATGTACGCATCGTTTTCGTCAATGGTCAGCTTGTCATAGTGATTGAGAAATTGTTCGGCAGTAGGGGACCAAGATCTGGCGTCATTTTTGGGTTGTTGATCCAGCGCAGGCGATGTCAGGAACTTGATATTTTCTGCTGGAACGGCACCCCCGTCTTTGTCGAGGAGCCATTGACGGAACAATTCGACATCGTTCGAGGGGCCTTCCAACGTTTGAAAGTCCGGAGATGAATAATTGGAAATTCCCAGCAGAATCGCATGATCCATGTCAGCCATGGCGATAGGTCCTCACTGAGTAACCAGATTCTGAATGCTGAGAAGCGTATCCGAATCTTGATCATCGAAATCGCCGTGATGGCTGGCATTGGTGTTCAAGCCAGGCCCTCTGGATGAAGGTGACCAAGCGATACGGGAAGGGTCCGCAGCGAGAAATGCCGTAACTATCTTGACGGCTGGGTCCGTGCCGAATACCGCCGTATGATTGAGAAAGCGCTCCATCCCCACTAACGGCATATCAACAACGCTTTGCCACCCACCCGTTGCGGGTACCTGCCCCTCAAGCAAACCCGAAACAAAATAAAGTAAACTTCGGTTGTAGATAATGCTGAGCATCTGGTCTGCAGACTCACGCTCATCGTTCATTGCGAACATACGGAACGATTTCAACAGAGAGCCTTGATGCGCGGTTACTGTTTTGGCAAAACGGTCGTAGGTTACTGCAGGTGCAAGGAACACCACGTTGATCTTCGTTTTTAAATCTGCCGCGGCCACCGCATCCAGAAAATTGCACACGTAAATTGCACCGGTACTGTGGCCTACCAGTGTGATTTTCGAAAAGGTCTTCCCGCTATCCTCTAGTTGTTTTAGATATTTGACGACTGCGGTTGCACAGCAGCCGGGCAATGTGCCGAAGCTGTCTTCGGTATCTTTTTTCATTTGATTCCAGATGCCGGCCCCCAAGAGATTTCCATACGCTGCATGTAAAACCTCTTCTACAACCGTGCAATACGGGCCGTGGTCGCGACCGTTGTGATAACGCTTGATGACTGCGATGACCAACTTTGCAACGAAACGGGCGACGGCAATCCAGCTCAAAAGACCCTTAGTCTGGGTGCCTGGCAGTCTGGAGCCAAATAGCTCGTTCTGCGACGTCTCGCTGAGCAATAAAACGTTGGCCTTTTTATGAGTTCCGGCTGACTTGGTAGCAAACTCCGTAGGCGTGAGAGTCGCGTTATAAGCTTCTGCCATGGCTTTTCTAAAGCCAGGATCATCATTAAGGCCTATCTCGATATCGTAGGCCAGTTGATCGACGGATAGATTCGAAAGCCCTTTGGTTTTGACTTGGCTGGATTGAATGTCTGTTTCTGAAACGGGGGGAGTATCCCGGCGCTGGTCAAACCAGTTATCAAACTCGCTGCGCAGTTGGTAAACGTTGATAAGCTTGTCGCCGCCCCCTTTAAGAGCGATGTTTGACGTGGGGCTGGACTTCTTAATGACCCATTCAGTGACTTTTTTCACCAGCTCTCTAAACGCCGGATCCTGTGCCAGTTCAGCTCGGTTGTTAATCAGCGTTTCCTTTAGCCCCGACTCCCAAACAAAAAATACGGGGTAAGTTTTAGCGCTGATGTATTCGGGGATCAGTTTGGTTGCAACTGACAACGCACTGGTTTTGTCGACCAATCCACCGTGGAACTGCAGTAACAATCCGTTTTCGCTGTCGGTGTCGTGTGCAAGATTCAGAATTCTCGCCACATCTCCTATTTCACTGTCGGTATTAGTGTTGAACAACCCGTTTTGACTATGCCAGACGTGGTTACCGATTACGCTCATTTTTGGATCCCTCCGCGACGTCAAAAGAGCATAGTTCGACCCGCGAAGGCGTGTTTGTTAAATCAGTTTCTTCAGATTCGCCGCAGACGCAGCCTCGCGCTGCTCGACAGCTGCTACGGGTTACGTGTTCGATCGTCCCCATGCGAGGGAACGATCGAACGTTAGAGTTTATTCAGGGGGATTTTCAGGTACACGACGCCATTGTCCTCCGCNGGCGGCATATTCCCCGCCCGCACATTCACCTGGATCGCCGGCAGTAACAACGTCGGCATGCCCAGCCCGGCATCGCGCTGGGTGCGCATGGCGACGAACGCCGCTTCATCGATGCCGTCATGGACGTGGATATTGCTTTTACGTTGCTCACCCACCGTGGTCATGCAGCGGGATTCGCGGCCTTCGGGCGGGTAGTCGTGGCAGACGTACAGCCGAACGCTGGCGGGGAAGGCCAGCAGTTTGTGGATCGAGGCGAACATCTGGTGGGCGTTGCCGCCGGGGAAATCGCAACGGGCAGTGCCCACGTCCGGCATGAACAAGGTATCGCCCGCCAGAATCACATCACCGTCGATCAGATAAGCCATGTCCGCCGGAGTATGGCCGGGCACATGCAGGGCCGTGGCCTTGAGGTGGCCGATCATGAACGATTCGTCCGGCGCGAACAGATGGTCAAATTGCGAACCGTCGCTGCGAAATTCCGGCTCAAGGTTGAACAGGGACTTGAACACGCCCTGAACCTTGCTGATCGACTGGCCAATCGCGATTTTGCCGCCCAGTTCCCGACGCAGNTAGGGCGCGGCGGACAGGTGGTCGGCATGGGCGTGGGTTTCCAGCAGCCATTGCACCTGCAAGCGATGNTCGCGCACGAAGGCGATGATTTTATCCGCCTGCGTGGTGGCGGTGCGCCCGGCGGCGGGGTCGTAGTCGAGTACCGGATCGACAATGGCGCATTGACCGCCAACCTCTTCGTAAATCACGTAGCTGTAGGTCGATGACGCGGGGTCTAAAAAAGCTTCAATCAAGGCGGGCATGGTGGCCGTTTCTTTCAGGACAAGCCATGAGGGTAGTGTCATTTTCCCTGCGCTGACCAGCCCCGCGTTAATTGATGAAGGAAAAAATCCGCACGGGCTCTATCCTGTCAGTCATCGATACCGGGCGTACCCGGCTTTTTTTCGCGGATCACGAGCGTTTTATGTTGTTGGCAAGTTTTTTTGGGGTGGTGATGGGCCTGGTCCTTGGATTGACCGGGGCTGGTGGTGGAATTCTCGCAGTACCGGCCCTCGTGCTGGGGCTGGGTTTGACCATGACCCAGGCCGCGCCGGTGGCGTTGTTTGCGGTGGGCAGTGCGGCGGCGGTCGGGGCCATTGATGGTTTGCGCCATGGCCTGGTGCGCTATCGCGCCGCGTTGCTGATCGCCCTGCTGGGGGCTGTTTTTTCGCCGGTGGGCATCTACTTTGCTCATCAGTTGCCGGAAAAAATCCTGATGATCCTGTTCAGTCTGCTGATGGTCATGGTGGCTTGGCGGATGCTGCGTCGCGAGCGCCAGGAAGAAGGGCCGAGCGACCATGGCCACGCCAACTGGGGCCAAAAGAACTGCATGCTCAANCAGCAAACCGGGCGCCTGGCCTGGACCGCCAAATGCACGGCCACCCTGGCAGCGCTGGGCGCAGTGACCGGCGCGGTGTCGGGCTTACTCGGCGTGGGCGGCGGGTTTCTGATCGTGCCGGCGTTCAAGCAACTGACCGATGTGCAGATGCGCGGCATTGTGGCTACGTCGTTGATGGTGATCAGCCTGATTTCGGCCATCGGCGTGATCGGCGCGTTTCATGCCGGGGTCAGGATCGACGCTTTGGGTGTGGCCTTCATTGTTGCCAGCGTGGTCGGCATGATCGTCGGCCGACAACTGTGCGCGCGCGTCCCGGCCCGGGCCCTGCAAATCGGCTTCGCCAGTGTGTGTGTCGTGGTCGCCGCTTACATGCTGTTCAGGGCGGGCGTCTAGGCAGGCGTACACCCTAAGTTCCGGGTCTTGGCGCGACCCGGTCTTACACCGAATTTGCCGCGCATCACCGGCCACTCCAAAGCACTTCAAAACCGCCCCCAAGGCAGCGTATGCCGCCGCCGGTCACCTTTCGATAATCGCCTCCGACATCCAGTCCCCCGCTGCGGAGCGCGTCATGCACAACAATAAGAAACTCAAGCATCGTTACTTGCCTGCCTTTATCGCCAGCCTCTCGACCCTCGGTTTGAGCACGATGGCCGAGGCCGAGATCGTGCTGTACGACAAGGACCAGACCACGTTCTCAACCGACGGCTACATCAACGCCTTCTACGTGAACAGCGATGTGGACCGTGCCGGCGATCAGTACGACCGTCGTCAGGCGCGGGTGAAAATGGGCTATTTGCCCAACTACCTGGGTTTCAACATGGGTAAACAGATCGATGACCTGAAACTCGGTGCCCGGGCCTCCTTCTGGGTGACGATCAACGACAGCCAGACCAACGGCACCGACACCGCCATCGACGTGCGGCAGTTCTACGGCACCGTGGCCAATCCGGAGTGGGGCGAAGTGTTGATCGGCAAGGACTTCGGCCTGTTCGCCCGCTCCAACATTCTGCTCGATGAAATGCTCGCCGGTTATGGCCAGGTCAGCGATACCCTGGGGTTGGTTGACGGTGGCGGTGTGTCGTTCGGCAATATCGGCACCGGTTATCCGTACCCGTTCCCGACCTCGCAGATCACCTATCGCACCCCGGTGATGGAGGGTTTGCGGGTGGCCGTGGGGATACTCGACCCGGTGGACACCAACGACAGCAGCCCGTTGGGCAAGGCGTATCAGGAGAATCCGCGTACCGAGAGCGAGGTCACCTATCAGTTTGATGTTGCTGGCGCGAAGATTTATAGCTGGGTCAACGGCAGCTACCAGACCTCGGACAATACCGATTCCACCGTTGAATCGGTCACCTCCAAAGGCGTCGGCTATGGCGTGCAGGCGAAAATGGGCGGCCTGACTCTCGTCGGTTCGGGCTTCCAGGCCAAGGGCATCAATCCGTTCTTCACCAACAACGCCGGCGAACCGACCCTGCGCAACGTCGACAGCGACGGTTACTTGCTGCAAGGCTCGTACAAACTGGGCAAAAACCGCCTGGCCTTGTCTTACGGCAAGACCAATGACGACGGCAATGGGGTGGTCGGCAGCGGCGCGGACTATGAAACCCGCGGCATTGCGTTGTTCCATGACGTCAATGACAACCTCAAACTCGTGGCCGAGTACAACCAGTTCGAAATCAACGGCCACGACACCAGCGCCCAGAATGAAGACACCGACACCTTTGCGGTGGGGGCAGTGTTGAACTGGTAACCCAGCCGCACCGCATTTCACTGTAGGAGCCGGATTGCTGGCGATAGCGGTGGGTCGGGCAACAAGGATGGTGGCNNTGCTGGCGATAGCGGTGGGTCGGGCAACAAGGATGGTGGCTGACACATCGTCATCGCCAGCAAGCCGGCTCCTACACAGAATGCGGTGTCTGCCAGATTTCTCATCCCATCGAAGCGCCTGACCGCTACCCAAGTAGCATACGTCGCAGCCCGCAGGCTTCGTACACTCGTGTCTCATACACGCGCACCTGCGGGGGTGGTCATGCAGCAGGTCCAGAGTGAAGGGGTGGTCAGCGGAATGTCCCAGGCCACCGATGCCCAACAAGTGGCTCAGGAGCTCGCGCGGCAGTTATTGCACCCGCACCTGGGCTTCGTGCTGTTCTTCTGTTCCGCCGAGTACGACTTGCAGGCGCTGGGCCAGGCCTTGCAACAGAGCTTCGGCGGCATTCGCCTGGTCGGCTGCACCAGCGCCGGGGAAATCACGCCCTTGGGCTACGGCCGCAATTGCGTGACGGCAGTGGGCTTCGACCACCGGCATTTTTCCATCGACGCCGAACTGATCAGCGAGATGGAGCGCTTCAGCCTGATTGACGCCCAGCAAATGGTCGAACGCCTGGTCAGTGGCTGT
Organism: Pseudomonas mandelii; assembly: GCF_002251635.1. Classification (GTDB taxonomy): domain Bacteria; phylum Pseudomonadota; class Gammaproteobacteria; order Pseudomonadales; family Pseudomonadaceae; genus Aquipseudomonas; species Aquipseudomonas mandelii_B. Next base: position 19,528 of record NZ_NMOJ01000250.1, read on the forward strand.
CGCAGCAACACCCTGGCACCGATCAAGGGCAACAGCTTTGCCCTGACCTTGCTCGATGGCCTGTCCAGCCGCGAAGAAATGGTTCTCGCCGCCTTGAGCGCGGCGTTGGGCGACATCCCGCATTTCGGCGGTTCGGCCGGCGACGACAACTACCTGACCCACACCCACGTCTATTTCGGCGGCGAGTTTCACAGCGGCGCGGCGGTGGTGGTGCTGGTCAATACCTGGCTGGATTTCGAGGTGTTCACCACGCACCACATCTTGCCGAGAGCAGAGAAACTGGTGGTCACCGGAGCCGACAGCGCCTCGCGCCGGGTCTTTGAGCTGAACGCCGAGCCGGCTGCCGAGGAGTACGCGCGACACATCGGCGTGCCGGTGGCCGAACTTGATCACCGGGTCTTCGCCGCACACCCCTTGGCCGTGCGGATCAACGATCAGTATTACGTGCGGGCGATCCAGCAGGTTCATCCAGACCTGAGCCTGAGTTTTTACTGCGCCGTGGAAAACGGCATCGTCCTCACCGTCATGACCCCCGGCCCGATGCTGCCGAATCTGCAAACCCTGTTCGAAGGCTTGCAGGAGCGCCTCGGCGATCTGTTGCTGACCATCGGCTGCGACTGTTTTCTCAGGCGTCTGGAACTGGAAGACGGCGGCAGTCTGGAGCAGATCGGCACGTTTTTGCGTGACCAGCGGGTGATGGGTTTCAACACCTACGGAGAACAGTTCAATGGCATGCACATCAACCAGACCTTCACCGGGGTTGCCATTGCCCGAGGCCGGTCCCTTGGACATCGTTGAGCTCCAGGCACAGCTCGCCAGCCTGCGCCACGACAATCAGAAACTGCAGCGCATCAACGGCGCGCTGATCGAGCGGATCGAATCCGGCGTCACGCGGGGCAATGATCCCTACGCGGCGTTCCAGCATTCAGTGGTGCTGGCCGAACAGGTGCGTGAGCGCACCGACGCCTTGAACCAGGCCATGGCCGAACTCAAGTCGGGCAATCACTTGCTCAGCGAAGCACGCCTGCGGGCGGAAACGGCCCACCAACATTTGATCGATGCCATCGAGAGCATCTCCGATGCCTTTGTGCTGTTCGATGCCGAGCAGCGCATCGTCTTGTTCAACAGCCGTTTCAAGGCGTTCTGGAGCAATAGCCGGGTGCGCATCAACGCCGGCATGCGCCTGGCCGAGGTCAAGCGCCTGATGTCCGCCACCGGGTTGTTCACTGAAGAACCGCGCGGGCATGCCGACGAAAACCTGATCTATCGCTTGCAGGACGGCCGCTGGTTGCAAGTCAGTGAGCGGCCCACGCAGGAAGGTGGGCGGGTGATCCTGTTCACCGACATTACTGACGTCAAACTCAGCGAAACCGTGCGCCGCGAGCAAGCCGTGGCGCAGAAATCGCACTTGCTGCAACGGGCGGTCGACAACCTGTCCCAAGGCGTGGCCATGGTCAATGCCGAAGGCATCCTGGAACTGTGGAATCGGCGTTTCCTCGAACTCAGTGGGCTGGCTCCGGTGGCGGCCCATCGGCCGTTTGCCGAAGTGATCGCCGACAGCGAGTTGAACCTGCTGACCCCGGCCAGTCGCGATGCCAACGGGCGGCACCTGCAGGAATGCGAGCAGCGCCTCTACGATGGCCGGGTGCTGGAAATCCGCACCCATCCGCTGCCCACCGGTGGCTTCGTCAACACCTTCACCGACATCACCGAACGCTACCAGCACGCCGAAGCCCTCAGCGAAAGCGAGCGCTGGATTCGCCTGATCACCGACCATGTCCCCGCACTGATCGCCTACCTCAATGCCGATCTGGTCTACGAGTTCACCAACAAGGTCTACGAAGAATGGTACTGCTGGCCTCGCGGCGTGATGCTCGGGCAGAGCCTGCGCGAAGTGCACAGCGAGCAGCATTACCAGCGCCTCGAGGCCTACGTGGCCCGGGCCCTGGCCGGTGAGAGCGTGACGTTCGAGTTCGCCGAAACCAACATCAACAATCAGGAACGCTACATGCTGCGCTCCTACGTGCCCAATCGCCTGGCCACCGGGGAAGTGGTGGGGATTTTCGTGTTGATCCGCGACATCACCGAGCGCCGCCGCACAGCCGAGGCGCTGCACCAGGCCTATCAGAATCTTGAGTTGCGGGTGCGCGAACGCACCACCGAACTGACCACCCTCAATGACCAATTGCTGCGCGAAATCGACGAGCGCCGGCGCGTGGAATCGCGTTTGCGCGAGGCCAAACTTGAGGCGGAACAGGCCAACCTGTCGAAAACCAAGTTTCTCGCCGCCGTGAGTCACGACCTGCTGCAACCGCTCAACGCGGCTCGACTGTTCACCAGCGCTTTGCTGGAACGGCGCGAGCCGGTGGCCAATGCGATTTTGGTGCGCAATGTCAGCAATTCGCTGGAGGACGTGGAAAACCTGTTGGGCACGCTGGTGGACATTTCCAAACTGGATGCCGGGGTGATCAAGGCCGACATCGCGCCGTTCGCCCTGAGCGAGCTGCTGGAAAACCTTGCGACCGAGTACACCCAGGTGGCCCGCAGTGAAGGGCTTGAGCTGCATTTCATCCCGTGTTCGGCGCTGGTGCGCAGCGACATCCAGTTGCTCGCGCGAATCCTGCGCAATCTGCTGAGCAATGCCATTCGTTATACCTACAGCGGTCGGGTGGTGCTCGGGTGTCGGCGTCATCATCAGCGGTTGACGATCGAGGTGTGGGACAGCGGGATGGGCATTGCCGAAAATCGACTGGAAGAGATTTTCCAGGAGTTCAAGCGCGGCGACGTGCAGCGCCCGGATCAGGACCGTGGGTTGGGTTTGGGGCTGGCCATCGTCGAGAAAATTGCCGGGATTCTCGGTCACCGCATTCATGTGCGTTCGTGGCCGGGCAAGGGCTCGATGTTTTCCGTCGAAGTGCCCTTGAGCGCCACCGCCCCCATGGCTCAACCGGCATTGCTGATGAGTGAACCGATGCTGGAGCGACTGCGCGGGGCGCGGGTGTGGGTACTGGATAACGACGCGGCGATTTGCGCCGGCATGCGCACGTTGCTGGAAGGATGGGGGTGTCGGGTGGTGACGGCACTGTCGGAGCAAGACCTGGCGCGGCAGGTGGACAACTATCATGAAGAAGCCGACTTGCTGATCGCCGACTATCACCTGGATGACGAACAGAATGGTGTCGATGCCGTCGCCCGGATCAACGCCCGGCGCGGTTCAGCGATCCCGGCGATGATGATTACCGCCAATTACAGCAATGAGCTCAAGCAGCAGATTCGTGAGTTGGGGCATACCTTGATGCATAAGCCTGTGCGGCCGATGAAGCTGAAGACGGCGATGAGTCATTTGCTCGGCAGGCCTTGAGTCTCGCTGTGAGTTCAATGGCCCCATCGCGGGCAAGCCCGCTCCCACAGGTTTTCTGTTGGAACATCGTCTGTTTGAACTCTGCAAACAGGTTTTCTGTTGGAACATCGTCTGTTTGAACTCTGCAAAATATGTGGGAGCGGGCTTGCCCGCGATGGGTGCGACTCGGTCTACCGGTTACCCCCGATCTCAGCGCCGCAGATAAGACCCGAAATCAATATCCCCGGCACTCAAGATCGCCTGCACCCGGTTGTGCACATTGAGTTTGCGCAAGATCGCCGAGACATGCGCCTTGACCGTGGTTTCGGCGATTTCCAGGGTGTAGGCGATCTGCTTGTTCGATTCACCCTTGGTCATGCGCTCCAGCACCAGCAACTGCTTGCGGGTCAGCGCCTGGAGCAGTTCCGGCGGGAAGCTCGGGTTGTCATTCATGCGCCGGTGGGTGCCGCATTTTTGCGTGCGGATGATGTCCGGCGGCAAGTACACATTGCCATTGAGGATCTGCTGGATGGCCTCGGTCATCTGCACCCGGGGCGAGGATTTGGTGATGAAGCCCACCGCACCATAGGTGATGGCTTGCAGCACGATCTGCTTGTCCTGCTCGGCTGAAACGATCACCACCGGAATGGTCGGCGCCTCGTTGCGCAGGTTGATCAGGCCATTGAGGCCGTGCATGCCGGGCATGTTCAGGTCGAGCAGGATCAGGTCCAGGTCGTCGTGTTCCTGCGTCAGCAGCAGGGCGCTGTCGAGGTCGGCGGTTTCCATCACCTCGCTGCCGGGGAAACCGTCGCTGATGACGTTATGAATGGCTTCGCGAAACAGCGGGTGATCGTCGGCAATCAGAATTTTGTACATAGCCTTTCACCTCATTATTTTCATTATGGTGTGGCAACAACACGCACGCGTAAAGGTCAGGGGAAGGGCTCGGGTTGGGCCGGTTCAACGGGCAGGTTGGCTGCCTGCCAGGCGTCCAGGCCGTCGCGGTACCAATACAGTGTCTTATAGCCCATGGCAGCGGCGCGTTTGACGGCATTCCAGCTCAGCCAGCAGTCGGCGCGGCAATAGAAGACCAGCGGTTGCGCCAGGTCTCCTGCGGTCAATGCGTTCAGGTTACGCGCAAAATAGCCCTGCCAGTCAGCTGTCAGGTCGCCGTCGCCGGTATTGGCCAGCCAATGGCTGCCGGGCAGGTTTTCGTGGGGTTGATCTTCGATGAAACGTCCTTGCAGCCATTGGCGGCGGTAGACGTCGATCAGCACCGGGCGCGGTGTCTGGGTGAGCAAGGTTTGCAGGGCGGCAGTGTCGATGATGGCCGCGTCTTGAAGCTGATTCGGGGTCGGGCTGCGGTAGAGGTTGATGCGATAGCCGTCGGCGGAGAACAGCGGCGTATCGGCATGCGCGACGCCCAGCAACAGGCTCAGCGACAGCGCAGCAAGGGAAGGGCGCAACAGACGACGTTGGGCACGTGGCATGGGGTTCAATCCTTATAGTTATGAACCCATTACATGCCAGTCTCGGTGCGTTGGGAATGCGACGATAGACAGGAAAACCAGTACTAAAGTAGTAATTTCACCCGTGTTCAACCCAAATGTCCTGTGGGAGCGGGCTTGCCCGCGATGGCGGTGTNACATTCAACCTCTATGTTGTCTGACACTCCGCTATCGCGGGCAAGCCCGCTCCCACAGGGTTCATGTGTCACCCTGAAGTCCCGCGC
>NZ_NMOJ01000251.1:0-62500 GCF_002251635.1 Pseudomonas mandelii
GGATTGTCTGGATCGCCAGCAAGCCGGCTACTACAGAGGGTTTTGGTGTCAGTTGGTCTTGCGCAGGGCGGCGTGTTGCGGGTTGAAGGTGAGGACGGCGAGCAGCGCGAACAGCAGCGTCAGCCCCGCGCACACCGCCAGCGCCAGCGGATTGAAGCGCTCATACAAGGCAAACCGCACCAGTTCCACCGCGTGGGTAAACGGGTTCAGCGCGCAGAGCCAGTACAACCATTCGCTGGACTCGCGCATCTTCCACAGCGGATACAACGCTGACGACAGGAAAAACAGCGGGAAGATCACGAAATTCATCACCCCGGCAAAGTTCTCCAGTTGCCGGATCGCATTGGACAGCAGCAAGCCCAGCGCACTGAGCATCAACGCCACCAGCAACAACGCCGGAAACGCGATCAACAGCCCCATGGCCGGTGGCTGCACGCCGTACACCCAGGCAATCGCCAGAAAGGCATACACCTGCAACAGTGAAATCAGCGAAGTGGCCAACAGTTTGCTGCACAGCAGGAAGGTCCGGGGCAGGGGGCTGGTCAGCAGCACGCGCATGCTGCCCATCTCCCGGTCGTAGACCATCGACAGCGAACCTTGCATGCCGTTGAACAGCAGGATCATGCAGGCCAGCCCCGGGATGATGTAAACCTCATAGGGAATGTAGGTGTCGTAGGGCTCGATGATCGCGATCCCGAGGGCTGCGCGAAAACCAGCGGCGAATACCAGCAGCCACAGCAGTGGCCGCACCAGCGCGCTGAGAAACCGCGTGCGCTGCAACACAAAACGCAGCCATTCACGCAACACGATGCCGCTGAAGCATTGCCAATACGCATTCATCGTGCGGCTCCTGATGTCGTCAAACGGGTGAAGGCCGAACCGAGGTCGCCGCCATGTTCCTGGCTCAAGGCATCCGCCCGCCCGCTGGCCACCAGACGGCCCTGATGAAGAATCAGCAAGTCATCGCTCGGCTGCACTTCATCCAGCAAATGGGTGGTCCAGAGCACGCTGATGTGCTGCTCGCGGCACAGACCGCGAATGTGTTGATTGAGCGCCAGGCGGCTGGCCGGGTCGAGGCCGACACTCGCCTCGTCGAGCAGCAACAGCCGTGGCTCATGCAACAAGGCGCGTGCGATTTCCACCCGGCGGCGGTGACCGCCATTAAGTTCGCGGACCCGCTCGCGCCGGCGTTCAGTCAGCGCCTGACGGGCCAGCTCGGCGTCGACCCGCAGGCCGGTCTGGCGCCGGGACATGCCATGCAGCGCGGCGTGATAACGCAGGTTTTGCTCAACGCTGAGGTCCAGGTCTAGCGTGCTTTGCTGGAACACCACGCCCAATTGCTTGAGCGCCGGACGCGCCGCATTGCGTAACGAACAACCGCCGACCCGGATGTCCCCGCGTTGCAAATCATAGAGCCGGGTGAGCAAGGCAATCAGCGTCGACTTGCCCGCGCCGTTTGGCCCTAGCAACGCCGCGAAACGCCCGGGCCCCAGGCTGAAATTCACCTGCCGCAAGGCTTCCCGCGCGCCATAGGCGAAGCTCAGTTCGCTGACTTCCAGTGCGTTCATGGCGTCACCACCACGCCCCACGGATAGCGCCCGACCTTCACCGATTTGGTCACTTTGAGGCTGTCGACATCAATCACCGACACGTCGCCGCTGACGCCGTTGGTGGCCAGCAACTGCTTCTGATCCGGGGTAAACGACATCTGCCAGACCCGCCGCCCAACCAGCAGATAATCAAGAATCTCGAAGGTCTTGGCGTCAATCACCGCCACATGATTGGCCGGCCCGAGCGCGACGAAACCGTACTTGCCGTCGGCGCTGAGCTTGATCCCCACCGGCTGGACTTTGTCCGGGTGCACTCCCTTAATCTGGAAGGTTAGCGTCTTGAGGATCTTGCGGGTGGCGACGTCGAGAATGGTCACCGTGCCGCCGATTTCCGCCGAGGCCCAGAGTTGCGACCCTTCAGGTGAAAACTCGACGAAACGCGGCCGCTGATCCACCAGGGTGCTGTCGGCCAGGGTCTGGGTGCTGGTGTCGATCCAGTGCAGCATGTTGGTGGTTTCGCTGGTGTTCACCGCCCACTTGCCGTCGGGGCTGACGGCCATGCCTTCGGGCTCGACGCCAACGTTGATCTGGCTCAGCACCTTCGAGGTTTCGGTGTCGATCACCGTCACCAGCGCATCGTCCTCGTTGGAGACGTACAACCAGCGGTTGTTGGGGTGCAAGGCGAACTGTTCGGGGTCTTTGCCCGAGGGTAATTCCTTGATGATCTTGCGCGTGGCGACGTCCATCACTTGGACACGGTCCGAGTCGCTGGCGCAGATGTACAGCAGCTTGTTGTCGTGGGACAGCAGCAAACCGCGCGGGCGTTGGCCGACGGGCAGGGTGTCGGTGACTTGCAGGGTTTGCAGGTCGATCAGGCTCAGGCTGTTGTCTTTTTCGTTGGAGACCCAGGCGGTAGAGGCGGCGGCGTGCCCGGCGGCGAGCAGCAAGGCGCAAGAGAGCAGGGTGCGGCGCATGATGGATTCCTTTTTGTTGTAGTTGTTGTGGCGGATCAGGGAAAGCGGCAGCTGACCTCGGGCTTGTCGTAGCCAAGGCTGTCCATTTCGTTGAAAGGGTGCAGGAAACCGTCCTGCGGCGACGTGCTGACCAAGGCCCGGGGCTGGACGATGGGAATCGGTTGGCGCAACTGTCCGTTCCACGGCCGATAACTGAGCTTGCGCCCCTTGAAACCGTCCAGCGGCAATTGATCGCTGATTTCCAGGGTGCGGATCGCCACGGGATCGACCTGCCGCAGTTTGCTTACCGCACTGGCGATGCTGCGCACGGCGATCCAGGCGGCGAAGTCTCGGTCATTCATCCAGCGCCCGGCCAGGGCTTCGAAGCGTTTCTGCAATTGGGCGGCACCGTAGGTTTCCACGGTTTTGTGCCAGCCCACCGGGGTCAGGCCCTGAGTGCCGGCGACCGGCCGTGGGTACCAGGTTTGGTAGGGCACGTACTCGCCGAAGTCGCCACGTTCATCCGCCACCAGCACCACATCGTATTCGGCGGTCTGGGTGAAGAGCGGCATGTCGGCCTGGGCGCTGCGACGCTGATCGTTGTCGAAGCTCCAGGCTTTTTCCGCGACCAGTTTCAGCCCGAAGCGTTTGGCGGCACGGCGCAGGGCGGCGGCGTAGGCCTGATCGTCCGGGGTCGGGCCGACGATCAGCAACGCCCGTTGCCATTTGTGCACCACCAGAAATTGCGCCAGGGCATCGGCGAGCATCGCCCGGCTCGGCAGGCTGTGCAGCACGTTCGGCAGGCAGTCGGTGGTGCGCAGGCTGTCATCCGGGCTGCCGGCGTTGAACAGCAAGCTGTCGGGCAGCACGGCGCTGAGCCGGCGCAGACTCTCCACCGGCGCATTCACCACAAACAGGCGCAGACCCTGTGCATGCTGGGCCTTGGCCGCTTCGATCAGGGCCTCCGGGCTGTCGGCATTGGCAGCGACGAGGCTGTAACTCTGGTTGAGAAAACGTCCGGTGCTGTTGCTGTCGGTGATCGCCAGTTCGGCGCCGCGAAGCCCGGCATCGAGCGGTTCGGGAATCACGTTGGACAGCAGCGGGCCGGGGGCAGGCCGATAGCCCAGGTAGCCGATCTGCACCTGCAACGGCGCATCCGCCGCCTGGCTCTGCGTCGCCAGCCCGACGGCACAGGCTATCGCCAGCAGGTAGATCAGGGCGTAAGGGGCAAGCTGGCGCATAAAGGCACTCCATTACAGGTAGCGCCAGCATAGGAAGCCTGCGAGGCAGATTGAAATATGCAGAAAGTACCAGTCAGGCAGTACCAAGGTAGTAGCTCGGCCGGAGCGGCGCGGTTTTAGCATGGGCAATCACGGCCATCACACTGGAGGAGATTGACCATGCGTATTCTCAAAGCGCTGCTCCTGCCGTTGTTGTTGATCCTGACCCTGATCGGCGTAGACAAGCTTCATGGCCCCCGCCCGGCGCCATTGCTGGTCTTGCCCGCGACACCGGGGCGCTAACCGTGTCGGCCCTGTGGCGGATCAACCTTTGGGTCTGCGGATTTTTCGCTCTGGTCACCCTGGCGTGCATGGGGTTGCTGGTGCATCAAGCGCTGGCGGACGTGGAGCGCGAGCTGCAATCCGCCGAGGCGGTGGTCGAGTACCTGAGCGAAACCGCCGAGCGTGATCCCGCCAGCCTCCAGCCACGATTGACGGGCAGCTTGCGGCATGTGCGGGTGCGCTGGCTGGAGCCCGACGCAGCGGCACGCCTGCCGGTTCAGGTCGGGCTCGATGCATGGCTCGGGCGTCTGTTGTTCGCCGAAGCCCGGTACAGCGCTCGGGTCCTGGATTTGCGTGATGGCCGGCGCGTACAGATTGCGGTCGATCCGCGGGATGAGATCGACGAAGTCTGGGATTCGCTGCAGCAATTGCTGGGCCTGTGTGGCCTCGCCTTGATCTTGAGTCTGCTCACCATCCGCTGGGCCGTGCGCCGGGGCATGGGGTTGCTCGACGAATTGTTGCGCGCGTTGCAGCAAGTCTCGGGCGGCCAGCTCAAGGTGCGATTGCGCGCGGAAGGTGTGCCGGAGGCGCGGCAACTGGCGGCGCATTTCAATCGCATGACCGAGGCGTTGGAGCAGGCCCGTGCCGACAATACGCATCTGACCCGGACGTTATTGGCGGTGCAGGAGCAGGAACGCACTCATCTGGCGCAGACCCTGCACGATGATCTCGGCCAGTACCTGGCCGGGATACGCGCCCAGGCCTGTCTGTTGCGGCTGGTGACGGATCAACCCGTGGTGATGGAACGCACGGTGCGTGAGCTGGAACACAATTGCGAGCACCTGCAACAGGGCTTCCGGGCGCTGGTGCATGACCTCTATCCGGTGGTGCTGCAACACCTGCCGTTGGCCGAAGCCTTCGGCCTGCTGGCGGAGCAATGGCAGGGGCGGCACGGCATTGATTGCCAGCTATGCATCTGCGCGCAGATGCCGCCATTGTCCGCGCCGGACAAAACCCAGCTCTATCGCCTGTTGCAGGAAGCGCTGACCAACGTCGCCCGGCATGCGCAGGCCACCCGGGTGCGGATTCGCCTGCAACATCGCGGCGCGCATCTGCACCTGTTGATTCGCGATAACGGGCGCGGCGCCACACAACCGCAGCGGCCCGGCGTCGGTTTGTATTCGATGTACGAACGCGCCCGCAGCCTCGGCGGCAAATTGCGGATCATCAGCCACCCGGGTGCCGGCTGGGCGCTGGCCTTGAGCATGCCTTTGGAGGCGTCGTGAATATTCTGCTGGTCGATGACCATGCGGTGGTCCGTCAGGGCTACGCGAGTTTGTTGCGGGCGTTGTTGCCGGCCATGGAAGTGCGTGAAGCCGCCACCGGCGAAGAAGCGCTGATCCGGGTTCAGGAAGCCGTGCCGAACCTGGTGATCATGGATTTCGGCTTGCCGGGGATCAGCGGGCTGGAAACCACCCGGCGTTTGCGTCAACGACTGCCGCAACTGCGGGTGCTGTTTTTCAGCATGCACGATGAACTGCCCTTGGTGCGCCAGGCGCTGGACGCGGGTGCCTCGGGTTATTTGACCAAGAGCTCGGCGCCGCAAGTGCTGATCGAGGCGGTGCAGCGGATCCTCGCCGGCCACGCCTACATCGAACAGCCGCTGGCCACCCAACTGGCGTGCCATTCGCAACAGGACACCAGCGACCCGCGATTGCAGAGCATGACCCAGCGCGAACTGGAGATTTTCGTGATGCTCGCTAAAGGCACCCCGGCCCGGTTGATCGCCGAACAGTTGAGCATCAGCAGCAAGACCGTCTCGAACCACCTGACCTTGCTCAAGAGTAAATTGCAGGTCACGTCCCATGCCGAACTGGTGCATTTGGGGATTGATATGGGGGTGGTGCGGGTGGCGGTTTAATTCAATCCACCGCAGGATCCNAATCGAATGTGGGAGCTGGCTTGCCTGCGATGACGTCGGCACATTCAACCTCGCTGTTGCCTGGTACACCGCTATCGCAGGCAAGCCCACAGGGTCAGGTGCCAGTCGGTTGGATCGGTTACTTATCCCAGGTCGTCGGGCAACCGGTGCAGCCTTCCATATTGGCATCCTGAAAATTCGCATAATGTTGCCGCGAACCACTGAGGTTGGCCTGCTCCAGATTGCTTTCACTTAATTTGGCTTCTTGCAGATTGGCATCACTGAGGTCTGCACTCTTGAGGTCTGCCTTGCTCAGCCAGGTCATTTCCAGGTCCGCGGCGCGCAGATTGGCGTTGTGCATTCTCGCGCCGGAGAGGCGGGCGAATTGCAGGTAGGCGCCGCTGAGGTTGGCGTCCTGGAATTGCGCGCCTTGGGCAAACATCCCCCAGCCCTGGATCGCCATCAGCGTCGCGCCAGTGAAATCCGCCAGACGCAGGTTGCTTTGTTGCAGGCTGGCGCGGGTCAGGTTGGCGCCTTGCAGTTGCGCTTTTTCCAGGTTGGCGAGGTCGAGTCGGGCGTGCCGCAGGTCGGCATCGCGCAGATCGGCGCCGCTGAGGTTCATGTTGCGCAGGTCCTGATTGCTCAGGTTCGCGCCTTTGAGATTGGCGCCGGGGCATTGGCTGTGATCGGCGATGGTGCAGCCGTTGATGATGAGTGGGGAGTCGTCGCCGTCGTCGGCTAAAACCGGGAGGGCGGCGAACAGAAATAATAGAGGCAGATACTTCATGGCAAGTCCTCGGAAGGTGGAGGGCAGCTGGATATACAAAAAACAACGGCTATGTGGGTTCCTGTGGCGAGGGAGCTTGCTCCCGCTCGGCTGCGCAGCAGTCGTAAATCCAAACAACTCGGTGTTGCTGGAAAATGAGGGGGCCGCTTCGCAGCCCAGCGGGAGCAAGCTCCCTCGCCACAGAAAACCTTGTTGAGCACCAGAAAGCCCCCTGTGTGCACAAGGGGCCAGCGGATTACTGCTGCGCAGTCTTGTTATCCCAACTTGGAATCTTGAACACCCAGAACGACCCGCCCTGAGCCACCGGTTTGGTCAGCTCGGCCATGTCACCGCCCCACAACGGCACCGCGCCGCCGTAACCGACCGTCACGCCGACGTACTGCTCGCCATCCTGTTCCCAGGTGATCGGCGGCGAGACGATGCCGCTGCCGGTCTGGAACTTCCACAGCTCCGCGCCGGTTTTTGCGTCGAAGGCCTTGAGGAAACCGTCGCCGGTGCCGGTGAACACCAGGTTGCCTTTGGTGGCCAATACGCCGGCCCACAGCGGCAGCGCTTCTTTGTGTTCCCAGATCACTTTGCCGGTGGTGGGGTTCATGGCGCGCAGGGAGCCGACGTGATCGTCGTACATGCGCTTGATGCGGAAACCCATGCCCAGGTAGGCCGAGCCCTTCTTGTAGTTGACCTCTTCGGTCCAGTATTCCTCTTTCCACTGGTTGCCTGGGATGTAGAACAGCCCGGTGTCCTGGCTGTACGCCATCGGGTTCCAGTTCTTGCCGCCGAGGAACGGCGGCGACACTTCCACCGACTTGCCCTTGGTCTCGCCCGGTAACGGTTTGGCCGGACGCTGGCCTGGATTTTCCACCGGTTTGCCGGTCTTGAGGTCGATGTGGCTGGCCCAGGTGATGTTGTCGACGAAGGGGAACGCGTTCTGCAATTTGCCGTTGTTGCGATCGACCACATAGAAGAAACCGTTACGGTCCGCATGGCCGGTGGCTTTGATCGTCTTGCCGTCCTTGTCCTTGTAATCGAACAGCACCAGCTCGTTGTTGCCGGAGAAATCCCAGGCATCGTTTGGCGTGTGCTGGTAGAACCATTTCACCTCGCCGGTGCTCGGGTCGACGCCGACCTGGCCGGAGGTGTAGAGGCTGTCATAGTCGTGAGGATTGCCGTCCTTGGAGGTGCGCGCCCAGGTATTCCACGGGCCGGGGTTGCCGGCGCCGACGATGATGGTGTTGGTTTCCGGATCGAAACTGGCGCTTTGCCAAGGCGCACCGCCGCCGTGGCTCCAGGCCTCGACCTTGCCGGTTTCGGTGGTCGGGTCATCCGGCCAGGATGGCGCCTTGACGTCGCCGGTGGTGGTGCTGTCCTTGCCGTTCAGCCGGCCCATATGGCCTTCGACGAAGGGTCGCATCCAGACTTCTTCACCCGTGTCGGGGTCGCGCGCAAACAGCTGGCCGACCACGCCGAACTCATCGCCGGAGCTGCCGTGAATCAGCAGCACCTTGCCGGTGGTCTTGTCTTTGATCAGCACCGGGGCGCCGGTCATGGTGTAGCCAGCGGCGTGGTCACCGAATTTCTTGTTCCACACCACTTTGCCGGTGTTCTTGTCCAGGGCGATCAGGCGCGCGTCGAGGGTGCCGAAGTAGATCTTGTCGCCAAAGATCGCCGCGCCACGATTGACCACGTCGCAGCACGGACGAATGTTGTCCGGCAGGCGATGGTTGTAGGTCCACAGGCGCTTGCCGGTCTTGGCATCCAGGGCAAACACCCGCGAATAAGAACCGGTGACGTAGACCACGCCGTCGCTGACGATGGCCTGGGATTCCTGGCCGCGCTGCTTCTCATCGCCAAACGAGTAGGACCAGGCCGGCGTCAGCTTGAACACGTTCTTGTCGTTGACCTGGGCCAACGGGCTCCAGCGCTGAGCGTTGGTGCCCATGCCGTATTGCAGCACGTCCTTGGTGGTCAGGTGATCGTTGGCAATGTCTTCCCACGTCACGTTGCGGGTGGGCGTGGCCGGTGCGGTTGCAGCGTGACTTGCAGCACTCAGGGACAGGCTGCCCACCAGCAGAAAAGCCTGCACGGCGATAGACAGAGGGGAAAGGGCGGGTAGCGATCTTATTGTCATGGTTGCAGTTCCCAGTGGAGGTTTTGGCCTGCACAGGGTGGTGCGCCCGGCCGGTTGCCGGATACGGAAAAAGTCCCGCTGTGGCCGGGAAGACTTCCCGAACGGCACCTGATTTGGGTGTGCGTCGCAAGCCCTACTACCAAGGGATTAGACGGCGGCCACCAAAGCAGCATGGGGATTGTGCGAGGCCGGTACCAAGATGGGTGCCATAGCCTCTTCAACGAGGTTTTGCGTGCAATCTTGAGGGCATAACAATGACAACAAAACGCAACGCCTTGCTCGTTGCCGGACTGCTGGCCGGTTTTATCAGTGCAGGCTCCGTCTGGGCCCATGGCAACGTGGTCCCCCAGGCAATCGCCACCCCAGGCCTGACCCCGATCAAGGACGCCGGTGTGCAGGTGGATGCCGATGGTTGGGCAGCGGTGAACCCGTACCGCGCTTCCCCGGAACACGAGAAAGCCGTGGAAATCGGTTCCTCGGCGTACAACCAGAACTGCGCCGCGTGTCATGGCCTGGAAGCCAAATCCGGCGGCATCGCCCCCGATTTGCGCATGCTCGATGTCGGTGAAGCGGGGGATGAATGGTTCGTCGAGCGCGTGCGTCACGGTGCCGTGCGGGATGGCCGGGTCTACATGCCGAAAATGGCCGATTACTTGAGTCAGGAAGCTCTGTGGGCGGTGCGCACCTACCTGGACACCGTTCACGTCGAGGAGTAACCCATGCGCCTGCTCGCTGTATTTTTCAGCGCTGTGTTGCTGTGCTGCCAGACCGTGCAGGCGCAGGTCCGGACCTATGACGAAATGATCGCTGCCGGGGAGCTGAAAGTGGCGGTCTACAAGGACTTCGCCCCCTACAGTTTCGAAGACGCCGGCCAGCCTCGCGGGGTGGATGTCGAGCTCGCCGGAGCCTTGGCCAAAGCGCTGGGTGTGCGCCTGACGCTGATCTGGGCGCCCGCCGGCGAGAAGCTCGATGACGACCTGCGCGACTACATCTGGCGGGCCAGTCAGCTGCATGATCTGCAACTGGCCGACCTGATGATGCGCGTGCCGTATGACCGCGATTACGCGCAAAAACGCAACGAGCTGGGTGAGCTGGAAAACGGCCATGTGGTGATGTTCGGGCCGTACCAGAACGAACAATGGCAGGTCGCTTATGATCGCCGCCGTCTCGACAAGGTGGGCAGCGTCGCGGTATTCGAGCACCACCCGATTGGCGTCGAAGTCGACAGCGTGCCGTCGTTCTACCTGACCTCGGTGTTCAGCGGCATGCTCGCCGGCAAAACCCACCACTATCCCGGTGTGCCCCAGGCGTTCGCCGCCATGAAGGCCGGTGAAGTCGACGCGGTCATGGCCATGCGTGGCGAGATCGACTGGCAAGTTCACCAAGCCAACGATCCGCAAGTGGCACTGGCGGAAAACGCCTACCCGAACATGGGCAAGCAACTCTGGGAGATCGGCATGGCGGTGCATGAGAGCAACCGGCAACTGGCCTATGCCGTGGAAGAGGCGCTGGAGGGCTTGATCCGCGAGGGTGTGGTCAAGACCATTTATGGTCATTACGGCCTGCGCTATGACGTGCCCGAGATGTACCAACCGTGAACTGGCGAACGAGTTGCCTGTTGCTCTGCTGGTTGCCCCTGGCGGCGCACGCTGCCGATATCGAGCCGGGCAAAGACCCGGTGCCCTCGGTGATGTGGGCCTTCTACCACAAGCAGATGCTCGGCAATGCACCGTTTGTGTTCGATGACCGGGTCAAGCTGCTGGCGCCGCCGTTCGCCGAAGATGCCCGGCAAGTGCCGCTGGAAATCGACGCCCGGGCGTTTAAAGGCGAGGTGGTGAAAATCCTTGCCTGGGCGGAACTCAATCCGCTGCCGAAGATTGTTGATTTCCAACCCCTCGACCGCGTACTGCCGTGGCTGTCGATCCGCATCCGTATCGAGCAAGCCACGCCGTTGCGCGCTGCGGTGCTGACCCGTGACGGCCTCTGGCATGTCGGCTCGACGCTGATCGATGCGGCGGGCGGTGGTTGCACCGCGCCCAGCGTCGTGCGCACCGAGCCAGGCTGGGAAGAGCACATCGGCGAAGTATTGGGCGGTCGTTATCCGCGCGGCGAGTTCAGCCGGGTGCGCTTGCAAGTGGCGCATCCGATGGACAACGGCATGGTCAGCGGCATCCCGGAATTCTTCATCAACCATGCCGAACTGCGCGATCAAAACGATCAGCTGCTGGCCCGACTGGAGCTGTTTCCCGCCGTCAGCGAGAACCCTAACCTGGCCTTCGACATCGAAGGGGCAGGGCAGACGCGCCTGGTGCTGCGCGACAACAGCGGCAATCAGTTCGATGCGGCCATACCCTGACCCCAAGGAGCGCGTGATGCGCTGGATGCTGCTGCTGTTGTTCATCAGCCTGAGCCTGCCGGCTCTTGCGGACCTCGACTATGTACTCAAGCCCCGGCAGATCGCTGAAGACACCTGGCTGCTGGAAGGCAGCACCGACAATTTTGCCAAGGCCAACGGCGGCAACATCGTCAATACCGCGTTCATCGTCACTGAGCGCGGGGTGGTGGTGATCGACACCGGGCCGTCCAGACGTTATGGCGAAGCAATGCGCAAAGCCATCGCCGCGACCACCGATAAGCCGGTGATTGAGGTGCTGCTGACCCATCACCACCCGGACCATGTGCTGGGCAATCAGGCCTTCAGTGATGTGCCAATCGGCGCGCTGGCTGGCACCACCGAGCTGTTGCATCGGCAGGGCGACGCCATGGCCGAGAACATGTACCGACTGGTGGGGGACTGGATGCGTGGCACCGAAGTGCTGCTGCCGACCCGGACGCTGGACCCCGGCGTATTGAATTTTGGGAATCACGATCTGCGCCTGCTGAGCCTGGGTGGGCACACCGGTGCGGATCTGGCTATTCTCGACCAGAAAACCGGCGTGCTGTTTGCCGGGGACCTGGTGTTTTACCAACGGGCGCTGACCACGCCCAACAGTCCGGGGCTGGCGGTGTGGCTGGCGGACATCGCCACGCTTCAAGGCCTGCCGTGGACGCTGATCGTGCCCGGCCATGGGCCGGTGGCCAGCGATCCGCAACCGTTCTTGCAAATGCGCGACTACCTCGGATGGCTCGATCAGCTCATGCGTGATGGTGCGGCCAATGGCAGCGACATGAGTGAGATGATCCGCAGCCCCATTCCCGAGCGGTTTGCTGGCATCAGCCTGAGTCGCTATGAGCTGATTCGCAGTGTCAGTCATTTGTATCCGCGCTATGAGCGCGCGCAGATGACCCGAGTCGATTCCGCCGCGGATAAGTGACCAACACAAATCCCCTGTGGGAACGGGCTTGCCCGCGATGGCATTCTTGCAGTCGACATCAATGTCGAATGTTCTGGCCCCATCGCGGGCAAGCCCGCTCCCACAGGGACCGATGTCGATCACAAGATCCGGTGTTCATCTCCTCCGACCCGCTACTAAGGAACTAGCAATCTCAACACTGCGGGTAATTGTTGCAAGGGCGGCGGCGGCCAAGAATCTGCACCAGACCGGGAAAATTTCCCGGGTATAACAAAAACCGCAGAGGCAGCCGTCATGACCGAACCCGCACGTCGCCAACCCTTCGTCTTGAGCCTGTTGCTCAGTGCCATGCTGTTGTCCGGCACCGCGCTGGCCGGCGTCACCGACCAGGACATTCTCCAGGACCCCAAGAACCCGGAGCAGATCGTCACCAACGGTCTGGGCGTCCAGGGTCAGCGCTACAGCCCGCTGGACACCCTCAACGTCAACAACGTCAAGGACCTGCGTCCGGTCTGGGCGTTCTCCTTTGGCGGGGAAAAACAGCGCGGTCAGCAAGCACAGCCGATGATCAAGGACGGCGTGATGTACATGACCGGTTCCTACTCGCGGGTGTTTGCCGTGGATGCGCGCACCGGCAAGAAGCTCTGGCAATACGATGCGCGCCTGCCCGATGACATCCGTCCCTGCTGCGACGTGATCAACCGTGGCGTCGCGCTGTACGGCGACCTGGTGTTCTTCGGCACCCTCGACGCCAAGCTTGTGGCCCTGAACAAGGACACCGGCAAAGTGGTCTGGAGCAAGAAAGTTGCCGACCACAAAGAAGGCTATTCGATCAGCGCCGCGCCGTTGGTGATTAACGGCAAACTGATCACTGGCGTGGCCGGTGGCGAATTCGGCGTGGTCGGCAAGATCGAGGCCTACGACCCGAAAAACGGCGATCTGCTGTGGACCCGACCCACGGTTGAAGGCCACATGGGTTACACCTACAAGGACGGCAAAGCGGTAGAAAACGGCATCTCCGGCGGCGAAGCCGGCAAGACCTGGCCTGGCGACCTCTGGAAAACCGGCGGCGCGGCGCCTTGGCTCGGCGGTTATTACGACCCGGAAACCAACCTGCTGCTGTTCGGCACCGGCAACCCGGCGCCATGGAACTCGCACTTGCGCCCTGGCGACAACCTCTACTCGTCGTCGCGTCTGGCGCTCAACCCGGACGACGGCACCATCAAGTGGCACTTCCAGAGCACGCCCCACGACGGTTGGGACTATGACGGCGTGAACGAGCTGGTGTCGTTCAACTACACCGAAGGCGGCAAAGAGATCAAAGCCGCCGCGACCGCGGACCGTAACGGTTTTTTCTACGTGCTGGACCGCACCAACGGCAAATTCATTCGCGGCTTCCCGTTCGTGGACAAGATCACCTGGGCCACCGGCCTGGATAAAGAGGGCCGGCCGATCTACAACGAAGCCAGTCGTCCAGGCGCGCCAGGCACCGAAGCCAAAGGCAGTTCGGTGTTCGTCGCCCCGGCGTTCCTCGGCGCGAAAAACTGGATGCCGATGGCCTACAACAAGGACACCGGATTGTTCTACGTGCCGTCCAACGAATGGGGTATGGACATCTGGAACGAAGGCATCGCCTACAAGAAAGGCGCGGCGTTCCTCGGTGCCGGTTTCACCATCAAGCCGTTGAACGAAGACTACATCGGCGTGCTGCGTGCGATCGATCCGAAGACCGGCAAGGAAGTCTGGCGCCACAAGAACTTCGCGCCGCTGTGGGGCGGGGTGCTGACCACCAAGGGCAACCTGGTGTTCACCGGCACGCCGGAAGGTTTCCTCCAGGCCTTCAACGCCAAGACCGGCGAGAAAGTCTGGGAATTCCAGACCGGCTCCGGCGTCCTCGGCTCGCCTGTGACCTGGGAAATGGACGGCGAACAATACGTCTCCGTGCTGTCCGGCTGGGGCGGCGCTGTGCCGTTGTGGGGCGGCGAAGTGGCCAAGCGCATCAAGGACTTCAACCAGGGCGGCATGCTCTGGACCTTCAAACTGCCGAAAGACCTGGTCGCCAAACACTGACCCTGAAACCCCCTCAATGATCGTTCCCACGCTCTGCGTGGGAATGCAGCCCGGGACGCTCTGCGTCCAAAGAGCCGAACGCGGAGCGTCCGTTGAGGCATTCCCACGCGGAGCGTGGGAACCCACAGTGGACTGGGTGAAATCTACTACCAAATAACGAGAGTCCCCCTGCCAACGGCGCATTCGTCTGGCGCGCGGGGCTCTCTACTATCGGTTCATCGCCTGTTTGCCCGACAGGCATCGACCCAGACAGAGGCCCACCATGATCTACGCACAACCTGGCACACCCGGCGCCGTCGTTTCCTTCAAGGCGCGCTACGGCAATTTCATCGGCGGCGAGTTCGTTGCCCCGGTCAATGGCGAGTATTTCACCAACACCTCGCCGGTCANCGGCAAGCCCATCGCCGAATTCCCGCGTTCCACTGCCAAAGACATCGATAAAGCCCTCGACGCCGCCCATGCCGCCGCGGATGCCTGGGGCAAGACCTCGGCCCAGGACCGTTCGCTGGTGCTGCTGAAAATTGCCGACCGCATCGAACAGAACCTGGAACTGCTGGCCGTCACCGAAACCTGGGACAACGGCAAGGCCGTGCGCGAAACCCTGAACGCCGACGTGCCACTGGCCGCCGACCATTTCCGCTATTTCGCCGGCTGCATCCGCGCCCAGGAAGGCGGTGCCGCCGAGATCAACGAGTTGACCACCGCCTATCACTTCCACGAACCGCTGGGCGTGGTCGGCCAGATCATCCCGTGGAACTTCCCNCTGCTGATGGCCGCGTGGAAACTCGCCCCGGCCCTGGCCGCCGGCAACTGTGTGGTACTCAAACCCGCCGAGCAGACGCCGCTGTCGATCATGGTCTTCGCCGAACTGATCGCCGACTTGCTGCCACCCGGCGTGCTGAACATCGTTCAGGGTTTCGGTCGCGAAGCGGGTGAGGCGCTGGCCACCAGCAAGCGCATCGCCAAGATTGCCTTCACCGGTTCCACGCCGATTGGTGCGCACATCATGAAATGCGCGGCCGAGAACATCATTCCAAGCACCGTGGAGCTGGGCGGCAAGTCGCCGAACATCTTCTTCGAAGACATCATGCAAGCCGAGCCACAGTTCATCGAGAAAGCCGCCGAAGGCCTGGTGCTGGCGTTCTTCAATCAGGGCGAAGTCTGCACCTGTCCATCCCGGGCCCTGGTGCAGGAATCGATCTACGAGTCGTTCATGGCCGAGGTGATGAAAAAGATTGTCAAGATCAAGCGCGGCAACCCGCTGGACACCGAAACCATGGTCGGCGCCCAGGCGTCCGAGCAGCAATACGACAAGATCCTCTCGTACCTGAAAATTGCCCAGGAGGAGGGTGCCGAGCTGCTCACCGGCGGCGCGGCCGAACGCCTTGAGGGCGACTTGTCGACGGGTTATTACATCCAGCCGACCCTGCTCAAGGGCCACAACAAAATGCGCGTGTTCCAGGAAGAAATCTTCGGCCCGGTGGTGGGTATCACCACCTTCAAGGACGAAGCCGAAGCCCTGGCGATTGCCAACGACAGCGAGTTCGGACTCGGCGCCGGCCTCTGGACCCGCGACATCAACCGCGCCTACCGCATGGGCCGGGCGATCAAGGCCGGACGGGTCTGGACCAACTGCTACCACTTGTACCCGGCGCATGCTGCGTTCGGTGGCTACAAGAAGTCTGGTGTCGGCCGTGAAAACCACAAGATGATGCTCGACCACTATCAGCAGACCAAAAACTTGCTGGTGAGCTACGACATCAACCCGATGGGGTTCTTCTAACCCCGCAAGTACACCGCAAAAACCTGTGGGAGCGGGCTTGCCCGCGATAGCGGTCTGACAGTCAACATCAAGGTTGAATGTTTCGACCTCATCGCGGGCAAGCCCGCTCCCACAGGGTTTTGAAGGCTGTGCAAACACCCCCTACCAACGCATGCCGCCACCTCGTTCCAAAGTAGCATTCGATCACTCGGCGCCCCGTGCATTAATGGCTTTACCGGAATTGCCCGGCACAAGAAGAGGATTGACCCATGTGGAATAAACCCGCGTTTACCGATCTGCGCATTGGTTTTGAAGTAACGATGTATTTCGCCAACCGTTGATTGTCCACCCGGCCAACCTTGGCGTTGGCCGGGCCTGCCTTCTGGAGCCTCCCATGCACATCCGCGTTCTCGGTTCCGCCGCTGGTGGCGGTTTTCCGCAATGGAATTGCAACTGCCGCCAATGCGCCGGGATGCGCAATGGCAGCCTGCGGGCGCAACGGCGCACGCAGTCGTCGATTGCCCTGAGCGACAACGGTGTGGAGTGGGTGCTGTGCAATGCGTCACCGGACATTCGCGCGCAGCTTGAGGGTTTTCCGGTGCTGCAACCGGCCCGCCGCTTGCGCGATACGGCGATCGCCGCGGTCGTGCTGCTGGACAGCCAGATCGACCATTGCACCGGCCTGTTGAGCCTGCGCGAAGGCTGTCCGCATTCGGTCTGGTGCACGGAACGCGTTCATCAAGACCTGAGCAGTGGTTTTCCTTTGTTCACCATGCTTGAGCACTGGAACGGCGGGTTGCACTGGCAACCGGTCGGGCTGGACCGTGAACCGTTCAGCATCGCCGCCTGCCAACACCTGCAATTTCGCGCGATTCCCCTGGTGAGCAACGCACCGCCGTACTCGCCCAATCGTGGCCATCCGCAACCGGGCGACACCATCGGTTTGTTTATCGAAGACCGGCGCAGCGGCGCCAGCGTGTTCTATGCCCCGGGCCTTGGGCAAATCGACGACGAAGTGCTGAGCTGCATGCAGCGCGCCGATTGCCTGCTGCTGGACGGCACCCTGTGGCGCGACGACGAAATGCGCGTGTGCGAAGTCGGCCAGAGTCTGGGCAGTGAAATGGGGCATCTGCCGCAAAGCGGTGCTGGCGGGATGCTTGAAGTGCTGGAGGGGTTTACCCGCCAGCGCAAAGTGCTGATCCACATTAACAACACCAATCCGATCCTTGATGAAGACTCGGCTGAGCGCGCGTTGCTGGCGCGGCGGGGGATTGAAGTGGCTTTTGATGGCATGAGTATTGAGCTGTAGCGAAGGGCCCCATCGCGGGCAAGCCCGCTCCCACAGTGTTCAGTGCGCGCCGAAAATCCCTGTGGGAGCGGGCTTGCCCGCGATGAGGCCCGACCAGACAACACCGAACCCAGCGGTTGTTCCCCGGAGAACCACCATGACAGACCAACCCATGTCCCCCGTCGAATTCGAGCAAGCCCTGCGCGCCAAAGGCGCCTATTACCACATTCATCACCCCTTCCACCAAGCCATGTACGCCGGCCGCGCCACCCGCGAGCAGATTCAGGGCTGGGTCGCCAATCGCTTCTACTATCAGGTAAACATTCCGCTCAAGGATGCCGCGATCCTCGCCAACTGCCCGGACCGCGACGTGCGTCGTGAATGGCTGCAACGCATCCTCGACCACGATGGCGTGCCTGGTAGCGAAGGCGGCATTGAAGCCTGGCTGCGTCTGGGTGAAGCGGTGGGGTTGGACCGTGAGCAAATCCTTTCTCATGAACGGGTGCTGCCCGGCGTGCGGTTCGCCGTGGACGCCTACGTCAATTTCGCCCGTCGCGCCTGTTGGCAGGAAGCGGCCAGCAGTTCGCTGACCGAACTGTTCGCGCCGCAGATCCACCAGTCCCGTCTCGACGCCTGGCCCACGCATTACCCGTGGATCGACCCGTCCGGTTACGACTATTTCCGCACGCGCCTGAGTCAGGCGCGGCGCGATGTCGAGCATGGTTTGCGCATCACCCTGGCGCACTACGTCACCGTCGAAGGCCAGCAACGCATGCTGGAGATTCTGCAGTTCAAGCTCGACGTGCTGTGGAGCATGCTGGATGCGATGAGCATGGCCTACGAGTTGGGCCGTGCGCCGTATCACACGGTGACCACGGAGAATGTCTGGCACCGGGGGATCGCCCTGTGAACCTGATCGAACAGCCACCCGGTCCGCCCTTGTGGTTGTTGGCCGAGCTGACCTATCGCTGCCCGTTGCAATGCCCGTATTGCTCCAACCCGCTGGATTTCGCCCAGCAAGGCGAGGAATTGAGCACCGAAGAATGGATTCGGGTGTTCCGCGAAGCCCGGGAGATGGGCGCGGCGCAACTGGGTTTTTCCGGCGGTGAGCCGTTGGTGCGCCAGGACTTGGCCGAGCTGATCAAAGCCGCGCGGGACATGGGTTACTACACCAACCTCATCACCTCGGGCATCGGCCTGACCGAGCAGAAAGTCCGCGACTTCAAGGTCGCCGGGCTGGACCACATCCAGATCAGCTTTCAGGCCGCCGACGAGCAGGTCAACAACATGCTCGCCGGCTCGCGCAAGGCCTTCGCCCAGAAGCTCGCCATGGCCCGGGCGGTGAAAGCCCAGGGTTACCCGATGGTGCTGAACTTCGTCACCCACCGGCACAACATCGACCAGATCGCGCAGATCATCGACCTGTGCCTGGAACTGGAGGCGGATTTCGTCGAACTGGCCACGTGTCAGTTCTACGGTTGGGCCGAGCTCAACCGCGTCGGCCTGCTGCCAACCCGCGAACAATTGCAGCGCGCCGAGCGCATCACCAACGAATACCGCGAGCGTCTCGAGGCCCAGGGGCATCCCTGCAAACTGATCTTCGTCACCCCGGACTACTACGAAGAGCGTCCCAAAACATGCATGAACGGCTGGGCCAACCTGTTTCTCGACATCACCCCGGACGGTACAGCGTTGCCTTGCCACAGCGCCCGCCAGTTACCGGTGGAATTTCCCAACGTGCGCGAGCACAGCGTCTCGCACATCTGGACCGAATCCTTTGGCTTCAATCGCTTTCGTGGCGATGACTGGATGAAAGAGCCGTGCCGTTCCTGCGATGAAAAGCACAAGGACCTGGGCGGCTGCCGCTGCCAGGCATTCATGCTGACCGGCGATGCCGAAAATGCCGACCCGGTGTGCAGCAAGTCCGCGCACCACGGGGTGATTCTCAAGGCTCGCGACGAAGCGGATGCGCCGGGGCAGGGTATGGAGCATCTGACGTTGCGTAACGAGAAGGCTTCGCGGCTGATCTATCGCGGATAGCCCACCCTGCACACAACCCCCTGTAGGCGCCGGCTTGCTGGCGATGAGGCCCGCGAGCCATACGTCGCCAGTGCGGCCGCCATCGCCAGCAAGCCGGCGCCTACAGGGGATCTGCGGTGAATGGGGACCAGCCATTGGTCTGATTGCATTCGCGTCGGGATGGGTTAGTGTGGTTCTACCTTCAAAACAATAAAAACAGGCTTTCCAATGAGCCAGAGTCTCAGCCAGCTGCGTAAATTCGTTTCGCCTGAAATCATCTTCGGTGCCGGTTGCCGGCACAACGTCGGCAACTGCGCCAAGACCTTTGGTGCGCGCAAGGTGCTGGTGGTCAGCGACCCCGGTGTGATTGCTGCCGGTTGGGTGGCCGATGTCGAAGCCAGCCTGCAAGCCCAGGGCATCGAGTACTTTCTCTATAGCGACGTGTCGCCCAACCCGCGGGTCGAGGAAGTCATGCTCGGCGCCGAGCTGTACAAGGAAAATCATTGCGATGTGATCGTCGCGGTCGGTGGTGGCAGCCCGATGGATTGCGGCAAAGGCATCGGCATCGTCGTCGCCCACGGCCGCAACATCCTTGAGTTCGAAGGCGTCGATACCATCCGCGTGCCCAGCCCGCCGTTGATCCTGATTCCGACCACCGCCGGCACCTCGGCCGATGTCTCGCAATTCGTGATCATTTCCAACCAGCAAGAACGCATGAAGTTCTCCATCGTCAGCAAGGCCGTGGTGCCGGACGTGTCGTTGATCGACCCGGAAACCACCCTGAGCATGGACCCGTTCCTGTCGGCCTGCACCGGCATCGACGCGCTGGTGCATGCCATCGAAGCGTTCGTTTCCACTGGTCACGGGCCGCTGACCGACCCGCACGCACTGGAAGCGATGCGCCTGATCAACGGCAACCTCGTGCAGATGATCGCCAACCCGACCGACATCGCCCTGCGTGAGAAGATCATGCTCGGCAGCATGCAGGCCGGTCTGGCGTTCTCCAACGCGATCCTCGGCGCGGTGCACGCGATGTCCCACAGCCTCGGCGGCTTCCTCGATTTGCCCCACGGCTTGTGCAATGCGGTGCTGGTGGAACACGTGGTGGCGTTCAACTACAGCTCGGCACCGGATCGCTTCAAGGTGATCGCCGAGACCCTGGGCATCGATTGCCGTGGCCTCAATCACCGGCAGATTTGCGGGCGGCTGGTCGAGCACCTGATCGCCCTGAAACACGCGATCGGCTTCCATGAAACCCTGGGTTTGCACGGGGTCAGCACCGCCGACATTCCGTTCCTGTCGCAGCACGCCATGCACGATCCGTGCATTCTCACCAACCCGCGCGAATCCAGTCAGCGTGATGTCGAGGTCGTCTATGGCGAAGCCCTCTGACGAGCAGCAACGCGCGCTCGCCGGGCTACTGGGACTGGGCAGCCACTCGGCGCGCAAGAGCCATTACCCGGAACTCGCCGCACGGCTGGACGAGCTGGAAGCCGAGCGCAATCGCTACAAGTGGCTGTTCGAAAACGCCGTGCACGGGATCTTCCAGGCCAGCCTGTTGCAAGGCATGCGCGCCGCCAACCCGGCGCTGGCGCGGATGCTCGGCTATCAGGACCCGCAAGAGGTGTTGTTCTCGCTGGCGGACCTGGCGAGCAACCTGTTTGTCGGCGGTGCCCGGGAGCTGGAAAACATCGGCGAAATCCTCCGCCACCAGGGCAGCCTGCACGGCTATGAAACCCAATTGCGGCGCAAGGATGGCAGCAGCCTCGATGTGTTGATGAACCTTCTGCTCAAACCCGATCAGGAAGGGCTGGTGGAGGGTTTTGTCGCCGACATCACCGAACGCAAACTCGCCCAGCAGCGCCTGCAACAACTCAATGACGAACTGGAGCAGCGGGTGACCGCGCGCACCGACGAATTGCTCGAAGCCAATCGCAACCTGCAACAGCAAATCACCCAGCGTAAACAGATCGCGGAAGCCTTGCGCGACGCCCGGGACGCCGCCGAAGCCGCCAACCGCAGCAAGGACAAATACCTCGCAGCCGCCAGCCATGACTTGCTGCAACCGCTCAACGCCGCGCGTTTGCTGATCTCGACCTTGCGCGAGCGCAAATTGCCGGACGTCGAGCAGGTGCTGGTGGAGCGCACGCACCAGGCGCTGGAGGGCGCTGAAGATTTGCTCACCGACTTGCTGGACATTTCCCGGCTCGATCAGGCTGCCGTCAAGCCGGATGTCGCGTTGTACCGCCTCGACGAATTGCTCGCGCCGCTGGTCTCGGAGTTCCAGTCGGTGGCTGAGGCCGCCGGGTTGAACCTGCGGGTGCACATGGGCGATTACGCGATTCATACCGACTTGCGTTTGATGACGCGGATCTTGCGCAACTTTCTCAGCAATGCCTGCCGTTATACCGATGAGGGTAGCATTCTGCTGGGGGCCAGGCGGCGCGGCGACATGCTGCGCCTGGAAGTGTGGGACACCGGGCGCGGGATCGCGGCCGACCGGCTGGACTCGATCTTCCTCGAATTCAATCAACTGGATGTCGGGCGCGCCGCCGACCGCAAAGGCGTGGGGCTGGGGCTGGCGATTGTCGAGCGTATTGCGAAGATTCTCGGCTATAAAATCGGCGTTCACTCACGGCCGGGACGCGGTTCGATGTTCAGCATTGACGTGCCGATTTCCCATGAGGTTCCGCTGCCGATCAGTCTGGCTGCGCCGCAGCCGGGCACGGGTAATCCGCTGCCGGGCCGGCGCCTGCTGGTGCTGGACAACGAAGTGAGCATTCTGGAGAGCATGAGCGCGCTGCTCGGGCAGTGGGGCTGCGAGGTGGTCATTGCCACGGATGAGCACTCAGCGCTGGCGGCCCTGCAGGGACGGGCGCCGGAACTGATTCTGGCGGACTACCACCTCGATCACGGGGTGGTGGGCTGCGATGTGGTGCGGCATTTGCGCGAGCATTTCAGCCAGACGATTCCTGCGGTGATCATCACCGCCGACCGCACTGACCAATGTCGGCGCTCGTTGCAGCGACTTGGCGCGCCGCTGCTGAATAAACCGGTGAAACCCGGCAAGTTGCGTGCGGTGCTGAGTCAGATGTTGGGGTAGTCGAGAGGGCGATAGTGCAGGCTCAAACCCAGTTCGGTGGATTGACCTTGCTCCAGCAGACGCAGCCCCGGCCGACCCGGCAAGTGGTGGGCGTTGACCGGATGGCTGACCGGTTCGATGCAGAAAAACCCCAGGCCCACCGGGCAGTAGAGCAGGTAGTAATCGCTGCCGGTGGCCTGGCATTCCAGTTCATAACCGAGCTCGGGCTGCTGGATCAGGCAATGACCGTCCCATGTGCAGAAACCGTTGTCGACCAGCGTGTCCGGCAGCGTTTTGAGCTGATGAAAGTCCCACTCGGCGGGCACGTCCATCCGTTCGGTCGGCAGTTTCGATTGATCGCATAACCAGACTTTTTCCGCCTTGGCCTGTAGCCGGGTGTTGGCGGTGCGCGGAAAGTACGGGTGCAGGCCGAGCCCATGCCACGCAGGGTGTTTGGCCAGGTGGGTGACGTGCAGATCGATACTCAATCGGCCCTCTTTCAGATGAAACCGCTGCCGGGCGCGATAGGCGAAGGGTGCAGCGCTGTTGAGTTGCAGGACGACTTCGTCATGGGTCTGCGACATCACCTGCCACGGTTGTTGCCAGGCACTGCCGTGAATCGGCAGCGGATCGGTGAGGCTGTTGGGCGTCAAGNCNAGCCAGCCATTGGGGCAGTCAAAACCTCCTTCGGCGATGCGGTTAGACCAAGGGGCCAAGGGATAGCAACCGAGTTTGCCTGGCAGGCCGGTGTTCAGCGCGTGGGCGTCGTTGTGGCGCAGCAGCGGTTGCCCGGTGCTGCGAACAGTCCAGTTGACAACGCTGCCGCCGAGTTCGGGGGCGAGGGTGAGGTGGGTGAGATCGTCTGTGAGTTCTAGAATATTTGGCGCCATGATTTTCCTGCTAATGAAGTGCTTTTGTGGCGAGGGAGCTTGCTCCCGTTCGGCTGCGAAGCAGTCGAGAAGCCCCCCAGCGGGAGCAAGCTCCCTCGCCACAGGGAGTCTTGCCCGACACCGGTTTTACAACACCAGATTCGGCAACCACAGCGACAGCGCCGGAATGTAGGTCACAGCCATCAGCACCAGGAACAGCACGCCGTAGAACGGCAGCAGCGCTTTCACGGTTTTCTCGATACTGACTTTGCCCACGGCCGACCCCACAAACAATACCGCGCCCACCGGCGGCGTAATCAACCCGATTCCCAGGTTCACCAGCATGATCATGCCGAACTGCACCGGGTCCACGCCAATGCCCAGAATCACCGGCATCAGGATCGGCGTCAGGATCAGGATCAGCGGCGCCATGTCCATCACGGTGCCGAGCAGCAGCAACATGACGTTGATGCACATCAGGATCACGTAACGGTTGTCCGACAGGGTCAGGAACATCGTGGTGATCTTCGACGGAATCTGCATCAGCGTCATGATGTAGCCGAAGCTCGCTGCGAAGCCGATCAGGATCATCACGATCGAAATCGTCCTCACCGTGCGGTGCATCAGTTTCGGTAGCTCGCTCCACTTGTAGTCGCGGTAGATGAACATGGTCACGAAGAACGACCACAGCACCGCAATCGCCGCCGATTCGGTGGCGGTAAAGATGCCCGACAAAATGCCGCCGAGGATGATGACCATCGCCATCAGGCCCCACATCGCTTCGCCGCAGATTTTCAGTGCCTGTTTCAAGGGAATGACTTCGCCCTTGGGGTAGTTGCGCTTTTTCGCGAAGATCAGGCACAGCACCATCAGGCACGCGCTCATCAGCAAACCCGGGACCACGCCGGCCATGAACAGCGACGCAATCGACACCGTGCCGCCCGCGGCCAGGGAATAGAGCACCGAGTTGTGGCTTGGCGGGGTCAGCAAGGCTTGCACCGAGCCGCTAACTGTTACGGCCGTGGCGAATTCACGGGGATAACCACGGCGTTCCATCTCTGGAATCAGCACCGAACCGACCGAGGCCGTGTCGGCCACCGATGAACCGGAGATCGCGCCGAAGAACGTCGAAGCCATGATGTTGACCAGCGACAAGCCGCCACGCACAAACCCGACCAGCACACCGGCAAAGGCCACCAGCCTGCGGGACATGCCGCCCTCGGCCATGATCGCGCCGGCCAGGACGAAGAACGGAATCGCCAGCAAGGAGAATTTGTTCACGCCGCCGGCGACCTGAATCATCAGCGCCTGGAACGGGATGTCGATCCACCACGCACCGATCAGGGCGGAAAGCCCCAGTGCATAGGCGACCGGCATGCCGATCAGGATCAACGCAATAAAACTGCCCAACAGAATCAACGCGTCCATTCAGGCAGCCCCTTCGCTTTCTTCAACCAGGTCGAAACGCACGACCCGACGGTTGCTCTGGTCACCGAGCAAGAGTTTTTCCAATACAAAGATCAGCGTCAGCAACCCGCCAATCGGGATCGGCATGTAGGTGATGCCGACGCGCAACGTCGGCATCGCGCTCATGAACTGATTCCAGGTCGACAGGCACAGCTTGGTGCCCCAGATCGCCATGAACAGGCAAATGGTCGCCATCAACAGCTGGGAGAAAATACTCATGGCTCTGCGCAACTCGGGGGCCATGCGATCAGTGAGCATCGCCACCGCCATGTGCGCACCGGCGCGGTAACTGGCCGCGGCGCCGATGAAGGTGAAGACCATCATCAGCAAGATGGCGGTGGGCTCCGGCCAGCTGGAGCCGGTGCCGAGTACGTAGCGGGCGAAGACGCCCCAGGGAATGATCAGGGAGATCGTCAGGACCGACAGACCGGCGACCCAGATGCAGGTCATGTAAATCCTGTCGTTGATGCGTAGCAGCAGATTCTTCATCGTGTTCCACCGTAACCGGGCGCGCGCTGACATACACCAACGTCAACGGCGCCGGGCCTTTCATGAGGGCAGGGAGGGTTACTGAACGGCTTCGATGCGCTTGATCAGGTCGGCGTAAGGCGCGCCGTATTTCTCGCGGATCGAGGCGGTGGCCTCATAGAAAGGTTTCTTGTCGACGGTGATGAATTCGACGCCAGCGGCCTTGAGTTTTTCTTCACTGCTGGCGGATTTCGCGTCCCACAAGGTGCGCTCCTGCGCCTGTGCGGCCTTGGCGGTTTTCTTCACCAGGACTTGCTGCTCGGGGGTGAGTTTGTCCCAGGTGATTTTCGACATCACGATCGGCTCAGGCAGGATCAAGTGGCCGGTCAGGCTGTAGAACTTGGCGTTCTGGTAGTGGTTGTGTTCAAGCAGGGTCGGCGGGTTGTTTTCCGCGCCATCGATCACGCCGGTTTGCAAGGCGCTGAAGATCTCGCCGGTGTCCATCGCAATGCCGTTGCCGCCCATGGCGTTGATGGTTTCGATGAACATCGGGTTGCCTTGCACGCGGATTTTCATGCCCTTGAGGTCTTCAAGTTTACGCACCGGTTTTTTCGTGTAGATGTTACGCGTTCCACCGTCCATCCAGGCCAGGGCGACCAGGTTGAATCCGGAGTTGGTGATCTTGTCGAGAATCTCGTCGCCGACGTCACCGTCGATGACTTTGCGCATGTGCGCCTGGTCGCGGAACACGAACGGCATGTTGAACACGTTCACGTCCGGCACTACCGGCCCGACGATGCCGAGGCTGACCCGGGCCATCTGGATGGCGCCGACCTGAGCCTGTTCAACCACTTCTTTTTCCGAGCCGAGCACACCGCCGGCGAACATCTTGAAGGTCAGGGTGCCGTTGCTGTCGGCCACCAGGGTTTTGCCCAGTTGTTCCTCGGCCACTACGGTCGGGTAACCAGCGGGGTGGATGTCGGCGAATTTGATTTCCAGCGCCTGGGCGGCACTGCTGAGGGTGAAGGCCAAGGGGAGTGCAGCGGCGAGCAAGGTGCGTTTGAAGTCCATTGGGGGTGTCTCCAGTTTGTTATTTTTTTTGTATTCAAGGCGCAGCGGTGCAGCAGAAGCGGTTAAAGCAGGTCGTTGAACAGCGGTTCCGGTAAACCTTTGACGCCGGGATTGAGCGCGAACACGCCGCCGGCCAATGATTGCGGGTCATGGTCGTCACCGGGGCGAATCGAGGTCACGAACAGCGTGTCCAGTCGACGGCCACCGAAGGCGCACATGCTGGGTTTTTTCACCGGCACGCTCAGGGAACGGTCGAGGCGACCCTCGGGGGTGAAGCGGTGAATCAGCCCGGCGTCATTGGCGCAGATCCAATAGCAGCCGTCGGCATCTACCGCTGCGCCGTCGGGGCGCCCGGGGTACTGCTGCATATCGACAAACACACGGCGATTGGACGGCGTGCCGGTTTCGATGTCGTAATCGAAGGCCCAGACCTGCTGCACCAGCGGATGGGAGTCCGACAGGTACATCGTCCGGCCGTCCGGGCTGAAGCCCAGGCCGTTGGGCACAATGAAGCCGTCGAGTCGCGCTTCAAGCGGCCCGCGTTGCCCGGCGCTGTAGCGATACAACGTGCCATCGGCGGCGTTGGCGCCCATGTTCAGCACCATGCTGCCAGCCCAGAAACGGCCCTGACGATCACAGCGACCGTCGTTCAGGCGCATGTCGACGCGGGCATGTTCAACGTGGGCCAGCAGTTCGCTGTCGAGGCTGCCGTCGTTGTGCGGCTGCAAATGGAAGAAGCCGCTTTCCATCCCGGCCACCCAGCCGCCATCGCGGTGACGGGCAATACAGGCGAGCATTTCCGGGGCTGTCCAGGCATCGACATGACCGCTGTCGGCGCTCCAGCGTTGCAATCCACCGGCAGGAATATCCACCCAATAAAGGGCGTTTTCCTCGTGGACCCAGACCGGGCTTTCACCGACCGCGTTACGGGCATCGACAATCAGTTCGGCTTGCATGGCAACTCATTCCCTTGGGTTTTTGTTGTGGGGATCAAGTGAAGTCAGCGGGTTCAGTCACCGAACGGGCCGGACGCCACAAACGCGCCACCCTCGTAAACCATGGCCGGGTCATCCGCGGCGGGCATCGGCTGCGCTTCGACTTTTTCGCGGAACACTTCGGAGCTGTCCTGCGGCGCATAGCCCAAGGCGGTCGCGAAACGGTTGTCCCACCAGACGTTCTTGTTGTCGGACATGCCGTAGACCACGGTATGGCCGACGTTCGGCGTGTACAGCGCGCGTTCGAGCAATTGAGTCAGGTCATCGAAACTCAGCCAGGTGTGCATCATCCTGCGGTTTTGCGGCTCGGGGAACGAGGAGCCGATGCGGATGCTCACGGTCTCGATGCCATAGCGATCAAAGTAGAAACTCGCCATGTCTTCACCGTAGGACTTGGACAACCCGTAGTAGCTGTCCGGGCGGCGCGGCGAATGTGCGTCGATGGTTTCGCCTTGCTTGTAGAAACCGATCACGTGGTTGGAGCTGGCGAAGATCACGCGCTTTACACCCTGGCGGCGTGCGGCTTCGTAGATGTGGAAGACGCCGCAGATGTTGGCGCCGAGGATTTCTTCAAACGAGCGCTCCGTCGATACGCCGCCGAAGTGCAGGATCGCGTCCACGCCGTCGACCAACTGGTGCACGGCTTGCTTGTCCGCCAGATCGCAGGTGACGACTTCTTCGCGATCATCGATGGCCGGGGCCATGTTGGCGATGTCCGACAGGCGCAGCACCTTGGCGTAAGGGCGCAGGCGTTCGCGCAAGACTTTACCCAGCCCGCCGGCGGCACCGGTCAGCAACAGGCGATTGAAAGGGGCTGTGGAAGTGGTGGTCATGGGAGTCCCTGAGTGCGCAATTATTGTTGTAGGTTGTCGTATGACTTTGTCGAAGTATCGTAAGGCTTTCCGAGTCTTGTCAACGCGACTTTGGTTGAAAATGACGGAGGGTCATCGCAGTGCTGCATCGCTCTGTACTTCACACTGACGCTCCCACAGGTTTGAGCCAGCCAGAACAAACGCCTTACAACAACGAAATCGGGTAGCTGATGAAAATGCGGTTTTCATCGAATTCGTTGGTGCTGAAGCTCTTTCGAATGGTCGCGTTGCGCCATTTGACGTTGAGGTTCTTCAGCGGGCCGCTTTGCACGGTGTAGGCCAGTTCCGATTCGCGGCCCCATTCCTTGCCATCCGTGATCGCACCGGTGTGCACGTTATCGCCGCTGATGTAGCGGTTCATCATCGTCAGGCCGGGAATGCCGAGGGCGACGAAGTTGTAGTCGTGGCGCAACTGCCAGGATTTTTCCTTGGCGTTGTCGTAGCTGGAGTTGTAGCTGTCGTTGGCCAACGTGCCCCCGCTGGTGCCGTTGACCCGCATCCAGACATCGTCGCCACTGAGTTTTTGCAGGCCGACGTAGAAGGTGTTGCCACCGTATTTGGCCGAGAGCATGGCGAACGCGGTTTTGTTGTCGAGGTCGCCGGCGAGGGCGCTGCCGTCTTCCTTGCCGTTGAAATAACCCAGGTTGGCGCCCAGGGTCCAGTCGCCGATGGGCTGGCTGTGGGTCAGGTTGAAATATTGCTGCTGGTAGATGTCGCTGAGCTCGGCGTACCACACGCCGACTTGGGTGCGCTTGTCGTTGAAGCTGTATTCGCCGCCGCCGAAATTGAAACGGTTGGAGGTGAACGCGGCTTTGCCGTTCATGAACATATCTTCCATGCTCGCATCGTTGCGCGGGCTGTTCTGGCGGAACTGGCCGCCGTAGAGCGTCAGGCCGCTGATCTCGGTGGAGGTGACCTGGCCGCCACGGAAGGTCTGCGGCAGGGAGCGGCCGTCGTCGGAGCGCAGGATCGGCAGCACCGGCATCCATTCGCCGACCTTCAGTTCGGTCTTCGANATTTTGGTTTTGAGGGCCACGCCCATGCGGCCGAAATTGTCGGCAGGGCGGCCGTCGTCGTGGATCGGCAACAGCTGTGTACCGCCCGTGCCTTTACCGCCGTCGAGTTTTTGCGAGTACAGGCCCAGCACATCCACGCCGAAACCGACGGGCCCCGGGGTGAACCCGGACCTGGCGTCGAGGATGAAGTTTTGCGTCCATTCCTCAGCCTTGCTCTGGGGATAGGCCGGGTTGGTGTAATTGCGATTGATGTAGGCGTTACGCAGGTTCAACGTGGCTTTGGCGTCATCAACGAAACCTTCTGCATAGCTGGTCATCGGCAAGGCAAAGGCCAGGCCGCTGCAACCGATCAGGCTCAGGGTAGTGCGGCGTACAAAGGTCGGGCGAGGGGTGCTGGCGAAGGAATTGCGGACGAGTTTGCTCACAGTGAGGCTCCCTTTTTTCTTGTTGTTTTTATTATTTGTCGTACGTCGTCGTACAACATTTGGGCGATTATTTGCGGGGCTTTCAGGGATTGTCAATCAGAAGTTATACGATGACTTGACGAGTTGTCGTCGAATCCCTGTGGGAGCGGGCTTGCTCGCGAAAGCGGTGGTTCGGCTTGCTTGAGCAGCATCGTGAATACCTCGGAGGCAGGTCGAAAGAAGCGCCAGTTTACCTGCGAGCACCTGGGTAAACGAAGTTTAGTTTTTCCCTTGTCGCCGCGAGGTAGAGCGGATGCTAGTCTTGGCCAACGCTGTAGTCAGGGAGCCCTCATGGGCAATCACAAGATCGAGATTCGTCGCAGTAACGTCGAGAAGATTTTGCTCGGGGCCGAAAAAGTCTTCGCTGAGAAAGGCTATGGCAGCACCGCCATGGCTGACATCGCCGAAGAGGTGCAACTGCCGCGCTCCAACCTGCATTACTACTTCACCACCAAAAGCGAGCTGTACAGCGCGGTGCTGTTCGACCTGCTGGAGCTGTGGAAGCAGGATGCCCTGAGCTTTGAAACCTTCGATGACCCACGGGTGGTGCTCAGCAGCTACATCCGCGCCAAGATGCAGCGCTCGCGTACGCGGCCGTATGGCTCGAAAGTCTGGGCCAATGAAATCATCCACGGCGCGCCGACACTGGGTGAGGCGCTGGACGAAAGCCTGTACGACTGGGCCAAGATGAAAGAAGCGAAAATCCGCCAGTGGGTGGACGACAAACGCATCCTGCCGGTGGAACCTTCAAGCCTGCTGTACATGATCTGGGCCTCGACCCAGCATTACGCGGACTTTGATCATCAGGTGAATATCCTCAATGACCATCAGCCGCTGTCGGACATGCAGTTCGAGCGGGCGGTGCAGACGGTGACAAGTGTGATATTGCGGGGGATCGGGTTGGAGCCTTGAGATTTACGTTGTTGCTGCCGACCCTATCGCGGGCAAGCCCGCTCCCACAGTGATTCATGTCGTACACACAGGCTGTGTACACCAGAGAATCCTGTGGGAGCGGGCTTGCCCGCGATGGCGTCCTGTCAGACGCCGCAGAACTCAAACGGCTACATGGTACGGATTCCTCGGATCATGATTCCAGTCCAGAAACGGNTTNCCCGTCTCTATCGGCACCATCTCAATGCAATCGGCCACCGGGCAGGTGATCTGGCACAAATTGCAGCCCACGCACTCATCGTCAATCACTTCATACTTATGCGTTCCGTCTGCCTGCTTCAAACTGGCCACCGCCTGGTGCGAGGTATCTTCGCAAGCAATGTGGCAGCGTCCGCAGCCAATGCACGCGGCCTGATCAATCTTGGCGATCACCTGATAGTTGATGTCCAGGTACTTCCAGTCCGTGGTATTGCCCACCGCCCGCCCGGAAAATTCCTGCAAGCTTGTGTAGCCTTGGCTGTCCATCCACCGCGACAGCCCATCCTTCATCTCCTCGACAATTCGAAACCCATGCAGCATCGCAGCCGTGCACACCTGCACCGAGCCGCTGCCCAGGGCGATGAATTCTGCTGCATCACGCCAGCTGCCAATGCCGCCAATGCCGGAGATCGGCAGGCCCTGGGTCTGCGGATCGCGGGCGATTTCAGCGACCATGTTCAGTGCAATCGGCTTCACCGCCGAACCGCAATAACCGCCGTGGGTGCTTTGGCTGCCGACGGTAGGATTGGCGACCATGCGCTCCAGATTGACGCTGGTGATCGAGTTGATGGTGTTGATCAGCGACACCGCATCGGCCCCGCCGCGATGGGCTGCACGGGCGGCGACGCGGATGTCGGTGATATTCGGCGTGAGCTTGACGATCACCGGCAGCGAGCAATACGTCTTGCACCAGCGCGTCACCTGCTCCACGTATTCCGGCACCTGGCCGACCGCCGCGCCCATGCCCCGTTCCGGCATGCCGTGGGGGCAACCGAAGTTCAGCTCGATGCCGTCGGCGCCCGTGGCTTCCACCAGCGGCAGTATGNATTTCCACGATTCTTCAACGCAGGGCACCATCAACGACACGATCAGCGCGCGGTCGGGCCAGTCCTTTTTGACCTGGGTGATTTCCCGCAGGTTGATCTCCAGGGAACGGTCGGTGATCAGCTCGATATTGTTGATGCCCAGCACTTCACGGTTGGCGCCGTAATGCGCCGAGTAGCGTGACGACACGTTGACCGCCGCCGGGTCTTCACCGAGGGTTTTCCACACCACGCCGCCCCAGCCCGCTTCGAAAGCGCGGACCACGTTGTAGGCCTTGTCGGTGGGCGGCGCGGAGGCCAGCCAGAACGGGTTGGGGGCTTTGATACCGGCGAACACAATCGAGAGATCGGCCATTACGCAGCCTCCACGTTGAGCATCAGTTGAACGTTGATGGCCTCGGCTGCCCGTTTGCCATGCTGCACGGCTTGCACGGTGAGGTCCTGATCGAGGCTGGTGCAGTCGCCGCCGGCATACACGCCGGGGATGCTGGTGCGCAGCTGTTCATCGACCTGGATGCGGTCGCCCTGGCGCTGGAGTTCGCGTGCCATCGGGTCGGCGAGGGCGCTGGCATCGAAGGCCTGGCCGATGGCTTTGAAAA
The DNA here is from genome assembly GCF_002251635.1 of Pseudomonas mandelii. GTDB lineage: Bacteria > Pseudomonadota > Gammaproteobacteria > Pseudomonadales > Pseudomonadaceae > Aquipseudomonas > Aquipseudomonas mandelii_B. The sequence continues at coordinate 32,150 of NZ_NMOJ01000251.1, forward strand.
TCGCGTTGGCGGCCAGCTCGAAGGTTTCGCCGGTGGTTTGCAGACGACCGTCCACCAGGTGCGTGCGGGCGAAGCGCATGCCGCGCACGTTGCCTTGGTCATCGAGCAGCACTTCTTCAGGTTGTGCCCACGTCAGCAAGCGCACTTGATTGGCCTTGGCGATGTCCTGTTCGTGGTCGGTGGCGCCCATTTCCTCGACGCCGCGGCGGTACACCAAATTCACGTCGTGGGCCCCGAGACGGGCCATTTGCACGGCCATGTCGATGGCGGTATTGCCCGCACCAAGGACGATGCAATGATCNGCCAGAGGCAGTTGCNTGAGGTCATCGGCCTGACGCAGTTCGCGGATGTAGTCGGTGGCGGCGAGCAGGCCGGGGGCGTCCTCGTGGGGTAAGCCGAGTTGCTTGCTGGCGGCCAGGCCGAGGCCGAGAAACACCGCGTCGAATTGCTGATGCAATTCGCTGAGGGTCAGGTTCTCGCCGAGTTTCTGGCCGTGACGGATTTCGATGCCGCCAATCTGCAGCAGGAACTCAAGCTCCTTCTGCGCATAGTCATCCACCAGTTTGTACTTGGCGATCCCGTATTCGTTGAGGCCGCCAGCCTTTTCCCTGGCTTCGAAAATCACCACGTCGTGGCCGTGCAAGGCGGCGCGATGGGCACACGCCAAACCCGCCGGCCCGGCGCCGACCACGGCGATGCGTTTGCCGGTCGGTGCAGCGCGTTGGAACGGGTGTTCGCTAAAGTGCGCGTTGTCGATGGCGTAGCGTTGCAGCAGGCCGATCAGCACCGGCGCGCATTCTTCGGCGTTGTTACGCACGCAGGCTTGCTGGCACAGGATCTCGGTGGGGCACACCCGCGCGCAACTGCCGCCGAGGATATTCGCCGAGAGGATTTTCTGCGCCGCGCCCTGTACGTTTTCGGTGTGGATATTGCGGATGAACGACGGGATATCGATCTCGCTGGGGCACGCATTCACGCAGGGCGCGTCGTAGCAATACAGGCAGCGCGAGGCTTCCAATTGGGCCTGGCGGGCGTTGANNGGCGGTGCCAGGTCGGTGAAATGACCGGCGAGGGCGGCCGCATTCTCGTAGGGATGCGGGAGGTGGTTCAGGGACTTGATCACGGTGTTGGCCTCACGGTTATTTGAGGTGATGCCTCTGGTGGGCATTGGTATTCGTGTTGTCTGGGCCGACGCCATCGCCAGCAAGCCGGCTCCTACAGTTGAAATGCATTCTCCCTGTAGGAGCCGGCTCGCTGGCGATAGGCCGAAGGCCGCTCTCAGCGCTTGACGGCAGTCGGCCTGTTCAACTCCGCCCGCTTGCTCAGCAAATCAAACACCGCCGGATAAGCCGGCCGTTCGACATACCGCCCGGCACCACGCTCAGCGCGCAGATCACCATCGGCCCACACTACCCGGCCCTGGCTGATGGTGTGGCTCGGCACGCCGCGCACGGTCTTGCCTTCGAAGATGTTGAAGTCGACGTTCTGGTGGTGGGTCTTGGCGGAAATCGTGCGCGTGCCCTGGGGGTCCCACAGCACCAGATCCGCATCGGCTCCCACGCGTATCGCACCTTTACGCGGGTAGAGGTTGAAGATTTTTGCGGTATTGGTCGACGTCAGCGCGACAAACTCCTGCATCGACAAGCGCCCGGTGTTCACGCCTTCATCCCACAGCAGCGCCATGCGGTCTTCGATACCGGCAGTGCCGTTGGGGATCTTGCTGAAATCGTCGCGACCGGCGGCTTTTTGCTCGGCGCAGAAGCAGCAGTGATCGGTGGCGGTGGTGTGCAGGTTGCCCGATTGCAGGCCGTGCCACAGCGCTTCCTGGTGCCCGCGCGGGCGGAATGGCGGGCTCATCACGTAGCCCGCAGCGGTTTGCCAGTCGGGGTGCTGGTAGACGCTGTCGTCCAGCAGCAAGTGGCCGGCGAGCACTTCGCCGTACACCGGCTGGCCCTTGCCACGGGCGTAGGTGATTTCGTCCAGTGCTTCCTTGGTTGATACATGCACCAGGTACAGCGGCGTACCGATCGTCTCGGCGATGCGGATCGCGCGGCTGGCCGCTTCACCTTCCACCTGGGACGGGCGCGACAGCGGGTGCGCTTCCGGCCCGGTGAAGCCCTGGGCCATCAACTTGCGTTGCAGGTGGTACACCAACTCGCCGTTTTCCGCATGCACGGTGGGCACTGCGCCCAATTCCAGGCAACGTTCAAAGCTCGCGACCAGGGTGTCGTCAGCCGCCATGATCGCGTTCTTGTAGGCCATGAAATGCTTGAAGCTGTTGATGCCATGGTGGCTGACCAGCTCCGCCATTTCCTCGCGAACCTGTTCGCTCCACCAAGTAATGGCGACGTGGAAACCGTAATCCGATGCCGACTTTTCCGCCCAGCCGCGCCACTGGTGAAAGGCTTCCATCAAGGACTGCTGCGGGTTGGGGATCACGAAATCGATGATCGACGTGGTGCCCCCTGCAAGGCCTGCCGCCGTGCCGCTGAAAAAGTCCTCACTGGCCACGGTGCCCATGAAGGGCAATTGCATATGGGTGTGGGGGTCGATGCCGCCGGGCATCAGGTATTGGCCGCTGCCGTCGAGCACTTCGGCGCCGGCCGGAACATCAAGATTGTCGCCGATGGCTTTAATCACGCCGTCGGCGCAATAGACGTCGGCGCGATAACTTTCATCATGGGTAATAACGGTGGCGCCACGGATCAACAGAGACATTCCGAGTTCCTCGCAGGCAATGACCGACTTATGTCGATTCTAGATGTTTTATATGAAGCGGGCGCAAACAGGAGTATTCCTGTCAGCGCTGTCAGGAATAGAAGCTAGTCTGAGTTAATGGAATGAGCAAGAATATTTTTTATAAGCTTATGTCTGTTTTAACGTATTGATTAATAACAAATAAATTGTTAATTCACCAAAATGGTGTGGCCCCGAACCATTTTGACGCACTTGACAGGTTCCCAAAATGAACGAGATTTCTTATGTGAAATCAGCTGCTTGAGGATGGTCTATGGTTGATGCGCAACTTTGAAAAAAAGACCCATGCACCAGATTGAGTCCTGACGGTTCGGACAACTTGCCCGGCATTCGGCCTGAGTGGACAGGCAAGTAACCGAGGGACCATTTGGACTGTATATAAAAACTGATAAACATCAGTTGGTTGCGAAGTTTTTGTGGAACTGCCCGATGCGCAAACGGGGTGGCCGGCACGCTTATTGATGCCACCAGCCCCTGATGAGCAAAAAATAATTCAAAGAACAGTGGAGCGGCCATGCAACAGATCAGATCGCAAGTGACCGAGCGCGACGGCTTGTACGAACTCGACGCCGGCCCCGACGTCCTCGACAGCCCTCGCTACAACCACGACATGGCACCGACCAAGGTGCACGAACGAACCTGGAACAAATGGCACATCACCGCCCTGTGGGTTGGCATGGCGATCTGCGTGCCGACCTACACCCTCGGCGGCGTGCTCACTGCCTATTTTGGTCTGAGCGTCGGCGAAGCGCTGCTGGCGATTCTGTTCGCCAACATCATCGTATTGATCCCGCTGACCCTTAACGCGTTTCCCGGCACCAAGTACGGCATTCCGTTTCCGGTATTGCTGCGTTCCTCCTTTGGCATTCTCGGTTCCAACGTGCCGTGTCTGATTCGGGCGCTGGTGGCGTGTGGCTGGTTTGGTATTCAGACGATGTTTGGCGGGTTGGCGATTCACCTGTTTCTGGGCTCGATTTTCGAGGGTTGGAAAGCCCTCGGCGGCACCGGTGAAGTGATCGGCTTCATGATTTTCTGGACCCTGAATTTGTGGGTGGTGCTGCGCGGTGCGGACTCGATCAAATGGCTGGAAACCCTCTCCGCACCGTTGTTGGTACTGGTGGGCGTAGGCCTGCTGGTGTGGGCCATGCCGAACGTGTCGATGACCGAACTGATGGCGATCCCGCCCAAGCGCCCGGAAGGTGCGAGCGTGGTCAGTTACTTTGCCGCCGGCCTGACCGCGATGGTTGGGTTCTGGGCCACCTTATCGCTGAATATTCCAGACTTCAGCCGCTACGCAAAAAGCCAGAAGGACCAGATCCTCGGGCAGATTTTCGGCCTGCCGCTGACCATGTTCCTGTTCGCCGCCCTCGGCGTGATCATGACCGCCGCGTCGGTGAAACTGGTGGGTGTCAGCGTCTCTGATCCGGTGACGCTGATCGGGCATATCCAGAGCCCGGTGTGGGTGGCATTGGCCATGCTGCTGATCATCATCGCCACGTTGTCCACCAACACCGCAGCCAACATCGTCTCGCCCACCAACGACTTCCAGAACGTCGCGCCAAAGCTTATCAACCGCACGAAAGCGGTGATCCTCACTGGTCTTGTTGGTCTGGCGCTGATGGCCCATGAGCTGTTGAAGAAGCTTGGATTGATCGTTTCGGATCTGAGCCTGGAGACGGTTTACTCCAATTGGCTGCTGGGGTATTCGAGCCTGTTGGGGCCGATTGCCGGGATCATGGTGGTGGACTACTTCATCACCCGCAAACAGCAGTTGGACCTGGCCGGCCTGTACCGCGATGACGTGTACCCGGCGTGGAACTGGAGTGGCTTTGTCGCCTTCGGCGTGCCGGTGGTGTTGACGCTGCTGTCTCTTGGCAGCGATGCGTTCAGCTGGTTTTACAGTTATGGCTGGTTTACCGGCTCGGCGCTGGGGGGGCTGATTTATTACGGGTTGTGCTCGATGCGGCCTAGCCCGACTGTCGTGAAATCGGCGGTGTGAGCACTGGCCTCTTCGCGGGCAAGCCCGCTCCCACAGGNAACCCGATTCACTGTGGGAGCGGGCTTGCCCGCGATGACGGCCTCGAATTCACCGATGAAATACCTGAAAAAACCTATAACAACTGCCTGAGGAGATCACCATGAACGCTGCCCTGGACGTTCTGCAATCCACCCATCAGCACATCAACCGCGACCGCTTGTGGCAATCGCTGATGGACCTGGCCAAGCTCGGCGCCACGGTCAAGGGTGGCGTCTGTCGCCTGGCCCTGACTGACCTCGACCGCCAGGCCCGGGACNTTTTCGTCAACTGGTGTGAAGACGCCGGTTGCACCGTCAGCGTCGACGCCATCGGCAACATCTTCGCNCGCCGCCCGGGACGCAATCCCAACCTGCCACCGGTGATGACCGGCAGCCATATCGATACTCAGCCCACGGGCGGTAAATTCGATGGGTGCTTCGGCGTGTTGGCAGGTGTCGAGGTGCTGCGCACCCTCAACGACCTCAACGTGGAAACCGAAGCGCCGCTGGAAGTGGTGGTGTGGACCAACGAAGAAGGCTCGCGCTTCCCGCCGTGCATGATGGGCTCCGGNGTGTTCGCNGAAAAATTCACCCTCGAAGAAACCCTGGCCAAAGTCGATGCCGATGGCGTCACCGTTGGCGAAGCCCTCAACGCCATCGGCTACGCCGGCTCACGCACGGTCAGCGGCCACGCCGTCGGTGCCTATTTCGAGGCGCACATCGAGCAAGGCCCGATCCTCGAAGACGAACACAAAACCATCGGCATCGTCATGGGTGCCCTCGGCCAGAAGTGGTTCGACCTGAAACTGCGCGGCGTCGAAGCCCACGCCGGCCCNACGCCGATGCACCTGCGCAAGGATGCCCTGGTGGGCGCCGCNGNGGTCGTCGGCGCCGTGAACCGCGCCGCCCTCGGCCATCAACCTCACGCCTGCGGCACCGTGGGTTGTTTGCAGGCCTATCCTGGCTCGCGCAATGTGATCCCGGGTGAAGTGCGCATGACCCTGGACTTTCGTCATCTGGAACCGACGCGGCTGGATTCGATGATTGCCGAGGTGCGCAAAGTCATAGAAACCACCTGCGAGGAACACGGCCTGACCTTCGAACTGACACCCACCGCCGACTTCCCGCCGCTGTATTTCGATAAGGGCTGCGTGGACGCTGTGCGTGACGCGGCGAATGGGTTGGGGCTGTCGAACATGGACATCGTCAGCGGGGCAGGGCACGACGCGATCTTCGTCGCCGAACTCGGCCCGGCCGGGATGATCTTTGTGCCNTGCGAAGGCGGCATCAGCCACAACGAAATCGAAAACGCCGCGCCGGATGACCTGGCGGCAGGGTGTGCGGTGTTGTTGCGGGCNATGGTGGCNGCNTCGGCGGCGATTGCCAGCGGCCAGCTGGCGGCCTGAAGGGCGCACACGATCGTAGACTTTGGCAGCGCCTGCGCCGCTGGAGCCTACGATCTACGGTGAGTCAGTGGCGCGCTGNACNTGATACGAAGAAACCCCGGGCAGATCGGATCTACCCGGGGTTTCCTGTGTCAAGCGGCCCAAAGCCGTTGATCAATAACGCTGATACTTCGAACCAAACTCAGGGCGGTTTTCAGCGACGTAGAGTTTGCTGGCCTGGATGTCTTTGTGGTCAACGCCGACCGTGTTCACGTTCAGTGTTGCCGGTTGGCTGACTTTGGCTGCCGCAACGACTTGCGAGGTGGCATGTGGGGCGGCGATGGCGGACGTAGCGCCAAGAACCGACAGGGCGAAACCAAGACCAATGATGCTTTTCATGATGTTGCTCCAGTAGTGTGGGGAGAAGATGTGGCCACTGTAGTGCTGGAGCGTCGCGATGAGAAAACACCCTTGCGCATAGTTGATATCGAGCGCGTTGATCCACTGTCAGCGGGGTGTGGTGTCGCTGAGCCAACGCTGCTTGAGTTGTTCGAGCCGTCCGTCGCGTCTCATCTCATCCAGCGCCTGTTGCCAGCGCGCTCCCACAGTTGATCTCTGCCGGTTCGTAGAGCTTGATCAGTAGCGCTGATACTTGGAACCGAACTCAGGGCGATTCTCCGCGACGACAACACCCCCTTGTACGGCATTCTTCGGGCTGATCGACGCGACACGCTCACGAAGCTCTTGCAGGCGATCAGCACCGCCTTCGGCGACGCGCTCACGAAGCTCTTGCAGGCGATCAGCACCGCCTTCGGCGACGCGGTTCTCGATCAGGCGATCGGAACCACCTTCAGCCACACGATTGTTTTGCAGGTTTTCAGAGCCACCTTCAGCCACACGATTGTTTTGCAGGTTTTCAGAGCCATATTCAGCGACGCGATTCTGTTGCAACCGGTCCGAGCCACCTTCCACCAACAGTTGCTGGATCTGGCTGTGGGGCGCAGTGCTGACGGTATTGGCCGACGCCAGGTTCGACAGGCCGAGGCCGCCAACCAGTGCCAGACCGAGTGCCAGGGACGAGACTTTCGAGAAGTTGAACATGGGTGATTCTCCGTGCGCTTGAATGTGTGTGGGTCGGTAGCTGCGGCTATCCGGTGAACACAGTTAAACGCCGGGGTGTATCGGTGATGTGTGCTTGAACGTGCTGAAATCGGCTACTACGTATCCGTTCGGGGTTCATATACAGACGGATACAAAACCGTTGCGACTTTGCGCATAGCGCGGCCTCGGTCCCGTTCGGCTGCGCAGCAGTCGTAAAANCNGGCATGGCATTGAACGCCTTGGCGGCATGGGCGACTTTGGTCGGGCCTTTTTCGTCCAGGTGCACCGCGTGGGTGTTCGGATCCAGGGAGCCCGGCAAGCCTTCGCCCAGCAGGTAACGTTTCATGATTCTGCGCCGAGCAATCGGCAGCCACGAGGACAACGGCATCACCGATGGCCGGACGTCGATGGTCAGCGGACTGCCGTCGGCGAGTTTCAGGTGTGCCTGGAAGTGCTTTTTCGTCCAGGTGCACCGCGTGGGTGTTCGGATCCAGGGAGCCCGGCAAGCCTTCGCCCAGCAGGTAACGTTTCATGATTCTGCGCCGAGCAATTCCACGGGGTAGGAGAACACGTAGCCTTCGCTGCGCACCGTTTTGATGTAGGTCGACTCCCGGGAGTCATCCATCAGTCGTTGGCGCAGACGGCTCACCAACAAGTCGATGGAACGGTCGAACAGGTCGGCATCGCGGCCCTGGGTGAGGTTGAGCAACTGGTCGCGACTAAGCACGCGTTGCGGGTGATCGAGGAAAACCCGGAGCAAGCGGTATTCGGCGCCACTGAGCGCAACCATCGTGCCGTCCTCGTCCAGCAAGTGGCGGGCGGTGGTGTCCAGGCGCCAGCGGCCAAACCCCAGCAACCGGCCGCTTTCGGTAATCAGCAGGTTGGGGGGCAGCATCCGGGTACGGCGCAGTACGGCGTTGATTCGCGCCAGCAGTTCGCGGGCGGCGAACGGTTTGGTCAGGTAATCGTCGGCGCCCATTTCCAGGCCGAGGATGCGGTCGGTTTCGTCGTTGCGGGCGGTGAGCATCAGTATCGGCGTGGCCTTGTGTTTGCCTGAGCGCAANTCGCGGCACAGCTGCAAGCCGTCGTCGCCGGGCATCATGATGTCGAGCACGATCAGGTCAACCGGGGTGGTGTCGAGGAAGCTGCGCATCTGGCGGCCGTCAGCAACCACGGTGGTGCGCATGCCGTTTTTCTTCAGGTAATTACCCAAAAGTTCGCGGATCTCCCGATCGTCATCGACGATCAGGATGTGGTTCACGTGTTCCATTGCTCAACCCTCTTATTATTCGCAGTCGCGCATTCTAGGGAGCCGCATCGCACCTGCCTGCCGGCCTTTGTATCTCACTGTATCTGGAGGTGACTTTGATACAGGGGCATACAAGACGGCTTTTTCAGGGGCAGGTGTATCGAACTGTATCGGGTGCCCGGTGTGACACCTTACGCCTTAATAGTCCCGGTTTTATGACACATGGCAGATACCTCCCACAGTAGTCACCTGGATATCAAGCAGGTGATTTCAACTGTAGAAGATGGCGGGGCGAATTGCGGGATTGTGAATGCGCGGATGACGTATCTGGATTCTAGCGGTACGCAGAAGGTGCTTGATTACAGTAAGTTTGCGGCGTGCGGTAATCAGGGCGGTTGACCTTGGCGGCCTTCGGGCCGACCAGGTTCCCCCCGATGTACCCCGTCCCACTGTAGGCGCGAGCCTGCTCGCGATGGCGGCGTGCCATTCAGCATTAATGTTGGATGACACTCCGCCATCGCGAGCAGGCTCGCTCCCGCAGGTTATTGGGTGATTGTCAGGCGCCGTTCATCACGCAACCACCTGATAACAAGGAACATAAGCCGCGCCACCCGGCAGTTTCATCCGATGCTGCGCAACGAAGGCCTTGAGCAGTTGATCAAGCGGATGCATGACCGCTGCATCGCCACGGATCTGGTAAGGCCCGTGTTGTTCGATCAGGCGAATGCCCTTGTCCTTGACGTTGCCGGCCACAATCCCCGAGAACGCGCGGCGCAGGTTGGCCGCCAGTTCGTGGGGCGGCAGCGTAAGGCTCAGTTGCAGGCCAGCCATGTTTTCGTGAGTCGGGTCGAACGGGCGCTGGAAGCCTTCGTCGATCTTGAGCAGCCAGTTGAAGTGGAACGCGTCGTTGCGCTCGCGNCGGAACTGTTTGACCGCTTTGAGGCCTTGGGTCATCTGGCGCGCGACTTCGGCCGGGTCGTCGATGATGATTTCGTAGTGTTGTTTCGCGGCATCACCCAGCGTTGCGCCGACAAACGCGTCCAGTTGCTCCAGATACGGCGCCGCATGTTTCGGCCCGGTGAGCACCACGGGGAACGGCACATCGCGGTTGTCCGGGTGCATCAGGATGCCCAGCAGGTACAGGAACTCTTCGGCCGTGCCGGCGCCGCCCGGGAAGATGATGATGCCGTGGCCGACGCGCACGAAGGCTTCCAGGCGTTTTTCGATGTCCGGCAGGATCACCAGTTCGTTAACGATGGGGTTCGGGGCTTCGGCCGCGATGATGCCCGGCTCGGTCAGGCCCAGGTAGCGCCCGCCGGTAATGCGTTGTTTGGCGTGGGAAATGGTCGCGCCTTTCATCGGACCTTTCATCACGCCGGGGCCGCAGCCGGTGCACACATCGAGGCTGCGCAGGCCCAGTTCGTGGCCGACTTTCTTGGTGTATTTGTATTCTTCGGTATTGATCGAGTGCCCGCCCCAGCACACCACGATTTTCGGCTCGACGCCCGGACGCAACGTGCGGGCGTTGCGCAGCAGGTGGAATACGTAGTCGGTGATGCCTTGGGAGTCGCTCAGGTCGATGCGCTGGCTGCCCAGCTCGTTCTCGGTGTAGACGATGTCGCGCAGGGCGCTGAACAGCATTTCGCGGGTGCTGGCGATCATTTCGCCATCGACGAACGCGTCGGCCGGTGCATTCAACAGTTCCAGGCGGACGCCGCGGTCCTGCTGGTGGATGCGGATTTCGAAATCTTTGTAGGCTTCGAGGATGGTCTTGGCGTTGTCGATGTGCGCGCCGGTGTTGAGGATGGCCAGGGCGCATTGGCGGAACAGCGTGTAGGTGCTGCCGGATCCGGCTTCGCTCAGTTGCTGTACTTCACGTTGAGAAAGGGTTTCCAGGCTGCCTTTAGGGCTGACGGAGGCGTTGATTACTTGTCGTTGGGTCATTCAATGATCCTTAAAACGATGCCGTTCAAACAGGCAAATGGCATCCGAATAGTGTGTATCCATGAAAGAAGATGGCACGAACTGCGCTGTATCGCCATGTTCCAGGGTGACGATGAAAAGTTGAAGAGGCGCCCAGCATAGCTAAATCCTGCACAGGGGCGATAATGCCCCGCAGTCTTTTCGCTCACCGAGCCTTTTTCCACTGATGCAAGGAACCCCGTCACGATGTTCGAAATCCAGCCGATGAACGCCGAACTCTTTCGAAAGCAGACGCGGCGCAGCACGGTCATTATTGCGCTGATATTCCTGGCGCTGGCGATGGTGCTGTCCACCGCGGCGGTGGCGTTGTTTGGCGAGCCCGGGGGCGACAATCTGCGGTTTAACGTCGGCGGCGTGTTTGTCGCGGTGTTGGCGATGGCGGCACTGATGCGCGGCACGTTCTGGTCTCAGGCGTGGATGGCGCCGGCGGTGTACGGCTGGCAGCTCAAGCGCAGCCTGATGAGCATCACCAATGTGATGCATCAGGTGACGGCGGCGGTGGAGGCAGGTGATCCGACGGCCATGAAACTGCTGCGTTTCTACCATCTGGGCCTGAGCCAGATGCACGAACTGGACGGCAACTCCAGCGACCATGGGCAATTGAGCCGGGAAGTGGAGCAACACAAGGCGCGGATGGAAGCGCTGGGGCTCGACACCGAACAGACACAATTGAACCCCGCCTGGCTTGAAGCGGTGAAGCAGATGCCGAAGTAAATCCCGTGGGGAGGCCTCGCCACCCCAACACAAACCCGTCACAACGCGAGCAAATCGCCTATCTTGTTTCTGGTGGGGCATAGCGGTCCGAGGGTCAGACACGACCGGATGGCGCTAGAAAGGGCGAACGGGAAAAGTCGCCATGTCATAACGAATCAGGGAGCGTCATGGGGCATCCGTCCATCAACGACCGAATTGAACACACCCGGCCCGTCGCGCCTTGGGTGCCCGAGCAGGTTGAGTCCAGGCTCAGGGTCCGTTACGCGGTTGTTTTGCTCGTGGCCGTATGCCTGTCTATGACAGCCATTGTGATCTGGGAAGCCTGGAACTCGCGTCAGTACCACTTGCATGACAAAGGGGTGGCGATGTCCAATCTCGCCCAGACCTTGGCGTCACAAGCGCAAGCGTCGATCAAACAAGCCGATACGCTGCTGTTTGCCTTGGTGGACCGCGTCGAAAACGAAGGCGTGGACCCGGCGCAGCTGCCCAGATTCAGACGTTTGCTCGCCGCCCAGCGCAGTGAGCTCACCCAGCTCCATGGCTTGTTCGTATTTGACGAAAAAGGCGGATGGATCGCCAATTCCAACGGTGCGGATATGCCCGGCGCGAACAATTCCGACCGTGAATATTTCATCTACCATCGTGATCATACTGACCGGGGACCTCATATCGGTCCGTCGATCAAGAGTCGATCGACCCGCGAATGGATCATGACCGTGTCGCGCAGGATCAATCATCCGGATGGCAGCTTCGCCGGTGTGGCGCTGGCAACGATCTATCTCAACCATTTCCTCGGGCTGTACGACAGCATCGACATGGGCAAAAACGGCGTGATCAACCTGATCGCCGACGACGCCAGCATCGTCGTTCGCCGGCCATTCAACGAAGCAGAAGTCGGCACCAGCGTCGCCAAGGGGCCGCTGTTCACGCAACTGTTGCCCAAGGGCAGTTCTGGCACGGCAACCGTCAAGTCTTATGTGGATGGTGTCGAGCGAGTGGTGGGGTTTCGGCGGGTCGAGGGTTATCCGCTGATTATCTTTGCCGCGCTGGACAAGGATGATGTCCTGGCCGGCTGGCGTGAGGAGTCAATCCTCAGTGCCGCCATCGTGCTGTTGCTGCTGGTATTTCTGGGAGGGCTCGGCTATCGCCTCATTCGCTTCATGAAGCAGCAGAACCACATTCAAAGCGTGTTGCTCGATGCCCAGGAAAAGCTCATCGAAGTCAACCGCAGCCTTGAATTGCTGGCGCTCGAAGATGCACTCACCGGGCTCTCCAACCGGCGTCAGTTCGATCTGTTCATTCTCGCGGAAATGGGCCGGGCCCGGCGCACGGTGACCCACCTCGCCATGCTGATGATCGATGTCGATCACTTCAAGAGCTTCAACGATCGTTATGGGCACGTGGCGGGTGATGAGTGTCTGCGCAAAATCAGCGCGATCATCAAGGACAACATCAAGCGCCCCGGCGATCTGGCCGCCCGCTATGGTGGCGAGGAGTTCACGGTGGTGCTGCCAGGCACCGACTATGTGGGGGCGTTTCTGGTCGCCGAAAAAATTCGTCGTGCGGTCCAGCAAGCCGGGATCGAACACAGCGAATGCGCGGAGGGTACGGTGACCGTCAGCGTGGGGGTGTGCGCCTACAACCCGGCCTCGCAGGATCAGCCCGACGACCTGGTCAGCGCTGCGGACAAAGCGTTGTACGTGGCCAAGGCCAGTGGGCGCAACATGAGCGTCATCGCCAACTGACTTCAAACGAAGCGGTCGCTGCCCTGGAGNNGTAGGACACGGTTGAAGGCGCTTTGCCCAAGTGAGCGGCGGCCCGCGACAGGCTGCCGGTTTCGCGGATGGCTTGAAGTAACGTCAGGTCTTCAATCGACAGCATTTTCTATCCTCGGCGGGTGTTTCAGGTTGCCCGGTGTAACTTCCACAACCTGATCAGCCGAAGATAGACCACAAGGTTGATCACCAGCACTACGCTGCCCAGCGCCAGTTGAATCGCCGGAGTCAGCCCTGCAGGGTAGATGACCGGCCACACGTAGTGTTCGATGAAACCACCGCCATAACCGGTTTGCCCGGCGGCCTGGCGCATGACGTTTTCCCATTGAGTCAGGGGACACATCAGGTGGAAGACTTCCACACTCACGCCCCAGGCAGCGGCGGGCAGGTGCCACCAGATCAGGGGGCGCCATTTGAGCACCAGCAGCCCGCCGAACAGCACGAACAGAACGAACAGCAAGTGAAACAGCACCAGCCCATCGGCGGCGATCCGGTAAAGCATGTCGACTCCCTGACGCGTTAGGCGAATGGCTCCATGGTACTCGGGTTCTCATCCTTGCTGCTGCCCAGAGCCATTCGGCAAGCGCTGCCCGCAAGTGCGCAAGATTGTTCAAGCCATCGAACGCAACTGCTGGCACAGTCTGGCGTCTTCCCCTGGTTGTAGAGCGTTATGTCGAACTCACTCATGCCGCGCAATGCCTTTCTTCGCGGCGCCGTAGCGATCATGCCGTTGTCCCTGGCCACCGCGCCCTGGGGGCTGCTGGCCGGGTCCATGGCCATCGAGGCCAATCTCACGCCGCTGCAAGGTCAAGGGTTGTCGAGCATCGTGTTTGCCGGTGCCGCGCAATTGGTCGCCATTGGCATGCTCAAGGGCGGCGCCGGGATCTTTTCGATTTTGCTGACCACGCTGTTACTGACCTCCCAGCATTTGCTGTACGGAATGAGCATGCGTTCGGTGATTTCACCGCTGCCGGGTCGCTGGCGCGTTGGGCTGGGTTTTTTGCTCACCGACGAACTGTTCGCCCTGACCAGCCAGCATGACAAACAGCAGTTCAATCGCTGGTACGCCTTGGGGGTGGGCCTGACGTTTTACATCGCCTGGAACCTGTTCACGCTGGCCGGCATCGTCCTCGGCAGCAGCATTCCCGGTCTTGAGCACCTGGGGCTGGACTTCTCCATCGCCGCGACCTTCATTGCCCTGATCACCCCGGTGGTACGCAACGTTCCGACGGTGGTCTGCGTCGCGGTTTCGCTGTTTTGTTCAGTATTGTTCAGTTACTGGCAATGGGGCTCGGCGCTGGTGTTGTCGGGGTTGGCGGGCATGACTGCAGGCTTTGTCTGCAACAAATTCTATGGGGGGCGCACATGATGGTCTGGGCTGTGATTATCGGGATGGGCGTGCTCGTCTTCCTGAACCGCTACGTATTCCTCGAACCACGACTGCCGCTGCGCTTGAGCAGCAATGCCCGGCAGTTCCTCGGTTTTGCCGTGCCGGGGATGTTGACCGCGATCTGCGGCCCGATTGTGTTCATGCCGGACAAACAGCTGAATCTGCAGTGGGACAACCCGTACCTGATCAGTTCGCTGGTGGCGGTGGGGTTGGTGCTGTACACCCGCAATACCTTGCTCAGCATGTTGTTGAGCATGGGGTTTTTCTTTTTGCTGCGCTGGTGGCTTTGAGTCGCGCTTTGGAAATTGTTCTACGCTTAAGGGGAATTCCTTCAGGAAGCGAGGTGAGTATGGCCAATGATCCAAAACGTCCAGGTCTGGATGAAGATGAGGATGAACCCACCGAAGAAGAACTTGAGCGGCAAAGGCGTTCAACCCAAACCTGGAAGCATGACGACAGTCGAGAACTGTCAGACCGTGACGAAGAGCGCCCGCTGAAGCCCTGAACCAATAATCCCGCCATCAACGCAGCCCAGCGGGAGCAAGCTCCCTCGCCACAAAAGCAGGTGTGCCTGAAGTGCTTTGCTTGATTGAATGGCAATTCGCGATCAAGCGGGGGCAGGCAAGGCCGTCAGATCGCCTCATTCCAGCGAACCTTCGTGATGCCCAATCGTTGAGCGCTCAAGCGAGTCGCTTCGGGGGAAGCGTGGGCGGCGGCGATCTTTCGGTCGGATTGCAAAAACGCATGCGCCGAGGCTGAACGAATCGCGTCCACATCGGAGAACTGTTCGGCCAGCTTGAAAAAGTGCTGGCGGACGCCGTCGAGCAGAGAGTGCACGGCATAGGGAACGAGCTCGCTCATGTATCCCTCCTTAAATTCGCCGAGGCTTTGATTCAGGCGTCGAACCGGCAATTTGCAAAGTATGGGGAGCAATCCTTGTGCGGATAAGAGCTAAAAAAAGAGGCCCTGATGGGCCTCTTCTTCAGAGTGCAACAATGTCCGGTTCGTTCATCGTGTGCTGAACTCAGCGGCGCATCACATCAAAGATCTTCCAGTGACGGAAAATCCGGGTGGGAGGCCCGATAGCCCAACGTCTTGTCGATCCAGGCATTCAGTTCGTTGACCATGACCGGCGGCTTGCCGGAATAGGCTGCGAGGGTCGAACGCAGGATGTCGTTGATATTGGGGATGGAACGCAGGTTTCGGGTCTTTATGTATTGCCCGATAAAACAGTCAAGTTGATAGCGTTCTGTCAGCGACAGGTACACGCACTCCAGACCGCTGACTTGATTAATTACAAGATCGTCGCGCAACTTAGTTCTCTGCAAGGCTTGTTAGATTTAGGGATTTCCTTGTTTATTGACTCTTTGGTCAATTGTGTACTGCCAGGGGAAATGCGGCGCGCATGCTATCTGTAGCGTTACTAAATGTATGTACGATGTTTCAATTGTCAGACAAGCGGTTAGTGCGTCGTTTTGCCGCATTCCGGCAAGTGTTTCTTGGTTGAAACAGTCTGTGTAACGTTTAGGTCGTTCGGTTATTTAGTTGCCAAACTGGATCCAATTTAAATGAGCTTATTAATCAACATTGGACCCTGGTTCCTGACATTTCCCACTGCCTTATCGACCCTGTACCACTCGAACACTTCACTGACTTCTCCTTGCATGAGCACCATCTGCTCGGCACGCTCTTTGGGCGTGGCTGGGTCCAGCCATTCATGTGCCAGTTCCGCAGACAACACCACCGGCCGCCGGTCATGAATGTCGAGCATGCCGCCAGCGCTGTCCGCCGTGATGATGACGAAACCGTCGTCGCTGCGAGGCTCGCTGCCACCGTGGGGAAACTGGCCGATCGCCGCGCAGCAGATCGGCGCCCGATCCCGGCGACGAATGAGCCACGGCTGCCTCGTCGAAGCGCCGGCATCCACCCATTCGAACCAGTTGTCGATCGGCACGATAGCGCGGTGCGGCCAGATTGCCCGGAAGAACGGGCCGTGAGCCACTTTCTCGACCCGTGCGTTGATCGGCGCCGCCCGGTCCCTCGCCCAATGCGGCCGCCATCCCCAGCGCACCGAATCAGCGTGCAGCCCGTCAGGCTCAAGGTGCAGCAGGGCCAGCTGGGTGGTGGGCGCGGCGTTGTAGCGGGCCAGCGGTTCATCACCGACATGGTTGATCAGCGCGTCGGGAATGCTCAGCACCGCGACAAAGTCGTGAATGCCACGGTATTGCGAGAGTCGTCCGCACATCGGCTGATCTCCGGCTGGAAAGCGCTGGCTGGAGCGTTCAGCTTAGTCTTCAAATCACATGGGCACGCTGCAACTCGGTCNGGCGACCGCGCCGCTTATCGACAGCTCGTTCCAGCAGTCGTTGGCGCAGTAAGCCACGAGGGTGAGCGCTGGAACCAAACACTGTGTACCCTGATCCAACTTGGGCCTGCAGCCACCTGCGGGCCGACAAAGGATCAATGGGCGAAGGGTTTTTGCCGTTTTAACGTGATGACCATTACGGTCTGGCCCAAGGCAAACCATGAAACAGTTGTTCAAGGTTCTCTCTGCGTTCGCCATCGCTGTCGGGCTGGTGGGCTGCATCGCTTCACCGATCGAACTGACCCCGCAGACCGAACAGCGTCTGCGCGCGCAGCCACCGATCCGCTTTCTGCTGACCTTCGACGACGGTCCCAGCGCATCAAGTTTCTGGAACCCGAGCATGACGGTGCTCGACAGCCTTGCGCAGAACCCGGTGCAACCGGGGATCAAAGCGGTGTTCTTCGTGCAGACCGGCGCACCACGGGCCGGTGACAGTGACATCGGACGCGGGGTCATGCACCGGGAGCAGGCTGAAGGGCATGTGCTGGGTTTCCACACCGCGACCCACTCGCACACCAACCACCGCTCGCTGAGCCCGGAAGAGCTGGAGCAATCGCTGAGCAAAGGCAGTGCCGACATCGCCGCGATCACCGGAGCACCGCCCACCCTGGTGCGCCCGCCGTTCTGGAACTACGACAAACGTGTGTTCGCTGCCTACCAGCGACACGGCATGCACGTATTGTTGACGGACCTGAGTGCCAATGACGGCAAGATCTGGGGCTTCAACGGCAGCCCGCGTCGCCGTGCGAANATGCTGCGGCAACTGTCCGAAGTGCGTGAACGGATTGCACTGGGCGAATTGCCGACGGTGGACGGTGTGGTTCCGGTGGTGGTGACCTTCCACGACCTGAATCGGTATACCGCCCGGCATGCCCGCGAATACCTGCAAATCCTCCTCGACAGCGCCCGCGCCACGGGGGTGACGGTGGCGCAAAAGCCGTTTTACGACGACAGGGCGGCGCTGCAACGGGCAGCTTTGGCGCGCACCGTCAGTAGTGGTTCAGAGGCAGTGAAGTTGCCGGGGATCTGGAATTGGCTGTGGGATGGGGATTCTCATTAGAACCTGAGCAAAAACGAGAAGTAGCCAACCCATGGAGTGGGGGCGCAGTCGTAGCGATGGCGAAAGCGGTTTCTCCCGAGCATCCGCGCTCGCCGGCTGCTACAAAATCGCGTTATGGCTGGTTCCTATTTCAGTCCTTTGCAACATTGTAGAGTCCGGTTTTAAGCCGCTTTCCTGCGAGTGCACAGTGAATCCCAATGGATTGTTGCGGATCAAAGTGTACGACCGGGCCACCGGGCGCATCGATTTGCTGATTCCCTGTGTAACGCGGAGTGGGGGCGCAGTCGTAGCGATGGCGAAAGCGGTTTCTCCCGAGCATCCGCGCTCGCCGGCTGCTACAAAATCGCGTTATGGCTGGTTCCGGGGCAGCAACTCATCAATCATCTTCAAGCAGTGATTCAACCCCGGCGTCACATCGCCCACACGTCGACTGAGAATGATCGGCGAGGTCGCGTTGTCTTCCAGCAACGGTGTGAATCCAATGTCGTCGCGGTGCAGCAACTGCACCGACGCGGGCACCAGCGTCACCCCGATCCCGGCCCCCACCAGACCGATTGCTGTTTGCAGTTCGTTGGTCCATTGCGCCACGTGAATGCTCACGCCGTAGGACTCAAACAGTGCAATCACATGGTCGGCGTAGCTGGGGCGAGGGTTGCCGGGGTACAGCACAAAGGGTTCCTTGGCCAGTTGGCGAAGGCTGATCGGCCCGGCCAGCAGCGGGTGGCCGGCGGGAAGGGCGGCGACCAGCCGGTCTTCGGTCAACACCGTCTGAATGATCGCCGGGTCGTCGATGCGAATCCGCCCAAAACCGATGTCGATGCGCCCTGCCTTGAGCGCCTGCACCTGTTGCAACGTGGTCATTTCCGAAAGCCCGAGCTCAAGCTCCAGGGGTTCGCCGCTGCGCAAGCGCCGAATGAGTTCCGGCAGCACGCCATACAGCGTCGATGGCGCGAAGCCGATGCCCAGCCAGGTCTTCTCGCCCTGGCCGATTCGCCGCGTGTTGTCACACACCTTGGCCAGCTGTTCGAGCAGGGCGGTGGAGTGTTCATGGAAGAAACGCCCGGCGTCGGTCAACTTCAGCGGACGGCCGCGCTCAAGCAATAACACCCCGAGTTCATCTTCCAGTTGCTGGATCTGCCGGCTCAACGGCGGCTGGGCGATGTGCAGGCGTTCGGCGGCGCGGGTGAAGTTGAGGGTTTCAGCCAACACCTGAAAATACCGCAGGTGACGCAATTCCATGGTGCCTCCAGGCATTGAGCAGTTGAATACCTTTAAGGTATCGAGCCAGACCAATTCTATATTGGCCGTGGGCAAAAAGCCGTATGAGAATCCATTTCAGAACTTCAAGAACCTGACGGGTATCGACATGCGTGCAACTGCCATTGAATCGATCGAGACGATCATCGTCGATCTGCCGACCATTCGCCCGCACAAACTGGCCATGCACACCCTGCAGAACCAGACCCTGGTGATTGTTCGCGTGCGTTGCGCCGACGGCATCGAAGGTATCGGTGAGTCCACCACCATCGGCGGCCTGAGCTACGGCAATGAAAGCCCCGACAGCATCAAGATCAACATCGACCGGCACTTCGCGCCGCTGTTGATTGGTCAGGANNGCGACAATATCAACGCGGCCATGTTGCGTCTGGAGCGCAGCATTCGCGGCAATACGTTTGCCAAGTCCGGCGTCGAAAGCGCCTTGCTCGACGCCCTCGGCAAACGCCTTAACCTGCCGGTCAGCGAACTGCTCGGCGGCCGCGTGCGCGACGCTTTGCCGGTGGCCTGGACCCTGGCCAGCGGCGACACTGAGAAGGACATCGCCGAAGCAGAAAAAATGCTCGACCTGCGGCGCCACCGGATCTTCAAGCTGAAAATCGGTGCCGGCGAAGTCAATCGCGACCTGGCCCACGTCATCGCCATCAAGAAAGCCCTGGGCGATCGAGCCAGCGTGAGGGTCGATGTCAATCAGGCCTGGGACGAAGCGGTCGCACTGCGCGCCTGCCGGATACTGGGCAGCAACGGCATCGACCTGATCGAGCAGCCGATCTCGCGCAACAACCGCAGCGGCATGGCGCGGCTCAACCTGTCGAGCCCGGCGCCGATCATGGCGGACGAATCCATCGAGTGTGTGGAAGACGCCTTCAACCTCGCCCGCGAAGGGGCGGCTTCCGTGTTTGCCCTGAAAATCGCCAAGAACGGCGGGCCACGGGCCGTGCTCAGGACCGCCGCCATCGCCGAAGCCGCCGGTATCGGTCTGTACGGCGGCACTATGCTTGAAGGCGGCATCGGCACCCTGGCCTCGGCCCATGCCTTCCTCACCTTGAACAAACTGGCGTGGGACACCGAGCTGTTCGGCCCGTTACTGCTGACGGAAGACGTGCTCAGCGAGCCGCTGGTCTATCGCGATTTTGCGCTGCACGTGCCGCAAACACCGGGCCTTGGCCTGAGCCTGGATGAGGAACGCCTGGCGTTTTTCCGGCGCGACAAAACATCCACTTCCGTTCATCAAGCCTGAGGAGAGCATCATGCTGTTTCACGTAAAAATGACCGTGAATCTGCCGGTCGACATCAATCCGGATCTCGCCACCCAGCTCAAATCCGATGAAAAAGCCCTGGCCCAGCGCCTGCAACAGGAAGGCAAATGGCGCCACCTGTGGCGCATCGCCGGGCACTACGCCAACTACAGCGTGTTCGATGTCGACAGCGTGCAGGCACTGCACGACCTGCTGATGCAACTGCCGCTTTTCCCCTATATGGCNATCGAGATCGATGCGATGTGCCGGCATCCTTCTTCCATTCGCGAGGATGACCGCTGAACCCAGCCTGTTCAGTTCGCTACGCCCATAATTACAAGATGAGGAACCCCAAAAAATGAACGTCAAGATTGCCCACACTGCCAGTGCCCAGAAGTTTCTCGAAGACGCCAGCGGCTTGCTCAACGACGCTGGCGACCCGCGGGTCAAAGCCTTGGTTTACCGTATTTTGCGTGATNCGGTGAACATCATCGAAGACCTGGAGGTGACCCCGGAAGAGTTCTGGAAGGCGGTCAATTACCTCAACGAATTGGGCAAGAACCAGGAAGCCGGTTTGCTCGCTGCCGGGTTGGGCCTGGAACATTACCTGGACTTGCTGATGGACGCCGAAGACGAGCAGGCGGGAAAGGCGGGCGGGACGCCGCGGACCATCGAAGGCCCGTTGTATGTGGCGGGCGCGCCGTTGTCCGAGGGTGAGGCTCGACTGGACGATGGCGTCGATCCGGGCGTGGTCCTGTTCATGCAGGGCCAGGTGCGCAACACGGCTGGCGAACCATTGGTCGGCGCGGTGGTGGATGTTTGGCACGCCAACACGGGCGGCACTTATTCCTACTTCGATACCACGCAGTCGGAGTTCAACCTGCGCCGTCGCATTGTCACCGATGCCGAGGGTCGCTATCGCTTCCGTAGCATCGTGCCGTCGGGCTACGGTTGCCCGCCGGACGGACCGACCCAACAATTGCTCGATCAACTGGGGCGTCATGGGCAGCGGCCGGCGCACATTCACTTCTTCATTTCGGCGCCGGGATATCGGCACTTGACCACGCAGATCAACCTCGATGGCGATCAGTACCTGCATGACGATTTCGCCTACGCCACCCGCGACGAGCTGATCGCCCACATCGCTTTCAGAGACGACCCGCAGCGCGCGGCGGCCCATGGCGTCAGCGGCCGGTTTGCCGAGATCGACTTCGATTTCACCTTGCAGACCTCCGCGCAACCTGACGAGCAGCAACGCCACGAACGGGTTCGCGCACTCGAGGACTGATCGCAGGCCTTGCGGGAGCGCGCCTGCTCCGGGCGGCGTTCCGACGAAAGTAGAGTGTCAGTCAACATTGATGTTGAGACTGATGGCCCTATCGCGAGCCTGCCGACGAAAGTAGAGTGTCAGTCAACATTGATGTTGAGACTGATGGCCCTATCGCGAGCCTGCTCGCGATAGGGCCAGAACCTTCCACAGGTCAGCCCACTGACACACCGTTGCAGGTACTGCTTAGAATGGCCCGACAACACCGATAACAACAACGAGAGTAACCCGATGATGCACGCGCAACTGTTGAGTCAGCGCAGCAGAATATTCGACCACGCCGACCCTTACGCGGTGTCGGGTTACGTCAATCAGCATGTCGGCAATCATTGCATCCTCATGCCCAGGGTCGGCCGCCCGCTGGCCAGTCTCGATCATCGCAAATTCGCCAGCCTCGACCTGTGCCGCATCAGCTACGGCGCCAGCGTGCGGGTGACCTCGGGCGCGCTGGAAACGATCTATCACCTGCAAGTGTTGCTGCGCGGCAACTGCCTGTGGCGCGGTCACGGTCAGGAACATTACTTTGAGCCGGGTGAATTGCTGCTGATCAACCCCGATGACCCGGTGGACCTGACGTACTCCGACGATTGTGAAAAATTCATCCTCAAAGTACCCACCCGGCTTTTTGAGTCGGTGTGCGAGGAGCAACGCTGGCGCTATCCGGGGCAGGGCGTGCGGTTTCTGGAGAACCGTTATCAGCTCGATGAGCTGGAAGGTTTCGTCGGCCTGCTGGCGATGATTTGCCAGGAAGCCGAGGCCACCGAGCAGATCCCTCGAGTGCAGGAGCACTACGCGCAGATCATCGTCAGCAAGATGCTCAGCCTGATGAAAACCAACGTCATCCGCAGCAGCCTCGGCTCGCCGTCGGCGACGTTCGAGGGAATTGCCGATTACATCGCGCGTAACCTCAAGCAGGACATCGACAGTGAAGAGCTGGCGCGCCAGGCGCGGATGAGCTTGCGCTCGCTGTACGGCTTGTTCGAGCGCAACGCCGGCACCTCGCCGCAAAACTACATCCGGCAGCAGAAACTCGAACGCATCAACCGGTGCCTGAGCGACCCGACCTGCAACGTGCGCAATGTCACGGAAGTGGCCATGGATTACGGCTTCCTGCACCTGGGGCGGTTCTCCGACAACTACCGCAAACAGTTCGGCGAATTGCCTTCGGACACCCTCAAACGCCGGCACTGACTGCAGACGACGAACACCTGTGGCAAGCCCCCTCGCCACAGGTCCGTGTCAGGCCTGATTGATAAGCATCAGCCCCGGTTTTGCAGAACACCCTCAAACGCCGGCACTGACTGCAGACGACGAACACCTGTGGCAAGCCCCCTCGCCACAGGTCCGTGTCAGGCCTGATTGATAAGCATCAGCCATTCACCGCACGTTGCAGTAAACGGATACACGTCTGCACCCATCGGATAGTCCGCCCCATCCCCCCGTCCTAGCATGGCCCTGCCTGAATAAAAACAATGGAGGCGGCGGCCATGTCCCAGCGACCCGAATACCTTCACTCCCTGCTTGAAGATGATAAAGAACAAGGCATCTACCGCTGCAAGCGCGAGATGTTCACTGATCCACGGCTGTTCGACCTGGAGATGAAACACATCTTCGAAGGCAACTGGCTGTACCTGGCGCACGAAAGCCAGATCCCCAACATCAATGATTTCTACACCACCACCATGGGGCGTCAGTCGATCTTCATCGCGCGCAACAAGGAGGGAGTGCTTAACGCCTTCATCAACGCTTGCAGCCATCGCGGTGCGACGCTGTGCCGGCACAAGACCGGCAATAAGAGCTCCTACACCTGCCCATTCCACGGCTGGACCTTCAACAACTCCGGCAAACTGCTCAAGGTTAAAGACCCGGCGGCTGCGGGCTACCCGGCGAGCTTCAACTGCGAAGGCTCCCACGACCTGACCAAAGTCGCGCGTTTCGAGTCCTATCGCGGCTTCCTGTTCGGCAGCCTGAAGGCCGATGTGGTGCCGCTGGTTGAGCACCTGGGCGAGTCGGCCAAGATCATCGACATGATCGTTGACCAGTCCGCCGATGGCCTTGAAGTGCTGCGCGGTTCCTCAAGCTACATCTACGAAGGCAACTGGAAACTCACTGCCGAAAATGGCGCCGACGGTTACCACGTCAGCTCCGTGCACTGGAACTACGCTGCCACCCAGAACCAGCGCAAACAGCGCGAAGCCGGTGACAGCAATCCGACCATGAGCGCTGGGACCTGGGCTAAGCAGGGCGGGGGTTTCTACTCGTTCGACAAGGGCCATATGCTGCTCTGGACCCGCTGGTCCAACCCCGAGGATCGCCCGCTCTACGAGCACCGCGACGAACTGTCCCGGGACTTCGGCCAGGCCCGCGCCGACTGGATGATCGAGAATTCGCGCAACCTGTGCCTGTACCCGAACGTCTACCTGATGGACCAGTTCAGCTCGCAGATCCGCATCGCCCGGCCAATCTCGGTCGACCGCACGGAAATCACCATTTATTGCATTGCCCCCAAAGGTGAAAGCGACCACGCCCGTACGAGCCGGATTCGTCAGTACGAGGATTTCTTCAACGTCAGCGGCATGGCCACCCCGGACGATCTGGAAGAGTTTCGCTCGTGCCAGACCAGCTATCAGGGCAGCGTCACGACGTGGAATGACATGTCTCGCGGTGCCGAACACTGGGTCGAAGGCGCCGATGAGGCGGCCAGGGAAATCGACCTGCATCCCTTGCTCAGCGGCGTGCGCACCGAAGACGAAGGCCTGTTCGTGCTGCAACACAAGTATTGGCAGCAAACCATGCTCAAGGCCCTGGCTGCCGAACAGCCCGAATTGATCGCTGTGGAGGCCGTGCAATGACCCTCACTTATGACGCCGTGCGCGAGTTTCTCTACCGCGAAGCGCGCTACCTCGATGACAAGCAATGGGACGACTGGCTGGAGATGTACGCCGCCGATGCTTCGTTCTGGATGCCGTCCTGGGACGACAATGACGAGTTGACTGAAGACCCGCAGCGGGAAATATCGCTGATCTGGTACGGCAACCGCACCGGCCTGGAAGACCGCATCTTCCGCATCAAGACCGAACGCTCCAGCGCCAGCGTTCCGGACACCCGCACTTCACACAACATCAGCAACATCGAGCTGCTCGAACAGGCTGACGGCCTGTGCAAAGTGCGCTTCAACTGGCACACCCTGAGCTTTCGCTACAAGACCGTCGACAGCTATTTCGGCAGCAGTTTCTACACCCTTGATGTGCGCGGTGAAAACCCGCTGATCAAGGCCAAGAAAGTGATCCTGAAGAACGATTACGTTCGCCAGGTCATCGATGTCTACCACCTCTGAGGCGGCCGTCATGACTCATTCCATTGCATTCAATTTTGAAGACGGCGTCACCCGGTTCATCGACGCCAATGTGGGCGAAACCGTGGCCGATGCCGCGTACCGCCAGGGCATCAATATTCCACTGGATTGCCGCGACGGCGCGTGCGGTACCTGCAAGTGTTTCGCCGAGGCCGGTCGTTATGACTTGGGCGAGGAATACATCGAAGACGCGCTCAGCGCTGATGAAGCGCAGCAGGGTTTTGTCCTGACGTGCCAAATGCGCGCCCAGAGCGATTGCGTGGTGCGCGTGCCGACTTCATCGCAGGTTTGCCGTACCCAGCAGGCCAGTTACGACGCCACCATCAGCGCCGTGCGGCAGTTGTCCGACAGCACCATCGCGCTGTCGATCAAGGGCGAGGCGCTGAGCAAACTGGCGTTTCTGCCGGGCCAGTATGTGAACCTTGGAATTCCCGGCAGCGAGCAGACCCGCGCGTACTCCTTCAGCTCGTTGCAGCGTGACGGCGAAGTGAGTTTCCTGATTCGCAACGTGCCCGGCGGCTTGATGAGCAGCTTCCTCACCGGTATAGCCAAGGCGGGCGATAGCATGCGTCTGGCCGGTCCATTGGGTAGCTTTTATCTACGCGACATTCGCCGGCCGTTATTGCTGCTGGCGGGTGGAACCGGTCTGGCGCCGTTCACCGCGATGCTGGAAAAAATCGCCGAGCAGGGCAGCGAGCATCCGCTGCATCTGATCTATGGCGTGACCAACGATTTTGATTTGGTGGAACTGGATCGGCTCGAAGCGTTTGCCGCGCGCATCCCGAATTTCAGCTTTAGTGCCTGTGTCGCCAACCCCGACAGCCAGCATCCGCTCAAGGGCTACGTGACCCAGCACATCGAGCCACGGCATTTGAACGAAGGCGACGTCGACGTCTACCTGTGCGGCCCGCCGCCGATGGTCGAAGCGGTCAGTCAGTTCATTCGCGAACAAGGCGTCGCGCCTGCGAACTTCTATTACGAGAAATTCGCCGCCAGCGCGGCTTGAGTCCATCCGCTGCGTGATCACATGCTCCCACAGGTCAGTGTTTTGTCTGGGACGTTTTCACTGAATGGCATCCTTCGTTACGAGGTCCACATGAACAGATTTCACGAAAAAGTTGCGCTGATCACCGGCGCGGCGCAAGGCATTGGTCGGCGGGTGGCGGAGCGCATGGCCGCTGAGGGGGCGCGGCTGATTCTGGTTGATCGCTCGGACCTGGTGTTCGAGGTGCAGCAACAATTGGGGCAGGGCAGCCAGGTGCTTGCCTTGACCGCTGACCTTGAGCAATACAGCGAATGCAGCCGCGTGATGCGTACCGCCGTCGAGCGCTTTGGGCGTCTGGATGTGCTGGTCAACAACGTGGGCGGCACGATCTGGGCGAAGCCTTTCGAACACTACGAAGAGCAGCAGATCGAAGCCGAAGTCCGTCGTTCTTTGTTTCCGACATTATGGTGCTGCCACGCCGCGCTGCCGTTCATGCTTGAACAGGGCAGCGGCGCGATCGTCAATGTTTCGTCCATCGCTACCCGCAGCATCAATCGCGTGCCGTATGGCGCGGCGAAGGGCGGTGTCAATGCGCTGACTGCTTGCCTGGCATTTGAAACCGCCGGTCGTGGAGTTCGGGTCAATGCCACCGCACCCGGTGGCACCGAAGCACCGCCGCGGGCCATTCCGCGAAACAGCGCAGAGCAGAGCGCCGAAGAAAAAGTCTGGTATCAGCAAATTGTCGGCCAGACGCTCGACAGCAGCTTGATGAAACGCTACGGCACGCTGGATGAGCAGGCAGGCGCTATTCTGTTTCTGGCCAGTGACGAGGCGTCGTATATCACCGGCATGATCATGCCGGTGGGCGGCGGCGACCAGGGCTGAGGCGGCGGCGCAAACTTACAAGCGACGCTGGAAGGCTTTGACGATCTTGAGCGTGGCGTCGCTTGTGTTCAGGTTCTGGACTGCGTCCAGCGGATACCACATGCAATCGAAAATTTCATTTTGTGGCCGGGCTTCGTCCGAGTTGAGGACCGACGCCTCGAACACATGGTGCCGGGTGCTGCCCGTTTCCAGTTCCATCAGGTACAACAAGCTGTCGACTCCCAGTCCTGTTTCCTCCTGGAGTTCGCGCATGGCGGCGCCCGCAGTGGTTTCGCCGCGCTCGACTTTTCCTCCTGGCAAGGTCCAGCGACACCTGGGTTTGCGCACCAGGAGAACATGCCGATCCTGCTCGCAAATGACTGTTGCCCGTACTTTCATGTGTTACTAAACCGCCGCTTGTCATAAAACAGTCATGAAAATGCAATATTCAGGCCCAAGCCTCTGTTTCAAAGGGATGGAGTGAGGGAGGCGGTAGAAAGTGCAAAGGAATGTCGAAAACCTGACACGACGTTTGGTAGGCACTTGGGCAGGGGGCGGGTGTAAGGTAGCCAAGTCAATCGTGGCTTATCACTGCCGAAAAGGAGGTGACTATGAGCGTTCCGATGCTGAATAAAATGCACATGAACGGTTATGACGTACTCAGCGTAAACAACGGCCCCTGGCGGGTGTGCACCAAAGGCGACCGTCTCGGGGCTTTTGGCAGCAAAGAGGAGGCACTGGCGTTTGCAGCAGCGCTTCCTGCCTATAAAGCAAGAACGGTTCGAACGACTCCAGGCCAGAAATCAGAATGAACGTTGAAGCCCTGGGATGCCGGGGCTTTTTTTGTCTTGAAACCAGGCGTTGGAGGATTTTAAACGTGACATTTGGATGATAGGGTGGCCGCTTTCAATTCAAGGAAGAAAGCATGTTGAAAGGTCGCTGGACTGCACTGGCAATGTTGTCTGCTCTTTACCTTGCCGGTGTCGGTCAGGTTCTGGCCCAGACGCAAGGCGAAATCCACACCAATCAAAAGGTCTGCGACGTTTTCCGTACATTGGCCGGATCGATCATGCAGTCTCGGCAAAAAGGCGAATCGAAAGAAAGTCTGCTGGCCGTGAAATCGGGTAATCCTGATCACGACAAGTTAGGCGCCATGTTGATCAACGAAGCGTACAACCAGCCGGTCCTCGATTCTCCAGAACTGAAAAGCCAAGCCATTAACAGGTTCGCGGATAAATGGCGGGACACCTGTAACAAACCCGCTTCCAGCTAGCTCGCCATCCATTGCTGGCTAGTAACCTNGCCGGTCTCGACTTTGGCGACCAGCGGCTGGTCCCGATAAACGTGTGAATCTGTGCTGCAGCCACCCGTCGCCGCCAGCACGACGACCAGCGCCAATAGAGGCGTGTTCATGCCAACGCTCCCGTTAGTGAGCTTTCGGAGCTTTCGTCCGACTGATGATTTTGGCTTTCACTTCTTCTGCGTAACCCGCCAGTCGCTCTTCATCGCCTTGAAATAGATTGCACAACTTCATGGCCGCTTGCGCATCCACATCATTGCCGGCCAGGCGTAGCTGCTCTGCGATGCGTAAGAGTTCCACTGCCGACCACCTCAGGTCCGACGCAAGTCCTTGCAGATCACGCCGAAGTTCGTTTTCATCTTCGTTGAGCCACATGATGACCTCCTGCTAATACCCCGATACAAAAGAGTAGCCCCAATTAACGGGCGGGGCGTTTGCTCGCCTGCTGCTCAATGGATGGAAGGTACGCCGCTTGTCGGGAGAATGAGCGCGAACGAACCGGTGTGATGTCGTACTGAAGTGGCGAATGTTCGCTAGGGCGAGGCAACTTCAAATGACCAGCACCGATGATTTCAGATTCCATGCGCATGAGCTGATTGTTGATCTGGACGCAGCAACTACGGAGATGATGAAGCTTATTTCGGCTCATCAGTTGAGTGGGCCGGAGTGGGAGAGGGTCACTCAATGGCAGCATGAAGCGTATGAACGATGGATGACGTATTTGAACGAACGGTCTTATCCCGACCCCGGTGATCACAACGTAACCCCTGAGGGCTGATTCTATAGATGGATGTCTGGATCGCTACGCGCTACATTCGCCGTTTTTCAGGATAAGGAAGCGTCATGCGGATGTTGATTGGGGGAGTAGCGATGGCGATGCTGGCGGGTTGTTCGCTGCCGGCATCCCTGGTTCCAGGTGAGCCTAACGTCAGCAAGTACAGTAACAAGGCGCCCAAAGAATACGCCGCTTGTCTTTTGCCGCTTTGGCAGCAGGAAGTCCCCAAGACGACTCAGACCGGTATTTCCAATGGCTACCGGATCAATGCGCCGAGCATTATCACGGCTGACGAAATTCTGGACGTCGTGAAATACAAGGACGGCAGTCGAGTCTCTCTGTATCAGGGGCCGCCGTGGGCCAAGTCGGACGCGATGCGTAAAGCGGTTCGCAGCTGCTTGTAAAGCTCACTCCGTGAGTTTTGTATAAGCGCCGTATGTCGGAACCGAGGAACGGTCATTCACTGGAAACTTCCAAGTGAAAACTGTCCCTGGGAGTTTGGCGATGAATGATGATCAAAAGAAGCAAGCCCTGGCGGCCTGGCACAAGCTCCTGAACGAGCCCGAAATTCGCATGGATGCTGAAGAACAGTACGACGAGTTGCTCAAGGCCGCCGACGAGATGGAACGTACCGGGCTGATCAACAGCTCGGAATGGCGCAAGTTGGTGAAGGCGGCGGGTACTTCATTTGCAAAAGCGATAGAGGGCGTGGGCGGCGGCACTTAGCTGGGCCGCACACTGGCATTTAAGGCAACTCCTCCCAACTAACCTGGATCAAGCCATTTTCCTGTGCGTGGCTTCGCAGCGCATCAAAGTCTTGTTGATCGTGATTGTCCCCATATGAAAGCCCAATCCCTGAATGCAGGCAGGCGTAGTACCACGCGTCTGCCTCAGACATGTGGGAGTCGGGTTGAATAAAAATATGCCGAGTCTTGTTGAAGCCATACGTGATTTGAAAATATCGAGGGCGGGTCATCCGAATCTCCAGGTGCTGTCACTACGACATTGATGGCGTAGTGCCAGTTCCTTCTGTTTTCGGACTTTTGTCTGCTTCAATAAATAAGCGATGTTTTGCCTTCATTCAGTCTTGCACGCGCTCAGGGCATATTGACGCGGGGGCGCTCAGCCAGCATGCATTGAAGGCATTCGTTATTAAGCTGCAAACATTCTTCCTCGGCTTCTTTCCGTGTCGGGTAGGTTGTGGGCAGCCTGCGCTTTTCTTCATTGTCATAGAGGTTGAACCCTATGGGGGCGGTTTTGCAGTAGAAGCGCGTTCCGTTGCGCGTTGACCCCGTTTCCGTGGGAATGGCGGGAACCACAACGAATCTTGGAATCATCCTCGCGTACTCCTTCTGAATTCACCTTAATGGATAGCGGCTACTGGCCACTACCGCAAGGGAGCATTTGAAGTATCCGATGAAAAGGCCGGTCTGCTAA